>NZ_JBIWOX010000006.1:0-325821 GCF_044767975.1 Streptomyces sp. NPDC101181 | reverse complement strand
CCGGGGGGGGGGGGGCGGGGGCGCGGGGGGGGGGGGGGGGGGGGGGGGGGGGGGGGGGGGCCCGCCCGCGGCCCCCCCCCCCCCCCCCCCGCTCCGTCATGCGGAGAAGGGCAGGGAAGATGCCCTCGGGCCTGCCGCCGGCCGGGGTCACCGGAGTGCCGCTGCCACGCTTCACCACCGGCTGAGCGGTCAGCGGCGGGACGCGGCGTGGCCGTTCCCCACCCGGAAGGCGACGTCGGTCGTCGGGGAGGCGAATCCGGCGGGGTCCACCGCGAAGACGCGCACCAGGTGGTCGCCGGGCGCCATGGGTCCGGGCGGCTCCCAGGACCAGCTGCCGTCGGCGGCCACGTCCGGGGAGCCGAGGGACGCGCCGCGTTCCCGGAGGCCGACCCGTACCGCGCCCGGGGCGAAGCCGGTGAACCGGACGGCCGCCCCGACGTGTTGGCCCGGTACCGGCGTGTGCACCAGGGGTGCGGGGAAGGTGTCCCGGATCTGTGAGGTGGCCTTGAGGAAGGCGTCGATGGCCGACCGGTCGGCCTCCGGGCGCTCCCGCCCGTTGACGACGTGGCCCAGGCGCGGGGGCATCCCGTCGATGAGGAAGTTCACCAGCCCCATGAGCATCGGCACGTTGCGCCGGATGACCTCGGTGTGGCCGCTGATGTGCGGGGAGTCGCTGAGGATGAGGTTGACGTTCTCGTAGCCCTGGAGGAGCGGGAGGAACGGCTCGACCTGGACGGGGTACTGCTCGTCCTGCGGGGAGGAGAGCAGATAGATGTGGGCGCCCCGGTTCGCCCCGGAGGTCACCAGGTCCGGGATGACCCGGTCGAGGACCTGGATGTTCCGCTCGGTGACCTCGCCCATCATGAACCGGGCGGTCTCGGGGTGCTTGCGCAGATGGGTGCCGATCAGGAACTGCGGTACGAGCGCCACGATGTTGCCGAAGCCGTACTTGAGCCCGAAGTACAGGGCGGCGCTGCCGCCCTTGGAGCCGCCCCACAGGGTGCACTGGCCGGGGGTGAGCCCGAGGGAGTTCCTCACGGTGGCGATCAGCGCGAGGACGGACCGCTCCAGGGTGAAGTCCATCCCCCGGCACAGGTAGTAGCTGTTGCGGCCGTCGAAGTGGTCGCGGATCCACAGGACGTTGGCGCGCAGCTTGTCGAAGACGCCGTTCGACCAGCCGTAGTCGTCGGGCGCCGCGATGTCGGCGAAGACGACGACGAGGTGCTGGTTGCCCTTCTTGGCCGGGCTGAAGCGGTAGTGCACCGGATACGCGTCAGAGGTGTCGATGCCGGTGTGCAGGCCGGACGGTGCTGCGGACATGGTGGCGCTCTCCGGTTCTGGCGGGGTCCCGGCGTCGGCCGACGCGCCCCGGGCTCTCGTACGGTGTCAGTACCGCGGCTGGACGCGGGAGGCGTGCGCCGGGGTGAACAGCCGGTCCCCGGTCGACGAGGATCACCCGCCGGTCGACGGCGACACGGCGCTCCGGCGGGCCGGACGAGCCTACACAGGACTCGCACGGATGCTCGACTCCTTGTCTATAGTTCACCGGACCACGACTGTCGGACCGGCCCCTCCCCCACCCGAGTCCACCCGCCACAGCCCCACGGGGCCGCGAGACCAAGGGACTTGGCACAGGATGAGCGACGACGGCATACCCCCGGGCTCCCGCACCTCCCGACGAGCGGCCAGGCCGCCCCGGCGCCGGCGCGGGCTCAGGATCGCGCTCGGTGTCCTGCTCGTCCTGCTGCTCGCCGGCGGCGGCACGGCCTACTGGCTGTACAGCGAGCTGGACGGCAACATCAAGGGCGTCGACATCGACAAGGCGCTCGGCGAGGACCGTCCGGAGAGGCTGCCCACCAGCGGGCAGAACCTGCTGGTCCTGGGGTCGGACTCACGGGCCGGGGCAGAGAACGAGGAGCTCGGCGGAGGCGGGAGCGTCGGCGGCGCCCGCTCCGACACCGCAATGGTGGTGCACATACCCGAGGGGCGGTCGAAGGCCGTCGCCGTCTCCGTGCCGCGCGACACCCTGGTGGACCGGCCCGAGTGCGCCGGGAACGGCGGTTCGCCGCTGCCCGCCAGGGAACGGGTCATGTTCAACTCCGTCTACGCGCAGGCCGGTCCGGCCTGTGTGGTGAAGACGGTGGAGAAGATGTCCGGTGTGCGCATCGACCACTATCTGGAGATCGACTTCGCCGGTTTCAAGGACCTGGTCGACGCCATCGGCGGAGTCACCGTCGACGTCCCCCAGGACATCGACGACAAGGCGAGCGGACTGCGCCTCAGCGCGGGCCCGCAGAGACTGGACGGCACCGAGTCCCTCGCGTACGTCCGGACCCGGCACGGCATCGGCGACGGCAGCGACCTCGGCCGCATCGGGCTCCAGCAGCAGTTCCTGCTGGCCCTGCTGAGCGAGGTCAGGTCCCAGGACCTGCTGGGCAGTCCGGCCGGTTCCTACCGGATCGCCAACGCCGCCACCAAGGCGCTCACCACCGACTCGGGGCTCGCCTCGCTCACCTCGCTGGCCCAGTTCGCCCGCTCGATGGACGGTGTCGACCCGGCGTCGATGGAGACGATCATGCTGCCGGTGGCGTACGACAGGATCGACCCGAACCGGGTGGTCGCGGCCGAGCCGCAGGCCGGTCAGCTGTGGAAGGCGATCCGCGAGGACGCCACGATCCCCGAGGAAGCGAAGAAGTCCCCCGCCACCGGCGGCTGACGGTGTCTCGCGCCACCCGCGCGTGACACCCTGCCCGCATGGGTGAGGACGAAGCGGCGCTGCTGATCGTGGACGCGGCCAACGTGGTCGGTTCGGTTCCCGACGGGTGGTGGCGGGACCGGCGCGGGGCCGCCGAGCGGCTGCGGGACTCGCTGGTGCGGTACGCGGCGGAGGGGCTGCCGGGGCTGCCCGGCCCGGTGGAGATCGTGCTCGTCGTCGAGGGGGCCGCCCGGGGCGTCGCGTCCGTGCCGGGCGTCGACGTGGTCTCCGCCCCGGGCAGCGGTGACGACCTGATCGCCGGGCTGGCGGCCGCGGCGGCCCCCGGCCGGGAGTGCGTCGTGGTGACCGCCGACCGCGGACTGCGGCAGCGGGTCGAGGCGCACGGGGCCCGGTGCGTGGGCCCGCGCACGGTCCGACCGCTGCCGCGATCCGAGGACAGCCCTTAGCGGCCTTCCTTGACCATCCGGCTGCGGGAGCGCCCGTAGGCGAAGTAGATCACCACGCCGAGCGCCATCCAGACCCCGAACCGCAGCCAGGTCTCCGCGGGCAGGTTGAGCATCAGCCACACCGAGGCGGCCACCGAGGCGATGGGCAGCACCGGCACCCAGGGGGTGCGGAAGGCGCGGGGCAGGTCGGGGCGGGTGCGGCGCAGCACCAGGACGCCGAGCGCGACGACCACGAAGGCGAAGAGCGTGCCGATGTTCACCAGGGTGGCCAGTTCGTCGATGCTGGTGAACCCGGCGACGATCGCGATGATGACGCCGAGCAGGATCGTGGGACGGTACGGGGTCCGGAAGCGCGGGTGCGTCTTGGAGAAGAAGCGCGGCAGCAGTCCGTCGCGGCTCATCGCGAAGAAGACGCGGGTCTGGCCCAGCAGCAGGATCATGCAGACCGTGGTGAGGCCGATCGCCGCGCCGAAGCTGATCACTCCCGCGTAGAACGGGTGCCCCGCGGCCTTGAAGGCGTCCGCGAGCGGGGCGCTGACGGTGAGTTCGCTGTAGCGCTGCATGCCGGTGACCACGATGGAGACCGCCACGTAGAGCGCCGTGCAGATCACGAGCGAGCCGAGGATGCCGCGCGGCATGTCACGCTGGGGCAGCTTGGTCTCCTCGGCGGCGGTGGCGATGACGTCGAAGCCGATGAAGGCGAAGAAGACGATGGAGGCGGCGGTGAAGATGCCCATCACACCGAAGTTGGTGGGTTCGTAGCCGAACATCAGCTGGACCATCGGGGCGTCCCAGCCGGAGCCGGAGGACTGCTTCTCGGACGGTGGGACGAAGGGCTTGTAGTTGTCGGCCTTGACGAAGAAGAGCCCCGCGATGATCACGATGAGCACCACGCCGACCTTGATCGCCACGACGACCGAGGTGACCCGGGCGGAGAGCTTCATCCCGACCACCAGGACGCAGGTCAGGAGCAGCACCAGGACGAAGGCGAGGATGTCGAAGCCGAATCCTTTTGCCACGTCGGTGCCGGAGAGCACGTCGGGCAGCGCCCACCCCACGTTGTCCAGCAGCGAGCGGACGTAACCGGACCAGCCGACCGCCACCACCGCCGTGCCCAGCGCGAACTCCAGCACCAGGTCCCAGCCGATGATCCAGGCCACCAGCTCGCCGAGCGAGGCGTAGGAGAAGGTGTACGCCGATCCGGCCACCGGGACGGTGGAGGCGAACTCGGCGTAGCAGAGGGCGGCCAGTGCGCAGACGACCCCGGCGACCACGAACGCGATGGCGGTGGCCGGTCCGGCCGTCTCCTTGGCGACCTTGCCGGTGAGCACGAAGATGCCGGTGCCGATGATGACGCCGACGCCGAAGACCGTCAGGTCCAGCGCGGAGAGGGACTTCTTGAGCGCGTGCTCCGGCTCCTCGGTGTCGCGGATCGACTGCTCGACGGACTTCGTGCGGAAGATGCCTTTTCCGCTGGGCGGTGTGACCTGCGCGCTCACCTGCGTACCTCCACGCACTCGATGTGAACGCCATGATGAGGACCGCGAGGCACCAGAACGCGCCAGTTGGCCCGTTTCATGCGAATGGGCCGGGAGAACCACCCGGACAGGGGTCGTCTTCCCGGCCCGTGGGCCCGAAAACAGATCGGTTCGGGTCAGTCGCGGGCGGGCTCCACCGCGCGGCCGGCGAAACGGCCGTCGAGCTTGGCGACCAGGCCGGTGACCTGCCGGGCGATGTCCGGCGCGGTCAGCCCGATCTCCGCCATGACCTCACCGCGGGAGGCGTGGTCGAGGAAGACCGGCGGGATGCCGAAGTCACGCAGCGGTACGTCGACCCCGGCATCGCGCAGCGCCTGGGAGACGGCGGAGCCGACGCCTCCGGCGCGGCTGTTGTCCTCGACCGTGACCACGACGCGGTGGCGCTCGGCGAGCGGGGCGAGCGCTTCGTCGACCGGTTTGACCCAGCGGGGGTCGACGACGGTGGAGGAGATGCCCTGGGCGTCGAGCAGGTCGGCGATCTCCAGGCACATCGGGGCGAGCGCGCCCACGGAGACGATCAGGACGTCCGGGCGGTCCGCCCTCGGCTCACGCAGGACGTCCATCCCGCCGGCCTTGCCGACCGCCTGGACGGCGGGGCCGACGGCGCCCTTGGAGAAGCGGACCACGGTGGGCGCGTCGTCGACGGCGACGGCCTCGCGCAGCTGGGCGCGGACCTGGTCGGCGTCGCGCGGGGCGGCGATCCGGAGCGTGGGCACGCACTGGAGGATCGACATGTCCCACATGCCGTTGTGCGAGGCCCCGTCGGTGCCGGTGATGCCCGCCCGGTCCAGCACGAAGGTGACGCCGCACCGGTGCAGGGCGACGTCCATCAGGACCTGGTCGAAGGCGCGGTTGAGGAAGGTGGCGTAGACCGCGAAGACCGGGTGCAGGCCGCCGGTGGCCAGGCCCGCCGCGGAGACCGCGCCGTGCTGCTCGGCGATGCCGACGTCGTAGATCCGGTCCGGGAAGGCCTCCTCGAACTTGCCGAGGCCGACGGGCTGGAGCATGGCCGCGGTGATCGCGACGATGTCCTCGCGCTCGTGGCCGAGCTTGACCATCTCCTCGCCGAAGACGGAGGTCCAGTCGAGGCCGGAGGAGGAGATCGGCAGACCGGTGTCCGGGTGGATCTTGCCCACCGCGTGGAAGCGGTCGGCCTCGTCCTCGAGAGCCGGGGTGTAGCCGCGGCCCTTCTCGGTGAGGCAGTGCACGATGACCGGGCCGCCGAAGCGCTTGGCGCGCTGGAGCGCCGACTCCAGGGCCTCGATGTCGTGGCCGTCGATCGGGCCGAGGTACTTCAGGCCGAGGTCCTCGAACATGCCCTGCGGGGCGATGAAGTCCTTCAGGCCCTTCTTGGCGCCGTGCAGGGTGTCGTACAGCGGGCGGCCGACGACGGGCGTGCGCTCCAGGAAGTCCTTGCCACGGGCCAGGAACCGTTCGTAACCGTCGGTCGTACGGAGCGTGGCCAGGTGGTTGGCCAGGCCGCCGATGGTGGGAGCGTACGAGCGCTCGTTGTCGTTGACGACGATGACCAGGGGGCGGTCCTTGGCGGCGGCGATGTTGTTCAGCGCCTCCCAGGCCATACCGCCGGTGAGCGCGCCGTCACCGATGACCGCGACGACGTGGTCGTCCTTGCGCAGGACCTCGTTCGCCTTGGCCATGCCGTCGGCCCAGCCGAGGACCCCGGAGGCGTGGCTGTTCTCGATGATGTCGTGGTCGGACTCGGCGCGGGAGGGGTAGCCGGAGAGGCCGCCCTTGCTCTTGAGCCGGGAGAAGTCCTGGCGGCCAGTGAGCAGCTTGTGGACGTAGGCCTGGTGACCGGTGTCCCAGAGGACCTTGTCCTTCGGCGAGTCGAAGGCGCGGTGCAGGGCGATGGTGAGCTCGACGACGCCCAGGTTGGGTCCGAGGTGACCGCCGGTCTTGGACACCGCGTCCACCAGGAAGGTGCGGATCTCGTCCGCGAGCTGCTCCAGCTCACCGAGGCTGAGCCGGTCCAGGTCGCGCGGTCCCTTGATGCGGGTCAGCAGATCCACCCGTGCCTCCTTGCGTTTGAGCTGATCGAGCGTGCCGATCCGATGAGTCTAATGTTCCGCTCCCGGACGCGGGCAGCGGGCGGCCCGGTTGTAGCGGTACCCGGACATGCGCGAGCGCCCGGTGTCCCTGGGGACGCCGGGCACCCGCGCGGGGTTGAGCCGTCAGGCGCGGCCCGCGGTCTTCTGGGTCTTCCGGGTGACGGAGTCGATCACGACCGTCGCCAGGAGCACGGCGCCCGTGACCATGTACTGGATCGGGGTGGCGATGCCCTCCAGCGAGAGTCCGTACTGGATGGAGACGATCACCATGACGCCGAGCAGCGCGTTCCAGGTGCGGCCGCGGCCGCCGAAGAGGCTGGTGCCGCCGATCACGGCCGCCGCGATGACGTTCATCAGCAGGTCGCCGGTGCCGGAGCCCTGGTTGGCCGCCGCGATCTTGGAGGCCCAGAACAGGCCGCCGATCGCCGCGAAGGTCCCCGCGATGGAGAAGACGGAGATCCGGATCGCGGTGACGTTGATACCGGCGCGCCGGGAGGCCTCGACGCTGCCGCCGAGCGCGAAGATCTTCCGCCCGTAGGCCGTACGGCGGAGCAGGAAGTCCGTGCCGACCAGGACGATCAGGAAGAGGACCAGGGCGAGCGGCAGGCCGCGGTACTGGTTGAACATGTACGCGGCGGCGAACGCGAACACCGCGAGGACGGCGGTGCGCACCGCGATGTCGACGACCGGCCGGGACGGGATGCCCGCGGCCTCACGGCGCCGGGTGTCCAGGAGGGCGGAGAGGAAGTAGCCCACGACCGCGACGACGGCGAGCCCGTAGGCGGCGGCGACGTCGGTGAAGTAGTACGTGGTCAGCTTGCCGACCACCCCGTCGCCGTCCAGGTTGATCGTGCCGGAGTCGCCGAGCAGCTGGAGCATGAAGCCGAGCCAGAACAGCAGACCGGCCAGGGTGACGGCGAAGGCCGGGGCACCGATCCGGGCGAAGAAGAAGCCGTGGATCGCGCCCATCGCCGCGCCGCTGACGATGGCGACGACGATCGCCAGCCACTCGTTCATGCCCTGGGTGACGCTGAGCACCGCGACCAGGGCGCCGGAGACGCCGGAGACGGAGCCGACCGAGAGGTCGATCTCGCCGAGCATCAGCACGAAGATGATGCCGACGGCCATCATGCCGGTGGCGACCATCGTGACGGCGATGTCGCTGATGTTCTTCGCGGAGAGGAACTCGGAGTTCATGCTCTGGAAGACGATGGCGATGATCGCGAGGCCGACGACCACGGGGATGGACCCCAGGTCACCGCCGCTGATCTTGCGCTTGAACTCGGTGAGGTAGCCGCCGAGGCCCTGCTCGCGGATGAGCAGGCGGGGGTCGACGACCGTGGCGGCGCCGTCGGCGGCCTCCGGGTTGCCCACCGGGGCGCCGGAGGCGGTGCCGGTCGCGTCCGCGGAGCCGGTCTTGTCCAGCGTGGTGGAGGTCTCGTCGGTGGTCACTTCGAAACCTCCGCGTTACGGGCCGCACGTCGGGTCACGGCGTTGTCCGTGGCGCCGGTGATGGCGGAGATGATCTCTTCCTGGGAGGTGGTCTTCACATCGAAGACCCCGTTGTTCCGGCCCAGCCGGAGGACCGCGACCTTGTCGGCGACGGCCTTCACATCGGCCATGTTGTGGCTGATGAGGATGACGGCGTGGCCCCGCTCGCGCAGTCGCTCGACGAGGTCGAGGACCTGGGCGGTCTGCTCGACGCCGAGGGCGGCGGTCGGCTCGTCGAGGATGACCAGCTTGGGCTCGCCGAGCATCGAGCGGGCGATGGCCACGGTCTGGCGCTGACCGCCGGAGAGCGAGGCGATCGGGATGCGGACGCTCGGGATGCGGATGGAGAGCGTGGACAGCAGCTCGCGGGAGCGGCGCTCCATCTCCACCTCGTCCAGGATGCCGAACTTGCGCAGCTCCCGGCCCAGGTAGAGGTTGCCGACGACGTCGATGTTGTCGCACAGCGCGAGGTCCTGATAGACGGTCGCGACACCGAGGTTCTGGGCGTCGTGCGGCTTGTCGATCCGCACGGCCCGGCCGTCCCACTCGATGACGCCCTCATCGATGGGGTGGACTCCGGCGATCGTCTTGACCAGCGTTGATTTACCGGCGCCGTTGTCGCCGACCAGGGCGACCACCTCACCGGCGTGGACCTCTAGCTCGACATCGGTGAGTACCTGTACGGCACCGAATCGCTTCGAGACCCCTCGCAACGCCAACACGGGCGTAGCGGACACGTGAACCATCTCCTTCGCCGCCTGACCGGCGGGGATGCCGCGACCGGGGGAAGGCGCGGCGGTCGAGCATGAAGAGAACAGAGGAACGGGGAAGCTGTTCCGTCCGGCGCCCCGCCCGGCAGCGGGACAGTCGGGTGGGCGGGGCGCCGGACGGGCTTCGTGGCGCGTGCGGGCCGGGCTGCGGCGCCGCGTACGCGGGCGGTGCCGCCGTACGGACGCCGCGCGGGCGGCGGGGTACGGCTCGGGCGGGGCCGGGCCGCGCGGGGCGGCCGGGCCCGGCGGACTACTTCAGACCGATCTTGTCGCAGGCGGCCTTGTACTTGGCCGAGCAGATCTCGTCCAGCGTCCAGATGCCGTCCTTGATGACGGTGTCCTTGATGTTGTCCTTGGTCAGCGAGACGACCGGGACGAGGACCGTCGGGACGCCCTTGGTGGTGGCGCTGTCGACCTCCGAGGTGGCGATGGAGTCGAGCTTCTCGCCCTTGGCGAGGGCCACGGCCATCTCGGCGGCGACGATGCCCTCGGCCGGGTAGGACTTGTAGACGCTCATGAACTGCTCACCGGTGACGATGCGCTGCACACCCGCGAGCTCGGCGTCCTGGCCGGTGACCGGCGGGAGCGGCGAGAGGCCGGCGCCCTTGAGGGCGGTGATGATGCCGCCCGCCATGCCGTCGTTGGCGGAGTAGACGCCCGCGATCTTGTCCTTGCCGAGGGCGGTGATCGCCGCCTCCATGTTGGCGTTGGCGTTCTCCGGCTTCCACTCCTTGGTGTCGTACTCCTTGCCGTACTTCACCTTGCCGTCCAGGACGGACTTGGCGCCCTTCTTGAAGAGGGCGGCGTTCGGGTCGGTGATCGCACCGTTCATCATGACGATCTGGCCGCCGTCGGCCTTGTCGCCCAGGGCCTCCAGCAGGGCCTTGCCCTGGACCCGGCCGACCTCTTCGTTGTCGAAGGAGGTGTAGGCGTCGATGGGGCCCTCGGCGAGGCGGTCGAAGGCGACGACCGGGATGCCCGCGTCCTTGGCCTTCTTGACGCTGTTGGCGATCGCCTTGGAGTCGACCGAGCCCAGGATGAGGGCGTCGACCTTGTTGGTGATCATGGTGTCGACCTGCTGCGACTGCGTGTTCGCGTCCTGCTTGGCGTTGGCGTAGGTGACCTCCGCCTTGCCGCCGGTGAGCTCGCCGATCTTCTTCTCGATGATCGGGCGGTCGAACTTCTCGTAACGGGCCGTCTGGTTCTCGGGGAGGAGCAGACCTATCTTCAGGTCGTCGCCCTTCTTCTCCGAGCCTCCTTCGGCCTTGTCACCGGACTCCTTGGCGCTCCCGCAGGCGGCCAGCGAGACCGCCATCGTGGTGGCGGCTACGGCAACGGCGGCACGTCGCATACGCGTGTTCATTCTCGAACCTCCCTGACGAGGCCGCGACGTTGCGGCCGAGGTGGCTGGAAGTCAACTCGGCCAGGGCCTCAGCGTCAAGGAGTAAATCCTTAACGAGATGACAACGGTGCCATTCGTTATCTAAGTGAAGGCAGGAGTCGCCGCGGGGAGGGTGCTCTCCAAAAGGGTCGAATCCCCCATCTCGCTGAGCACCAGGGCCAGCGCGCCGAGCACCTCGGCACGTCCGCCGAGCGCCCCCGGGAGCACCGAGAGCTGCCGGGCGGCGCTGGGGATCGCGTACCGCGACACGGAGTCCCGTATGGGCCCCAGGACCAGCTCCCCGGCCTCCGCCAGCGAACCGCCGAGCACCACGCGGCTCGGGTTCAGCAGATTGCACAGGTTGGCCACCCCGCTGCCTATGTGGCGGCCCACGTCGCCGATCACCCGGCGGCACCCGGGATCGCCCTCGCGGGCCAGCTGGACGACCCGCTCCATGGTGAGCCCGGGGCCGTGGCTGGGCTGGAGCAGCGGCAGGACGTAGCGGGCGGCGGTGAAGGTCTCCAGGCAGCCGCGGTTGCCGCAGCGGCAGACCGGGCCGGACTCGTCGAGCGTGATGTGCCCGATCTCGCCCGCCGTGCCGCCGGGGCCGCGGTAGATGGTGCCGTCGATCACCAGACCGGCGCCGACCCCGCTGGCGACCTTGATGTACGCCAGGTCCTTGACGCCGCGGCCGCTCCCCCAGACCAGCTCGCCGAGCGCCCCGAGGTTGGCGTCGTTGTCGACGTAGACCGGGACGCCGAGGCGGCCCGCCAGCTCCTCCCTGGGGTTGATGCCGGTCCAGCCCGGCAGGATCGAGGTGGAGCCGAGCGTGCCCGACTCGACGTCGATGGGGCCGGGGACGCCGAGCCCGACGCCGATGATCTTGTCCGGGCCGATGGCGGTGGCCTCGATGAGCCGCTTGACCAGCACCTCCGCCCGGCCGAACCCCTCGGCGGACGAGGCGTCCACGTCCAGCGGCTCGGCCTCCTCGGCGAGCACCTGGTGGGCGAGGTTGCCGACGGCGACGCGCAGGTGGGTGTGGCCGAAGTCGACGCCGATGACGATGCCCGCGTCGCCGCTGAGCGAGACGCTGCGGGCCCGGCGGCCGCCCGCCGAGGTGGGGGTGACCTCGACCGTGCCGCCGTCCTTCAGTTCACGGACGATATTGGAGACGGTCGCCGCGGACAGCCCGGTGCTCCGGGCGATCTCCGCCTGGGTGAGCGATCCCGCCATCCGTACGGCGCGGACGACCCGCTCCAGATTGGCCCTGTGCAGCGATGTCTGCGACCCGGGAGTCTCCATCGACTCATCCACTCCTGCCCTTGGCGGGCGGCCCGGAGAGGACCGCCCCGGCCGGGGCCGCAGCGACGAGACCCCGGCTTCCTCCAACATGTGAACTCTAAGCTGACCGTTCGGGGGTGCCTCCCGTCAAGACCTGAGCACCGGCACGGCCGTGACAGCCCGGTGCCCCGGCGGATCGAGTCCGCCGGGGCACCGGGTCGTTGTGGAGCTGTGACCTACTTGAGCGCGCCCGCCGTCAGTCCGGAGACCACCTGGCGCTGGAAGACGATGTACGCGGCCAGCACCGGCAGCATCGCGATCACCAGGCCCGCGAAGAGGCCGGAGTAGTCGCCCTTGTAGCCCTGGCTGGCGGCCAGCTCCACCAGGCCCTGGGCCAGCACCCGCTTCTCCGGGTCGGTGTTGAGCACGGTGGGCAGCATGTACTGGTTCCACTGCCCCAGGAAGTTGAAGATCCCGACGCTGATCAGGCCGGGCTTCGCCATCGGCAGCATGACCTGGAAGAACGTCCGGGTGTGCGAGGCCCCGTCGATGATCGCCGCCTCGGCCACCGAAGTCGGCAGCGTACGGAAGAACGAGGTCAGGAAGAACACGGTGAACGGCAGCGAGTAGGCGATGTACACCGCGATCAGGCCGTGGATCGTGTTCAGCAGCCCCATGTTGTCCATGACGTAGAACAGCGGGACCAGCGCCAGCATGATCGGGAAGCTCATGCCGCCGACGAACAGGAAGTAGATGAACCGGTTGCCCGGGAACTCGAAGCGCGCGATCACATAGGCGGCCATCGAGCCGAGGACCAGGGTGCCGACGAGCGAACCGCCCACCACCATGATGGTGTTGAGGAAGTACTCGCTCATGTGGGCCTGGCTCCAGGCCCGGCCCCAGGCGTCGAAGCTCAGCGAACCGGGCAGCGACCAGGGGGTGTTGAAGATGTCCGAGTCGGTCTTGAACGAGGACATCACCGCCCAGAACAGCGGCAGCACGACCATGATCGCCCAGACGATCAGCACACCGTGCGAGAAGACGTTGAGGACGTTGCCCCCGGTGGTCTTCGCGGGGCCCGGCGCGTCGCCGCCGGTGGTCCCGGAGCGCTGGGCGGGTACCTTCGCCGCCTCGGCCCCGGCGGGAGGGGTGTCAGTGGTCTTCATCAGTACTCCAGCCGCTCGCGCCGGCCCAGCCGCATCACGATGGCGGCGAACGCCAGCGTGACGATGAGCAGGGCGACACCGATCGTGGTCGCGTAGCCCGCCTGCCCGTCCCGGAACGCCGCCTGGTAGACGTACAGCGGCAGGACGGTCGTCGAGTAGTCGGGCCCGCCGGGGCCGACGCTCATGATGTGGACGATGGCGAAGCCCTCGGCGCCGAGGGCCAGGATGCCCATGTAGACCCAGCCGGACTGGACCGTGTCCCACAGCAGGGGCAGCGTGATCCGGAAGAAGGTCGTGAAGCGGCTCGCGCCGTCCAGCAGGGCGGCCTCGTAGAAGTCCTTGGGGATGGAAGCCATGCCCGCGGAGAACAGCACCACGAAGAAGCCGGTCGTGCCCCAGACCAGGACGCCCATGATGACCCACAGGGCCAGCTGGGGGTCGCCCAGCCAGTCCGGTACGTCGGAGAAGCCGACGCCCTTGAGGATGCCGTTGATCATGCCCTGGGTCGGGTCGAAGGCGAACTGGAACAGGATGGCCACGATCGCGATCGAGAGGACCTGCGGGAAGAAGTAGGCGATCTTGTAGAAGCCCGAGCCCCGTACTCCGGTGACGGCGGCGCCCTTGCGACGCCGCCCGCCCACGTTGAGCATGAACGCGAAGAAGAGCGCGAGACCCAGCGTCACCAGCGGCAGCAGGACGGCCAGCAGCACGCTGTGCTGCAGCGATTTCCAGAAGACGTCGTCGTCGAGCATCTTGGTGTAGTTGTCGAACCCGACCATCTTGAAGTCGGGACTCAGCCCCGTCCAGTCCGTGAACGAGTAGTAGATGGACTGGATGAAGGGCCAGATGACGAAGACGACGTACAACGTCATCGGCACCACCAAGAACCCGACTATGAACCGGTATTTACCGTGTTGCATCGTTACCGACTCCGACCTTCCCGTGCTGCCCGCCGCTGGTGACGCGTGATCACTGGTGCTTGAAGTGCTTGATCGACTGGTCCTTGGCGGTCGCGTCGGCGAAGGCCTGGATCTTCTTGATGGTCTCGGCCGGGGTGGCGCGGCCCGCCATCATCTCGCCGAGCGCGGCGACACCGATCTGCTCCTTCTGGAGCTTCACGTACCAGTCCTGGAGGCGGGGGTTGACCACGTTGGTGCCCGCCTTCTCCAGCGCGGCGACACCGGACTTCAGGCCGTCCGACAGCTCGATGCCGTCGGTGCCGCCGTTGAAGGCGGAGAGCGACTTGGTGTTGCTGGTGAAGGACTTGGAGGAGGCCTCGCTGAGCATGATGCGCAGCTGCTCCATGCCGCCCTCGGGGTTCTTCGCCTTGCTCGGGACGATGAACGGCTCCCCGCCGGAGGCCCAGAGGGTGCCGAAGGGCAGCTTGTCCGAGGAGTCGAGGCTGGAGGGCGCGCCCACGGACAGCTTGAAGTCCTTGGGGATGATCGCCGCCTCCTCGTTCTCCACCCAGGAGCCGTTCGGGATGAACAGCGCCTTGCCGCGGGCCCAGGCGCCCTGCGAACCGCGGTGGTCCAGGCCGGGGGTGCCCTTGAGGATGTAGCCCTTGGCGTAGAGCTCGTAGTAGGCCTCGAAGGCCGCCTTGACCGCCGGGTGCTCCCAGGCCTTCGGCTCCAGGTTGTCGATGGCGTCGAGGACCTCGACGCCGCCGATCTTCCCGATGAAGGGGTAGAGCGAGAAGGGGATGTAGTACGGGTGCTTGCCGGGGTAGGTCCAGCCGGCGATGCCCTGCTTCTTCGCCTTCGCGCAGAGCGCGAGCATGTCGTCCCAGTTCTCCGGGTACGTGGCGTCGAGCTTCTCCAGCGCGGTCTGGGAGTACCAGACGCCGTAGACCGTGTACGCGTAGTACATGATCCAGACCGGGTCGCCGTCGAACTGGCCCATCTCGACGATGCCGGGCCGCAGGGTGTCGCGGACCTTCTTGGCGGGGTCGTCGACGGAGGGGGCGTCCAGGAGTGCCGTCAGGTCGGTGAGCTGCTTCTTGCCGACGAGGACGCCCATGTCCATCTGCTGGGCGCCGGAGTTGTCGATCAGGTCCGGCGGAGTGCCACCGTTGAACCGCGGCTGGAGGACCGACTGGATCTTCTGCGTCGCGGAGAACTTGACCTTCGCCTCGGGGTAGGTCTTCTCGTAGACGGCCTTGGCGTCCTCGGCGTACTTGGTGCCGAAACCGCCGTCGAAGATGACGATCTCCAGCGGGGCGCTGCCGTTGACGGCGAGCGGGTTCTTCTCGGTCTTTTCGCCCTTTTCGACCTTGTTGTCGCTACTGTCACCGCTGCCGCTCGCGCAGGCGGACAGGAAGCTCATCGTCGGAACAGCGATCAGGCCGAGTGCGGCAGAACGCTTGATCAGATCGCGACGGCCAAGGCCCTCATTGTTGTGGGCGGAGGTGGATCCCATGCTCAAGTCCTCGCCTTCTCCAGGACTCAGGCGGTGTGCCGGTCGCCCGTCGAAAACTCGCCTCAGGCGAAGGGCCCCGCCACCGCGGTCAGTTGCGCTTGGGTGGTGCGGATATGCAGATGTGCCGACGCACCGGCCCGGCCGGTGTCGTTGAGGTTTCGGGAGACTACAGCGCGGACGCCCCCGGCGTCCTCGCGACCGTCCTCAAGTCTCCCGCGCGCGTACACCCGCGGGAAAACCGGCGTACGGACGCCGACAGGTATAGTCCACTCGCCGCCAACTGAGCAAGATCGAAAGCAGGTTTGGGCGGCAGTCTTTCCCGAGTTGAGACCTCACGGACACCTCTTCCTCGCACACCCGCCCCCCGGGGCGGCTATCTCCGCATTGCGGCCGGTTCGTCGGGCCACGGAGCGCCAACACCCTTGACACGCCCTGTCGCTTGACCACCTACTGGTCCTTGCATCCCGCTATGACAACGTTGTCCATGCATTTTCCCGGGGAGGAATGGCTCGGTATGCAGCCACCACGCGGTCTTCACCACGGCTCCGACGAGGCGCCCGACACGGTCCCCCGCCCGGCCCGGCGCCGGAGACGGACCCCCACAGCGGCCGCCCTGGCGGCCTCCCTCGCACTGGTGGTGATCGCCCCGGCGGTCGCCTCCGCCCAGCCGGCCGCGCCGGACCGTAAGCCCTCCGGCGAGCGGACGTTCACCAGCTCGTTCGAGGCCGACGAGAGGCAGCCGGACTGGCGCGACACCGTCGAGGCCGGCCCGGACGGGAAGGAGCGCGCCTCCGGGATCGACGGCGGGTTCTCCTCCGGCATCCCGGGCAACGTCACCGACCGGGTCACCGAGGTCCGGGCCAGCGCGGAGAACGCGGCGGGCGGCGAGGTCAAGGAGAACCTGGTCGACGTCGAACCGGCCTCCAAGTGGCTGGCGTTCGCGAAGACCGGCTGGGTCGAGTTCGATCTGGACGAACCCATCCAGGTCGTGACGTACGCCCTCACCTCGGCCAACGACCACGCCGAGCGCGACCCGAGGGACTGGACGCTCCAGGGCTCGGCGGACGGGAAGGAGTGGACCGCCCTCGACACGCGCAAGGGCGAGACCTTCGCCAAGCGGCTCGAGACGAAGACGTACGACTTCGCCTCCGGCACCGCCTACCGGCACTTCCGGCTGGAGATCACCGCGAACGGCGGTGCGGACGCGCTCCAGCTCGCCGACGTTCAGTTCTCGAACGGTGACGCCTCCACCCCGGTGCCCAAGGAGATGCGCAGCCACCCCGACCGCGGCCCCTCCGGCTCCCCCACCGCGAAGTCGGGCGTGGGATTCACCGGAAAGAGGGCACTGCGCTACGCGGGTACGCACCAGGCGGACGGGCGGGCGTACTCGTACAACAAGATCTTCGACGTGAACACCGTCGTCACCCGGGACACCGAGCTGTCCTACCTGGTCCATCCGCAGATGAGCGAGACGGACCTCGCCTACCCGGCGACGCATGTGGCGGTGGACCTCGCCTTCACCGACGGCACCTATCTGAGCGAGCTGAAGGCCACCGACAGCCACGGCGGGCTGCTGACCCCGCAGGGCCAGGCGGACGCCAAGCGGCTGTATGTGAACCAGTGGAACAAGGTCTCCGCCCGGATCGGCGGCGTCGCCGCCGGCAAGACGGTCGACCGGATCCTGGTGGCGTACGACTCGCCGAAGGGGAAGGCCAAGTTCCAGGGCTGGATCGACGACCTCTCGATCGCCCCGCGGAAGCCGGAGAAGCCCAAGGCGCACCTGTCGGACTACGCGCTGACCACCCGCGGCACCCACTCCTCCGGCGGCTACTCGCGCGGCAACAACATTCCGGCCGCCGCGGTGCCCCACGGCTTCAACTTCTGGACGCCGGTGACCAACGCCGGTTCGCTCAGCTGGCTGTACGACTACCACCGGGGCAACAACGCGGACAACCTCCCCACGCTCCAGGCCTTCAGCGCGAGCCACGAGCCGAGCCCCTGGATGGGCGACCGGCAGACCTTCCAGGTGATGCCCTCGGTCGCGAGCAGCACCCCGGACGCCGCCCGCACCGCCCGCGCCCTGCCCTTCCGGCACGAGAACGAGGTGGCGAGGCCGCACTACTACGGGGTCACCTTCGAGAACGGCCTCAAGGCGGAGATGGCGCCGGCCGACCACGCGGCCCGGATGCGGTTCACCTACCCCGGCAAGGACGCCAGCCTGGTCTTCGACAACGTCTCCAACGCGGGCGGCCTCACCCTGGATCCCGAGACCCGCTCCTTCTCCGGCTACACGGACGTCAAGAGCGGTCTGTCCACCGGGGCGACCCGGATGTTCGTCTACGGCGTCTTCGACGCGCCGGTCACCGACAGCGGCAGGCTGAAGGGCGGCGGCGGTGACGACGTGACGGGCTTCTTCCGCTTCGACGCGGGCAAGGACCGCACGGTCAACCTGCGTCTGGCCACCTCGCTGATCGGCGTCGACCAGGCGAAGAAGAACCTGGCATCGGAGATCCCGGAGTCCGCCTCCTTCGAGAAGGTGCGCCGCACCGCGCAGCAGGCCTGGGACAGGATCCTGGGGACGATCGAGGTCGAGGGCGCGAACGAGGACCAGCTCACCACGCTGTACTCCAGCCTCTACCGGCTCTACCTCTACCCCAACTCCGGCCACGAGAAGGTGAACGGCAAGAACCGGTACGCCAGCCCCTTCTCCAAGCCGGTCGGAGCCGACACCCCGACGCGGACGGGCGCGAAGATCGTCGACGGCAAGGTGTACGTCAACAACGGCTTCTGGGACACCTACCGCACGACCTGGCCCGCCTACTCCTTCTTCTCCCCGAAGAAGGCCGGTGAGCTGGTGGACGGCTTCGTGCAGCACTTCAAGGACGGCGGCTGGACCTCGCGCTGGTCCTCCCCCGGCTACGCGGACCTGATGACCGGCACCAGCTCGGACGTGGCGTTCGCCGACGCGTACGTCAAGGGCGTGAAGTTCGACGCGGAGGCGGCGTACGACGCGGCGGTCAAGAACGCCACGGTGGCCCCGCCGTCCTCCGGCGTCGGACGCAAGGGCATGGAGACCTCCGTCTTCACCGGCTACGCGAACACGGCGACGCACGAGGGCCTGTCCTGGTCGCTGGAGGGCTACCTCAACGACTACGGCATCGCGCGGATGGGCGAGGAGCTGTACCGGAAGACGAAGAAGGCGCGGTACAAGGAGGAGTCCGCGTACTTCATGAACCGGGCGCAGAAGTACGTCAAGCTCTTCGACGACAAGGCCGGGTTCTTCCAGGGGAGGAAGCCGAACGGCGACTGGCGGGTGCCCTCCGGCCAGTACGACCCCCGGGTCTGGGGCTACGACTACACGGAGACCAACGGCTGGGGCTACGCCTTCACCGCCCCGCAGGACAGCCGGGGCCTGGCCAACCTGTACGGCGGCCGCGCGGGTCTCGGCAAGAAGCTGGACACGTACTTCGCCACCCCGGAGACGGCGGGCCCGGAGTTCGTCGGCAGCTACGGCGGGGTCATCCATGAGATGACCGAGGCGCGGGACGTGCGGATGGGCCAGTACGGGCACAGCAACCAGGTCGCCCACCACGCCACGTACATGTACAACGCGGCCTCGCAGCCCCACAAGACGCAGGAGAAGGTCCGCGAGGTGCTGAGCCGCCTCTACGTCGGCAGCGAGATCGGCCAGGGCATCCACGGCGACGAGGACAACGGCGAGCAGTCGGCGTGGTACCTCTTCTCCTCGCTCGGCTTCTACCCGCTGGTGATGGGCAGCGGGGAGTACGCGATCGGCTCGCCGCAGTTCAAGAAGATGACCGTCCGCATGGACAACGGCCGCAAGCTGACCGTCAAGGCCCCGAAGAACAGCCAGCGGAACATCTACGTGCAGGGCGTGAAGGTCAACGGCAAGAAGTGGACCTCCACGGCACTCCCCCACTCCGTGCTGGCCAGGGGCGGAACGCTGGAGTTCGACATGGGCCCGGAGCCCTCCTCGTGGGGGACGGGCCAGAAGGCCGCCCCGGTCTCCATCCAGCGGGACGACCGGGTGCCCGCGCCCGAGGGCGACGTGCTCCAGGGTGACGGCGCGCTCTTCGACAACACCTCGGCCACCACGGCGGAGGTCACCTCGGTGGAACTGCCGGTGACCGCCCGGACCAAGGCGCTCCAGTACACGCTGACGTCGGCGTCGGCGGACAAGGCGCCCACCGGCTGGACGCTCCAGGGCTCGTCGGACGGGAAGAGGTGGACGGACCTGGACCGCCGCAAGGGCCAGTCCTTCGCCTGGGACAAGCAGACTCGGGCCTTCTCGGTGGACCGGCCGGGCGCCTGGGCGAAGTACCGGCTGGTGCTGACGGGTGCGGCCACGCTGGCGGAGGTGGAGCTGATCTCCTGACCCGTACGGTGATCTCCTGACCCGCACGCGCAGGTGCGGGCGGTGGCCGGTACCCCGGAGGACGGGGTACCGGCCACCGGCGTCTCAGGGGCTTCGCCGAGGGCTCGTCACCGGACCTGGAGACTCTCCGGCAGGGCGACGTTGAGGGCGGCGACGACCGGCCGGCCGTGTTCGGTGCCGAGGCGGGAGACCGCGCCGGTGGCCAGCTGGAAGAGGCGGCCCTCGGCCGGGGTCAGCCCGAGGTAGCGGGCGGTGAGGACACGCAGGAAGTGCGAGTGCGCGACGAGCGCGATGTCCGCGTCCCCGAGTCCGTCGGCGGCCGACCGGACGCCCGCGAGCACCTGGTCGGCCCGCTGGCCGATCTCCGCGGGGCTCTCGCCGGGGTGCTCGTCGGAGCCGGGGTCGACCCCGTCGGTCCACAGGTTCCAGAAGGGCCGGGTGCGGCGGATCGCCTGGGTGGTGATGCCCTCGTAGCCCCCGTAGTCCCACTCCCGCAGTTCGGGGGTGACCCGGGGGGCGTGGAGTCCGGCCAGCTCGGCGGTGCGGCGGGCCCGGACGGCGGGGCTGACCAGGGTGAGCCCGATGTTCCGGTCGGCCAGCAGCGGGACGAGCGCGCGGGCCTGGCGTTCCCCGGCCTCGGTGAGGGGGATGTCGGTCCAGCTCGTGTGCTGCCCGGAGCGGGACCACGCGGTCTCGCCGTGGCGGATGAGGATCAACTCTCCCATGGTGCTCCGTTCGCTCCAGGTGCCGGGTTCGGGGGCTCGCAGGCTCGGGCCCCCGGTTCACGATCGCACCCGGCGGCGGCCGGGTGGCGGAGGCACGTAGGGCAAGGCTCTCATCCGGCCGCTCTGACGTGATCAACCCCGGGTGCCGGAGAAAGATTCCTCCCCTCCGGCACCCGGGGTCCGGTCTTTCCCCCGCTCCACCATCCTCATGAGGAGAGAATCGGGATATGCGTTCCGCACACCCACCCGGTAACCCGCCTCTGAATCCACCCGCTGCTCTCATCCGCTCCGTCGCCCTGCGCATGACCCGTCGGCTGGCCGACCAGCCCAAGCCAGTCGGCGCTCTGACGTCAGTTGTTCGTATGGTGGAGAACGACGAAGCCGAACTGGCCATGGACGACATCGGATTGCTGATCCAGTACTACCGCCTCCCCGTCCTCCGGTCGGAGTACGAGGACCTCGTCCTGGCGGCGGAACAGTTGAACTCCCTTGACTCGCTCACCGACACCGACGTCGAACTGCTCGTCATCGACAGGTAGAGGTCCGACAGGAACCTTCTCCCGTCACCGCGCCCCGTCACGGGCAGCGCGCCTTCCTCAGAGTTCGCCAGATCATCGAGGCGATCGGCCGGGGCCTTCCCGGAACACCGGCCCTGAGCCGTCCGCTTGAGCGGGACGAGTGCCGCGACCTGCTGGACCGGCCCCGGCATGTAGGCGATCGGGAAGAATTCTCCGGAGGTGAGCCTGCCGGATCCTCGCCACCGGCACCGTCTCCAGGACGTCCGACCAGGCCCTGGACAGGACCAGCCGTCGGGAGTCGGCGGCCGGAGCCCCGTCGGTCGGGGCGACGCCGGAGGTGGGCTTGACGCTCCTGATGGTTCAGGCCGGGGCGAACCACGAGAGCCGCCCGGCGGTCCACACGTTCACAACAGGTCGCGCGCGGCCTGAACCAGCTCTACGTTGCCCGCCGCGGGGCGGCCGTCCGGCAGAAGGCCCGTGTCCTCGATACCGATGCGGATACCGTGTCCCCGCTCGGCGGCTCGGCGGCACACGTCCCAGGTCGCGATGCCGTACCCGTGATGCAACTGGTCCAGTGACATTCCCGCCTCGGTCACCATCTGTTCCATGGCGGCCGCGTCGGCGACGGCAGTGGACGGGTCTGTGTCCAGTGCCTCGATGACGACACGGCGGAAGAGCTCGGGAGTGTTCCGGCGCACGAAGAGCTCAGCATCGGCGACGGACAGGAGGCACGCCTCCAGACCCACCCCCCTCAGTGCCAGCAGCTCACTCAGCTCCACGATTCCGGCTTCCCCTTGATTCGCGGGGACGAGGTCGGGGAGCGTGGTCCATGACGCGATCAGCTTCAGTCGCCTCGTCGCATCGGGTTCGATCTGCGCGAACGTGGTCATGGAGATGGGGACGCCCGGACAGAGCGCACGTACGGCTGTGATGGCTCGGGCCACCGGCCCCTCGGCCAGAGTCTCCTCACCGTCGTCGTCGAAGGCATGCAGGTGGAGGAGGTTCGCACCGGCCGCCACACACGCCGCGGCATCGGCGGCGGTCTCTTCGGCGGTGCGGGGCATCGCGGGGTGGGAACTGTCTCCGTTCAGCGCCACCTGCAGCGTGCGCCGGTTTGGCCGCGGTGCCCGATGTCCGGGCGTCGCAGCCTCACCGGCTTCCTGCGCGCCGCCGCGCCGACGCCTGGTCATGCCCGCTCTGACGTGTTCTGACCCAGGAAGCCGCGCATCGCGCCGACGACCGTGTCGAGGTGGCTTTCGAGGAGGAAGTGGCCGCCGCCGGAGACCAGTTGGATGTCCGCGTTCGGCAGGTCCTTCGCGAATGCCCGTGCGCCGTCGGAGCCGAAGATCTCGTCCTCCGCGCCCCAGATCACAAGCAGCGGGACCTGGCTGGAGCGGAAGTACTCGTGGAGCCGGGGGTAGAGGGGAGGGTTGCTGGCGTAGTCCTGGAAGAGGGCGAGCTGGATCCGGTCGAGACCAGGGCGTGAGATCTCGTGGTGATCGGTGGCCCAGGTGTCCGGGTCCACGAGCTCCGGTTCGGCGACGCCGTGCAGGTACTGCCAGCGGATGGCTTCCTCGCTGAGAGCCCCTCTCATCGCTTCTTCCGTCGACGGACCCGGGGACTGCGCGTAGGCCCAGACCGGGGCCCAGAACTCGGGGACGAAGCCTTCGTCGTAAGCGTTGCCGTTCTGCGAGACGATCGCCGTGACGGCATCGGGGTTGCGCAGAGCCAGGCGCCAGCCGACGGGTGCGCCGTAGTCCTGGACGTAGATCGCATAGCGCCGCACACCCAGCTGGGTGAGCAGGGCCTCGGTCACGTCCGTCAGCGCGTCGAACGTGTAGTCGAATGTGTCGGCCGGTGGCGTGGCGGACTGGCCGAAGCCCAGGTGGTCGGGGGCGATCACGTGGTAGCGGTCCGCCAGGGCGGGAATCAGGTGCCGGAACATGCGCGAGCTCGTGGGATAACCGTGCAGCAGGACGATGGTCGGGGCGTCGGCGGGGCCGGCCTCCCGGTAGAAGACGCGATGTCCGTGCACGGACGTGTAGTGGTGTCGTACCGCGGCCATGGCTAACCCTTTCGTGCCGTCAGTGAGGTCAGTTCGACCCTTCGAGCGTGCCTCTTCAGATCTAACCTGTCAAGCGCATCTAAGGGGTTAGAGCTGAAGGAGAGGCAATGAAGGACGGGGAGCACAGCTCGATACGCTCGACAGCACGCCGTTACGGAGTGGTGCCCCATTTGACCTGTGGTGGGACGGGTGGGATGGGTGGGCTGTCCGCTCCGGGGTTGCGCTGGCTCCGTAGAGCAAACATGGCCCAGGAGAGCCCGTGACGCACTTCAGGCTGTTGCGGGGTGAGAGCGGGCCGGACGTCACACGGCGGGCTGAGGGCCGGCGTCTGCGGTCCGCTGGGAAGAGGTGGCCATCATGCCGCGGGGTGCGGCTTCGCCGGCGAGATAGCCGTCGAGGATCTTCCGGCGCTGGGCGAGGCGCCGTTCCCGCTGGGCGAGTTCGTCACGAACCGTGCGGACGCGAGCCACAAGTGCTGGGCATTCCGCCTCCGTGCGCGTTCCAAGCCGTGTGAACGGCCGAATCGAACATCGGCCTGGTGCGCCGCAGCGATTTCAGAGTCCGCACAGAACCCGAGACGCATCCTCCTGTTTCAGCCACCTAGGGGTGTCAGAAGGTGACGATGCACAGCGTGCGCTTGACGATGATAACGACGGGAGCTCACCGGTGGACCGTCCGCCCCGCCGAACTCGATCGCCCCGCCCCCCGCGCGAGACGCAGGGGGCGGGGCGATCGTTCACATCAGCTCAGCTACCGACAAGTTCGCGGAGCACGTACTGCAGGATGCCGCCGTTGCGGTAGTAGTCCGCCTCGCCGGGGGTGTCGATGCGGACGACCGCGTCGAACTCCACTCCGGTGTCGGTGGTGACCTTGACCGTGCGGGGGGTGGTGCCGTTGTTCAGCTCGGTGACGCCGGTGAAGGAGAAGGCCTCCTCGCCGGTGAGGCCGAGGCTCTCGGCGTTCTGGCCCTCGGGGTACTGGAGCGGGAGGACGCCCATGCCGATGAGGTTCGAGCGGTGGATGCGCTCGTAGGACTCGGCGATGACGGCCTTGACGCCGAGGAGCGCGGTGCCCTTGGCCGCCCAGTCGCGGGACGAGCCGGAGCCGTACTCCTTGCCCGCGAGGATCGCGAGCGGGGTGCCCGCGGCCTGGTAGTTCTGCGAGGCGTCGTAGATGAACGACACCGGTGCCGCGTCGGCGGTCGCGGCCTGGGTGAAGTCGCGGGTGTAGCCGCCCTCGGTGCCCGGCGCAATCTGGTTGCGCAGGCGGATGTTGGCGAACGTGCCGCGGATCATGACCTCGTGGTTGCCGCGGCGCGAGCCGTAGGAGTTGAAGTCACGGCGCTCGATGCCGTGCTCCGTAAGGTACTTGCCCGCCGGGGTGTCGGCCTTGATGGCACCGGCCGGGGAGATGTGGTCGGTGGTGACCGAGTCGCCGAGCTTGGCGAGGACGCGGGCGCCGGTGATGTCCTCGACGGGGGACGGCTCCATCGCCATGCCCTCGAAGTACGGGGGCTTGCGCACGTAGGTGGACTCGGCGTCCCACTCGAAGGTGTTGCCGGTCGGGATCGGCAGCGCCTGCCACTGGGCGTCGCCCGCGAAGACGTCCTGGTAGGACTTGTTGAACATGTCCTCGCCGATGGCGTTGGCCACGACGTCGTTGACCTCGGCCTCGGTGGGCCAGATGTCGGCCAGGAAGACCGGCTTGCCGTCCTGGTCGGTGCCCAGCGCGTCCTTGGTGATGTCGACCTTCATCGAGCCGGCGATGGCGTACGCGACGACCAGCGGCGGGGACGCCAGGTAGTTCATCTTGACGTCGGGGTTGATGCGGCCCTCGAAGTTGCGGTTGCCGGAGAGGACCGAGGTGACCGCGAGGTCGTTGTCGTTGACGGCCTTGGAGACCTCCTCCGGCAGTGGGCCGGAGTTGCCGATGCAGGTGGTGCAGCCGTAGCCGACGAGGTTGAAGCCGACCTTGTCGAGGTACGGGGTCAGGCCCGCCTTGTCGAAGTAGTCGGTGACGACCTTGGAGCCCGGGGCGAGGGTGGTCTTGACCCACGGCTTGCGGGTCAGGCCCTTCTCGACCGCCTTCTTCGCCACGAGCGCGGCGGCGACCATGACGTAGGGGTTGGAGGTGTTGGTGCAGGAGGTGATCGCGGCGACGGTGACGGCGCCGTGGTCGATCTCGTACGTCGAGCCGTCGGGGGCCGTGACGGTGGTCGGCTTGGTCGGCACGCCGTTGGCGGAGGCCGGGGCGTCGGAGGCCGGGAAGGACTCCTTGCCCGCCTCCTCGTCGTCGGAGACGTAGTTGCGGACGTCTTGGGCGAACTGCTGCGCGGCGTTGGCGAGGACGATGCGGTCCTGGGGGCGCTTGGGTCCGGCGATGGAGGGGACGACCGTGGCGAGGTCGAGCTCCAGCTTCTCGGAGAAGTCCGGCTCGGCCTTCGGGTCCAGCCAGAGGCCCTGCTCCTTGGCGTACGCCTCGACCAGGGCGACCTGCTGGGCGTCGCGGCCGGTCAGGCGCAGGTAGTTCAGGGTCTCCTCGTCGATCGGGAAGATCGCGGCGGTGGAGCCGAACTCCGGCGACATGTTGCCGATGGTGGCGCGGTTGGCGAGCGAGGTGGCGGCGACGCCCTCACCGTAGAACTCCACGAACTTGCCGACGACGCCGTGCTTGCGGAGCATCTCGGTGATGGTCAGCACGAGGTCGGTGGCGGTGGTGCCGGGCTTCAGCTCGCCGGTCAGCTTGAAGCCGACGACGCGCGGGATGAGCATGGAGACCGGCTGGCCGAGCATGGCGGCCTCGGCCTCGATGCCGCCGACGCCCCAGCCGAGCACGCCGAGGCCGTTGACCATGGTGGTGTGGGAGTCGGTGCCGACGAGGGTGTCGGGGTAGGCCTGGCCGCCGCGGACCATGACCGTGCGCGCCAGGTGCTCGATGTTCACCTGGTGGACGATGCCGGTGCCCGGGGGGACGACCTTGAACTCGTCGAAGGCGGTCTGGCCCCAGCGCAGGAACTGGTAGCGCTCCTTGTTGCGGCCGTACTCCAGCTCGACGTTCTGGCCGAAGGCGTCCTTCGTGCCGAACTTGTCGGCGATGACGGAGTGGTCGATGACCAGCTCGGCCGGGGCGAGCGGGTTGATCTTCGCCGGGTCGCCGCCGAGCTCCTTGACGGCCTCACGCATGGTGGCGAGGTCGACGACGCAGGGCACGCCGGTGAAGTCCTGCATGATCACGCGGGCCGGCGTGAACTGGATCTCCTGGCTGGGCTGTGCCTGGGAGTCCCAGCCGCCGATGGCCCGGATGTGGTCGGCGGTGATGTTCGCGCCGTCCTCGGTGCGGAGCAGGTTCTCCAGCAGGACCTTCAGGCTGTACGGGAGGCGCGCGGAGCCCTCTACCTTGTCCAGCTTGAAGATCTCGTACGACTCGTCGCCCACGCGCAGCGTGCTGCGGGCGTCGAAGCTGTTCGCCGACACGACAGTCTCCTTCTTCAATGTGCGCGTCTACCGCGCCGCGCCTCATTGGCAGCCGGCGCCGCGTTGTGCCACCTACGGCCCCGGCCATCCGCTAAGGTAAGGATTAGTTAGGTAACCCTTACCGGGCGGCGGCTGTGGTGCGCCTCGGCAGATATCTCGATGTCGAGATAACTCTAGTACATAGCCGCCGCTCGGTCATGCCCAGGTGCCCCCGTGCTGTGGACAGGGACACCTGACGGCCCTGCTCCCGGTCCGGCCCGTCCGAGCAGGCCCGTGGTATCCGAGCAGGCCCGTGGTAGAACCGGACGCCTACCACCGCCGTGTACCCGCGATCGCGCCCGACCGTCCCCCGGGAGTCCGTATGCGCCGCCTCGCCGTCTTCCTCGCCTCCTCCGACGGACACGACCCCGCCCACGCCGCGCTGGCCGACCACGTCGGCGGCGAACTCGCCCGGCGCGGGATCGGCCTCGTCTACGGCGGCGGCAGCACCGGGCTGATGGGTGTCCTGGCGGACGCCGCGATGCGGGAGGGCGGCGAGGTGACCGGCGTCATGCCCCGCAGCATGATCGAGCGGGAGTGGGCACGCGAGGAGCTCACGGAGCTGGTGATCTGCGCGTCGATGCACGAGCGCAAGGCCGTCATGGCGGAGCGGGCGGACGCTTTCGTCGCCCTGCCCGGCGGGCTGGGGACGCTGGAAGAGATCTTCGAGGTGTGGTCCTGGCGCCAGCTGGGCTTCCACGCCAAACCGGTCGGCTTCCTGGACGCCGGGGGCTTCTGGACTCCGCTGATCGGCGCCCTGCACGGCCTCACCGACGCCGGGTTCCTCGCCGCCTCCACCCTGGACGACCTCGCCGTCGCCCCCGACCTGCCCGGTCTGCTCGACGCGCTGGAGGACCGGCTGCGCCGCGACCCGCGGCCCGCGCACGGGGGGTGAGCCCGAGGGCCCTCGCGCGATGAGTTCGCGGCGGCGGAGCGGTCTACCCAGATGGCGGCCGCGGCGGGCGGCGCACCACGAGGGCGGCACAGGGCCGCCACCGTCTCCACCAGGAGGGCTGCACCATGAGCGGACACCCGGGCAGGGTGACCTGTGAACTCTCGGTCTCGGCCGACGGATACGCGGCCGGAGCGGGCCAGAGCGAGGAACGTCCCTTCGGGGACGACGGCGGCGACGGCTGGGGCGACCGGCTGCACGGCTGGATGTTCGCCACCCCCGAACAGCGGCAGGCCGAGCTCGACCGGCTGAGGACGATCGGCGCCTTCGTGATGGGGCGCAACATGTTCGGCCCCGTGCGCGGCGCGTGGGACCGGCCGTGGATGGGCTGGTGGGGCGACGAACCGCCGTACCACGCACCGGTCTTCGTCCTGACCCACCACCCGCGCGATCCGCAGCCGATGGAGGGCGGCACGACGTTCCACTTCGTGACCGACGGCATCGAATCCGCGCTGCGGCGGGCGCGGGAGGCGGCCGGGGACCGCGACGTGTCGATCCACGGAGGCGCGACCACGATCAACCAGTACCTCGCCGCGGGCCTGATCGACGAGGTGCGGCTGCACATCGTGCCCCTGACGCTCGGCGCCGGCACCCGGCTCTTCGACGGCGTCCCGCAGCTGGATCTCGAACAGGTGGAGGCGCGCGCCGGGGACGGGGGCACCCATGTGACCTATCGCGTGGTGCGCCGGAGGCAGGGGGAGGCGGGGTCCGGGGCGCGCTGACAGGGCGGCGAGGCTCCGGCACCACGGGGGCGTCACCCCGTACGGCGGGTCCCAGCAGCGCGGGGGCGTCACCTAGTACGAACGTCACCAGTCACCCCCGTCCGAATGTCACCAGTCACCTCGTACGAACGCCGCCGGTCGCCCCGTACGGACGCGCATCCCTCGCCGCGGACGCGTACCCGAAGGAGCATGGACGCACCGGACCAACTCTCCCCCGGACCGGTGCGCGTTCGTCACTCGAACAGCACAGCCCCACAGCGGCCTCATCTCATATCTGAGATAACCTGCCGCCATGTCAGACGACTACCTCGTACGCATCGGCAAGCTCATCCGTGACGCCCGTCAGCACCGGGGCTGGACACAGACGCAGCTGGCCGAGGCGCTCGGCACCAGCCAGAGCGCCGTCAACCGCATCGAGCGCGGCAACCAGAACATCAGCCTTGAGATGATCGCGCGCATCGGTGAAGCCCTCGACAGTGAGATCGTGTCGCTCGGTTACTCCGGGCCCATGCATCTGCGGGTCGTCGGCGGCCGCCGCCTCTCCGGCGCCATCGACGTCAAGACCAGCAAGAACGCCTGTGTCGCGCTGCTGTGCGCCTCGCTCCTCAACAAGGGCCGCACGGTCCTGCGCCGGGTCGCCAGGATCGAGGAGGTGTTCCGGCTCCTGGAGGTGCTCAACTCCATCGGGGTGCGCACCCGCTGGGTCAACGAGGGCGTGGACCTGGAGATCGTGCCGCCCGCGCAGCTGGACATGGCCGCGATCGACGCCGACGCCGCGCGCCGCACCCGCTCCATCATCATGTTCCTGGGGCCGCTGCTGCACCGGATGGAGCAGTTCACCCTGCCGTACGCGGGCGGCTGCGACCTGGGCACCCGCACCATCGAGCCGCACATGATCGCGCTGCGCCGCTTCGGCCTGGAGATCGCCGCCACGGAGGGCCTGTACCACGCGCAGGTGGACCGTTCGGTCTCCCCCGGCCGGCCCATCGTGCTGACCGAGCGCGGCGACACGGTGACCGAGAACGCCCTGCTGGCCGCCGCCCGCCACGACGGCACGACGGTCATCCGCAACGCCTCCTCCAACTACATGGTCCAGGACCTGTGCTTCTTCCTGGAGGCGCTGGGCGTACGGGTCGACGGGATCGGGACGACGACGCTGACCGTGCACGGTGTGCCGCGGATCGACGTGGACGTGGACTACTCCCCCTCCGAGGACCCGGTCGAGGCGATGAGCCTGCTGGCCGCCGCGGTGGTGACCGAGTCCGAACTCACCATCCGCCGGGTGCCGATCGAGTTCCTGGAGATCGAGCTGGCGGTCCTGGAGGAGATGGGCGTCGACTGCGACCGCACCCCGGAGTACGCCGCCGACAACGCGCGCACCCGGCTGGTCGACCTGACGGTGCGGCCCTCCAAGCTGGAGGCTCCGATCGACAAGATCCACCCGATGCCGTTCCCCGGCCTCAACATCGACAACGTCCCGTTCTTCGCGGCCATCGCGGCCTCCGCGCACGGCCAGACCCTGATCCACGACTGGGTCTACGACAACCGCGCCATCTACCTGACCGACCTCAACCGCCTCGGCGGCCGCCTCCAACTCCTGGACCCCCACCGGGTCCTGGTGGAGGGCCCGACCCGCTGGCGGGCCGCCGAGATGATGTGCCCGCCCGCCCTGCGGCCCGCCGTGGTGGTGCTGCTGGCGATGATGGCGGCGGAGGGCACCTCCGTGCTGCGCAACGTCTATGTCATCAACCGGGGTTACGAGGAGCTGGCGGAGCGGCTCAACTCGGTGGGCGCGCAGATCGAGATCTTCCGCGACATCTGATTCGCGGATGCCGCCGCACCCCGCCTGAGCTGCTATTCAGCGGGTCAAGGAGGGGTGCGGCGGCATGCCTGGGCTTCTCTGGGACTTTGGGCCTGCGGCGGGCTACGAGCCACGGGCCCGGCCGACCGGTCGCGGCGAAGACCGCGTCGATGTCTGCCGGGTCCGGACAGGCCGGAGGGCCAGGGCCCGCCACCCGGCGGCACGGGGAGGGTCAGTAGCGGACTGCGCCGTAGTCGACGGGCTCGGCCGGGTAGGTCGCCGTACGCCGGCCGAGCCCGCGCATGCGCTCGCGCATCTCCTCGGCGGGCAGGTGGTGGAAGTCGCCGTGGCCCGGCAGCACCCACTCGAAGGTCAGCTCCTCCGCCCCCCGGGCCACCGATCCGGCAAGGGTCTCGATGGAGTCGTAGACGACGCTGTGGGCCACTTCCAGGGCCTGCTGGCCGTTGGACCAGAAGAAGGCGTCCCCGGTGAAGCAGAACGTGTCGTCCGCGACGAACAGCGTGCTGCCCTCGGTGTGTCCGGGGAAGGGGTGGGCGATGACGCCGGGACCGATCTCGACGGGCTCCGTACCGCGGATGACGTGGTCGGCGTCGGGCAGCGAGTGCAGGTCCCCCTCGTGAATCCAGAGCCTGGCCCGGAAGGCGTCGGCGTACCTGCGGGCGTGGGCCACGTGGTCGAGGTGGGTGATCAGGACGTCGGTGACCCTGCCGACCTTCTGCTCGTAGCGGCGGGCGAGCGCGGGCCGCCACCTGGGGGTGTCGATCATCATCGCCGTGCCGTCCGGGCGGCGCAGCAGGTAGGAGGTGGCGCCGTAGGTCTGCGGGGAGGCGTGCCCGCAGAGGTAGACCGTCTGGGCGTCGTCCAGGGCGACCGGGTAGGGGTCGGAGTCCGCGGTGAGCGGCCCGGTGGGCGGGTGGACGGAGCGCGTCGGGCAGGCGTGCGCCGCCAGGTACATCTTCTCCTCGTCCGCCGCGGTCTCCGGCTGGCGGGTGACCTTGGACAGGCCGCCGTACCGGCCGCCCTCGGCGAAGGTGATCATGCCGGGGGCGTAGGCGCGGGCGATGTTGCAGTTCATGCAGCGGTCATCGACCTGCCACCCCGTCTCCGCCCCGGCCTCCGTCTGTGCCATGGGGGTGTCCTGCTGGGCCGGTGTGGTGCTCACGAGATCGGTCTCCTGTGGGGTGAACGCCCCCGTGCGGGGGCTGGTGGTGCCGGGAGGGTCTCCGGCGTACGGCGCCCGGACGGTGATGCCGGGGGCCGGGCGGCTAGGTCAGGTGGGTGGCGAAGAAGGCTTCGATGCGCTGCCAGGCGTCGGCGGCGGCTTCGGGGTGCGGGCCCATGCCGCCGATCCGGAACAGCGGGCGCAGCGGCCGGGGGCCGACTTCGGCGTCGTTGAGGAAGCTGTGGCCGGCCTGCGGGTACTCGCGTACGTCGTGGACGACGCCGGCCCGGTTCAGTGCGGCGTCCAGTCGGTCGGCGGAGCCCCTGAGCATCCGGTCGCGTCCGCCGTAGCTCGCCACAACAGGGCAGGCGCCCTCCAGGACGGTGTCCAACTCCTTGGGCAGGACGCCGTAGTTGACGGAGGCTGCCTGGAAACTTCCCTGGCCGGCGGACATCAGGGCGAAGGCTCCGCCCATGCAGAAGCCGATGATGCCCGTCCTACCGGTGGAGTCCGGGTGTTCGGTGAGGTAGGTCCGGGCGGCGTGGATGTCCCGGTAGGCGCGACCCCGGCCGGACAGGGCCGCGCGCATGGTCGGCACCAGGCAGCGCCGGGTGCCGCCGTCGGTGAACAGGTCCGGCATCAGGGCCAGGTAGCCCGCCTCGGCGAGGCGCTGTGTCTGGCGCAGCATGACGTCGTCGACGCCGAGCGCCTCGTGCACGACGACCACGCCGGGCCAGGGGCCCGTCCCCCGGGGGCGGGCCAGGTGTCCGGTGAGCCGGGGTGAACCGCCGTCCGGAGAGCTGAGCGGGCCAAGGTCAACGGTCTGGGGAGAGGGCATTGCGTATCTCCAGTTTTCGGTGGTGGTGTCCGGAGCCGGCGTCACCAGGCGTGAGATCGTCCTACGGGCCCGCGGGGAGGGCGCGCCGGGCTCCGTTGTCAGAGGTCGAGGACCAACTGCGGGCTGTGGGCACGGGAGACGCAGATCATCATCGTTTCGCCCGACTCCCTCTCCTCCGTGCTGAGGACGGAGTCCCGGTGGTCGGGCTCGCCCTCCAGCACCTCCGTCTCGCACGTCCCGCAGATGCCTTCCGCGCACGAGCTGAGCACCGGGACCCCCGCCTCACGGGCGACCTCCAGGATGCTGCGCCCCGGCGGCACCCGCAGGGTGAGATCAGAGCCGGTGAGCACCACGTCGAACGCCGACTCCGCTGCATGCGGGGGGAGTTCGGCTGCCTGGAACCGCTCGACCTGGAGAGCTCCCTCCGGCCATGCCCGGCAACGGTCCTCCACGGCGGAGAGCATCGACTCCGGGCCGCAGCAGTAGACGAGCGTCCCCTCCTGCGGCGCCCCGAGGAACCCGTCGAGGTCGGGCAGCCCGAAGCGGTCCTGCGGCACGACGCGCACCGCGTCCCCGTAGAGGGACAGTTCGCCCAGGAAGGCCATCGAGCCGAGGGTCCGCCCGCCGTACAGCAGCCGCCACTCCGTCCCGGCGGCCTCGGCCGCCGCGATCATCGGCAGCAGCGGCGTGATCCCGATTCCGCCCGCCACGAACAGGCAGCGCCCAGCGGGCCGGAAGGCGAAGTTCTCGCGCGGCCCGCGTACCCGTACGTGCGCGCCGACGTGCAGCTTGTCGTGCACGTACGCCGAGCCTCCGCGGCTCTCCGCAGCGCGCAGGACGGCGATCCGCCAGCCCGACCGGTCGGCCGGGTCACCGCAGAGCGAGTAGTGCCGGACCAGGCCGTCGCCGAGCAGCAGCTCGACGTGCGCACCGGGCTGCCACACCGGCAGCGGCCCGCCGTCCGGACGGGCCAGCGTCAGGGCGATGACCCCGTCGGCGGCCTCGGCCCGCCGCGTGACGGTCAGATGCATCTCACCATCGGGAGAGTGGGGGGTGCTCACAGAGGATTCCCGCTTTCACAGGAGTCGGAGCGGCACCCGCGCCAGGAAAAGATCATGCCGACGCGGCTGACGCTGGGGACAAGTCAGGTCATGGAGCGCGCGACGGAAGGCAAGCAACGGAAGGCGTTGTCCGTGGGGAACCCTAACCGACATACACCCCCGCGCGTTATCGATTCGTTACAGAAGAATCCGCGCGCAGACGAATTCCGGCCACGCGGTGCGGCTCCGTAACTATACCTTCCGGATGGTACAGTTAAGAGTATGCGACCAAGCTCGAAGAACCTGATCCTGAACGCCGCGGTCCGTGTGACCGAGCGCGAGGGCATCACCGGCCTGACCCTGGAGTCGGCGGCCGAGGAGGCCGGTGTCACCAAGGGCGGACTCATGTACCACTTCCGCACGAGGGACGACCTGCTGCTCGCGATCCAGCGCCACCTGACCGCGGCGTGGGAGGAGCGCCTGGTGGCGGAGGTCGGGAAGCCGCTCCGGGAGGCCGAGCCGCGCGAGCTGACCGCCGCCTACGCCCGGGTCGGTACCGAACTCGGGGCAAGTAAGGCGGAACTCGCCTTCATGATCGAGTCCGTGAACCATCCGGAGCTGGCGAACGTCTGGACCGACCTCATGCGGCACCTGGACGCCCCGACCCAATCCGCCGACCCCCAGGACATCGACCTGCTCCTGGCACGGCTGGTCATCGACGGCCTCTGGCTCCACGAAGCCACCAGCGGCACCCCGCTTCCCCAACCGGTCCGGGAAGCCGTACGCCGTCGGCTCCTCGCCCTCACCGACGGTTCGGCCCCCGCCTGAACGCCGAGCGCGCCTTCACGCCCCGCAGCACATACCGGTGCGAGGCGGCCTCCACCTGCCTGACCGATCCAGACCGTCAACCGGACGAAAGACGAGTAAGAGCATGACCAGTTCCCGACGCTGATGGCTGCTGGGGACCGTGGCAGCAGGGCTGCTACTGATCTCGGTCGACATGACCGTCCTCTACACCGCTCTGCCGACGCTCACCGAGGACCTGCACGCGGACCCGTCGCAGAAGCTGTGGATCATCAACGCCTACCCGCTGGTCATGGCCGGCCTGCTGCTCGGTGCGGGCACCCTCGGCGACCGCATCGGCCACAAGCGGATGTTCCTGGCCGGCCTCGTCCTCTTCGGCGTCGCCTCGACGGTGGCGGCCTTCGCCCCCTCGCCCACCGTGCTCATCGCCGCACGCGCCTTCCTCGCGGTCGGCGCCGCCGCGATGATGCCCGCCACCCTGTCCTTGATCCGCACCACCTTCGAGGACGAGCACGAACGGAACATCGCGATCGGCATCTGGGGCACGATGTCCGTCGTCGGCATCGCGATCGGCCCGGTCCTCGGCGGCTTCCTGCTGGAGCACTTCTGGTGGGGCTCGGTCTTCCTGATCAACGTGCCCGTCGTGATCCTCGCCCTGATCGCCGGGGCCGTTCTCGCACCCGGGGGCTCGGGACGCTCGGACAGGCCCTGGGACTTCCTCGCCTCACTCCAGGTCATGGCCGCACTCGTCGGCCTGGTGTACGCCGTCAAGGAAGCCACCCAGCCCGGCCGCAACCCGCTCGCCATCGTCATCGCCCTGCTGGTCGCGGCCGTTGGGTTCACGCTGTTCGTACGGCGTCAACGCCGCCAGGCCCACCCGCTGATCGACTTCGCCCTGCTGCGCGACCCCCGGATCCTGTCCGGCATCGTGGCCGCCGCCCTGGCGATGTTCGCCGCCGCGGGCATCCAGCTGGTCCTCACCCAGCGCCTCCAGCTCGTCATGGACCTCACCCCCCTGTACGCGGGGCTCCTGGTGGCGGCCTTCGCGGTCGGCTGCCTGCCCTCCGGCATCGTCGCCGGCTCCCTCGTCTACCGCACCGGCCCCCGCCCCCTGATCGCCGGCGGCCTCGCCATCGGTGCGGCCGGGGCCTTGCTCACCCTGCTTCTCACCCCTGGGCTGGTGCCGTTCCTCGACGTCCACCCCGACCACCCCCTGTGGATCACCCCCGGCCTGGCGGTCGCCGGAGCCGGTGTCGGACTGGCCATGACAGCCGCCTCTGCCACCATCATGAGCAACGCTCCGGCACACCGGGCCGGAATGGCCGCCTCGGTCGAGGAGGTCTCCTACGAACTCGGCAGCCTCTCCGGCGTCGCGATCCTCGGCAGCGTCCTCGGCTCCCTCTACACCGCCACCGTCCACCTGCCTCCCGACACTCCTGGCACGGCGGCCGAAAGCCTGGACGCCGCGCGTTCCGCCGCCGCCGAACTGCCCTCCGGACAAGCCGACGTGCTGCTGGACGCGGCCCACTCGGCCTTCGACAACGGCTACACCCTCACCCTCCTGATCACCATCGCGGTCCTGGCGGCAGGAGGCATCTTCACCGCCCGCCATCTCTCCAGCCCCGCCCCCGCGCAGACGCCGACGGAGAAGGAACCGGCGGCATGAGCCTCTACCTTCTCCCCCTGGCAGCCCTCGCGCTGGTCACCGCTCTCTGGGCGCCCCGGGTCCTCACCCGCTCACCCTGGCCCACCCGCAAACCCGTCCTCGGCCTCTGGGCCTGGCAATGCCTCACCGCCACAGCCCTGCTCTGCTGCCTCTGCGCGCTGCTGCTCAGCGCCGCCCCCGTCATCGAAACCGCCCGGGCCTGGCCCACCGGCCCCGGCTCCCCGGCAGTGACAGCCGCCTGGGACCTCGCCTTCGCCCACCCCTGGGCCACCGCCTTCGCCCTGCTCCTGACAGCTGGCGCCGTATGGACAGCGGTGTCGCTGAGCAGGGAACTTTTCCACGCCTTCCGCCACCGCAGCGCACGCCTGGCATACCTGCGTGAACGAGCGCCCGACCTTCCCGGCACCCTGCCCGCCGCCCGAGGACCCGTACTCGTCCTGGAGGACGAGTACCCCGACGCCTGGCTCACGCCCAGCTTCCCGCCCCAACTCGTGCTGACCACCGGAGCGTTGCGAAAGCTCAACGCCGAGCAGATCGAAGCCGTCCTGACCCACGAACTCGTCCACGCCCACCACCACTGGCTGCTCCACCTGTCCACCGCACTCGCCACCGGCTTCCCCCGCATCCCCCTTTTCGCCCACTTCTGCGACCAGACCCACCGCCTGGTCGAACTCGCCGCCGACGACACCGCCTCACGCCGCTGCGGCCACCGCACCACCGCGCTCGCCCTCATCGAACTCAACCAACACCGTGGCGTACTCACCTGCGCCACCACCCGCCCCCTGCTCCACCAACGAGTCGACCGCCTCCTCCAGCCACCCGCCCGCCTGTCCTTTCCACGCAAGGCAGTCGTCTCCCTGTCCACGGGGGTGGCTCCCCTGCTGCCCCCGCTCCTGGCTCTCCCCGCGGTCGCACACATCCTTCGTTGAGCTGCGGGGCTTACCGGCACCGGGCCGTGCATGCTGACCCGGCGTCATAGGGAACATCGTCCCCTTCGCGCCGGGCAAAGGCCGCGGCACTCAGCCTCTTGCGAGCTGAAAGAGCTGACCGTGAGTTGGACAGGTCTGCGCAATGACGAAGCTCCTGGTAGACGGGTTCTCGACCAGGATCGCCCTTGTCCGCCAGGAGCTCCGCGTGCTTGTTCACCCGTCCTCGATCGACTTGTCCACCTCAAGCGACGGAAGCGCCGCCACAACACCACCCGAGCCAAGATCCGCTGTGCCGCTGAACAGGCCATGGCCACCCTCAAGGGGGTGGCGCCTCCCGCGGAAACCCCGATGCAGCACCAACCACATCACCAACATCGGGAAGGCCGTCCCCGTCCCTCACCACGCATCAGCGTGAGGTCGGAAAGAGCTCACGGAAAGCAGGGAGTATTCAGATCTGCGGACGCGCCGGCTGATGGCTTTGGCTCTGGAGACCGCCGGCAACCTTTCGCAAAACCGATTCCAGATCCCGCTCGCCTGCGCTGGTTTGCGCTCCGTTCTGGAGGGCTCCTGTCATGAGCCTTCCCGGCAGGTCCCCGCCGACCAGCTCGGCCCAGACGTCGTTCTCCGCTCGCAGGCCGTCGGTCAGGTCCGCCGGAGGCAGCAGGCGCTTGGTGGCGGCGATGAGCTCCGGAGAGAGCGCGGCGATCTTTTTCGCCACTCCGTCGACGAACGCGTCCAGTTCGGCTGCCGGTACCGCGCGCCGGCGGCGCGGAATTCGTCGCGGCTGCCGACATGACGTTCGTTGCGGGTGGATCAATCGGGCGCTTTGCCCGCCGAAGCCCACGAGAGGCCCGATGATGATCTGGACGACGACGAGGACCTGGCCGTGCAGGCCGCGGACGCGCTCTCGGAAGCGTTCCTGGAGCGATTCGAGATGCTTGACGCCGAGGCCGTTGCCGACGAGAACTCGTTCTGGCACGTCGCGGCTGAGGAGCTTGGCTACGGCATGAACGTGTGACCGCTCGGAGCATCGGGCAGGTCGCTCAAGGTGTGATGACGAGGGGGCGTCCGCCCCAGCGGACGCCGCTTTCGCCGCGGATGCGGGCGCGTTGCTTGCGTTGGGAGGCGAGGACGTCGGGGTGGCGGGCGTGGGCGTTGCGCCGGCGGAGGTAGGCGCGCAGAGCACGGGTCTGGACCGTGTGGTCGGGGTGGTGGGAGTTGGCGAGGGTGAACTGTCGCAGGGGGCCGCAGTGGGCTTCGATGGGGTTGGCCCAGGAGGCGTAGGTCGGCGTGAAGCACAGCTCGGCCTTGCTTCTCTTCGCCCTGTGGCGGATGTGGGTGCCCTTGTGGGCGGACAGGTTGTCCAGGATGACGTAGATCGGGGCGCCGTCGGGCCTGGCGGCGCGGATCGACTTCAGCCTCTGACGACGGGGTCGAGAGGGGATCCGATGGAGTCGAGCCGAGCGACCGCGGTCACCAGCGCATGTCGCTGAGTTCCCTGGTCAGGGTGGTCGAGAGCGTTCCGTCGGCGGTGGTCATCAGGTGGCCGACGCCGGGGAGGACCACACGCTGGCGGACGACGGCCGTGAGCTGATCGGTGGTGTGACAGGGCACTTGTCTGTCCAGCTCACCGCAGGTCAGCAGGACGGGCAGGGGCGGAAGTCGACGGGCGACGTGCGGCGGGTGGACCGCGTCGTCGGTCACGACGTACCGCCGGTTGGGCCCGGCCAGCGACTGGAAGAGCGTGGCGAGCGGTGCCGGCATGGCCGAGGTGTCGACGGGGCGTCCGCCGCGCAGGTCCACGACGGCGACGTCGATCGCCCGGTCCACGACCTTTCCCTCCTCCGGTGACAGCTCCCCCGACTCGACGAGTTGCCCGGTCTGGTCGTGGAGTTGCATGGCCACCAGGTCCAGGAACCGCAATGCCTGGGGCTGGAGCAGGACGAGTGCCGCAGCACGGCGGTGAGGCGGAGCCTGCGCGGCGAGCACCAGGGCCGTCATCGCTCCTTCGCTGTGCCCGGCGAGCGCTACCCGGTGCGGCGCCACTTCGGTGCGGCGTCGCAGGTAGTCGCGGGCCGCTCCGGCCTGCCGGACGAGGGCCGGGTAGTCGAGGTCTTCCGGGTGTCCGGCGTACGCCCCCAGGCCCGTACGGCCGGTGCCGTACTTGTCGAACCGGAGGGTCGCGACCCGGTTCTGGCCCAGGACACCGGCGAGATCTCGCAGGGTGCCGGGAGTCATCGAGGGCGGCTGGTTGCCGTCACGGTCGGTGGGACCGCTGCCCGGCAGCAGCAGGGCAGCGGGGAGGCGCTCGCCGTGGCGCCGCGCCGGCAGATGGAGCGTGCCGTACGTGGTGGTGCCGTCCACGACGAACGAGACCTGCTCGTCGTGGGCGGGCAGCCAGGTTGCTCCGTGCTTGCTGCTGGCGGCTGACGGGGTGGCGACCATGACGGCGGCGATGGAGACCATCGCGAGAAAGAACGCGATGCGCGAGATCATCGGTTCGTCGCCTGTTCGACCAGGGCAACGGCCGCGCGCGGGTCCTCGACCTCGACCACCAGGCGGGTGAAACGTTCGGCGCCGGTGAGCTCCACGACCACGGCCTTCTGCGCGTCACGAACCGCCCAGAAGACCTTTTCGCCGTCCCGGTGGAAGGTGCCCGCCGTGATCACCCCTGGGACATGCGTGCCCGGAGCCCGGATCCCCTTGGGCTCGCCCAGTATCCCCGGGTCCATCGTGGCACCCCGCACATGTGCCAGCGGAATGGTCAGCCTGCTCTTCAGCGCCCAAAACTTGTCCAACCCCTCCATTTCCACGACCAGTTCCTGGCCCTGCACACTGATTACCGCCACGTCAGATCTCCTTCGCTTTAAGCGGCCGTTGGAGCAGCCAGCGCCCCAGCAGTGCCTCGGTGGCACGCGGATCAGCCGTCGCCCTGTCCATCTCCGCAAAGACCGACAACACCAGGTCGGCGACCTCGGGATCATCGGGCGCCCGATCGACCGCTGCTACCAGCAGCAGGTCCCACGTCGGCACGTGATCCGGCTGGGCCACCCGATCGAGGTGCGGGCGGACGTCATGCTCGATGTGGTGGCGCAACGCCGCCAGGTACAGGCCGCGCTTGCTGCCGAACGCGCCATAAAGGCTGTTGCGGTGCACGCCGAGCCGGATGACCAGGTCGTCGACGGACACACCGTCGTAGGCGCGGCGGGCGAACACGTCCACCGCTGCCGCCACAACCTCGTCCACGTCGAAAGACCGTCGCCGTCCCATGGACAAACCCTAGGGTTTTGAGGAACGGTCAGTCAAGAACGATCGGTCATCAAACCGCGCGCGACACGGCCGCCTCCTCGGGTGTACGGGCGCCTGGATCGAGACCGATGGGGGAATGCAGTGAGGCCAGCTGCTATCCCCCTCCGGCTTCCCGCAGGAGACGCAGGCGCTCCTCGCGGGTGCGCCAGGAACCCGTAGCGCTGACGTAGCAGGCGGGCAGGCCGCCAGGGATGGCCGCACTGCCGCTCGGTCACGGCGACCGCCGGCGCCAAGGTCTCGGCGACTGCGCTCCGTCCCACGTCCAGTAACCGAAGGGGCCGTCTGCCGCGCGAGTCCTCCGGGACTTTCCTGGGACTTCGAACCCCGTCAACCGGCATGATCGTGAAACAACTCAAAGACTCTTCGCGCAGGTAAGCGATGTAGGACTCCTCATCGTGGCAAGTCACCGCGCCGGCTGGCCCCTTCGGCGACATCTGACGCGACGACGCTGCCGCCATGCGGACGCCGACAGCCGGTCCGTGGGTGCCGTCGTCGGCCTTCCCGCTCTCACCGGCCGCCGCGCCCGGGGCCCTTCGCGGGCTTCCACCGCAGGGGCGGGGCGGGGTTCCCCGCAGCCGCCGGAGAACCCCACCGTGCGCGGAGCCTCCTCCCGGCGTCCACTCACATCGGGTATTCGCCGCCGCCGGCACACCGGATTGGCCGGTCCCGGCATGACACCCGTACGGGCTACCGGCGCAGGACACCGGACGGCCGGAGCACGCCGGATGAAGTTTTCTCGTGCCGACCAATCCGCCGCCGCGACGGCTCCGGATAAGCGATGTGACGATCAGAGCCGCACAGCCGATCCGCCGTAGAGCGGATGTACCCCCCGACCCGCCTCACGAGCGCGCGCTCTGACCCCAACCACCCCCCTCAGGGGTGATATCCGACCCGTAGTCGGCACTGCGAGGCATCGAAGCCCCACACCGGGGCACCTTCCGACGCACACGCAGTGCATCCGAACGAACACGCAGGAGAATCATCGTGACCGCCTTCCGCTACCGCCGCGCCGCCCTCGCCCTCACCGCCGCCGCCGTCCTGCCTCTGACGCTGACCGCCTGTGGCGGGGACGACAGCTCCTCCGACGCCGCCGCCGACAAGTCCTCGTCCTCCGCCCCCGCGGAGGAGCAGTCGAGCGCACCGGCCGAGGGCGCCACCCCGGCGGACGGCCCGTTCGGTCCGGCCTGCGCCACCGTCCCGAAGGACGGTGCGGGTTCCTTCGACGGCATGGCCCAGGACCCGGTCGCCACCGCCGCCTCGAACAACCCGGCCCTGTCCACCCTGGTCACGGCGGTGAAGAAGGCCGGTCTCGTCGACACCCTCAACAACGCCCAGAACATCACCGTGTTCGCGCCGACCAACGACGCCTTCGCCAAGATCCCGAAGGCCGACCTGGACAAGGTTCTGGCCGACAAGGAGATGCTGACCAACATCCTCACCTACCACGTGGTCGGCGAGAAGCTCTCCCCCACGCAGCTGGAGAGCGGCACCTTCGACACCCTCCAGAAGTCCACCCTCGCCACCAAGGGCTCCGGCGAGAACTACACCGTCAACGACACCTCCAAGGTCGTCTGCGGCAACGTCCCCACCGCCAACGCCACCGTCTACATCGTCGACACCGTCCTCATGCCCAAGAGCTGAGGTCTGAACAGCACGGGCCCCGAGTCGTCCTCCTCGACTCGGGGCCCGCTCGCGTCCGGTGCCGGTCAGAGTCAGACGTCGGCAAGGTCGGCGACATCGTACAGGACATCGGCACCGACGACCTCCACGTCGAGGTGGGCGGAGAAGCCGCGCAACGCGCAGGACCAGGATCTGCCGACCGCTGAACCCGCCGGGATCGTGGCCGTGCTGGTCCTGCCGGTGGTGCGGGAGGCGGACGGGCTGCCCGCCGCGCTGAAGCTCCAGCTGGTGGACGAGGAGACAGCGGGCGAACCGGTGGCGCTGCGCGCCTGGACCGCCGCGGGGCCGGGGCGGTGGAGCTGCCCGACCACGACCCGGTGAGCGGTGCGCTGCTGCTGGAGCGGCTCGACGAGCGGCGGCCGTTGTCGCGCGAGGCAGACGTCCGGGCCGCGGTGACGGTCCTGGGCGAGGTGCCGGCCCGGCTGGTGATCGTCCCCGCCGTGATGCAGATGCTCGGCAGACGGGCCTGGTGGCTGCCCGGATGGCTGGACCGAAAGCTGCCCGAGGTGTCGATCGAGCGTCCCGAGCAGACCTGACCCACGGCCCGCCGCAGCCCAACTGGCTCTGTTCCAGCCTGTTTCCCCGGGCTTCGAGTCGAGCAAGTGGCCCCGGCCGCCCTGTATCTGACGCACGCTCAGGGGTTACGGCCGCATGACACCGGTCACTCGCCGACGGCGGGATCGCGAGTGCCGGTGTTCCCCGGCGCGATTGCCAACTGGCACAGGGAACAGGGGGCCTTACACGCGGATGGCCGTTACCGGTGGCGCGAAAAATGACTGTTGACGGCTCCGGATCGGCTAGTTACGGTGAATGCGCAATGTTGAGTTGCCGACGTTGTAAAGCACGTTCAATTCAGAGCGAGCGACGGGGGATGAGCAACGTGAGCACCGTCATGACCCTTTCGCTCACCGTGAACACCGAGGAAGGGTAGCGACATGCGACTAGACTCGATTGCACAGGAAAACGGCATTGCGGCACGCCCGGAGTCGCTCGAAGCGCAGGAGTTCGCCAACAGCGTGCTCGGCGGAGCGGCCCCGGGGTTCCATTCGGACTCCGAGATTCCGGCCATGGCCACTCCGGCCACGCCGACGGCTGCCCAGTTCGTGATTCAGGGCAGCACGATCTGCCTGGTCTGCTGACGGAGCGCTGACGCGCGTGCCGGAGAGCCGGGCACCATGGCTCTCCGGCACGCTTCCGGTGCATCCCAGCGGCGTCCGAGACGGAAAGACGAAAAGCTTGTTGAGTGTACGAGGGTGGAGACGGCGCACTTCGAGCACGACAGCCGCGCAGAAGGCGGCCGACCGAGTTTTCCTGCCGATCGCGGTCGGGCAGATTCTCGCCTCCGCGGAGACCCTGAGCCTCACGAGGGAATTCGACGAGGACGGCTATCTCCGCGGTGTTTCGGCCCAGCAGTACCCGTCCGGAAGTCTGCGGCACCGGCTCGCGCGGGTGCTCGACCACCCGCGCACCCCCAAGGTGCTCGCCGGGGTCACCCTCGCGGCCTCGGTGGGGCTCGTGCTGGCCCGGGGCAACCGCAGGGCGCAGATCGCCGCGGCCGCGGTCATCGGCACGTGCAACCGGATCAGCGAGGTCCGGACCCCCTACGGCCGTGACGGCGCCGACCAGATGACCGCGGTGATCACGCAGTACCGCACGCTCACCGCGCTCGTCCCCGACCCGCGGCTGTCCGACGACCTGTTCCTGCGCGCGGTCAACTTCCAGGCCGGGCTCAGCTACGCCGTGTCGGGGATCTCCAAGGCGTTCGGCAGCAGTTGGGTGCAGGGCGACGCCCTGCCGGAGGTCCTGCGGACGGAGGCGTACGGGCGGGGTCCGCTCGCGGAGATCCTGCGCGGGCACCCGAGGCTCTGCCGGGCCCTGACCATCGGCACGGTCGTGTGGGAGACGTCCTTTCCCCTTATCTACCTGTTGCCGCGCAGGCAGGCCTCCTGGGCCCTCGCCGCGGTCAAGTCCTTCCACGTCGGGGTCGCGGCGACCATGGAACTGCCGCGCTTCGTGTGGGGGTTCATCGGTTCGCACGGGGCGGTCGGCCATGTGCTGGACACCCGGGGCCTGCCACGGACCTTCGAGAAGGCGGTGATCGCGACCGCCGCCGGAGTGGCTCTGGCGAGCGGGCTGATCGCCCGCGAGAAGCGGAAGATCGCCGAACAGCGGCGGCTCGGCCCCAAGGGCACCTCGCTGCTGACGACCGCGTCGGGCACCGTCGAGTACGTCGTGGACCGGCCCGCGGAGGAACCGGGCAGGCCGAGGCCCGTGGTCGTCCTGGAGTGCGGCCTGGGCCAGTCCCTCGAGTCGTGGGACTGGGTCGCGGAGCGGCTGGCCCTGGACCACACGGTGGTCCGCTACCACCGGGCCGGGTACGGCTTCACGACGTCCCGCGCCCCCGGCGGGGAACTGCTCGGCGCCGTTCTCGACGAGGTCGGGGCCAAGGGCGACATCGTGGTGGTGACCCATTCCATCGGATCGCTGAGTGCCGCCTCGTATGTCGCGGATCCCCGTTTCGCCGACCGTATCCGCAACGTCGTGATCGTGGACGGTACCGACCCGGATCTCCTCGATACGGACCGCTCGGACCGCAGACGGCTGGGCAAGTTCGTCCAGGTACAGGTGCACACGCTGTTCGCCGCCGTGACCGGAATCTACGAATGGGCTCCGAACGCGGTGGAGCGGCAGGCGGGATACACCCCCGACATCCAGTACAGCCATGTGCAGTTCGTCTTCTCGCCGCGCAACATCGTCAACTCGGTCCGGGAGTACCGCACCGTGAACACCGATACGGCTCTGGAGAATCTGGGCGGCGTCCCGTCGGTTCTCGTCGTCGCCTCGGGCGAGAACGCCGAGCAGCAGTCCGCTTTCGCAAAGAAACTCGCGGCCGATATCGAGGTGATTCCCGGTTCGGCGCACCGTTCGATGATTGGATTCCGCCACCACGCCGAGCAGGTCGAAGGCGCCATCAGAAAGTTCATTCATGCTGAGTGACCGAATCCGTGGAGCGGCCGGCGCTTTCGCCGTGGGGGCGCTGGCGACGCATCTGGTAGCGACCGTTCTCCAGAACACCCCCGATTCCTATAATCAGGACCTCCGCAAGTTCACCGGGGGCTGGCCGCTGCCCGGCTGGCGGTTCTTCGCCCCCAATCCGGGGGTGCAGAACGTTCATCTGCTGGTGCGGGAGACCACCCCCGACGGCGGCGCCGCGACACCGTGGCGCGATGTGACGCCCGGGGTGGAGCACGGCTGGAAGCAGGTCCTCTGGAACCCGGGGAGCCGCGGTCCGAAGGCGCTGTTCGACGCCATGCAGCAGCTGTCCGTGATGAGTTCGAACCAGGCCGACTTCACCTGGGTCACCCGGAGCCTGCCCTACCGGCTGGTGTTCTCCGCGAGCCGGGCCGCGGTGGCCGCCGACGCGGGGGCTCTTCAGTTCCTCCTGATGAACGTCTTCCCCAGCGCGCCGCCGGAGCACCGGATGAAGCCGATCCTGACGTCGGAGTGGATCCCCCTCGACTCCCCCGCGGGCGGGGCGGAGGCCGCCGGATGAACGTGGAGACGTTCGACGGCGAGGAACTGCACCTCCACGTCACAGGCTCGATCAGTGCCGCGCTGGTCCCCTGGTGGGTCCACTGGCTGCGGGACCTGCACCCCGGGCTGACGGTGAACGTCTCGGTCACCCGGTCCGCGACGCGCTTCGTGACCGTCCGGGCGCTGCGGCACCTGGTCAACGGGCAGGTGTGGGTGGACTGCTGGGACGACCCCGGACTGCCCGCCGAGGTCAACCACGGCCGCAGCGGCGGCTCCGAGTGCTTCCTCGTCTTTCCCGCGACCCTGGACACCCTGATGCGCCTGGCGCAGGGGCGGGCGGACTCCCCCGCCCTGCTGATGCTCCAGGTCACGACCGGGCCCATCGTGATCGCCGACACGCTTCCCGGGTCGAACGAGATCGTGGAGAGCCATCTTCGGGTGCTGCGGCTGCGGCCCAACGTGGGGTTCGCGCCCCGGGTGACCGGCGTCCGCGCCAGCAGCCGTTCGGCGACCGAGATCGGCTTCAACCTGCCGGGGGCCATCACAGTGGCCAACGAGATGGTGAAGAAAGGCCGTACCAGTGACTGACCCGAGTGTGTACGACGCGGCGGCGATCGGCGCCTACGACCTGGTGTCGTCGATGCTCTCCCCCGGAGACGGCCTGGTGGCCTGGGTGTCCTCGCACCGGCCGCTCGCCGGGGCCGACGTGCTGGACCTGGGCGCCGGGACGGGGGTGTCCTCGTTCGCGCTGGCCGACGCCGGTGCGCGGGTGGTGGCGGTCGACGCGTCACGGCCGTCGCTGGACCTGCTCGCGGACAGACGCGGGGAGCGTGAGGTCGACGCGGTCGAGGGCGACTTCCGCGATCTGAGGCTCGACTCCCGGTTCGACATCGTCACGCTGTCGCGGAACACCTTCTTCCTCGCCCAGAGCCAGGACGAGAAGATCGCTCTCCTCCAGGTCGTCGAGCGGCATCTCAAGCCCGGGGGCACAGCCTTCCTCGACTGCACCGATCCCGCCGAGTACCTCCGGGCGGGCGGCGACGCGGCGTCGGTGACCTACCCGCTGGGCCGCGAGCGGATGGTGACCATCACGCAGACCGCGGACCGCGCCGCGCAGGCGGTCATGAGCATCTTCCTGGTGCAGGGCGCCACGGAACTGACCGCGTTCCACGAGCTGGCGACCTGGGCTACGCTGCCGGAGATCCGGCTGATGGCACGGCTGGCCGGCCTGAGCGTGACGGGCGTCAACGGGTCGTACGCCGGTGAGGAATACAACGCGCGTTCACGGGAGATGCTCGTGGTTCTGGAGCGGAAGTGACTCAAGTCCCTGTCCTCGCGGCGGAGGGAGCCACGGTCGTCCTGGGCGAGACCACCCTCCTCGCCCCCACCACCTTCGCGGTCCGGCCGGGCGAGTTCTGGTGTCTGACCGGGAGCAACGGCTCGGGGAAGACCACGCTGCTCCGCGCCTTCCTGGGCGGCCGGTCCCTGACGGACGGTTCGTGTTCGGTGCTGGGCGAGCCCGTCGACCTGGCCAGGCCCCGGCACCGGCGGCTGCTGGCCTCGCTCGTCGAGCCCATCCCCGTGGCCCGGGACATGACGCTGCGGGAGCAGGTGACGCTGGTCGCCGCCTCCTGGTACGGCAACGCTCCCCGGACGGCCGAGCGCGCCGAGGAGGTCATCGAGCGGCTGGGGCTGTCCCCACTGGGCGAGCGCTTTCCCCACCAGGTCTCCTCCGGGCAGTTCCAGCTGTTCAGCCTCGCGCTGACGCTGGTGCGTCCCGCCGAGGTGGTCCTGCTGGACGAACCCGAGCGGCACCTGGACAGCCACCGCGTCGGTCTGGTGGCAGACCTCCTGCTCGAACGGACCCGGGAGGGCACGGCGTTCCTGGTCGCCACGCACGAACCGGCCCTGACGAAGGCGTGCCACGGTCTCGTGGAGCTGGTATGACGGCGCAGAGCACCATGGTGTCGCAGGCGGACGCCCCCGACCGCGTCCAGGCCGTACGCCAGCGGTACGCCCGGCGCGGCGATCCCGCGGAGGTGCGCGACCGGCGCGCGTACGCGGGGTATCTCGTCGCCCTGTTCGCCGTCTTCTACCTGGTGCCGGTCTTCCACGCCGCGAGCACCTCGCCCGCGCTGGTGTCCGTGCGGCCGCCCGCCGAGTCGGCGCCGGTGGTCTGCGCGCTGGCGGTGCTCGTGTGCTGGTGCGCCCAGCTGGCGGGCCGGTTCTGGGGGCCGCTGGTCCTCCAGCCCTTCCTGCTGCACGTGTTCACCTCCACGGACCTGCCCCCGCCGTCCTACCTGGGCACGATCGCCCGCCGCCGGCTGGCGTACGCGGGCGGGGCGGTGCTGGTGGCGGCGGGCACGGCGGCCTATCTGACGACCGACCTGTTCGACCGGCCGGGCGACGCCGCGCAGGGGCTCGCGGTCGTGGTGGGGCTCGGTGTCCTCGCCGCGCCCGCCTGGCTGTGGGGCCAGGTCCGCCCGGTGCGGGACAACCTGATGGCCGCCGCCGGGGCGGGTGGCGTCGGGCTCCTGCTCGCGCTGCTGGGCGGCGCGGGCGGCCTGTGGCTCGTGGCGGGGGTGCTGGCGGCCGGGGCGGCGGTCCTCGGGCGGGCGGCCTTCGGTTCGGTCCCGTCGGTGGACCTGGCCCGGCTCGCCCGGGAGTCGGCCCGTGCCGCGCAGGCGCAGACGTACGCCGTGACGGGCACGCTCCACCACGCCCTGGACCTGTACCGTCCGGAGCCGCGCGGCCGCACCTCCGCGCTGCTCCGGGCGGACGGGCGGCTGCGCGGCCGTCTCGCGCAGGGGGCGGTGCGTGCGCTGCGGACGCCGGGCCGGGCGGCGGCGGCCGGTGCCGCGCTGCTGACCGGCGGCGCCGCGCTGACGGCGGGTGCGGCCGGTCCCGGGGACGGGCCGGCGCTGGCGGCATGGCTGGCGGGCGCGGTCTGCGTGTATCTGGGCTCGGGGTGGGTGAGCGAGACGTGGCGCGGTCTGCGCGACGAGCTGACCCTGCCGCCGCTGTACGGGGAATGGTGGGGCGGGGCGCTCGGCCGCGCGCTGACCTGGCCCGGCGTGGCGGTGGCGGCCGGGACCCTCGTGGGCGGCGCGCTCGCCCTGGTCCTGCCGTGGCCCCGGCACGGGGCGTCCCCGCTGGAGACGCTTTTGCTCGTCGCGGGGTCGGTGGTGCTGGTGCTGGGTGCCCGGTTCCTGCGCGAGATGAAGCAGCAGCTGCCCCTTCAGCTGCTGCTCCCGGTCATCACGCCGCTCGGTGACCTGTCCGGGCTGCTCGTGCTGGCGTGGCAGTTCGACGGGATCGTCGCCGTGGTGATCGGCGTCGCCGTGATGAACGCCGTCCCCTCGGCTCCCGGCGCGGCGGGTCTGGCGGTCGGCATGGGGCTCTGCTGCGTCTGGATGGGGCTGCGCCGTACCGGGTGGGCGCGCCGCGCGCTGCTCTCCCGGCTCCGCCGGGCGTAGCCGGGAGAGCCGGTCCCGTGGACGGCTTCAGCCTCCCGGTGTCACGGGCGGCAGGGGGAGCCACCCGTGGACCGAGCGCCAGTGGTGTCCGGACCGCAGGTGGTCCACGACGGCCCGGTGCAGTGTGGTGGACCGGGGCAGACGCTCCAGGTCGGCGGTGCCGGGCGGGGTGTGGAAGACGAACTCCAGGATGTCGTCGTCCCCGACGGGCCGGGCCCCGAAGGGGGTGAACCGCTGTTGGAAGCGGACGATGTTGGACTCCGGCGGCAGGTGGCTGGCCAGTTGGCGGTCCAGCAGCCACGAGGAGCAGGTGCCGTGGCGGACCGGCTCGTGGGGGAAGTGGCGGGCGAAGAAGCCGGGCGCGGCGCGCAGCGACTCCTCGCAGCGTTCCGGGGTGAACGGGCCGTCCGCGGGGATGTGCACGCCGAGGACCCGGTCGCCGTCGGCGGGCCCGTCCGGTCCGGGTGCTCCGCCGAGGGCCCGGGTGTCGAGGGTCAGGCGTTCGAACTGGAGGCGGCCCAGGCGGAAGAGCGTGCCCCGGAAGTGCCGGACCACCCAGCGCTGCCGGTCGAAGCCGCCCGTCCGGTGCGCCTTCCGGTAGGTGACCAGCTTCGCGCCGACGTCCGCGAAGGTCGCGGCGACGACCTCGGGCGGGACACCGAGCCGCCGTTGTCGTTCCAGCGCGGCCGGGAGGGCCAGCAGGCACAGGTGGACGTAGAAGTAGCGGCCCGCCTCGCCGAGGGCGGCGGGGGCGTCCGGCCAGTCGGCGCCGGTCGGCACCGGGGCCGTCGGCGCGGCGGAGACGTCCGGGGCGAACAGCGTGCGGTGGCAGCGGCGAAGGGCCCGCCACAGCTCCGGGTCGCGCTCCGGGTCCGGGAAGGTGGCCAGGACCCGGTCCCGGTCGGGGGCGGGGAGGTCAAGCAGCTCCGCGCGGTGGCGGAGTCCGTCGGCGGACGGGGGCTCGGGGGGAGCGTCGGGCGGTCCGGCGCGCAGCCCCTCGCCGCCCACCGGGCCGGCCTCGGCGGTGGGCCCGGCCCCCGCGCCCCCGTGCAGGGTGTCCAGCCATGTCCGGACCTCGGCCGCCGTCGTCGTACGGGTCATCGGGCGGCCGCCCGCAGGAGTTGGCGGCGCAGCGGCTCGATCCGGGCCAGGCTGTCGTCCACGCCGCCGGGGCCCGAGCGCAGCAGCCAGCACGCCCGTTGTTCGGCGAGCAGCGGGTCCAGGCGGCGCAGCAGGCGTCGGGCGGTGTCCGCGGGGATCGTGTCCGCCGCTCCCCCGGTGTCGGCGCGGGCCCGCAGCACGTCGACCGCGAATTCGGCCAGGGCGGTGGCGTGCAGCAACTCCCGTACGGTCGTGTCGCCGTCGGGGGCGGCGAGGTCCGCGTCCCGCAGGTCGCGGGCGCTTCGGGCGAGGGACCGGGCGACGGTGTCCAGGGCCTCGGGCGCGGGCAGGGCGGGGAGCGGCAGGGACGGGTCCTCGAACAGGGCGCGGGCCACGGCGGAGCCGTTCAGCATGGGGACGCCGAACAGCCGGTACACCCCGCCGAGGCGGACCAGGGCCGCTCCGGCGAGTCCCGCCGCGTCCAGCAGGACGTGGGTGTCGAGCGCGGCCGCGATGTCGAGGTCCCGGTTGGTCTCCAGGCACCAGCCCGCGCCGCCCCCGTAGAGCACCGGGGCGAAGGCGACGGACGGCGGGTCCCACGCCCCGTGGTCGCCCCAGGAGGTGAGGAGGTAGCCGGTCGCCCCGTGGGCGAGGCCCGCCTGTGCGGCGTCCGCCATGTTCTCCACGGCGTTGTCGAGGCGGCCGACGAGTCCGTTCCAGTTGGCCGCTCCGGGGGCCACCCAGTACGGCAGGCCCGCCCCGGCGAGCAGTTTGCCGTGGGCGGCGAACCCGTCGGCGAGGCGGGTCAGGTCGGTGCCCCGGCGCTGCCAGGCGGCCGCCTCCCCGTTGTCGGCGGCGACGGCCTCGGCGGTGTGCTGGGGGCTGTCGTACTGCCAGATCACCGGGATCGCACCGGGCGGCACCCGGTCCAGCAGTTCGGGGTGGTTGGCGAAGACGTCCGCCCAGAACTCCACGGTGTACCCGGCGTCCAGCCAGGGCCCGAGCAGGGCGGTGACGTAGTCGAAGTAGACCGTGCCGAGCCCGTCGGCGGCCGCCCGCTCCCGGGACCGTCCGGTGCCCAGCTCGAAGGGTTCGTCGGCGCCGATGTTGAGCCGCCGGGTGCGCACTCCGGCGGTGATCTCGGTGAGCAGCCGGTGGGCGAACTCGGCGTTCTCCGGGGTGGGGGCCAGGGTGCTGGGCGGGTGGTGGAGGCCGCCGCGCTCGAAGCCGTCCGGGTTCTCGGCGCGGGGAGCGTACGCCGGGTGGGCGAGGAAGCGCTCCATGTGGCCGAAGGTGTTCTGGTTGACGACCAGGTCGATCCCGGCGGCGGCGCAGCGGGCGTCGAGCCAGCGCAGGTCATCGGCCGTCAGCGGGGAGGCGTTCTGCCAGACCTCCTGGTGGTCGCGGAAGGCGTAGGTGTGCTCGGTGTACAGCTCGAACTGGTTGAACCGGGCGAGGGCCAGGAGTTCCACCCAGCGGGCGAGGGTGCGCCGGGTGGGTACCCGGTCGCGGCTGGTGTCGAGGAGGAAGCCGCGGCGTTCGAAGTCGGGGTGGTCGGTGATCTCGTAGCCGGTGGCGGGGAAGTCCGGGTCGGCGCGGAGCTGGTCCAGGGTCTGGAGGGCGTAGCGCAGTCCGGCCGGGTCCCGGTGCCGGATCGTGATGCCGTCGGGGCCGGTGCTGAGGCGGTAGCCCTGGGCGGGCAGTTCGGGGTCGGGGGTGGCGGTCACCGGGGCGTCGGCGGGGGCGCCGCCGGGGAAGGTCCGGAGGCCGCGGGGCGCGGGGTACGGCGTGACGGGCACGAAGCTCCTCGGGGAGGGTGGTGTGGAGGGTGCCGGGAGGCCCGCGTGGGCCTCCCGGCACGGGGTGCGGGCGGGTCAGCAGCCGTTGAGTTCGCAGATGTCCGAGCGGTTGGTGGACACCTTCACGTCGTCGACCCAGATGTAGCCGTCGGTGGTGGGGGCGAATTCGGGGGTGCCGCCGCCGGCGAAGCTGGCGAAGTACGCCTTGTCGATCTGGTCGCCGTTGGAGACGAACCGCAGTCCGGTCTTCTTGGCGGCCGACTGGCCGTTGTAGAAGACCTCGATCTCACCGTCGGGGTTGACGGTCGAGCCGGAGACGGTGTTGACCTTCAGGCGCTGCACGATGTTGACCCACTGGTTCTTGGGCCAGTTGATGTCCGTCCCGTTGCGCTGGAGGATGATGGCGTCGCCGTACTGGCTCTCGTGGTTCATGCTGTAGTAGTAGATCCCGGCCTTGCCGCTGCTCTTGTCCCAGATGGGGCGGGAGGTGAAGCCGTTGGTGCCGTCGCACGCCTGGCCGCCCGAGCAGGCCTTGCCGCCCGCGAGGCCGAGGCCGACCTTGCCCGCGTAGAGGCTGGTGCCCCAGCTGAAGTCGCTGCTGAACTTCACCCAGAACGACAGGTAGTACTCCCGGGCCTTCGGGAGGGCGAACGGTGCCAGGGCGCCGGAGTCGAGCGGGCCGATCTTGCCCTTGGGGTAGTGCACGCGCAGGGACTTGGAGCCGGTGTGGGCGGGGGTGCTGGTGTCCACGCGGGTGCGGTTCTGCCAGCCCTGCGGGGTGTACTTCGGGTCGAGGTTCCAGCCGTCCTGGGCCCACTGGTCGAGGGTGTACGGGCCTCCGGCGGCGGGCCGCTCGAAGCCGTTCGGCGGCAGGGAGGCCAGGGTGCGGGCCTCGTCGGTGCGGTCGGCCATGGCCTGGGGGGCCAGGGTGAGGGTGGCGAGTACGCCGGTGGCGGTGGCGACCAGGAGCAGCGCCCTGGTCCTGAGGCTCCGGCGGGGGGCCGGGGCGTGCGCGGCCTGTCGGGTCCGGCGGGTGCCGCGTGCTGTCAGCTTCATTCGTCCTCTTCTTCCGGTGGGCGGTCCGGCGGCGGACCGCGGGAGTGGGTGGGGGGCACCGGTGCGGTCAGCGGGGCAGTCGGCCGCTGACGAACGCGTCCTCCTCTCGCAGCCAGGGGTAGGCGGTGTGCACGCGGGCGATCTCCTCGGCCTGGCCGGGGGAGAGTCCTTCCGCGGGATCGAGGCACCAGGTGCCGGTGAGCAGGCCCTGGCGGCGCAGCACTTCGTGGACTCCGGCGATGCATCCGGCGAAGCCGCCGCGGACGTCGTAGACGGCCGCGTTGGCGTCGGTGTCCCCGGCGAGCCGGGCTTCGGCGCGGGCGCGGGCGGCGGGGTCGCCGTCGCGTGCGGCGTGCACGTCCGCGAGGAGCCGTACGGCGGAGCGGGTCCAGACCGCCCAGTGGCCGAGGAGCCCGCCGACGAAGTGCCGGACGGCGGGGCCGCGGGGGCCGGTGACGTGGTACGGGGTGAGGAGGTCGGTGACGATGGCGTCGTCGTTGCCGGTGTAGAGGGCGACCTCCTCGCCCCGGTCGGATTCGGCGGTGCCCTGGACGAGTTCCAGGGTGCGGTAGCGGTCGAACGGGGCGGCCTTGACGGCGACGGTGGACTCCTGGTCGGCCAGCCGCCGCCAGTAGGAGCGGGGCAGGTAGCGTCCGCCGACCGCCTCCTGGAGGTAGAAGCCGACCACGGGCAGGATCTCGCCGACGGCGGCGCTGCGGTCCAGCAGTGCGTCCAGGTCCGCTCCGGGCAGCCCGGCCGGGGAGACCAGGACGGCGTGGTAGCCCAGTTCCCGGGCGATACGGGCCTCGCGGACGGCTTGGTCCACCGGTCCGCAGACTCCGGCGATCCGTAGGAACGGCCGGTCGGGCGCGGCCTGTTCGGCCTCCTCGGCCGCGAGTCGCAGGACGTCCCGCAGCAGTCCGTGGTCGCGGACGGCGAACTGGGTGGTGTGGACGCCGACGGCGACGCCTCCGGCACCGGCCGCCGCGTAGTAGCGGGTCAGGGCGCGTTGCCGCTCCTCGTCCAGGGTGCGGTCGGCGTGGAGCGCCAGCGGGTGGGCGGGGATGACGGTGCCGCGGCGCAGCAGGGCGGCCAGGGGCGGGGCGAGGGGTGTGCCGGTCATCAGAACCGCCCGTCCCGGCGCTCGAACTTGGTTGGCTTGTCCCAGAGTTGGCCGCCCGCGCGCAGCCAGGCCGCCTGCATCTCGACGAGTTGTCCAAGGGTGCGGTCCGGGTAGCCGAACAGGGCGTGGCAGGCGGTGGCGTCGCTGAGGAGACTGGTGGCGGCCGGTTCGCCGGTGAACTCTGCCTTGACGTCGAGCAGTTCGGCGAGGCGCTGGGACAGGGTGCGGACGCCCGCGGTCTCGGGTCCGGTGAGGTTCAGCACGAAGGGGGCGCCGCCGGTGGCGTGGCCGATGGCGCGCAGGACGACCTCGTTGGCGTAGCGCTGCCAGACGACGTTGACCGCGCCGGTGTCCAGGGCGACCGGGCGCCCGGCGAGGAGGGTGCGGGCGAGGTCGGCGAGGACCCCGTAGCGCGGTTCGACCGCGTAGTTGAGGCGGATCAGGGCGACCGGGGTGCCCCGGGTGGCGGCGGCGTGGGTGAGGACGCGTTCGCGGCCGAGGCAGGTGAGGGCGTAGTCGCCCTCGGGGCGGGGCGGGTCGGTCTCCAGGGAGCCGCCGGTGACCGGGGCGGTCATGCCGTACACGTTGCCGGTGGACAGGGCGACGATCCGGGCCGCGGGCCAGCGCCGGGCGACGTGGTCCGGCAGGACGGTGTTGGTCATCCAGGCCTGTTCGGGGGCGCCCGCGGTGCCGAACTTCGCGCCCACCAGGTGGATCACCGCCCCGGCGTCGGGCAGCGCGGCCAGGGCGTCCGGGTCGGAGAGGTCGGCGGTGACCGTCTCGACGCCGTAAGCCGCGAGCTGGTCGCGGGCCTCGGTGTCCGTCCACCGGGACACCGCGAGCACCCGGCTGTCGGTGCGGCCCGCGGCGGTCAGCGCGCGGCGGGCCATGGCGGCGATGCCGGAGCCGGTCTTGCCGCCGGCGCCCAGGACGAGTACGTCGCCGGTCCAGGTCCGGGCCTCGTCCACCAGTCCGGGGCCGGGCCGGGCCAGTTCCTCCTGGAGTCCGGCGACTCCGGTCAGAAATGCCTTCATCGTTTCTCCTGTGCCACATATTCATTCCTTTAAAGGGAATGAATTCTTCGTCTTTTTACCGCCGTGGCCAGAAAAGCACCGCCAACCTGTTGACGCAAGAGAATGTTTGGCGCAATCTCTCGGTCATGAAGTCGGCAGAAGAGAAGGATTCATTCCTTCCGGGTCCCAAATACCTGCACGCCGCCGAGCGCCTCCGCCGGAACGTCGAGAACGGCCTGTGGGCGCCCGGCACCCAGCTGCCCGTCGAGCGGGAGCTGGCCGACACCCTGTCGGTCAGCATCAACACCGTGCGCCGGGCGGTCGGGGTGCTGGTCGCCGAGGGGGTGATCCAGCGCCGCCAGGGTGCGGGCACCTTCGTCTCGCCCGCCGCGGCGCCGGCCGGACCGGCGGTGACGCCGGGCGGGCGGCGGCTGGTCGGGGTGCTGGTGCCGTCGACGACGTACTACTACCCGCGGGTCGTGGACGGGGTCCAACGGGTGCTCCGGGACGCGGGGGTCGGCGTCGTCCTCGCCTCCTCCAAGTACGACCTGGCCGTGGAGCGCGACGAGTTGCAGGGGATGCGGGACAGCGGCGTGCAGGGGCTGCTGCTGGCGCCGAACCTGCACATGATGGCCGATCCGCAGGGTTACGCGGACGGGCTGCGGGAACTCCCGCTCCCGTACGTCCTGATGGAGCGCAGGCCCCCGGATCCGGCGCCGGACGACCCCACCTCCTACGTCGGCACCGACCACCACGGCGGGGTCTGCCTGGCCCTGCGGCACCTGCGCGGACTCGGGCACCGGCGGGTCGGGCACCTGGGCCGGGACCACACGGGCACCTCCGCGTTCGTCGCGCAGGGGTACGACGCCGCCGTGTCCCTGCTGGGCCTCGACCCGGTGGGGGCGGCCGTGGCCCGGCGGGACCTGTGGGACGCCGAGGGAATCGCCGCCTACGTCCGTGCCTGCGCCGCCGAGGGCGTCACCGCCGTCTTCTGCCACGGCGACCGGGACGCGGCGGCGCTGGTGGTCGAGGCCCGCCGCCAGGGCCTCTCGGTCCCCGGCGACCTAGCGGTCGTCGCCTATGACGACGAGGTCGCGGAGGTCGGGGACGTCCCGCTGACCGCGGTCTCCCCGCCCAAGTCGGAGGTGGGCGCCACCGCCGCCGAACTGCTGCTGCGCCGGATGACGGAAGGGGACGGCGCGCTCTGCCGACGGGTGGAGATCCTGCCCAGGCTGGTCGTCCGCGCCTCGTGCGGTGCGGCGCGGGCGGCGGCCACCCGCTGACCGGGGGTCCGTAACCCACCGCCCGCCGTCACCCGGCCACCACCGTCACCGCCTGCCCGCACCGGGCGGTGGCGTCCCTTCGCACACCCTTTTTCTCAGCATTCTTCGATCTATCAGACTCCTTTCCCTCCTTCTCACTTCTTGTCCCCTCCCACCCTTCACCCTTTCCGCTTCGCGTTCCATCGACAGGAGAGACACATGAGCAGTGCTCCGGCCCCGGGCCGGTTCCGGATCGGCGTCATCGGCGCGGGCAGCGTCGGCGCCGCCCACGTCGCGGCGGCCAAGGACGCGGCGGGGTACGCGATCGCCGCGGTCTGCGACACCCGCCGGGACGCGGCCCAGTCCCTGGCGCCCCCCGGGGTGCCGGTGTTCACCGACCACCGGGCGATGTTCGCGGCGGGCCGGCTGGACGCGGTCATCGTGGCGTCCCCGCATTTCCTGCACGCGCCGATGGTCGCCGACGCCGCCGAAGCCGGGCTCCACGTGCTGGTGGAGAAGCCCATGGCGACCACCGTCGAGGACTGCACGCGGATGACGGAGGCCTGCCGACGCGCCGGGACCCTCCTCGCCGTCGCCCACGTCATCCACTTCGACCCGCTCGCCGGGACGGCCCGGCGCATGATCGCCTCCGGCGAGCTGGGCCGCCCGGTCCTGATCACCCACCGGCGCTCGGCGCACTACGACCCGGGATCCCGGCCCCCGTGGTTCTTCGACCGGGAACTGGCCGGCGGCGGCATCGTCCTGAACGTCGGGACGCACGGCCTCGACCGCATCCAGTGGCTGACCGGCTCCCCGGTCCGCACGGTCAGCGGGACCGTGCGGGGCCGGGACGGCATGGAGGTGGAGACCGACGCCCTCGCGCTGGTGGAACTGGCCGACGGCACCGGCGCCGCGCTCTCCCTCACCAGCCGGGGCGCGCCGTACTTCGACGAGACCGAGATCGCCCTGGACCGGGCCACCCTGCGGCTCTCCGCCACCGAGGGGCTCCACCTGCTCCGCGACGGCCGCTCCGAGCAGCTGATGCCGCCCGCCCAGGACCGCCAGCAGGTGGCGTTGCGCGCCCAGTTGGACGGTTTCGTCGCGGCCGCCCGGGGGGATCTGGACGCCCCGTACGTGGACGCGGCCTACGGGCGGTCCGTGGTCGCCGCCGCGCTGGCCGTCTACCGCTCGGCGGCCACGGGCTCCACCCGCGTCGAACTCCTCCCGGACGGGGCGCTGGTGTGAACGGCCGCGCCTTCAGCACCCTCGGCTGCCCCGGCTCCGACCTGGACGAGGTGATCAGCCTCGCGCGGTCCGGTCCCTGCGATGGGGTCGAACTGCGCTGCACGGAAGGCCAGTTGGTCTATCCGCAGATGTCCGACGCCGAAGCCGACGCGGTCGCCGCGCGGCTCGCGCGGGCCGGTCTTGAGCCGGTGTGCCTGGCCTCCTACGTCCAGGTCGCCGCAGACCGCCCGGGGGTGGCGGAGGAGCTGGCCGGACATCTGCGGCTGGCCGCGCGGCTCGGCGCGCCCGCCGTCCGGGTCTTCGGCGGCGGTGCGGAGCGCCCCGAGGGCCGCCGCGAACGGGCCGTTCGCCGGCTCGCCGAAGCCGCCCCGCTCGCGGCCCGGTCGGGGGTCGCGCTGCTGCTGGAGACCCACGACGAGTTCCTCACCGGCGCCGAGGTCGCCGGGGTGCTCGCGGCCGTCGGCTCCCCGGCGGTCGGCGCGGTCTGGGACGCGGTCAACCCGTGGCGCGCCGGGGAGCCGCCCGCGCTCACGGCCGCCGTCCTCGGGCCCTGGGTCCGGCACGTCCAGCTGAAGGACGTGGCCTCCCCGGCCGACCTGCGCCCGGTGCTGCCCGGGGAGGGCGTCCTCCCGGTGGCCGACGTCCTCGCCGAGCTGCGGCGCATGGAGTACCGGGGCTGGGTCTCCCTGGAGTGGGAGCGGGCCTGGTACCCGGACGTCCCCGCCCTGGACACCGCCCTGGACGCCTTCCACCGCGTACTGGACGCCCTGGCCGGGCCACCGCCGCCACCCCCGGCGCCCTGACCCGCCCGTCCCCTGCCCCCACAGCCCCGTGACCGAGCCCACGACCCCACGAGCCCACGGCCTCACGGCCCCTTGGCCCCGCGCCCCCTGCCGCCGCCGTTCCCCGGCACACCACGGCTTCCCCGCCCCCTTCCGGAAGAGGTTCACCATGATCCGCCCGTCCCTCCCCTCCCCCGCCCCGCGCCCAGGAGGCTGTCATGACTAGCCGTACGCCCGGCCGGCGCGGTGTCCTCGCCGCCGGGGCGATGGCCGCCCTGGCCGCGACCGGGGCGACCGGCTGCGCCCGGCGGTCCGGCGGCGGGGGCGACCCCGACGGCCCGCTGACCCTCTGGTCCGCGCTGCGCGGCACCGACACCCTGGTCGCCGAGTGGAACGCCACCCACCCCGAGGACCCCGTGGAGTTCTCGCCGATGACCTCCGGGCTCGCGGGAGGCAACGCCAAGCTGGCGAACGCCTCCCGGGCGGGCAACGCCCCCGACATCGTCAGCATCGTCGACGCCGACCTCCCCTCGTTCGCCATCGACGGGGTCTGCGCCGACGTCACCGACCTGGTCACCCCCGCCCTGCGCACCCAACTGGGCCCGCAGGCCTGGACGAACGGGCGGCTGGACGGCCGGGTCTACGGCATCCCGCTCGACCTCGGGCCGATGCTGTTCGCCTACCGCGCCGACATCCTGGAGTCGCACCGCATCGAGACCCCCACCACCTGGGAGGAGTTCCAGGAGGCGGCCCGCCAGCTCAGGCGGCAGTCCGGGATCAGCCTCGGCACCTTCCACCCCAACGCCTACAACGTGCTGGCCGGGCACACCATGCAGAGCGGCGGTCAGTGGTTCGCCATCGACGGCGACAGCTGGGCGGTCGACTTCCTGGACGAGCCCACCCGCAGGGTCGCGGACTACTGGCAGCGGCTGATCGACGACGACGTCCTGCTGGTCGCCCCGGGCAGCAGCCAGGAGTGGCTGTCCGCCCTGGCCCGGGGCAAGGTCGCCGGGCACATCGTCGGCCCCTGGGGACTGGCCGCCCTCGCCTCCTCCGTCCCCGGAACGGCCGGGCGCTGGCGGGTGGCGCCGCTCCCGCAGTGGGACCCGGCCCAGCCCGTTCTCGGCACCGACGGCGTCTCCCTGCACGCCATCACCCGTGACAGCCCCCGCAAGGAGCGCGCCATGCGGTTCCTGGAGTGGATGTGCACCACGCCGGAGGCCATCGCCGCCCGGCTCTCCAGCGGCCGCTCCAGCCTCTTCCCCGCCTCGCGGAACCAGGTGGAGGCCGCCTCCCGGCAGTTCAAGACCGACTTCTACGACGGCCAGGACCTCTACGCGCTGGTCACCGGCCAGGCCCGCCTGCTGCGCACCGGCTGGACCTGGGGCCCGCGGATGCAGGCGACGGCGACCTCCCTGCACAACGGCCTCGCGCGGCTCTCCTACGGCACGAGGATCACCGAAGCCCTGCGCACCGCGCAGGCCGAAACCCTGCCCGACATGCGCAGCCTGGGCCTGAAGGTGAGGCAGACATGAGCACGAGCACCGTCGCACCGGAGCGGACGCGCGCCGCGACCGGGCGGGCCTCCTCCGCGACCCGCTCCCGGGGTCCCCGCCGCCAGGCCGTGGCGGTCCTGCTGGGACCGTTCACGCTGCTGCTGTTCGGGGTCTTTTTGATCCCGGTGCTGTACGCGGTCGGACTCAGCTTCTACGCCGAGTCCCACAGCGGCCTCGGCTTCGGCAACGCCCGGACCACCTTCGTGGGACTGCGCAACTATCTGGCCGTGCTGTCGGACCCCAGCTTCGTCCGGGGCGTGGGCACCACCCTGCTGTACGCGCTCGTCTTCATCCCGCTGGTGCTGGCCGGGGCGCTCCTGCTGGCGCTGCTGTTCGACTCGGGTCTGATCCGGGCCCGCCAGCTGAGCCAGACCGCCCTGTTCGTACCGCACGCGGTCCCCGGCATCATCGCCACCGTCATCTGGCTCTACCTCTACACCCCGGGCATCTCGCCGGTCCTGGACGTCCTGGCCAAGGGCGATGTGACCATCGACTTCCTCGGGCTGCGGATGCTGATCCCGTCGCTGGTGAACATCGCGCTGTGGAGCGGCCTCGGCTACACCGCCGTGATCTTCTTCGCCGCCCTGCGGGCCGTCCCCCGCGAGCTCATCGAGGCCGCGCAGGTCGACGGGGCGGGCGCGGTGCGCACCGCGCTCACCGTCAAGGTCCCGCTGATCCGGGGGACGCTGACCACCGTCGCCATCTTCACCACCATCGGTGCGCTCCAGCTGTTCACCGAACCGATGCTGCTGAGCCGGGCCACCCCGCTGGTCGGTCCGCGCTACACGCCGAACATGTACATCTTCGACGCGGCCTTCACCCGCAACAACTACGGGCTGGCCTCGGCCGCCTCGGTCCTGCTGCTGGTCGTGTGCTGCGCCCTGTCCTACGCGGTCACCCGCGGCACGGCCCGCGGCGGACGCGCCGCCTCCCGGAAGGCACGCTCATGACCTCCCCCGCCGCCCCTCTCTCCTCCGTCCGCCCCTACGGCCGGATCGTCGTCAACGCCGTGGTCGGACTGAGCGTGCTGTACGCGCTGCTCCCCCTGGTGTGGCTGCTGCTGGCCTCCACGGTGGACTCCGAGGCGCTGTTCGCGTCCGACTTCTTCGACCTGTCGAACTTCGCGCTGGTGGACAACGTGCGGGCGCTGCTGGCGCAGGACGACGGCGCGTATCTGACCTGGTACCGCAACAGCCTGCTGTACGCGGTGGGCGGGGCGGCGGTGGGGGCGCTGATCAGCACGGCCGCCGGATACGTCTTCGACAAGTTCGAGTTCACCGGCAAGCGGCCGCTGTTCGCGCTGATCCTGATCTCGGTGATGGTCCCGGCCACCGTGATCGCCCTGCCGCTGTATCTGCTCGCCTCCGACCTGGGGCTGGCGAACACGGTGTGGTCGGTGCTGATCCCGCTGCTGTTCAACCCGTTCGGGGTGTATCTGGCGCGGATGTTCTCCGCGTCCTACGTTCCCGACGAGGTGCTGGAGGCGGCGCGGGTCGACGGGGCGAACGAGCTGCGCAGCTTCTTCTCGGTGGGGCTGCGGATGCTGGCCCCCGGGTACGTGACGATCTTCCTGTTCCAGCTGACCGCGATCTGGAACAACTTCTTCCTGCCGCTGGTGATGCTCAACGACACCGAGCTGTATCCGCTGAGCCTCGGCCTGTACAGCTGGAACTCCACCGCCCCGATCAACCCGGACTACTACCCGCTGATGGTGATCGGGTCGCTGCTGGCCCTGCTCCCGCTCGTGGTGGCCTTCCTGCTGCTCCAGCGCTTCTGGCGGTCCGGGCTCACCGCGGGCAGCGTGAAGTGACGCCCGATCCTCCCGGGGGCCCGGCCGGCCTCCCGCTCGCGCCGCCCCCGGGCCACTATTCGCACACACAATCGAATGGCGCTACGCTGCCTTCATGGCCGTACACCTGCAAAGTTCGCTTTTCGACCAGGAGACCGAGGTCGGCACCCGCTCCCTGAGCGGGCTGCGGAGGACCGATCTGGGCCACGGGGCCTGGATCGACGTGCTGCCGCAATGGCTCCACGGCGCGGACACGCTGTTCGAGACGCTGGTGCGCGACGTGGCCTGGCGGGCCGAGCAGCGCGTCATGTACGAGCGCGTGGTGGCGGTCCCCCGGTTGCAGGCCTTCTTCGGCCGCCGCGACCCGCTGCCCCATCCGGCCCTGGAGGCCGCCCGCGCCGAGCTGGGCGACCACTACGCGGCCGAGCTGGGTGAGCCGTTCACGACGGCGGGACTGTGCCTCTACCGCGACGGCAGGGACGGGGTCGCCTGGCACGGGGACACCCAGGGCCGGGGAAGCTCCGAGGACACCATGGTCGCGATCCTCTCGCTCGGAGCACCCCGCCACCTCGCGCTGCGTCCGCGCCGCCCGGGTCCCGCCCCCGTCCGCAGGCCGCTCGGGCACGGCGATCTGATCGTCATGGGCGGCAGTTGTCAGCGCTCCTGGGAGCACGCGGTCCCCAAGACCGCGCGGGGCGTCGGACCCCGCGTCAGCGTGCAGTTCCGGCCCGCCGGGGTGCGCTGACCCCGGCGGGCGCGGCCGACCCGCCCCCATCCGGCCCGAGGAGCGGTCATACCGGCCTGCCCGTCGGCTTGTTGACAAGGCAGAGGAGTTCGACTTAGGTGTGCCTTACCTAAGTCGACTGGGTGTCCGTGGTTCTGGTTACCGATGCCGAGAAAGGTGCTCATCAGATGAGTGCTGTCCCCTCCACCCGTACCGTCGCCCGTGCGGGCGTCGCCGCCTTCGCCGCCGCCGCGATGGCCGTGACCCTCGCCTCCCCGGCCGCCGCCGCGACCGGCACCCGCACGATCACCGACGGGGGCACCACCTACAACCTGTCGCTCACCGCCCCCGACACCGCGGCCGCCGCGGGCGCCAACATCACGGTCAGCGGCAGCGGTTACAACACCGGCCAGGGCGTCTACGTGAGCCTGTGCGTGGTGGACGGGGCGCAGGGCGCCAACAAGCCGTCGCCGTGTCTCGGCGGCCAGGACCAGTCCGGCACCACCGGCGCCTCGCACTGGGTGTCGAGCCAGGGCGGCGGCCTCCCCAACACCTCGGCCTTCGGCGCGGGCGGCACCTTCAGCGTCCGGATACACGTCAAGGCCGACCTGGGCGGCGGCAACGTCTGCGGCGACACCGTCGAGTGCGCCATCGTGACCCGCGCCGACCACACCGACACCAACGACCGCAAGTACGACGTCCACGCCCCGATCGATTTCGTGTAACACCCCAGCCCATCGCGCCCGGCCCCGGAGGTTCGCTCCGGGGCCGGGCTCCCCGCGTTGTTGACGAGGAATCACATGACACCCACACCGGACGCCCCGCCGAACGGCCGCCGCGGCAGACCGGCGCGGCTGGCCGGCGGGGCCGCCGTCGCCGCCCTGCTGCTCGCGGCGGTCCCCGCGGGCACGGCCGTCAGCGCCGACGCCGGCACCCCGAGGACCGCCACCGGCCCGCAGGGGCAGAAGCTCACCGTCTCGGCCACCACCGGACTCGACCCGGCCGCCCAGAAGATCCGCGTCACCGGCGAGGGGTACGGCCTGACCGCGGGCATCTACGTCGCCCTGTGCAAGGACAACGGCGAGAACCGGGTCCCCTCCCCCTGCCTCGGTGGCGCGGACATGAGCGGCGGCTCCCGGACCTCGCGGTGGATCGTGCCCCCGGGCGACCCGTACGAGGGCGACCTCGCCCAGGCCTTCGGGCCGGGCGGCGCCTTCGACGTGGAGATCGAGATCAAGGCGAAGGGCGACGGTCTGGACTGCGCCGAGATGCCCTGCTCGGTGGTCACCCGCGCCGACCACCGCTCCAGCGGCGACCGTACGCAGGACGTGCGGATACCCGTCACCTTCGCGGGCCAGGAGCCCGGCGGAGGGGGCGAGGGCGTCGACGTGCCGCCCGGCACCGTCTCCTACCGGGCGGCCGCGGACTTCACCTCGGCGGGCAAGCCGCTGGACCTGCTGCTGCACCCCGACGCGAAGAAGCTGTACGTCGGCGCCGACAACCTGCCCGACACGGCGGACGTCGACGAGCGCGGACTGTACGTGCTGGATCCGGACGACGGGAAGGCCGAGAGCTGGATCAGCCGGGCCCCCGGCCCCACCGGGGAGCCGCGCGCCTCGGCAGCGGCCCGGATCTCCGGCCCGCTGCCCGGTGACGGCGTCGTCTACTCCTACCCGCTGCGGGGCGTCGGGAGCGCCAGGACGGGCGACACCTCCGCCTCGGGCGTCTGGCTCGCCGGGGCCACCATCACGGACATCGCCCCCGGGACGGCCCCGGACACGGTCCTGGTCGCCCAGGGCGCGAAGCTCTCCGAGATCGAGCGGACGACCGGCACGGCCACCCGGACCCTCACCCTGCCGGGCGGCACCCAGTTCGCCGCCGACCCCGCGCGCGGGACCCTGTGGTTCAGCGACTTCACGGCCGGGAAGCTGCACCGGGTCGACCTCGCGTCCTTCACCGTCACCGGCTCCTTCGACCTCCCCGGCGCGAACGGCGTCGCCGGGTTCACCGAGACCGACCCGGCCACCGGCGCGGTCTGGGTCGGTCTCGACCGGTCGGTGCTGGTCCTCGACGCCTCGGGCGCCCTGGTGAAGACGCTCGTCGGCAAGGATCTGGCCCGGGACGCCGCCTTCGACGCGGAGAGCGGGCGGGCCTTCGTCGTCTGGCAGGACGGCGGGGACCTCTCCGACCCGGCCAACGACAACAACGGCACACTGAGCGTGTACGACAGCGCGGAGCACACCGTGGCCGCGCAGGAGCTGTCGCTGCCCGGCAACCAGAGCCAGCTCGGCGCGGCCGCGCTCGCCGTCGCCCCGGGCGGCGCGACGGTCTACGTGACCAGCCCCGCCGAGGGGAAGATCACCAAACTGGTCCGGCAGGTCTCGCCCCTGGTGACCCAGGCACCCGCCGACCGCGCGGCCCGTGACGGGGAGGAGGTGTCGCTCACCGCCCGCGCGGAGGGCGCCCCGGAGCCCTCGGTCCGCTGGCAGGTCAGTACGGACGGCGCGCGGACCTGGCAGGACGTCGAGGGCGCGGCGGAGCCGGTGTTCACGTTCACGGCCAGGACCGCCCAGGACGGCCATCGCTACCGCGCCGAGTTCCGCAACGACGCGGGCACCACGCGTACCGCCCCCGTGACGCTCACCGTCGCCGCGGCCACCGGAGGCGGGGACGCGGGCGGCGGGGACACCGGCGGGAGCACCGGCGACACCTCTGGAGGCGCCACCGGCACGGGTGGTGACAGCACGTCAGGCTCTGGCAGCACGAGTGGCGGCGACGGCGGTACGCAGTCCGGCGGCGCAGACGCGGGCGGGTCCACCACCGGCGGCACGACGGGCGGCTCCGGCTCCGGCGGCACGGTCGGGGGCGGCACGGTCGGCGGGGGCGGTACGTCGGCCGCCTCCGGCGGAGGCAGCCTGGCCGCGACGGGTGTCACTGTGATGTCCGCGACTCTCGCGGCGGCGGGCCTGGTGGGGGCAGGACTGCTGGTCCACCGGCGCGCGAGGAGGCGCGCGACCGGCGCGCTCTGACCCCGAACCGCATCTTCCCGCCACTCCGGAGGCGTCGGGGGTAGCGAACCCCCTGGCCGGGAACACCTCCGGCCAGGGGGTTCGCACCTGCGCCGGGGTACGCACCGGAGTGAACGCCTCCGACCCCGCCGGGCGCGCGCGGACCGGCGGGGCGCCTGCGTGCCCGACGCACCGTCAGCTTCCTTACTGCTTCCGGAGTATCGGACGGTTCCCGCGGATCAAGGGCCCGGAAAGCAGACCGTCTGAACTTCACGGGAACTCCAGCGAAATGCCACGTGTGTGGATATCGTGCACCGAGCGAGGGCGCATCCGTCTGTCCACTGGATCGACGGATGCGTCCCGTTTGTAGGGGTGCGACTGTGACTGGGGGGTTCATGGGGCATGTCGAAATACCGGAGACGGGCATATCCGGGCCGGTGGGGCTCAGGGGCGCGCCACGCCCCCGCACCGCCGCCGCCCGGAGTCGCACGGCGGCCCTGGAGCAGCTGTGGCGGGCCCCGACGGCACAGCGCGACCCGGCGGGGCGGACGACCGACCGCCGCACGCCGGGGCACGGCACGGCGCTCGCCGCACTGACCGACCTGGTGGGCCTGACCGGACCCGCCTGGCTGCTGCTGCGGGCGGGTGATCAGCCCCGTCCGCTGGTGACCGCCACCCTGGCGGGGCTGGTGTGGGCCGGACTGCGCGGGGCGCGCGGCCGCTACGCCGAGCCGCCGCGGACCGCGCCGGGGGGCGCGGCGGGCGCCGTCGGCGACTGGCTGCTGCTCGTCGGGGTGCTGGCCGTGCTGCACACGGCGGCGGGCAGCCCGGTGGACCCGGCCGCGGCCGTCGTGGCCGTCGCGCCGGGGCTGCTGGTCGCGACCGCCGCGGTGGGGCTGCGGCAGTGGCCGCGCTCCGCACGGCGGGCCCGGAGGACCCGCAGGGTGCTGCTGGTCGGCGAGGCGGCGGGCCTGGACCGGGCGGCCGAGCAGCTCAACTCCCGTACGGACCACGGCTATCAGCTGGTGGCCGCCATTCCGGTGGGTGCGGGGACGTTGCGCCACGACGGGGTGCACGTCCCGGGGCGCCTCGCGTCCCTCCCGGCGGACGACGACGTGACCACGGTCCTCGGCGGGGTGTACGCGCACGAGGCGGACCTGGTGCTGGTGGCTCCCGGGCCGCGGCTCACGGGTGACCGCCTGCGCCGGGTCGGCTGGGGGCTGCACGACCGGGGCGTCGCCCTGTGCGTGCTCTCCGAGCTCTCCGGGGTGGCGGCGGAGCGGGTGCGGCCGGACACCGTGGCCGGGCTGACCCTGCTGCACGTCGCCCCGCCGCTGCGCGGTGGCGCGCAGGCCGCCGCCAAGGCGGCGCTGGACCGGGCGGGGGCGCTGTTCGGGCTGGTGTTCCTGACCCCGTTGTTCCTGGCCGTGGCGCTGGGCGTCCGGCTGTCCTCACCGGGCCCGGTCTTCCACCGGCAGATCAGGCAGGGGCGGCACAACCGGCCCTTCACCATGTGGAAGTTCCGCACGATGGTGGCGGACGCGGAGCACCGCAAGGCGCGGCTCGCCGCGGCCAACGAGGCCGACGGCCCGCTCTTCAAGATCCGGGGCGACCCCCGGGTGACCCGGATCGGCCGGGCGCTGCGGCGCACGTCCGTCGACGAACTCCCCCAGCTGCTCAATGTGCTGCTCGGGCACATGTCCCTGGTGGGCCCGCGCCCGCCGCTGCCCGAGGAGGCCTCGCGCTACGACGAGCGGGAGCACCGCAGGCTCGCCGTGAAGCCGGGGCTGACCGGGCTGTGGCAGGTCAGCGGGCGGTCGGACCTGTCCTGGCAGGAGACCGTCTCGCTGGACCTGTGGTACGTGGACAACTGGTCGGTGGCCACGGACATGGGGCTCCTCGCCCGTACGGTGCGCGCCGTCACCGACGGCCGCGGGGCGTACTGAGGGCGGTGGGCGCAGGGATGCGAGGAGCCCCGGCGCGCCATGGTGCGCGCGGCGACGAACGGTCAGATCGAGGGCGGCAGTTGACCGAGCCACCAGGCGTAGGTGCGGGCGATGCCGTCGCGCAGCGGGATGCGCGGGGTGAAGCCGAGGGAGGTCAGGCGGGTCACGTCGAGCAGCTTGCGCGGGGTCCCGTCGGGCTTCGAGACGTCCCAGCCGATCCTGCCCTGATAGCCCGTCACCTCTGCGATGATCTCGGCGAGTTCGCGGATGGTGAGGTCCTCCCCGCAGCCGATGTTGACGGGTTCGTCGCCGTCGTAGGCCTCCAGCAGGCGTACGCAGGCGGCGGCGAGGTCGTCGACGTGGAGGAATTCGCGGCGCGGGGAGCCGGAACCCCACAGGGTCACCTCGCTCGCCCCGTCCCGCTGCGCCTCGTGGAAGCGGCGGATCAGTGCGGGCAGGACGTGCGAGGTCTCCAGGTCGAAGTTGTCGCCGGGGCCGTAGAGATTGGTGGGCATGGCGCTGATGTAGGAGACGCCGTACTGCCGCCGGTAGGACTGGGTCTGGACGATTCCGGCGATCTTGGCCAGGGCGTACGCCTCGTTGGTGGGCTCCAGCTCACCGGTGAGCAGCGACTCCTCACGGATCGGCTGGGGCGCGAGCCGGGGGTAGATGCACGAGGAGCCGAGGAAGAGCAGCCGTCGTGTCCCGGCGGCGTGCGCACCGGCGATCACGCTCAGCTGGATGCGCAGGTTGTCCTCCAGGAACTGCACCGGGTAGGTGCTGTTGGCCATGATCCCGCCGACCTTGGCGGCGGCCAGCACCACCGCGTCCGGACGGATCTCCCGCAGATACGTCTCGGTCCGCGCGGCGTCGCGCAGGTCGAGGAGGTCACGGTCACGGGTGAGCACCTGGTGGCCGTCGTCGGCGAGGCGGCGGGCCACCGCCGAACCGACCAGCCCCCGGTGTCCCGCGACGAATACGCGGGAGCCGGGGCGTAGCAGGGGGCGGTCGGATTCCCGTGGAGGGACGGGGAGTTCGCTCGTCATGGCTCGGATTGTGCCAGCAGCAAGGGACTGCGGTGATGTTTTGCCGCAGAACGCTCGAATTCCGATATGTCGGTGGACGATACGCCGCGCAGGCGATCGCAGAGAAGGGGGAACCGTGGCGAAGACCGCGCTCATCACCGGGGTGACCGGCCAGGACGGCTCGTATCTCGCCGAGTTGTTGCTCGGCAAGGGATACACGGTGCACGGGCTGATACGCCGCTCCTCAAGCTTCAACACCGAGCGCATCGACCACATCTACCAGGGCCCCGAGGAACCGGAGCGCTCCTTCGTGCTGCACCACGCGGACCTGTCCGACGGGGTCGCGCTGGTGAACCTGTTGCGTGACATCCAGCCCGACGAGGTCTACAACCTGGGCGCGCAGTCCCATGTGCGGGTCTCCTTCGACGCCCCGCTGTACACCGGTGACGTCACCGGGCTCGGCACCGTCCGGCTCCTGGAGGCGGTGCGGGCCAGCGGGGTCCGGACGCGGATCTACCAGGCCTCGTCCTCGGAGATGTTCGGCGCCAGCCCGCCGCCGCAGAACGAGAAGACCCCCTTCCACCCGCGCAGCCCGTACAGCGTGGCGAAGGTCTACTCGTACTGGGCGACGGTCAACTACCGCGAGGCGTATGGCATGTTCGCGGTGAACGGGATCCTGTTCAACCACGAGTCGCCGCGCCGGGGCGAGACCTTCGTGACCCGGAAGATCACCCGGGGCGTCGCCCGGATCAGGGCCGGGCTCCAGGACCGGCTGCACCTGGGCAACCTGGACGCGGTCCGGGACTGGGGCTACGCCCCGGAGTACGTGGACGCCATGTGGCGGATGCTCCAGTGCGACGCCCCCGACGACTACGTGGTCGCCACCGGCGAGGGCGTCAGCGTCCGGCAGTTCCTGGAGTTCGCCTTCGAGCACGCGGGGCTCGACTGGACCGAGCACGTCCGCTACGACCCGAAGTACGAACGGCCCAGCGAGGTCGACGCGTTGATCGGCGACGCCTCCAAGGCCGAGGAGCGGCTGGGCTGGAAGCCCGAGGTCAGGTCGCGGGAGCTGGCCCGGATCATGGTGGACGCGGACATCCGCCTGCTGGGGGACCAGCTGTCCGGGGCCGCCGTCCGGGTGGACCGATGAGGGCCCCGGGCCGCCCCGGACGCCCGGCGTCCACCGGCCCCCGGGTGACGGGCGGACCGGCCCGCCGCCCCGTGCGCCCGCTCCCGGACCCGCCCGCGGGTCCCACGGACGGCGACCGCGGGGTGCCGGTGACCGGCGCCCGCGGCGGGCCCGCCGTCCCTCACGACTCCCGGCCGGCGCTCAACGCGTCCGGGCCGGGCGGCACCACCGGCGCAACCGCCGTCTCCACCGATCACGCGGTGGAGCTCATCGCGCCGGCACCGGGCGGGGCCCTCGGCTCCGCCTCCTCACTCGCCCCCGGCGGCGACCGGACACCCCGTCCGCGCCGCAGACCGGGCGAGGCAGCATCCGCGGCCCCCGGGCCGCAGCTCGAATCTCACCTTCGGAGCTGAATGATGAACGGAAGTACGGGGCCAGGGAGCGGGGGGCGCGGCCGTGTGCGGGCCGCCACCGCCGCTCTCGGCCTGCTGGCCGGAGCCCTGTCCGCGACCGCGGTGGGGGCATCCCCGGCGGCGGCGCTGACACCACCGGTCGCGATCACCGCGGACGACCTCACCACCTGGCAGACCAACGGGATCGTCTGGGCGATGGCCGCGGGCGACGGCGTCGTCTACGCGGGCGGCACCTTCTCCACCCTGCGGCCCCCCTCGGCCGCGCCCGGCACCGGCGAACAGCCCGCGGTGAACTTCGCCGCCTTCGACGCGGCGACCGGGGCTCCCACCGACTGCTCCCTGTCGTTCACGGTCTCGTCGGGGACCGCCACCGTCCGGTCCCTGGCGCTGTCCCCGGACGGGGACACCCTGTACGCGGGCGGCCAGTTCGGCGCGGTCAACGGCGTCGGGGTGAGCAACATCGCGGCCATCGACACCAGGACCTGCACGGTCCGCACCAGCTTCAAGACCGGCGTCTCGGCGACCGTACGGGCGCTCGCCGTCACCGACGACACGGTGTATCTGGGCGGCGACTTCACCACCGTCGGCGGGCAGCCCCGCGGCCACTTCGCCGCGGTCTCCCGGGCGAACGCCTCGCTGCTGCCGTTCACCGCCGACGCGGACGAGGTGGGCCGGGCCGTCGAGCTGACCCCGGACGGCCGGAACGTGCTGCTGGGCGGGGACTTCTTCCGGATCAACGGCACCAGCACCCACGCCCTGGCCGTGGTGAACCCCACCACCGGGCAGCTCACCACGTCCTACCCGGGGTTCATCCACGACAACTCCACGGTGCAGGACATCACCACGGACGCGAGCGGCTTCTACACCGCCAACGAGGGCACCGGCGGCGGGGTGTTCGACGGGCGCATCGCCCTGGACCTCAGCGACTTCCAGCAGCGCTGGCGGGACACCTGCCTGGGTGCGACCCAGGCGGTCGCGGTGTACTCCGGGGTGCTGTACAGCGGCAGCCACGCGCACGACTGCGCCAGCATGGGGGCCTTCCCGGACCAGCCGCGCAAGCATCTGCTGGCCCAGTCGGTCGACGACCCGAAGCTGCTGCCGTGGTTCCCGGACACCAACGACGGCATCGGTGAGCCGGTCGGACCCCGCGTGATGACCCAGACGGGCAGCGGCGGGCGCCACTACCTGTGGGTGGGCGGGGAGTTCACCACGGTCAACAGCAGACCCCAGCAGGGTCTGACCCGGTTCGCGGACGGGCCGGACACCGGGGCGCCCTGGGTGCCCAACGTCAGCCTGTCGACGCTGACCCCGGGACGGATCGACGTGAACTGGCAGACCAGCTTCGACACCGACGACGGTGAGCTGACCTACCGGATCTACAAGGACGGCTCCTCCACCCCGGTCCACACCACGACCGGTTACTCGGTCTTCTGGGACCGGCCGCAACTGACCTGGACGGACACCGACGTCGCCCCGGGCGAGACGCACTCCTACCGGATCACCGCGAGCGACGGCGTCAACACCAGCGCCAAGTCCCCCGCCCAGTCGGCCACCGTGGCGAGCACCACCGAGGCGTACCCCGCGCGGGTCAGGGCCGACGGGGCGAGTCTCTACTGGCGCTACGACGAGGGGACCTCCACCTTCGCGCACGACAGCAGCCGCAACCTCAACAACGGCTTCATGCGCAACGGCCCCGCCTACCGGCAGACCCCGGCGGCGGTCTCCGGGCCCTCGACGGCCATCGGGCTCAACGGCACCGACGAGTACGTCTACAGCAACCGCCAGCACCCGCAGCCGGCCCGGTTCACCATCGAGACCTGGATCAGGACCACCACCACCCGGGGCGGGAAGATCGTCGGCTTCGGCAATCTCACCCAGCAGAACAGCACCCGGCACGACAAGCACATCTACCTGCGCAACGACGGGCGGCTGGTCTTCGGCGTGCAGAGCGGCGGGGCCCGTACCATCGCCACCCCGGGGGCGTACAACGACGGTCAGTGGCACCACGTCGTCGCCACCCAGGGCCCTCTGGGGCAGGGCATGGCGCTGTACGTGGACGGGCAGCTGCGCGCCTCCAACATCCTGGTCTCCGGCAACGAGAGCCAGCCGGGCTACTGGCGGGTCGGCGGGGACAATCTGGCCGGCTGGCCGAACCGTCCGACCAGCAACTTCTTCGAGGGCCGGATCGACGAGACGGCCGTCTACCCGACCGCGCTGAGCGCTTCGCAGATCAGCGCGCACTACGCCCTGAGGAACGGCTGACCGATGAGAAACCCGTTCCTGGCCTGCGCCGCCGTCGTCCTGACGGCGGCGGCGCTGGCCGCCTGCGGCTCCTCCGCGGACGGGACGAACCCGCGGGCCGCGGGCGCCGAGCGCCCCGCGGCCTCCGGGCCCGCCGCCCCCGGTCCGAACGCCGCCACGGCCACCCCGCCCGCCACCCCTGCGGCCGGGGAGCCGGTGGACGCCGGTCCGGCCGGTACCTCCGACGCAGCCGACGGCCCGAGGACCCCCGCCGACGAGATCACCCCGGCGACGGGCACGTTCACCCGGAAGCAGAAGGAGTATCTGAAGGACCGGGTACCCCGGGGCATGGACCCGGCCGCCGTGCTCCAGACCGGTCAGGAGACCTGCGACAAGCTGCGCTACCTCGTCAGGGCCGACCGGGACACCGCGGTCGGCGCGATCGTGACCGGCGAGATCCCGGACGCGGCGGACGCGGTCGCCGGGCTCTGCACCCAGCACCAGGACCTCGTCGACGAGGCGGCGTACGGCTACCCGGACGGCAAGCACTCCGGCGAGCGGCTGAGGCCGGGCACCTACCGCTCGGCCTCCCCCACCACGGACTGCTCCTGGCAGATCACCGGGGCCGGGGGCAAGGAGCTGGCGCAGGGCTCCTCCACCACCGGGAAGTCCCGCACGATCACCGTCCCCGCCTCCGCCCGGACGTTCACCTCCACAGGCTGCTACGCCTGGCTGCCCGAAGGAGCCAAGGGATGACCGCAGGTGCCGAGCGGCTGCCGATAGCCGTGGCGATCCCCACGAAGAACGAGGGCCTGAACATCGCGGAGGCGGTGCGATCGGTGCTCGGCCACTTCGAGGCGGTCGTGGTGGTGGACTCCCACAGCACCGACGACACCGCGAAGATCGCCGAGGAGTGCGGGGCCGAGGTGGTCTCCTACACCTGGGACGGGGGCCATCCCCGCAAGAAGCAGTGGTGCCTGGAGAACGTCCGTACCGACCTGGACTGGATCCTGCTGCTCGACGGCGACGAGCGGCTCAGCCCCGGCCTGCTGGCCGAACTGCGCGAGACCTTCCGGGACCCGGCGGCGCCGAAGCCCGCCGCCTACGACATCCCGCTCGGCTACTGGTTCTCCGGGAAGCGGCTGCGGCACGGATACACCATCCGTAAAAGGTCGTTGACCGACCGGACCCGCTGCCGCTACCCGGAGGTCGGGGACCTGGACGCGCCGGGGATCGGGGAGGTGGAGGGGCACTACCAGCCGGTCGCGGCGAGCGTGGGGGCCCTCACCCACCCCATCGAGCACCAGGATCTCGACCCGGTCACCGCCTGGTTCGAGCGGCACAACCGCTACTCGGACTGGGAGGCGTGGCTGGAGCACCACCCCGAGGTGAAGGAGCAGGTGCGTCAGGTCAAGTCGCGCCAGGGGCAGTTGTTCCACAAGGCGCCGTTCAAGCCGGTGGTGTCCTTCGCGTACATGTACCTCTACCGGCGGGGCTTCCTGGACGGCCGGGCGGGCTTCGACTTCGCCCTGGCCATGAGCTTCTACCGCTGGCAGATCGCGCTCAAGTCACGGGAGAAGCCCCCGCGGTGACCGGTGCGGCGCTCATCCGCGCCTCCGGCGGACCACGTCCTCGTAGGTCCGCCGGAGGGTGGCGGTGACGGCCTCGATCGTGAACTGCTCGTTGACCAGCTCCCAGGCGGCCTTGCCCGCCTGCTCGGCGGCCTCCGGCTCCAGCAGCTCCAGGATCGCGTCGGCGACCTTGCGGGCGTTGGACGCGTCCTCGCCGACCCGGCTGTCGATGACCCGGCCCGAACCGGCCGCCGCCACGTCGGGGGCCTGCCCGCAGGTGCGGGTGATGACGACCGGGGTGCCGACGGACATCGCCTCCAGCACGGAGACCGGGAACGGCTCCTCGATCGCGGGCAGCACGTACACATCGGCCTCGCGGTCGGCGGCCAGCACCTCGTCGTGCTCCAGGGGCCCCACATGGTCCAGCGCGGCGGCCACCCCCAGCTCGCGGGCCAGGGCGAGGGTGCCGGCCAGCGCCCCGGTGTCCGGACCGGCCAGGACGAAGCGGGCGTCCGGGTGGCGGGCGAGGACGTGCGGCATCGCGGCGACGAAGTCCTCAGGCCGCTTGCGCTCCTGGATCCGGGCCAGGTACAGCACGGTGGGCGGGCGGCCGGGTTCGCGGGCGGGCTTGCGCTCCTGCGGGCGGACCCCGTTGACCAGCCGTACGGTGCGGGTGAGCGGGACGGGCGCGGCCACGGCGTTCACGTCGAGCCGCTCCATCTCGGTCAGATGCAGCACGGCGTCGGCCTGGCGCAGCACCCTGCGCACCCCGAGGACGTCGGTGAGCTGGGCGGCCTTCTTCTCGGTGGGGTCGATCATCCCGTGGGTCTGGACGACCAGGGGCGTCCGGGTGGCGAGCGCGAGGAGCGCGGCGGGCAGGGTCACCAGATCGCGCATCAGATGGACGTGGACGAGGTCGGCGCCGCGCATCATGCGGTGCGCGGTGCGCAGGAGGGCGGCGGAGGTGATCCCGCTGACCTCGAACACCGGGAGCAGGTGCCGGGCCTGGAAGAGATGGACCGGAACTCCCTCGACCCGGCGAGGCAGTTGGCCGCCGGGGAAGCCGTCACCGAGCGCCATGACCCGCGCGTCGTCTCCATGGGCCCGCTGGACCTTCGAGAGGTTGAACGCCACCCGGGTCGGTCCGCCGAACGCGTGGTCCGGAGTGTGGAGTGTGACAACGTGCAGGATTTTCACCAGAGTTCCCCTCGACCATGGCCACGTGTTCACAGCGTAGTCATCGGCCCTCCGCGCAGGGGCCGATTCGTTAGAGTGTCCAGCGGTTCACTGACCCCCGGGGGGAGCGCATGACGTCGGTGCACACGTCGGCGCGGGGGCGGGCGGCGGACGAGGCTTCCGCTCCGGAGAGGGGCCCGGGACTGCCCGGGGCCCCGGGCGGCCCCCCGCTGCCGCCCGAGCGGCCGATCGCCTGGTCCATGCTGTCGCGGGCGCTGTCCGTGCCGCTCACCCTGGGCCTGGTCTGCTTCCTGCCCGCGGTGATCGCCGCCCAGCCCGGCGACGGGGTCCGGGACACCGCCTACTGGCTCCAGCTGGTGCTGACCTGCTACGCGGGGGCCCGGCTCGCGACGATGATCCTCTCCACCCGGCGGCGGCTGCTCCAGGGTGTCTTCTGGATGTTCGTGTACATCGCGATGGGCGTGGCGCCGTTCGCCCAGGTGGTGATCGGGCAGACGCCGACGCCTATGGTGGGGCCGCGCCAGGACCTGGTCACGGCCATCGCGATGGTCCTGGTGGGGTGCGCCGCCTACGATCTGGGGGCGCTGCTGGCCTCACGGCGCCCCCTGCGCCGCCGGGCTCCCTCGGCGCGGGGCACGGGCGGCGGGCCCGCCGTGGCGCATCCGGTGCGGCTGCGGCTGCTGGTGCTGCTGGCGTTCGCGGCGAGCGCGTTCTACGTGATGAAGCTGGGCGGGCCCGCGGTCTTCTTCTCCAGCCGCCAGGAGATCAACGAGACGGTCGCGGCGAGCGGGGTCGCCGCGCAGGGCTCCAACGTGGGCTCCGCGTTCCTCAAGGGCTTCGGCCAGGTCCCGGCGCTGCTGGCGCTGCTCTTTTACACCCGGCGCCTGGCCACCTCCCGCCGGGCCCGGCGCACTCCGTCGACGATGCTGGTGTGGATGGCGCTGGCGGGGCTGAACCTGGTGGTGAACAACCCGGTCTCCAACGCCCGTTACTGGTTCCTGACGGTGGTGGTGGCGTTCGTGTTCGCCACGTTCCCCAGCAGCGCGGCGGTCTACCGGGCGGTGCTGACGACGGGTGTGGTGGGGGCGCTGGTGCTGTTCCCGTACGCGGACAGGTTCCGGTACGAGGAAGGGGGGCAGCGGGCCGTGCAGTCGGCCTCGGTCTTCGAGCCGCTGGTGACCAAGGACTACGACCAGATGGTGATGTTCGCCAACAGCGTCTCCTGGGTCGACACCCGGGGCCACACCTTCGGCCGCCAACTGACGGGCTCAGCACTGTTCTTCGTGCCGCGCGCGGTGTGGAGCGGGAAGCCTGAGGACACCGGGGTGCGGGTCGGGCAGTGGATGGGGCTGCGGATGACCAACCTGTCGGCCCCGGTGTGGACGGAATTGTGGGTCGACCTCGGGGGGTCCGGGATGATCGGCGGGATGGCGCTGATCGGTTACGCGTCGGCCCGCACCGACCGCCGCTACGCCCTGGCCGTGACCCGGGCGGGGCCGGGCCCCGGGAGTGTGCTGGCCATCGCCGCGCCGCTGATCGCCGGATACACCTTCATCCTGCTGCGCGGTCCGCTCCTCCAGGCGGCGGGGAAGCTGGCGATCGCCGCGCTGTGTCTGCTGGCGATCACCACGTTCAGGGAGCGGCGGGCAGGGCGTCGGCGCTGACGCCCCGGCCGGGTGCGGCAGTCCGGCGGCGCAGCCGGGCCACCCGGACCCAGGTGACGACGGCCTTGCCGAGCGAGCCGAGGAACAGCCCCCAGGCGGCCCCGAGGACGCCGCCCACGGCGTATCCGCCGACGAGGAACGCCACGGCGGCGAGCGAGAAGACCACCTGGATGGCGAGCGTGGTGCGCGGGTCGAGCATCCGCAGGGCGAGCAGCCCGCAGGTGCCGACCGCCATCGCCGCGTACTGGCTGCCGGTCGCCGGGAGCAGACCGGCGGCCACCGGCCAGGTTTCGCCGAGGAGTTGGCGTCCGGCGCGGTCGGGCAGCAGGGCCAGTGCGGTGGCCCAGAGCACGGCGGTCGCGGCGAGGACGGCGGCGAGGGCGGCGGTGGCCCGGACCCGGCGCCGTTCGTCGCCGATGCGCCCGAGGATCGGGGGGCCGAAGGAGGTGGCGGAGGTGAACAGCACGTTCAGCGGCCCGAAGAGGGTGGTTGCCCCGCGCAGCGCCCCCACCAGCAGCGGGTTGCCGACCGCGCCGAGGCCGAGGACGGAGAGCTGGCCACTCGCGTTGCCGACGCCGAACTCGACGGTGAAGCGCTGCCCGAGATGGCCGCGGCGCAGCAGCGGGCGCAGCGCGAGGGGGGCTCCGGCGGTGACGCGGTGCAGCAGGAGGGCCGAGAGCAGCAGGGCGGGCAGGGCGGACAGCCCCCAGACGGCGATCAGCCGGGCCGGGGACGCCCCGTGGTCCTGCGCGGCGAGGACCCCCAGCACACAGACCAGCCGCAACAGGTCCGACAGCAGGGCGAGATGGGGCCGCTGGAGGGTGGAGAAGGCGTACCGTACGGCGTCCTGGCCCAGCACCACCGGAAGGACCAGGCCGAGCATCAGCAGGGCCCGGGACGCCTCGCCCGGGACGAGGGCGCAGACGGCGGCCAGCGCCGCGCCGAGCACGGCGGCGGCGAGCACCGTGAAGGTCACGGCCGAGCGGCAGGCGCCCCGGATCTCCTCCCCCGCCCCGCGCCTGAGGACGAGGGGCTGCCCGGTGTACGCCCCCGAGACGCCGAGCAGCACGGTGAAGACCAGGTAGACCGCGGAGAAGCGGGCGAAGTCGGCGAGGGTGGAGAGCCGGGCTGCGGCGACGAGCACCAGGATGTTGGTGAGCGCCGCCACGCCCTGGTCGGCGACCGAGCACAGGACGGCGGTGCGGGCTCTCACCGGCGGGAGGCCGGGAGGGGCAGGGCGCGCAGCCCGAGGGTCTCGGTGGGGTCGCCGGTGGTCCCGGAGGTGTCCGGTCCGGCGGTGGGGGCGGGCGGGCCCCCACCGGGGCGGCGGGCGGACTTCGAGCGCCCGGCGTGGCGCAGCCGTCGCCGGGAGGGGTGGAGCAGCGCGCCGAGGACGGAGCCGCCGGAGGCGCTGATGATCTCGCGGATGCGCTCCAGGTCGCCGCGGTGCACCTCACGCGGATCGCACACGATCATGACGCCGGTGACCCGGTCGACGAGGGCCACCGCGTCCGCGTAGGAGAGGACCGGCGGGGCGAGCACGATGACGACGGTGCCGGGGTGGTCGGCCTCGGCGACGAGGCGGCCGACGGGCGGGGAGGTGAGGGCGCGCGGGACGTTGTCAACGGTGGCGCCGGGGATCAGGGTGAAGGCCCCGGAGCCGGGGACGTCCACGGTCACGCGGCTCGTGGCGGGCCAGCCGCCGTCGCCGTCGCCGTCCTTCTCCGCCCAGCGCGGGGCGCGTGTCCCGTGGTCGGCCCGCGTGAGTTCTCCGGCGAGGCCCGGGGTGCGCAGGTCGGCCTCGACGAGCAGGACGTCCCGGCCCATCTCGGCGAAGGCGGCGGCGAGGTTGGCGGCGGCCGCGGCGGCCGCCGCGTTGTCCCCGCGCGGGGCGGTGACCAGGAGGCGGCGGCTCTCGGCGAACGAGGGGTCGTAGGCGAGCCGGAAGGCGACCGCGCGGTACTCCTCGGCGAGCCGGGAGCCGCCCCGGCCGATGGCGAGCAGCCCGTCCGGCGCCACGCGCTCCCGGGGCAGGGTGCCCAGCAGCGGCGCGCCGAGGGAGCGGACGAGCTCGCGGTCGGAGCGTACGGCGGGGTCGAAGACGAGCCGCACCCAGGACAGCAGCAGCCCCAGCGCCAGGCCGACGACGCCGCCGAGCCCGAGCAGCAGGGGCAGGCCCGCGCCGGTGGGCGTGGTCGGGGCGACCGGCTTCTTGTTGAGGTAGCCGGGGGTGGTGTCCAGGGCCTTCAGCTCGGAGATCTTCCGGCTCAGCTCGGAGATGGAGACGATGAGGTTGGCGCGGGCGCTGGTGACGTCGTCGGCCGCGCCGAATCCGGCCTGTTCCTCCAGTTGGTCGCGCTTCTCCTCCAGGGGTTTCAGCTGGGCCCGGTAGCCGCCCGCCATGTTCTCGATGCTTTCCTCGGTGCGCGCCTTGCGGTGGGTCAGATAGGCGCCCGCGAGGGCCTCGGCGCGGGCCCGGGACTGCTCGGGGGTGGCGCCGGTGTAGGAGAAGCGCAGGGTGAGGGTGTTGGGCGGGTTGGTGACCTGGAGTCCGGCGAGCAGGGTGCGGGCGGTGACGTCGTCGCCCGCCTTGAGGAGGGTGGCCGCGGCGAGTGTGCCGACGGTGTCGCTGACGGCGGTCTGGCGCTCGGAGCCGATGTTGATGCCCTTGTCGGCGGTGGCTCCGGCGGCGAAGGGGTCGGCGATCGCGGACCGGACCTGGACCTCGCCGGTGGCGGTCCAGGTCTCCTCGCCGCCGAGCGCGAGATAGCCGCCGCCGAGCAGTCCGACGACCACGCCGGCGGCCAGCAGTGAGCGGTAGCGCAGGAGTTGGCGGAACTGGTCGCGCAGGAGGGCCGGTTCGTCCTGGTCGTCCGGGACCCGGTTCACGGAGGTCATCGGCGAAGGCTCCCCTGTCCGTCCCGCAGGACCTCGGCGAGCAGGTCGTCGAAGCGGGCGAGTCCCGCCTCCCGGCTCAGGTGGCGTGCGACGTACCGCGGCCCCTCCGCCCCGAGGGCGTCGGCGGCGGCGGGGTCGGCGGCGAGTTTCCGTACGGCCGCCAGCAGGGCCTCGGGGGCCTCGGGGGCGACGAGGACCCCGGCGCCGGAGCGCCGGACCTCGTCGGCGGTGCCGCCCTCGTCGGCGACGGAGGCGACCACGGGCCGCCCGGAGACGAAGTAGGAGGTGAGTTTGGAGGGGACGCTCATGTCGAGGACCGAGGCCCGCTGGGTGACCGCCAGGACGTCGGCGGCGGCGAGCACGTCGGGGAACTCCCCGGCGCTCGCGGGCGCCAGGAACTCCACGTTGGGCAGCCCCTCGGCGCGGGCGCGCAGGGCGTCGCGCTGGTTGCCGTCACCCATCAGGACGACGCGCACGTCCCCGGCCAGCCGGGCGGTGTCGATGAGCACCTCCAGCCCCTGCTTGAGGCCCATGTTGCCGGAGTGCAGCAGGACGGGGGTGTCCGGGTCCCAGCCGAGCCGGGCCCGGGTGGCGGACCGCTCCGCGGTGGGCCCCTGCACGTGCGTCCAGTTGGGGACGATCCGGATGCGGCCGGGGTCGACGCCGAGGGCGGTGACCCCGGGGACGAAGCTCTCGTGGATCACGCCGACCAAGGCGGCCCCGCGTAGCGCGTACCGCTCGGCGGCCGCGGCGACGGCGGCGGCCCGGCCCCCGCCCCGGATGCCGCTCTGCGCGGCCGCCGCGCCCATCAGGTCCTGGACCACGGGGAGATAGGGCACCTGGTGGCGGCGGGCGAGGCGCGCTCCGATGACCCCGCCCGCGAGGCTGGGCATCTGCGCGACCACCGCGTCGGGCCGTCCGGGCGGGGGGGCGAGGAGCCCGGAGGCCAGCACGCTCGCCTCGAACGCGGCCCGCCGCAGCGCGGTCTGACGGGTCGGCACATAGTGGCGGCGGCGATGGACGCCGACGCCGCCGCGTATCTCCACGGTCCGCCACACGCCCCGGTAGCCCTCCCCCACCTGCCAGGAGGGGTAGTGCGGCATCCCGGCCAGGACCCTGACCCGGGCGCCCGACCGGGCCCAGTGCTCGGCGAGTTGGGTGGCGTACGGGCCGATGCCCGTGACCTCCGGGGCGTAGTTGGTCGACACCACCAGAAGGCGGCGGCCCCTGAGCGGCCTGGGCCTTACGACATCGGACATCGGACGATCGCCTTCCCCCCACGACTGCCGCTGCTCCCACCGGGCAACAGCCCTGCCGAGCTTATCCGTTCACGGCTTGCACAGGTGTTCTCCACAGTAAGGTCGTCGGGACATCACCGGATCACGTTCACCGTGGGGGGAGAGATACGGATGGTGCAGCACAGGGTGGGGTACGCGCCCGGGGTGTACGACCTGTTCCACGTCGGGCATCTGAACATCCTTCGGCATGCCCGCAGCCAGTGCGACTACCTGGTCGCGGGGGTCGTCTCGGACGAGATGGCCGCCCTGGCCAAGGGCCACCGGCCGGTCATCCCGTTGCGCGAACGGCTGGAGATCGTCCGCAGCGTGCGGTTCGTGGACGCCGCGTTCGTGGAGACCGTGCCGGACAAGGTGGAGACCTGGCAGCAGGTCCGGTTCGACGTGATCTTCAAGGGCGACGACTGGCGGGGGACGGACAAGGGCGAGAAGCTGGAGCGCGACTTCGCCGAAGTGGGCGTGGAGGTCGTCTACTTCCCGTACACCGTGCACACCTCCAGCACCCAGCTGCGGCGCGCGCTGGACGTCCTGGTCAGTCCGCCCGGAGCGCTGTCAGCTCCCTGAACCACTTGGCCAGGAAGGCCGCCAGGAACAGGGTGTGCACCGCGGCCAGCACGGCGTACCCGGCGCGGAAGGCCCCGGGTGCGCCGAGCAGCAGGAACACCAGGCAGAACACCCCGTAGTCGGCGGGCAGCAGTGCCACGGCCCGCACCCGGGAGACCGGCGCGGCCGGGTCCGGCGCCGCCCAGGCGGGCCCCCGGGCGTTCGCCGCCGCCTTTCCCAGCTGGTCCCGCAGCAGCCCGGCGCAGAAGGTGAGCACGGCGGCGAGCTGGAAGCCGAGCGGCAGCAACAGCCAGACGTCGGAGGGCAGTTCCCCGAACCGGTAGAAGGAGATCAGGACCGCGGCGTGGAGGAGGACGAGCTTCCCGCAGTCCACCACATGGTCCAGCCACTCCCCGTCGGGCCCGCCCCTGCCGGTGAGCCGGGCGAGCTGCCCGTCGGCGGAGTCGAAGGCGAAGCCGACCGCGAGTGCGGCGTAGACCGTGACCGCGAGCATCCAGGACGGCTCGACGAGCGCGAGGGCCGCGACCGCCCCGTAGGTGAACGCCGCACTGACCAGCGTGACCTGATTGGGCGTCAGTCCCGCTCGGTAGGCCCCGGCCGCGAGCACCCGGCCGGCGGGCCGGTTCACGTACCGCGAGTAGAGCGACACGCCCTTGGCGCTCTTCTGTGCGCCGCGCAGTTCGCGCAGCACCGTGCCCGTGCTTTCCATACGCCCCCCAGCGTCCGGCAGTGCCCGCATCATGGCACGCGGACCCGGGGGCCGTATGGTCTTTGACCGCCCGTCACTTGGTGTCGGTCAGCTGCTCGTCGAGTTCGTCGAAGAGCAGTTCGTCGTGGTCGACCTGCCCGGTGCGGTACGCGGAGCGGGCCACGAGGTGGGAGGCGACCGGGCCGGTGAGCATCTGGAAGAAGCCGATGAGCGCGAGGGTCGCCAGGTCCATCCCGCTGCGCAGCCGCAGCGCGACCCCGGCCAGCACCAGGAGCATGCCGAGGGTCTGCGGCTTGGTCGCGGCGTGGCTGCGGGAGAGCACATCGGGCAGCCGCAGCATGCCGATCACCCCGAGCAGGGAGATCGCGGCGCCGATCAGGACCAGGAGGGCGCCGAACGTGTCGAGGATCTGGAGCCAGACGGTCACTTCGGGTCCTTTGTGGTCTCGCCGGTGGCGGTGCCGGGGGGTGGAGCCGTGATGGCCTGGGGCCGGTCGCGCACGGCGATGAAGCGGGCGATGCCCACCGAGCCGGTGAAGCCGAGGAAGGCCAGCACCAGCATGATCGGGAAGTAGAACGAGTCCAGCGCCACGGCGGACTTGGCGCCGAGCCCCGCGATGATCAGCGCGGCGATGACGTCCAGCGAGATCGCCCGGTCGAGCATGGAGGGGCCGCGCCAGACCCGCACCAGCAGCAGGAGCCCGGCCGCCAGGACCAGGACGATGGCGGCGGTCAGCAGGACCCGGTCGATCTGTTCGAGGACGCTCATGGGGCGGGCCTTCCGGCGGTGAGCTGCGGCGGTGGGGGCGGTTCGGCGACCCGGGCGATCTCGTCGGCGGTGCCGAAGGCCCGTACGGTCAGTTCCTCCAGCCGCCAGACCTGCCGCCGGGCCGCTTCGAGTTCCTCGGGCCGGTCCGCGTCCAGGACGTGCAGGAAGACGGTGGCGGTGGCCCGGCGCATCTCGATGACGGAGCCGCCGGGGACGTTGGAGACGGCCACGGCGACGGCGGCGAGCATCAGATCGCTGCGGCAGCGCAGCGGTACGCCGATGACGGCGGCCCGGTGCGGAGTGCCGGCGAAGATCTGCCGGGTGACCTTCACACCGGAGGTGTACATGTCGTAGAGGAGATATCCGGCGAGCCGGACGATGCCCCAGGGGTGGAGCCGCAGGCCGAGGTCGACCGGCGGCAGCGGGAACGCCAGACAGACGGCGGAGGCGACGACCACGCCCGTGATGATGTTGGCCAGGTTGAAGGTCGACCAGAGCAGCACCCAGATGAGGGTGAGCCAGGCGATCAACGGCAGGTCCAGTACCCGGCCGCCGCGGCCGACCCGGCAGCTCAGCGGCGGCAGGTCGGCGTTGCGGAACGACAGCCGCAGGAATCGGCTCACCGGCCCAGCACCTCCTCGATGTAGGGCGTCCGCTGGAGCAGTTCGACGGCCGCGCGGTCGGTGAAGGCGGTGAGCGGTCCGGCGAACACCGTGAACGACAGGGCCAGCGCGACGGTGGCCGCGGTGGCCGCCATCATGGGCCGGGGCAGCCGGCTGGTGGTGGTGACCGCCCGCCCGTGGAGCGTGGTGGTGCCGGTCCGGCCGGCCGGGGGGTTCAGGGGCGCGATGCCCTCGTCGCCGGTGCCGGGCACGCCGTCGGGGCCCTCGTCGGTGTCGTCGTCGCTGTCGTCGCCCGACTCCAGGACCGTGCCCGCCGCGGCCTGTCCGGGCGGCGCGGCCCGCCAGAACGCCAGGTTCCACACCTTCGCGGTGACGTACAGCGTCAGCAGGCTGGTGACCACCGATCCGGCGACCAGGACCCAGGCCCAGACGCTGCCGTCCGCGACCCCCGCCCGCATCAGCCCGAGCTTGCCGATGAAGCCGGAGAGCGGCGGGATGCCGGCCAGGTTCATCGCGGGGACGAAGAAGAGCAGGGCCAGTATCGGCGCGGCCTTGGCCAGGCCGCCGAGCCGGGTCAGCTCGGTGGTGCCGCCCCGGCGCTCGATGAGTCCGGCGACCAGGAACAGGGTGGTCTGGACGGTGATGTGGTGGACGACGTAGACGATGGCGCCGCCGTACGCCTCCCGGGTGGCCAGGCCGATCCCGAAGACCATGAAGCCGATGTGGCTGATCAGGGTGAAGGAGAGCAGCCGTTTCAGGTCGGTCTGGGCGACCGCTCCGAGGATGCCGATCACCATCGACGCCAGCGCCACGGCCATCAGCAGGTCGCCGATCCGGTTGCCCGGGAAGAGCAGGGTCTCGGTCCGCATCATGCAGTAGACGCCGACCTTGGTGAGCAGTCCGGCGAAGACCGCGGTGACCGGTGCGGGCGCCGTCGGGTAGGAGTCGGGAAGCCAGGCGGCGAGCGGGAAGACGGCGGCCTTGATCGCGAAGACGGTGATCAGCATCGCCTGGATCAGGGTCTGCACGCCGAGCGGGAGTCCGGGGAGCCGCTCGGCGAGCTGGGCGAAGTTCACGGTGCCCAGGGCCGCGTACGTCATCGCGATGGCGATCAGGAAGACCATCGAGGAGAACAGCGAGATGATCACGTAGGTGGAACCGGCCCTCATGCGGGGTCCGGTGCCGCCGAGGGTGAGCAGCACGAAGCTGGCCACCAGCATGATCTCGAAGCTGACGAAGAGGTTGACGAGGTCGCCCGCGAGGAAGGTGCAGGAGACTCCGGCGACCAGGATCAGATAGGCCGGGTGGAAGACCGCCAGCGGGGTCTCCTTGTCCCGGTCGGTCATGCCCTGGCCGAGGGAGTAGATCAGCACGCAGAGCGTGACGGCCGAGGAGACGGTGAGCATCAGCCCGGAGAGCCGGTCGGCGACCAGGGTGATGCCGAGCGGCGGGGCGAAGTCGCCGAGGTGGACGGAGAGCGGCCCCTGCCGGTCCGCGGCGATCATCAGGGTGACCGAGAGCGCCAGGACGGCGGTGAGCACGGCGACGCTGATGAACCGCTGGAAGCGCTGCATCCGGGTGCCGAAGGTGAGGCTGAGTCCGGTGGCGCAGAGCGGCAGGAGCACCGGAAGCGGGACGAGCGCGTTCATCCGGCGGCTCCTCTTTCGTCTCGGGGGTAGCGGTCGTCGGCCCTGGCGTCGCCGTCGCGTTCGTAGTCCTCGGGGTCGGCACCGATGACGTCGTGCCAGAGGTCGCCGGAGGCGTCGCGGCCGCGGGCCTGGCGGGCCCGGTCGGCGCGGAGCCGGTCGCGGAGTCTGCGGCGCTCCTCCCGGTAGCGTTCGCGTTCGTCCGCGGTGGGCTCGGCGCCCGAGCGGAAGTCCTCGCGCAACTGGGCGCGCTCGGAGAACACTTCGGCGCGGAGCACGACGCGGCGGTCCTCCAGGTCGTCGTGGACCTCGTCGGTGCCGGTGATCTGGTGGCTGCGGTAGGCCATGGCGAGCAGGAAGGCGGTGGTGCCGAGGGTGATCACGATCGCGGTCAGGGCGATGGCCTGCGGCAGCGGGTCGGTGACCCGGCGCAGGTCGACGCCGTAGAGGAGCGGGGCGGCCCCGGCCGTGCCCGTGGAGGCCAGGATCAGCAGGTTGACCCCGTTGCTCAGGATGACGGCCCCGAGCAGGATCCGGGTCAGCGGCCGGGTCAGCATGAGGATGCCGCCCACGGCGCAGAGCACCACGGCCGTGACGAGGAGTGAGGCGCTGACGGTCATCGCGGGTCCCCTCCCGCCTCGGCGCCGCCCGGCGCGGTGAGCGCCCCGGCGGCGCGTTCGATCTGCCGGTCGATCTTGGCGCCGAGCGCCCGGACGATGTCCAGGACGACGCCGAGCACCAGCAGGTACACGCCGAAGTCGAACAGGATCGGTGTGCTCATGTGGAAGTCGCCGAAGACCGGCAGGTGGCCGTGGTAGGTGAAGGCGTGCAGAACGGTTCCGTCGATCAGGCCGAGGAGCCCGACCCCGGTCGAGATGAAGAGGCCGAGTCCGGTGAAGAGCCCCGGTTGCAGGGGCGCTGCCTGAGCCAGTTCGAAGCGGCCGCCCGCCAGGTAGCGGGTGATGAGGGCGACCCCGGCGACGAGTCCGGCGACGAAGCCGCCGCCGGGCATGTTCTCGGCGCAGAACAGCAGGTAGACGGAGAGGATCAGGATCGGGTGGAAGAGCAGCCGGGCCACCACCTCGAAGACGATCGAACGGTGCTCGGGGGCGAGGGTGGACCCGGCCGCCAGCCAGTCGCGTTCGGGCGCCCCCTCGTCGCCCTGCGGCAGCCGCGCGGTGTGTTCGGCCGCGATCGACCAGGCGGTACGGCCGTTCAGCTCGTCCGAGGTCATCGGCCCGTCGCTGCGGCGGTGCAGGTAGATGAGGCTGGTGACGCCGATCGCGGCGGCGGCCAGCACCGCGGACTCCCCCAGGGTGTCCCAGGCGCGCAGGTCGACGAGGATCGTGGCGACCACGTCCTTGTACCCGTGCTCCTCGACCTCCTTGACCATGGCCGCCCCGGCGGGTTCCGCGGTCCGCGCGGCCGCGGCCACCCAGACGGCGACGCCGACGGTACCGGCGGCCAGGAGCGCCACCGGGATGCGGATGGCGCGCCGCCAGGGGGAGACGGTCTCCTCGAAGTGGACCGGCATCCGGCGCAGCACCAGGACGAAGACGATCATCGCCACGGTCTCGACGCAGAACTGGGTGAGTGCCAGGTCCGGCGCGCCCTGGACGACGAAGAGCAGCGCGGTGCCGTAGCCGATCAGGCCGCTGAGGACGACGGCCTTCATCCGGCGCCGTACGGTCAGGCAGAGCAGGGCCGCCACGCAGGTGAGCACGGCGAGGCCGCCCTGGAGGGGGTTGTCCCAGAGCCGGGGGGCCGGGGCGCTCTGCCAGGGGGTGTCGGTGACGAGCACGGCGAGCTGACCCCCGGCCATCACCAGCAGCGTGGTCGCCAGGTAGACCGAGAGGGAGCCGCGCTGGATGAAGCCGGTGACCTGGAGGGCGAGCCGTTCCTGCCCGAGCAGCAGATGGCCGAAGACGCTGTCGGCGGTGGGCCAGGCGACGCGGCGGGAGATCCGGGAGACGGTGTCGCGGACGAGGAAGAGGCCGACGCCGGCCGCCCAGGCGACGGCGGACAGCAGCAGCGCGACGCCCCATCCGTGCCAGAGCGCCAGGTGGTAGGGGTCGGCGGGGACCGGATAGGTGTCGGCGTAGGCGCTGAACAGCCGGTCGGTGAGACCGACGCCGGGGCCGAGCACCAGGCCGAGCACCGCGAGCAGGGCGGGCGGGGCCAGGAAGGCGAGGCCCACCCGGTGGACGGGGGTGTCGGGGACGCCGGGCTTGCGGGCGAAGGCCCCCCAGACGAACCGCAGGGTGTACGCGGTGGTCAGGGCGGAGCCCGCGACGACGGCGGCCAGCGCCCACCGGTCGGCGGCCGAGCCGTGCAGCAGCGCCTCGAAGGCGGCCTCCTTGGCGGCGAACCCGAGCAGCGGCGGCAGGGCGGCCATGGAGGCGGCGGCGAGGACGGCGACCCCGGCGACGTACGGCAGGGAGCTGCCGACGCCGGAGAGCCTGCGCAGGTCCCGGGTGCCGGTGGCGTGGTCGATGATGCCGGTGACGAGGAAGAGCGGCGCCTTGAACAGCGCGTGGCCGAGGATCATCGCGGCGGCGGCGAGGGCCGCGTCCCGGTTGCCGGTCCCGGCGAGCAGGGTGAGGAAGCCGAGCTGGCTGACGGTCCCGTAGGCGAGGACCAGCTTGAGGTCGTTGAGGCGCAGCGCGCGCCAGCCGCCGAGCAGCATGGTCGCGCCGCCCAGGACCAGGATGACGGGCTTCCACACGGGGACGTCGGCGAAGGCCGGGGAGAGCCGGGCGACCAGGTAGACCCCGGCCTTGACCATCGCGGCGGCGTGCAGATAGGCGCTGACCGGGGTGGGCGCGGCCATGGCGTTCGGCAGCCACATGGAGAAGGGCCAGATCGCGGACTTCGACAGTGCTCCGGCCAGGATCAGCACGAGGGCGACGGAGACGGCGAGGGTCGCCTCGGGCGGGTCGGCGACGATGGCCGAGATCTGGTAGGTCCCGGCGGCCTGACCGACGATCAGGAAGCCGACCAGCATGGCGAGACCGCCGAGCGTGGTGACGGTGAGGGCCTGGAGGGCGGAGCGTCGGCTGTGCCGGTGCTCGCTGCCGTGGCCGATCAGCAGGAAGGAGAAGACCGTGGTCAGCTCCCAGAACACGTACAGCGTGATCAGGTCGTCGGCGAGCACCAGGGCGAGCATCGCGCCCGCGAAGGCCAGGAGGTTCCCGGCGAAGCGGCCCAGCTGCGGGGTGTCGTCGCGGAAGTAGGAGGCGCAGTAGACCAGGACGAGGGCGCCGACCCCGGCGGCCATCAGGACCATCAGCTCGGAGAGCGCGTCCAGCCGGAGGCCGAGGGCGACGTCGTAGTCCGGAATCCACCGCCAGGACCAGGTGACCGCCTCACCGGAGGCCGCGGTGGACCACTGGGTGAGCGCCCAGACGGTGGCGGCGGCCGGAGGCAGGGCCAGGACGAGGAAGGCACGCCTGCCGAGCCGGTGCACCAGCGGGCTCGCGAAGGCGGCCAGCACGAAGTGGCCGATGATGAGCGCGATCACAGCACGGTGTCCGGGCCGGGCGGCGAAACAACCGGAGTATGGGGCACCGAATACAGATATACGGCCCCGGTGGATTCACCGGACCGGCACGCCGCGCGCACACCGGTGCGCCGGGACCGGACGCGGACCCGAGGGAGCGTCAGCTGGGGGCGCGGCGAACGCCGCGACCGGAGGTGAGGGTGTTCCGTGTGGTACCGCACCCGCAGAGCCTAACGCGACCATCTTGACGACTTCTTTACGGGGGTCTTTCCGCCTCTTTGAAGAACCACGCCCCCCGGCCGCTCCCGCCCCCGCGACCGGCACGGGATACCGGCTCGGGGCAGGGCGGGGCTACGGCAGGACGGCGACCCCGTCGATCTCGACCAACGCCGACTCGTCCCAGAGCCGGGCGACGCCGATGACGGCCATCGCCGGATAGTCGCGTCCGGCGAGGCCGCGCCAGATCCGGCCCAGCTCGGCGGCGTGGGCCCGGTAGTCCGCGACATCGGTGGCGTAGACGGTGACCCGGGCCAGGTCGGCGGGGGCGCCGCCCGCCGCGCGCAGGGCGGTGAGCAGATTGCCCAGCGCGGTGGCGAACTGCTCTGGCAGGGTGGCCCCGACGACCTCGCCGTCCGGGTCGAGCGCGGTCTGTCCGGCGAGGAAGACCAGCTGCCCGCCGGTGGCGACGACGGCGTGCGAGAAGCCGGTGGGCGGCGAGAGCTGGGCCGGGTTGATCCGGTGGGACGGGCTCATACGGTCGGCTCCTGAGGCGGCTGGGGTTGCTGAGGCGGCGGAGTCCCCCGGCGCTCCGGTCCGGCGGCAGGGGTGGGGGCGGCGGTGGCGGCCGGGCCGCCGGGCTCCCGGGTGGCGGCGGCCGCGTACAGGTCCTTGGCGATGACGGCGCGCTGCACCTCGCTCGCACCCTCGTAGATGCGGGGCGCGCGGACCTCGCGGTAGAGGTGTTCGAGGAGATGGCCGCGGCGCAGGGCGCGGGCGCCGTGCAGCTGGACGGCGGCGTCGACGACGTACTGCGCGGTCTCCGTGGCGTACAGCTTGGCCATCGCCGCGCGGCGCGGGACCCCGCTCTCCCCCGCGTCGTACGCGGCGGCCGCCGCGTACACCAGGAGGCGGGCGGCCTCGGTGCGGGTGGCCATCTCGGCGACCTGGTGCGAGACGGCCTGGAGGTCGCTCAGCGGTCCGCCGAAAGCGGTGCGGCGGGCGGTGTGGTCCACGGTCGCGTCCAGGGCGGCGCGGGCCATGCCGACGGCGAAGGCGCCGACGCTGGGCCGGAAGAGGTTGAGGGTGCTCATCGCGACCCCGAAGCCCCGGTCGGGCTCGCCGAGGACGTCGGCGGCGGTGACCGGTACGCCGTCGAACTCCAGGGTGCCGATGGGGTGCGGGGAGAGCATGTCGAGGGCGGAGCCGGTGAGGCCGGGCCGGTCGGCGGGGACCAGGAAGGCGGTGACACCCCGGGAGCCCGCGCCGGGGGTGGTGCGGGCGAAGACCACGGCGAAGTCGGCCTCGGGGGCGTTGGAGATCCAGCACTTCTCGCCGGTGAGCCGCCATCCGTCGGCGGTGTGCTCGGCGGCCAGGCTCAGGGCCGCCGCGTCGGACCCCGCGCCCGGCTCGGTCAGCGCGAACGCGGCGACGGCGCGCCCGGCCCGGACCTCGGGGAGCCAGCGCTCGCGGTGGACGGGGGTGCCCGCCCGGACGACCGGGGTGGCGCCGAGGCCCTGGAGGGCGAGCGCGGTCTCGGCCTCGGTGCAGCCCCGGGCCAGGGACTCGCGCAGCAGGCACAGGTCGAGCGCGCCCGATCCGAACATCCGCCCGAGCAGCCCCAGCTCACCGAGGGCGGCCAGCAACGGCCGGTTGACGCGTCCGGGCTCCCCCTTCTCCGCCAGCGGGCGCAGCCGCCGCTCGGCGAGGGTGCGAAGCTCCTCGCACCAGGCGGTCTGTTGGGGTTCGAGGGAGAATGCCGTCATGGCGGCGCCTCTCTTGTCGCGTGTCCGGTCCTGTCCCGTCTCCGACGTACCGCGTCCTTGCTGCCGCACCGCGCCGCTGTCCTGCCACGTCACCACCCGGCCGCGTCACCGCCCGCCGCGCCCGCCGCCCCACCCTCGCCCGAAGGGCCCGGCCGCGCTCACGGAGGTCCGGCCGCTTCCCTGCCATATCGCGGACCGTTGACTACCGTCACCCAAACGATACGCTCCAGAGGCGACAAGGGGGCGATCCTTCATGGAGCCGAATTCCTCGCCGAACACGCCCGCAGCCGCCGCCGACGCGTCCGCACGCGTCCCCGGTGCGCACACCGACACGTTCACGCGCGATCACCTCCCGCCCCCCGGACAGTGGCCGGAACTGCTGCTGGACGACCCCCTGGTGCGTTACCCCGAACGGCTGAACTGCGGGTACGAACTGCTGGACCGCACCATCGCGGAGCGGGGGCCCGACCGCCCCGCGCTGCGCTCGGGCGACGGGGAGGTGTGGAGCTACGGCGAGCTGCGGGAGACGGTGGACCGGGTCGCCCACACGCTGACCGGGGAGCTGGGCGTGGCGCCGGGGAACCGGGTGCTGCTGCGCGGGCCCACCACCCCCTGGCTCGCCGCCTGCTGGCTGGCCGTCATGAAGGCGGGCGCGGTCGCCGTCACCGTACTGGCGCAGGCGCGCGCCCCGGAGCTGGCCACCATCTGCTCGCTGGCGCGGGTCGGCCACGCCCTGTGCGACGCCCGCTCCACCGGGGATCTGCGGGCGGCCGGGGTCCAGGGGCTGCGGATCACCGAGTTCGGCGGGGACGGGCCCGGGGACCTGACCCGGCTGGCCGCCGCGCGGAGCGGCCCCTACCGGGTGGTGGACACGGCGGCGGACGAGGTCGCGCTGATCGCGTTCACCTCGGGGACGACCGGCCGCCCCAAGGGCTGCATGCATCTGCACCGGGACGTACTGGCCGTCGCCGACACCTTCTCCCGCGAGGTGCTGCGCCCCTCGCCCGACGACGTCTTCGCGGGCAGCCCGCCGCTGGGCTTCACCTTCGGCCTCGGCGGGCTGCTGCTCTTCCCGCTGCGGGCCGGAGCCTCGACGCTCCTGCTGGAGCAGGCGGGCCCCGGGCAGCTGCTGCCCGCGCTGGCCCGGCACCGGGTCTCGGTCCTGTTCACCGCGCCGACCGCGTACCGCACGATGCTCGGCCAGCTGGCGGGCCACGACCTGTCGGCGCTGCGGCGCTGTGTGTCCGCCGGGGAGAACCTGCCCGCCGCCACCTGGCACGCCTGGCACGAGGCGACCGGGCTGCGCATCATCAACGGCATCGGGGCCACCGAGCTGCTGCACATCTTCATCTCGGCCGCGGACGACGCGATCCGCCCCGGCACCGTCGGCGTCCCGGTGCCGGGCTGGCAGGCCCGGGTGGTGGACGAGCGCGGCGACGAACTGCCCGACGGCGAGCCGGGGCTGCTCGCCGCGCGTGGTCCGGTCGGCTGCCGCTACCTCGCCGACCCCCGGCAGACGGAGTACGTCCGGCACGGCTGGAACCTGACCGGCGACACCTTCGTGCGCGAACCGGACGGCTACTTCCGTTACGTGGCCCGCGCCGATGACATGATCATCTCCTCCGGCTACAACATCGCGGGCCCCGAGGTGGAGGAGGCCCTGCTGCGCCACCCGGAGGTCGCCGAGGCTGCGGTGGTGGGCCGGGCGGACGAGCTGCGGGGTCAGATCGTGGTGGCGCACGTGGTGCTCACGGAGGGCTCGGAGCAGACGGCCGACGCGCTGCGCGCCCATATGAAGGCGAGCCTGGCCCCGCACAAGTGCCCGCGCGTCTTCGTCTTCGAGCAGGCGCTGCCGCGGACCGCGACCGGCAAACTCCAGCGCTTCCTGCTCCGGGAGGACGCCCCCTGGGGGCTGTCCTAGAGTGATCACGTGGCCGAGTTGCGCACCCCCCGTTCCCTGATCGTCACGCTGTACGGCGCCTACGGTCGCCCCTCCGCCGACGCCCCGTTCGCGGTGTCGGAGCTGATCCGCCTGCTGCACGCCGTGGGCGTGGACGCCCCTTCCGTACGCTCCTGCGTCTCGCGGCTGAAGCGGCGCGGGCTGCTGGTGGCGGCCCGCGCGGCCGACGGTTCGGCGGGCTACGCCCTGTCGCCGGACGCCCGGCAGCTGCTGGACGACGGCGACCGGCGGATCTACCGGCGCACCCCGCCCCGGCTCGCGGACGGCTGGGTCCTCGCGGTGTTCTCGGTGCCCGAGACCGAGCGCGGCAAGCGCCATGTGCTGCGCTCACGGCTGGCGCGGCTGGGCTTCGGCACGGCGGCGCCCGGGGTGTGGATCGCCCCCGCCGGACTGTACGAGGAGACCCGCCACACCTTGCGGCGGCTCGAACTGGACCCGTACGTGGATCTGTTCCGCGGCGAGCACCTGGGGTTCGCCGCGACCCGCGAGGCGGTGGCCCGCTGGTGGGACCTGGCCGCGGTGGCCCGCCTCCACCACGACTTCCTGGAGCTGCACGAACCGGTGCTGCGGGACTGGGACGCGACCGTGCCCGCGGACACCGAGCCCCGCCCGCAGGCCGCCTACCGCGACTACCTCCTGGCCCTGGACTCCTGGCGCCAACTCCCCTACGCCGACCCGGGTCTGCCCCCGGAGCTGCTGCCCGACGACTGGCCGGGCGGCCGCTCGGCCGATGTGTTCGGCCGGCTCCACGAGCGGCTGCGGGACGCCGGGGAGCGCTTCGTCCGGCCGTGAGTCCCGCCGGTCCGCCGGAAACCAGGTGCCCCGGCCCCGCTCCGACGGGCAGGATGAGCCATGACCTGGACGAGGAGCCGCCCATGACGGCGGAGCGGCCGGTGCCGGGGCCGCTCTGGCTGGTCGCCGCGAACGTCGTGCGGTGGCGGCGCTACGGGAACGGCGGGCAGGAGCTGCGGCCCGGGACCAAGGCGTACCGGGGCGGGGCGAAGGTGTACGTCGTCGGAACGCATGCGGGCATGGGCCACGAGCAGGTGACCACGGTCGGGCGCGGCCGGCACACCGGCGCGTACATCACCATCGACACCGCGACCCGCCATCTGCACACGTTCCGTCCCGCCTCGGTGCACAGCCCCGCGGTGCTGCGGCGGCTGACGGCCCTGGGCATCGACGGGACCTGGGCCACCCGGGAGTACGCGGAGGAGCTGACGGCGCTGCTCGGCTCGCTGGCTCCCCGGTACCGCGAGGAGCACTGGGGCGGGGCGCCCCACCCCGGCCCGTGCCGCTGTCACACCTGCCTGGTCACCCCAGGGTGAGCCGCGGCTTCGGCCCGTCCGTGCGGCCGGTGGGCGGCGGGCGGCTGCCCGCGCCGTACGGGAGGGGCCAGGGTGCGCCCGGTCCCGTGTAGCCCTGCTCGGCCGCCGCGTGGAGGGTCCAGTGCGGGTCGTACAGGTGGGGGCGGGCGAGGGCGCAGAGGTCGGCGCGGCCCGCCAGGAGGAGGGAGTTGACGTCGTCCCAGGAGGAGATCGCGCCGACCGCGACGACCGGGACGCCCACGGCGTTGCGGATGCGGTCGGCGTAGGGGGTCTGGTACGAGCGGCCGAACTCGGGGCGCTCGTCCGGGACGACCTGGCCGGTGGAGACGTCGATGGCGTCGGCCCCGTGGGCGGCGAAGGCGCGGGCGATCTCCACGGCGTCCGCCTCGTCCGTGCCGCCGTCGGCCCAGTCGGTGGCGGAGATCCTCACGGTCATCGGCCTGTCCTCGGGCCAGAGTTCACGGACCGCGTCGAAGACTTCGAGGGGGAAGCGGAGACGGTTCTCCAGCGGGCCGCCGTAGGCGTCGGCGCGGTGGTTGGTGAGGGGGGAGAGGAAGCCGGAGAGCAAGTAGCCGTGGGCGCAGTGCAGTTCGAGGAGGTCGAATCCGGCGGCGGCCGCGCGGCGGGCCGCCCGGGCGAACTGCTCGCGTACGGCGGTCAGTCCGGCCCGGTCCAGCGAGGCGGGGACCTGGCTGACGCCGGGCTCGTACGGGAGCGGGGAGGCGGCCGACAGCGGCCAGTTGCCGTGTTCCAGAGGCTGGTCGATGCCCTCCCACATCAGCTTGGTGGAGCCCTTGCGGCCGGAGTGACCGAGCTGGACGCCGATGGCCGCGCCGGGAGCGGAGGCGTGGACGAATTCGGTGATCCGCCGCCAGGCGGCGCCCTGTTCGTCGGTCCACAGACCGGTGCAGCCCGGGGTGATACGGCCCTCGGGGCTGACGCAGACCATCTCGGTCATGGTGAGCCCGGCCCCGCCCAGCGCGCGGGCGCCGAGGTGGACGAGGTGGAAGTCCCCGGGGAGCCCGTCGGTGGCGCGGTACATGTCCATCGGGGAGACGACGACGCGGTTGCGCAGCTCCAGCCCGCGCAGCCGGAGCGGGGTGAACATCGGCGGGGTGCCGGGCGGGCAGCCGAACTCCTCCTCCACGGCGGCGGTGAACGAGGCGTCGCGCAGCCTCAGGTTGTCGTGGGTGACCCGGCGGCTGCGGGTGAGCAGGTTGAACGCGAAGCGGCGGGGCGGCTGGTCGGCATAGGTGGCCAGCTCCTCGAACCAGCGCAGGCTGGCGGCGGCGGCCCGCTGGGTGGAGGCGACGACCGGGCGGCGCTCGGCCTCGTACGCGGCGAGCGCTGCGGGCAGGTCGGGGTGTTCCCCGACGCAGGCGGCGAGCGCGAGGGCGTCCTCGACGGCGAGCTTGGTCCCGGAGCCGATGGAGAAGTGGGCGGTGTGCGCGGCGTCCCCGATGAGGACGGTGTTCCCGTGCGACCAGCGGGAGTTGGTGACCGTACGGAAGGCGAGCCAGGAGGACCTGTTGGAGCGCAGCGGCCCGCCGGCCAGGATCCCGGGGAAGAACGCCGCGCAGCGGTTGGCGGATTCGGTCACGTCGCAGGTGTCGAGCCCGGCCGCCCGCCACACCTCCTCGCGCATCTCGACGATGACGGTGGAGGCGTCGGCGGCGTAGGGGTAGGCGTGCAGCTGCATGACGCCGTAGGGGGTTTCGGCGATCTCGAAGCGGAAGGCGTCGAGCGCGAAGCCGGCGGCGAGCCAGATGTAGCGGTTGCGGTGTCCGGTGACGGTCGGTCCGAAGGCGTCCGCGTGCGCCGCGCGGGTGGCGCTGTGCACCCCGTCGGCGGCGACGACGAGATCGTGGTGGGCGGCCAGCTCGGCGGCGGGCGGCGCCTCGGCGCGGAAGCGGAGCCGGACGCCGAGAGCAGTGCAGCGCGCGTGCAGGATCTCCAGCAGGCGCCGGCGGCCGAGGGCGGCGAAGCCATGACCGCCGGAGGTGTGGGTGCGGCCGCGGTGGACGATGTCGATGGTGTCCCAGCGGACGAACGCGCGGCTCAGCGCGCGGTAGACCTCGGGGTCGGCGTGCTCGATGCCGCCGAGGGTCTCGTCGGAGAGGACGACGCCGAAGCCGAAGGTGTCGTCGGGAGCGTTGCGCTCGTGGACGGTGATCTCGCGGGCCGGGTCGAGCCGCTTGAGGAGGGCGGCGGCGTAGAGCCCGCCGGGACCGCCACCGATGACCGCGACGCTCCGGACGGGGGCGGGGGCTTGGGCACGGTCGGAGGCCGGGGCGGGAGCGGCTGCCCGACCGGGGGCGGCTGCGCGGCCGGCGGCGGCTGCGCGGCCGGCGGCGGCTGCGCGGGGCACGGTCACCTCCCCCGCCACCGCGGAGGCCGCTTCCCGGTGAAGGCCGCGTGGAACTCGGCGTAGTCCTCGCCGTGCATCAGGAGGGCCTGGGTGCTGGCGTCCAGCTCGACGGAGGCGGCGAGCGGCATGTCCAGTTCCGCGGTCAGCAGGGCCTTGGTCTGGGCGAGGGCGAGGGCGGGACCGTCGGCGAGGCGGCGGGCCAGCTCCTGGGCGCGCTCGTCGGCCCGGCCCTCCTCGGCCAGCTCGCTGATCAGCCCGATCCGCTCCGCCTCCGGGGCCCGGACGGCGTCGCCGAGCATCAGCAGCCGGGTCGCATGGCCGAGCCCGACGACGCGGGGCAGCAGATAGGCCGCGCCCATGTCACCGCCGGAGAGGCCGACCCGGGTGAACAGGAAGGCGAACCGGGCCGACGGGTCGGCGACCCGGAAGTCGGCGGCGAGGGCCAGCACCGCCCCGGCGCCCGCCGCGACCCCCTGGACCGCGGCGACGACCGGGAAGGGGCACTCCCGCAGGGCCCGGACGACCTGGCCGGTCATCCGGTTGAAGTCGAGGAGCTGCGCGGTGTCCATCGCCAGGGTCGCGCCGATGATCTCGTCGACGTCGCCGCCGGAGCAGAAGCCGCGCCCCTCGCCCGCGAGGACGAGGGCGCGCACGGAGCGTTCCCGGGAGAGCTCGGCGAGCAGGTCGCGCAGATCCGCGTACGCGCCGAAGGTGAGCGCGTTCAGCTTTTCGGGGCGGGCGAGTGTGACGGTGGCCACACCCTCGTCCCGGGTCACCCGGAGGTGACGCCATGCCGCGGTGCTCGGGGCCGAGCTGGGAAACGGGCTCATGGAGGGGTCCCCCTCAGCGATCGGGCGGGTGCCGGCCGTGCCTGGGTCGCGTTCCGATCCCGAAGTTATCACTCATACGTGACTCCCGTCACGACACCGCAATACCCCTTCCATGAGACTGTTGTGGCGAAAGTCCCCTTTGCTCCGGCCGACCGCCCCTATGGCAGCGCCGGAGCGGTTCGTAAGGTTGAAACCAGGAAGTCTCGCCACGAGAACTGCGTGTACCCGAGAAGTCGCTCCGAACGGAAACCTGCCGTGCCGCCCGATGTCCCCGTCCCCGCCTCCTGGCGTATCGCCCTGCCGCACTCCACGGCAGCCGTGCCGATCGCCCGCGCACTCGTCCGTACGGCGCTCTCCGACATCGACGCGCCGGCCGACAGCGACACCTGCGAGCTGCTGACCGCCGAGCTGGTGGCCAACGCGGTCGAGCACACGCGGGGCGGCGAGCCGATCGAGCTGGTCGTCGAGCTGCTGCCCACCGGCTGCCAGGTCGAGGTGCACGACCACGACCCCGCCCCGCCGGGCGACCTGTCCCGGCCCGGACCCGGATACGAGATCGACCCCTGGCAGGAGCACGGCCGCGGCCTGCTGCTGATCCGGACCCTCAGCTCCGCCTGCGGTCACCGCACCACGGAGCACGGCAAGGCGGTGTGGTTCACGCTTCCTTCGATACCGGCCCAGCCGGGCCCGTCCCCGGGGAGCTGACCAGCCGGGAGCGCCTGCGGCCGTAGAGCGCGTACAGCAGTGATCCGGCGGCCAGGAAGACCGCGAACTGGACCCACGTCGTCCACCCGGTCCCGTACATCAGGTACAGGCAGAACGCGACGCCGAGCACCGGGCTCAGCGGGTAGAGCGGAACCCGGAAGGTCCGCTCCAGCCCGGGGTGGGTGCGACGCAGCACCACGACCGCCACATTGACGGCGACCATGGTGGCGAGCGTGCCGATCGTCGTCAGGTTCACGACGACGTCGAGCGAGGCGAACGCGGCCGGGACCGCGAAGACGCAGGCCACGATCCAGGTGTTGGCGACCGGGGTGTGGGTCCGGGGCGAGATCTTCTCGAAGACGCGCGGGATCAGCCCGTCACGGGACATCGACATCAGGATGCGGGTCTGCCCGTACATCACCGCGAGCACCACCGAAGCGATGGCGACGACCGCACCGAAGGCGATGATGCCGCCGCCGATCGCCGAGTCGGTGACCTGGTTGACCACGATCGAGAGCGCCGCGGGCTTGTCGGCGACCGCGTCGGGGCCGAGCGCGCCGATGGCCGAGAGCGCCACCGCGCAGTAGAGCAGGGTGACGACGCCGATGCAGATCAGGATGGCGACCGGGATGTTGCGCCGGGGGTTCTTGACCTCTTCGCCCGCGGTGGTGATGGCGTCGAAGCCGATGTACGAGAAGAACGCCAGCGAGGCGCCCGCGGTGATCCCGCCGAGCCCGTGGCTCGCGAAGGGCATCAGATTGCCGTCCTCGAAGGCGCTGAAGGCCACGGCGCAGAACGCGAGCAGGATGCCGATCTTCAGGACCGCCATGGCGGCGGTCGCGGTCGCGCTCTCCCGGATGCCGCGCACCAGCAGGGTGGCGGCCATGGCGATGACCATGATCGCCGGGAGGTTGACGACGCCGCCGTCGCCGGGCCCGGAGGAGAGGGCGGCGGGCAGCTCCCAGCCGACGAGGCTGTTCAGCAGCTCGTTGACGTACTGGCTCCAGCCCACCGCGACGGCCGAGACGGACACGCCGTACTCCAGCAGGAGGCACCAGCCGACGAGGAAAGCGGTGCGCTCGCCGAGGGCCGCGTAGGCGAAGGAGTACGAGCTCCCGGAGACCGGGATCGCGCTGCCCAGCTCCGCGAACGAGAGCGCGGTGAAGATGCAGGTGATCGCGGCGAGGACGAACGAGATCACGACGGCGGGCCCGGCCTCGGCGACGCTGTCGGACAGCCCGACGAAGATGCCGGTGCCGACGATGGCACCGACCCCGAAGCAGACGAGCTGGAAGAGCCCCATGGTCCGCTGGAGGCCGTGCCCTTCGAGGTCGCCGCCGGACTCGGCGATGAGCTGCTGGGGACTCTTGCGGCGCGGACCGGGGCTCATGCGGACGTTCTCATCTCTGGTGGTGCACGGGGTGGTGCGGGGTGGGGGGGGACGGCTCCCGTACGCACCACAGGACGCTGGGCCCGGTCCGCGCATGGGAAGGGGGTCCGGACGCACGAGCCCGAACCCCACCAGAGGCGACATCGTAACCATCACCGCGTATGTTCACCCAATCGGGTGTATGAGCATGCGGAACCCCTCCCCGGTATCCGGACACGCCAGGTCTCGGGATACGGAACACGGACTACGAGAAGCGCGGCGGGGGGCATGCGTGATGGGGGGGGATGCGTGATGGGGGGGGATGCGAGAGCCCTCGGCGCGGAGGCCCGGAGGCCGGACCACAGCGGTCCGGACGGGCCGTACGCCGCGCCTACACCCCGGCCAGCGTCGCCACCAGAACCGCCTTGATGGTGTGCATCCGGTTCTCCGCCTCGTCGAAGACGACCGAGTGCGCGGACTTGAAGACCTCGTCGCTGACCTCCAGCTCGGTCAGCCCGTACGCGGCGTGGATGTCCCGGGCGACCTGGGTGCCGAGGTCATGGAAGGCGGGCAGGCAGTGCAGGAACTTCACGTCGGGGTTGCCGGTGGCGCGCAGGACGTCCATCGTCACGGCGTACGGCGCGAGTGCGGCGATGCGCTCGGCCCACACCTCCTTGGGCTCCCCCATGGAGACCCAGACGTCGGTCGCGACGAAGTCGGCGCCCCGCACACCCTGGGCCACGTCGTCCGTGACGGTGATCTTCGCGCCGCTGGTCCTGGCCAGCTCGTGGGCCCGCGCCACCACCGACGCGTCCGGCCAGTACGCCTCGGGGGCGACGATCCGCAGGTCCATGCCGAGCAGGGCACCGGTGATCAGGTAGGAGTTGCCCATGTTGAAGCGGGCGTCGCCGAGGTAGGCGAAGGCCATCTCCGCGACCGGCCGGTCGTTGTGCTCGGTCATCGTGAGGACGTCCGCGAGCATCTGCGTGGGGTGCCAGTCGTCGGTGAGCCCGTTGAAGACCGGGACCCCGCCGTGGGCGGCCAGCTCCTCGACCACCTGCTGGCTGTCGCCCCGGTACTCGATGCCGTCGAACATCCGGCCGAGCACCTGGGCGGTGTCCTCCACGGACTCCTTGTGGCCCATCTGGGAGCCGGAGGGGTCGAGGTAGGTGGTGCGGGCCCCCTGGTCGGCGGCGGCCACCTCGAACGCGCAGCGCGTACGGGTCGAGGTCTTCTCGAAGATCAGCGCGATGTTCTTGCCGCCCAGCCGCTGGACCTCGGCCCCGCTCCGCTTGGCCGCCTTGAGCTCGGCGGCCAGCGCGACCAGACCGAGAAACTCCTCGGAGGTGAAGTCCAGCTCCTTGAGGAAGTGGCGGCCGGTGAGGTCTATGGCCATGGTGACTGCTCCTGGTCGGACTGCTGACGGGCCACTGAGGGGCTGCTGACAGGCTGCTGAAATGAAATGACAGTGGAACTCTATACGATCGCCCGCATCCCTATACGGCCCGCTGCCCGGCCCGCACCGGCGCCCGCACAGACCCCGGTGCGAGTCCGGAGGCCCACCCTCCGCCGGTCCCCCACCACCCCTTCCGTCGCCCTCCGCCGGGTCCCTTCCAGGCAGCCCTCCCGTCGCCCCCTGAGCCGGTCCCTTCGAGGTAACCCTCGTGTCGCCCCTCCGCCGGCCTCTCAGACGGGGTCCCGCTCCACCGGGCAGCTCATGCAGCGCGGCCCGCCCCGTCCCCGGCCCAGCTCGCTGCCCCGGATCTCGATGACCTCGATGCCCTGCTTGCGCAGATAGGTGTTGGTGGTGGCGTTGCGCTCGTAGGCGACCACGACACCGGGCTCGACCGCGAGGACGTTGCAGCCGTCGTCCCACTGCTCGCGCTCCGCCGCGTGCACGTCCTGGGTCGCGGTCAGCACCCGGATCGCGTCGAGACCGAGAGCGGCGGCGATGGCCCGGTGCATGTGCTCGGGCGGATGGTCGGTGACCTTCAGCTCGCGGGGGCCGCTGCCGGGCTCGATGGTGTACGAGCGGAGCATCCCGAGACCGGCGTACTGGGTGAACGTGTCGCCGTCGACCATCGTCATCACCGTGTCCAGGTGCATGAACGCCCGAGCCTTCGGCATGTCGAGCGCGACGATCGTGCGTGCGGAACCTGCGTCGAACAGCCCCCGGGCCAGCATCTCCACCGCCTGCGGGGTGGTGCGCTCACTCATCCCGATCAGGACCGCGCCCCGCCCGATGACCAGGACGTCCCCGCCCTCGATGGTGGAGGGGTAGTCGTCCTGCCCCTCCGACCAGTGGTGGAAGACGCCCGCCTCCGGGCCGGTGAACAGCGGGTGGTGCCGGTAGATCGCCTCGAAGTGAACGGTCTCGCGCTGCCTGGCGGGCCAGCGCATCGCGTTGATGGAGACCCCGTCGTAGATCCAGGCGGAGGTGTCCCGGGTGAAGAGGTGATTGGGCAGCGGGCCCAGCAGGAAGTCGTCCGGGTCCATCACATGGAAGCGGACGGAGGTCGGTTCGCCGTGCCGCGCCAAGTACTCCCGCTTGGTCATCCCGCCGATCAGCGCCTCCGCGAGCTGGGCCGAGGACAACTCGTCGAAGGCGGCCCGCAGATGCTCGGTGGCGAGCGGGCCGTACTCCTTCTCGTCGAAGACCCGGTCCAGGACGAGCCGCCGGGCGGCCGGGATGTCGAGCGACTCGCGCAGCAGATCCCCGAAGAGGTGCACCGCGACACCCCGGTCCCGCAGCACGTCGGCGAAGCCGTCGTGCTCCTCACGGGCGCGGCGCACCCACAGCACGTCGTCGAACAGGAGCGCGTCCTTGTTCCTTGGTGTGAGCCGCTTCAGCTCCAGATCGGGGCGGTGCAGTATGACGCGGCGCAGCCGCCCGGCTTCGGAGTCGACATGGAATCCCATGCCTTCATCCTCACCGGGCGGAGCACCGTTCACCCCGCGAATCGCCCACCGGTTGCCGACGAGGCCCGTCCCCGATCCGCGTCGCGGCCGCTCTCCGCCCTCGGGCCGGAACCGGGCGTCCCCGGTGTGGACGACGAACCTCCGGGTGGCCCGGAGCAGCTCCGTCGGATCGTGCCCGACCAGCCGGTCCAACCGGTCCAGCCAGGCCGGCTGCTCGTCGTGCGGGACGGCGGCCGGGGAGCGCCCCTGCCCCACCACGCAGTTTCAGCGCTCCGGAGTCGCCGACGGCCGTTCTGCCGGTCGTCCAGTCGGTTGTCCTGCCGGTCGTCCCGCTGGTCGTCCTTCCCGTCGTCCTGTTGGTTGCTCCGCCGCCTTTCCTGTCAGGTGTTCCGCCAGCTCCGCGATCCCTTCCGGCCCCACGCGGCAGCACCCTCCGACGAGCCGCGCCCCCGCCCGGCTCCAGGCCCGGACGCACCCCGGGTCGAAGGTGCTGCGCCCGGTCCATCCCCTGGCCTCGGCGTCCCAGCCCTCACCACTGTTCGGGTAGACCACGGCGGGCCTGCCCGTGACCGTCACCGCTGTCTCCACGGCGGCCGCCGCCTCCTCCGGCTCACAGCAATTGACCCCGACCGCCAGGACCCGGTCCCGCCCGGCGGCCACCGCGAACGCCTCCTCCAACGGCTGCCCGGCCCGGGTCCGTCCGTCCGCCACGCTGTAGGACAGCCAGAACGGGAGCCCGGTCTCCTCTGCCACCCGGACCAGCGCCTCGGCCTCGGCCACGTCCGGCACCGTCTCCAGCGCCAGCGCGTCGGGCCCCGCCTCGGCCAGCGCCGCCACCCGCGGGCGGTGGAAGCGCTCCAGCTCCCGGACGCTCAGCCCGTACCGCCCCCGGTACTCGCTGCCGTCGGCCAGCATCGCCCCGTACGGGCCGACCGAGGCGGCGACCCACACCTCCCGGCCGGGCCCGGCCGGGCGCGCCGCTCGGGCGGCACGCCGCGCCAGCCCCACACTGCGCGCGAGCAGTTCCGCGGCCCCGGCCCGGTCGATGCCGCGCCGCGCGAACCCCTCGAAGGTGGCCTGATAGCTGGCCGTGATGAGCACCTGCGCCCCCGCCCGGAAGTAGGCGAGGTGGGCGGCCTCGATCTGCTCCGGGGCGTCGGCCAGCAGCCGGGCCGACCACAGCGCGTCGGACAGATCACAGCCCTGCGCCTCCAACTGGTTGGAGAGCCCGCCGTCCAACAGGACAGGCCCGGCCTCCAGCGCTTCGGCAAGCGTTCGGCCCGTACTCACTGCGCTCCTCTCGTCGTGCACCCGGCTGCTGAAGACCGGTCGGCCCGCCCCGCCCCGGCCCGACTCTGCTCAACTCAAATCGGATCGGCTCGGCTCAGGTCAGGTCAGGTCAGGTCAGGTCAGGTCAGGTCAGGTCAGGTCAGGTCAGGTCAGGTCAGCTGGGACTGGATCTGGGAGGAGATCAGTTCCAGATGGTCCAGATCGGCCAGGTCGAGCACCTGGAGGTAGATCCGGGACGAGCCGATCGCCCCGTACCGGCCGATCTTGTCGACGACCTCGGCGGGCGAGCCCGCGAGGCCGTTCGCCTTGAGCTCCTCCACGTCCCGGCCGATGGCCGCCGCCCGCCGGGCGACCTCGGCGTCGTCCTTGCCGGTGCAGACGACCAGCGCGTTGGAGTACACCAGGTCGTCGGGCGAGCGGCCGATGGCCCGCGCGGCGTCCCGGACCCGGCCGAACTGCTGCTCGCTGTCCTCCAGGGAGGCGAACGGAATGTTGAACTCGTCCGCGTACTGAGCGGCGAGGCGCGGGGTACGGGTCGCGCCGTGGCCGCCGATCAGGACGGGCACCTTGGCCTGCGCGGGCTTCGGCAACGCGGGCGAATCGGTGAGCTGGTAGTAGGTGCCGTCGTAGTCGAAGGTCTTGCCGGTCTCCGTCGCCCAGAGGCCGGTGATGATCGCCAGCTGCTCCTCCAGGCGGCCGAACTTCTCCTTCGGGAACGGGATGCCGTAGGCCCGGTGCTCCTCTTCGAACCAGCCGGCCCCCAGGCCCAATTCGACCCGGCCGCCGGACATCTGGTCGACCTGCGCCACCTGGATGGCCAGCACTCCGGGAAGGCGGAACGTGCCCGCGGTCATCAGCGTGCCGAGCCGGATCCGCCGGGTCTCGCGCGCCAGTCCGGCCAGGGTGATCCAGGCGTCGGTCGGTCCGGGCAGCCCGTCGCCCGAGCCCATGCGGAGATAGTGGTCAGAGCGGTAGAAGGCGTCGAAGCCCAGGTCCTCGGTGGCCTTGGCGACCGTGAGCAAGGTGTCGTAGGAAGCCCCCTGCTGGGGCTCGGTGAAGATGCGAAGATCCATGCCCCCATCCTGCCTCTCCGATGGCCTCTCCCCCTCGGCAGCCCGGCCGGACCTCCACGCATCCTCCTCTTCAGGGCCCCGCCGCCGAGGCCGCGGGGCCGCGTATGCCGCCGAACGGCCCGTCACGCTCCTGGCCCCTCCGGTCCCGCTCTCGGTCGTGGTCCCGCTCGCGCTCAGCGAGCCGTCTCAGCATCCCGTGGACGTGGTCCAGCGATTCGTCGGCGGCGTCCATGGCCTCGATGCACTGCCAGTACAAGCCGTCCTCCCCGGTGTCGCAGGCCACCCCCACGAGGGCGATCCCGGCCTCGCCGAGCAGCAGCGCGAGCCCGGCCAGCGTCGCCCGCACGTCGGCGATCCCGGACAGCTGCACGGCTCTGGCCCCGCCCGGAAGCACCTTCGGGTGGTCCAGGCCCGGGCATCCGCTGTCGATGTCGCCCATCGACCGCGCCTCGGCCCGTAATTCCTTCGGCCCGAACAGCGCCAGCCGACTGCCGACCGCGCGGGCGAGGGCCTGCGCCTGCCAGGCCTCGGCCATCACGTCCAGCGCACCCCGGCTGTCCGCCAGAGCCCGCCGCCCCGTCTCGATGAGTCGCTCCGCTTCCATGACCTTCCCCCGTCCGTACGAAAACCCGCTCACCTCATTCATTACCCACAGTGAGGTAGATGGCACCGTAAGGCCAGAGGAAATCGGAAATCTGTGGACACGAAGTCGATTGTGGATAACTCGATCACTCCGAAGAGTGACGATCGCTGGTCTTCAGCGGGCTTGGCGGGCCGGATACGGGGAACCGCTTCTCGTTCCGCTCCATCTTGGCCGCCAGCGCCGCCGTCGCGTCCACGCCCAACACCGCGCAGAACTGGAGGAGATAGGCGAGCACGTCCGCGACCTCGTCGGCGACCCGGTGGGCGGCCTCGGGGTCGTCCATGATCCTGGCAGACTGTTCGGGCGTCAGCCACTGGAAGATCTCCAGGAGTTCGGACGCCTCGACGCTCAGCGCGGCCGCCAGATTCTTCGGGGAGTGGTACTGCTCCCAGTCCCGCGCCGCCGCGAACGCGACCAGTTTCCGCTGGAGTTCCGCCACATCTGTTTCTGTCACGGGCCCAGGTCTATCACCGCACACTGACACCGCCCGCCACCCCCGTGACAGCCCCCTTCGACACCGCCCGCCGCCACTGCCACCAGCCCCGCGCCGGGCGGAACGGGACTCTCCCGGAGGCGCAGTGCCCCAAGGCGGCCCAGGGCGGCCCGGGTTCTGCCGGAGGCCACTCCGGCCGACCCAGCAGGCCCCGCCGTAACCGAAGTGCCGACGGCCGACCCAGCAGGCCCAGACCCAGCAGAACCAGGCCCGGCAGAACCAGCCGACCCAGTAGGCCCAGCAGGCTCAGCGGCAACCAACCTGCCGACGGCCGCCCCGACCGCCCCTCCCCCGCCGCCTACGACTGGGCCAGCCCCGCGGGGGTGACTCCCTCGACCTCCATGCCGACCGGCGCCAGCAGGAAGACGTTGCGGTCCACGCGGTGCATGCCGCTGCCGAGCCCGAAGACCACGCCGCTGCTGAAGTCGAGAATCCGCTTCGCCACGTCCGTCTCCGCCGCGGTCAGATCGAGCAGGACCGGCACCTGGGCCACCAGGTACTCGGCGACCTCGCGCGCGTCCGCGAAGACCTGGACCCGCAGGACGACCATGCGGCGCTGCTCGACGGCGCGCTCGTCCGGGACGGTGCGGTGGTCGATCCTGGACGGCCACTCGTCACGACCGCGCAGGGGGACCACCTCGGCCAGCCCTTCCCACTGTTCGTCCGTGGCGTCGTATCGGTCATACCTGTCGTACCTGCTCACAGGGCCACCCCGTCGTCGAGCCGGTGGCATGCCCGCCGACTGCACTCACTGTTCATCGGGCAATCCTCTCGCCCCTCACTCGTTCGGCGTACCAGCGACACGGCGAAAGGCCGTCTCGTTACCGGCGCGTCAGACCGTGACGACCTGGACCCCCGCCTCACCGAACCGTTCCCTCGCCTCCGCCGCGATGTGGGTGTCGGTGACCAGGACGTCGACCAGCCCCAGATCGCAGACCCGGGCGAAGGCCCGCTTGCCGATCTTCGACGAGTCGGCCGCGACCACCACCCGCTGGGCTCGTTCCGCCAGGAGCCGGTTGACGCTCGCCTCGCCCTCGTGATGGACGTACGCGCCCCGTTCGATGTCGATGGCGTTCACCCCGAGAACCGCGACGTCGAGCGTGATCTCGTTCATCACGCCGACGGCCAGTGGCCCCGTCAGCTCGTACGACTGGGGCCTCGCCACTCCCCCCGTGACGACCATCTTGATCTGCGGCCGGATGGCCAGTTCGCTCGCGATGTTGAGGGCGTTGGTCACGACGGTCAGGGTCGGCTGGCCGCCCGCCGACGTGGTCTCGCCCACGATGTCCGGGCGTACCGCCAGCGCCCTGGCCACTTCGGTCACCGTCGTGCCGCCGGTCAGGCCGACCACCTCGCCGACGGCCACCAGTTCGCCGACCGCGCGGCCGATGGCCTGCTTCTCCGGGGCGTGGCGCCCCGTCTTGTAGCGGAGGGCCAGTTCGTAGGAGACCCCGTGTGCGACCGCGCCGCCCCTGGTGCGGGTGAGCAGGTGCTGTTCGGCGAGCTGGTCCAGGTCGCGGCGGATGGTCGCGGCGGAGACGGCGAGCGTGGCCGCCGCCTCCTCGACGTCGACCCTGCCGTGCTTGCCGACCAGTTCCAGCAGCGCGTCCCACCGGGCGTCCCTGGACAAGTGCGTCTCCTCACCGCCCGGTGTCGGCACCTCGTTTCACGGGAACGCGGTCGCCGGGAGACCGGACAGCCGCAAGCGTCGCACAAGCCTGGACACCGGCCCTTCCCCGGCATTTCCCTTGACTCGTCAGGGCGTTTCACCCGCTCCATCTTGCTTGTTTTTGCTCGATAACTGCATGTAACGTGCAGAATTCTTCATGCAGGCCCCGCCCCTCCCCTTGCTCCCCCGCCCTCCCCATCTCCTTCCCGTACGAGGTGCAGACGTGTCGTATGCCGAGACCGAGACAGCCAGTCAGCCCACCTGCTGGAGGCGTGCCGCGGAGCTGGCACAAGGCCCGGCGGCGGCTGCCCTGCCCTCCCCGGGTGAGCGGATCGCCGTCGTCGGCTGCGGGACCTCCTTCTACATGGCGCAGGCCTACGCCGCGCTCCGCGAGGGCGCTGGCCAGGGCGAGTCGGACGCCTTCGCCGCCTCGGAGTTCCCGCCCGGCCGCCCCTACGACCGGGTGGTGGCGCTGACCCGGTCGGGGACCACGACCGAGGTGCTGGAGCTCCTGCACCAAGTGCGCGGCACCTCTCCCGCGGTCCGCACGGTGGCCGTCACCGCCGATCCGCGGACGCCGGTCCGGGCGGCGGCCGATGAGCTCGTGGTCCTCGACTTCGCGGACGAACGGTCCGTCGTGCAGACCCGGTTCGCCACCTCGGCGCTCACGCTGCTGCGGGCCCACCTCGGGCTGCACTCCGACGCTGTGGTGCGGGACGCGGAGACCGCGCTCGCCGGGCCGTTGCCGGAGGGGCTGCTGGAGAGCGGCCAGTTCTCCTTCCTCGGCCGTGGCTGGACGGTGGGTCTCGCCCATGAGGCGGCGTTGAAGATGAAGGAAGCGTCGCTGTCCTGGACGGAGTCCTACCCGGCGATGGAGTACCGCCACGGCCCCATCAGCATCGCTACCTCGGGGACCGCGACGTGGATGTTCGGCGACCCGCCCGAGGGTCTGCCGGAGCAGGTGCGGGCGACGGGCGCCCGGTGGGTGGAGAGCGGTGGTCTGGACCCGTTGGCCGATCTCGTACGCGTACAGCGGCTGGCGCTGGCCCGAGCGGCGGCGCGGGGGCTCGACCCGGATCTGCCGCGTCACCTGACCCGGTCGGTGGTCCTCGACGGGGCCTGAGGGATCATGGGCGGGCAGGACGACGCGGCCGCCCCTCCGCGTACCCGACCGCCACCCGCCGGAGAGCCCTCATGCACCTCGCACTGAACGTCATCGCCGCCGAGGAGCCGCAGGGAGGTGTGGCGGGCTGGGCGACCGATCTGGTCGACAGGTTCGGCGGACCCGGCGCGGGTCTCGCGATCGCGCTGGAGAACCTGTTCCCGCCGCTGCCCAGCGAGATCATCCTGCCGCTGACCGGGTTCGCCGCGTCGCAGGGCGTGCTGAGTCTGGTCTCGGCCCTGTTCTGGACGACGCTCGGCTCGGTCGTCGGCGCGGTGGCGCTGTACGGGATCGGAGCCGTCTTCGGCCGGGAGCGGATGCACGCGCTCTGGGCGAAGCTGCCGCTGGTCAAGGCGTCCGACCTGGTGCGGACGGAGGAGTGGTTCGCCCGGCACGGCACGAAGGCGATCCTGCTGGGCCGTATGGTGCCGGTCTTCCGCAGCCTGATCTCCGTGCCGGCGGGCGTGGAGCGCATGCCGATGCCGACCTTCGTCGCGCTGACCACGGTGGGCAGCCTGATCTGGAACACCGCGCTGGTCATGGCCGGTTACCTGCTCGGCGACCAGTGGGACACGGTCGGCGCGTACGTCGGCATCGTGTCCAAGGTCGTCCTGGGGCTCGCCGTGGCCGCCTTGATCTTCTACATCGCGATCCGGGTCAGGAGCCGCAGCGAGGGGCGGCACCGCCGCGGGTGAGACGCGGCGGCGCGGCCGCGGGGGCTTCCGGTCCGGCCCTGCCCGTGCCCTCGCCGAAGCTCAGGCCTCCTCGAAGTACGCGTCCAGGACCGCGTCCAGTTCGGCGGGCCAGGTCTTGAGCTCGGCCCGGGACGGCGCCTCGACCTCCGCGTTGAACCAGCGGCGGCTCGACAGATGGACGGTCACGGTGAACCGGCGGCCGAACCGGGCCGGGGTGGTCTCCACCGCGCCGATCTCGTCCCAGTCGAACTCGGCCTCCTGGTCGTCCAGCCGGAAGCGGACGCCCTCGCGGGCCACCCGGATCGAGCCCCGGCGGTCGCTGACCTCGAAGACCGGGCCCTTTCCGGCCTCGGATTCCTCCTCGGCCGCCGCTTCCCGCCCGGCCCCCGCCTCACGCCCAGTCCCCGCTTCCAGTGCGGTCCCTGCCCCTGTCTCCGGCTCTGCTTCTGCTTCCGCTTCCGCTTCCGCTTCCGCTTCCGGGGCAGCTTGCGTCCGGGGTGCGGCGCCTGTCTCCGGTTCCGCCTGCGGTCCCTTGCCGGCGTCGGCCTCCGGCGCCTCGACAGCATCGGCAGCGGCGTCCGCGTCGTCAGGGGCGTCCGCGTCCGCCTTGCGGGAGGGGGCGGGCGCCGCCAGGCCGGGCAGGGGGATGAACGCCGGGTCGGTACCTGCGGCGAACTCGGGCTTCTTGTTCGAATCTATGCTCTGCTCCACGGCGGGCAGTATGGCCGACGAACCTGTACGTGACCAGTCGTCACCGCTCCGGCACCCCGGCGGGCCCCCGTCGCGCGGGCGAACCCCTCCCCCGGAGCGGGACACCGGCGCGCCGCCGCTGTCCCGCGACGGACGGTTTTCAGCCCTCACAGCACGCCCCTGCGCCACTCCCGGACCAGCAGGTAGCCGAGGTAGGCACCGCCGATGGCCATCGTGTAGATCCCGACCGGCAGATCGTCGAAGAGCGGCAGTTGCTGCGAGCACAGGTCGGCCAGCACCAGCAGCAGGCCGCCGGTCAGGGCGGAGAGCAGCAGGTGGGGACCGGAGCCGCGGGTGAGGCGTCGGGCGATCTGCGGGGCGGTCAGGGCGATGAACGCGATGGGCCCCGAGACGCTGACGGCCGCGGCGGAGAGCACGATCGCCAGGACCACGGCCAGCGTCTTCGCCTTCTTCGGCTCGGAACCGAGCCCCTCGGCGATGTCGTCGCCCATCTCGCCGATGTCGAGCCGCCGCGAGATCAGTGCGGCCAGCGGCACCGCCGCCGCCAGGACGAGCCAGATGGTGGTGGCGTCGGTCCAGGAACGGGCGGTCAGGCTGCCGTTGACGTAGGCGGTGAGGACGGAGGCCTTGTCGCGCTCCAGGGCGTAGACGACGTACTGGGTGACGGCGGCGCCCATCGCGGCGACGCCGATCCCGGCGATGACGAGCCGGGCGGGGTTGCGGAAGCCGGTGCCGGTGGAGACGTAGACGAGGGTCATCGCGAGGACCGCGCCGATGAGCGCGCCCACGGCGACCGGGATCGTGTCGGGGAACATCAGCGCGGAGATCGCGGCGCCCGCCCCGGCTCCGGCGGAGAGCCCGATGACGTCGGGGCTGCCGAGCGGGTTGCGGGTGACGGACTGGAACAGCGCTCCGGACAGGCCGAGGGCCGCACCGACCCCGACGGCGACGGTGAGCCGGGGGCCGCGCAGCCGGTTGAAGACGAAGCGGTCCTTGCCCTCGGCGTCCCCGAGCAGGGCGGCGGGCAGGTCGGCGAGGTCGATGCCGAGGCGGCCCCAGGTCAGCGTCATGGCGGCGGCCGCGAGGAGCAGGACGAGGAGCCCGGCGGCCGCGTACACCGAGGCCCGGCGCACGGGTATGGCCACCGTGCTCCCGATGACCAGGTAGCCACGAGGAACGGTGCGGGCCCTGCGGGCGGGGGCGGTGCGTTCGGGGACGGTCATGTCGTGCTCCGCATCCTGCGTACGGCGATGAGCAGCGCGGGAGCGCCGATGAAGGCGGTGACGACGCCGACCATGAGTTCGGTGGGGCGCATGACGACCCGGCCCACCACGTCCGCCAGGAGCAGGAGGGTGGGGCCGAGCAGGGCGGAGAAGAGGATCTGGACGCGGAAGTCGACGCCGACCAGGGCCCGTACGACGTGCGGGACGGCGAGGCCGACGAAGGCGATCGGGCCGACGGCGGCGGTCGCGGCGGCGCTGAGCAGGGTGGCCGCGAGCAGCCCGCCGCCCCGGGTGCGCCCGGGGTGCGAACCGAGGGCGAGGGCGGTGGCGTCGCCGAGGGCGAGGGCGTTGAGGCCGGGGCCGAGGGCCAGGGCGAGCAGGAAGCCCACGGCGGCGAAGGGCAGGACGGACCAGAAGACCTCGAAGTCCCGTCCACCGAGCGCCCCGACGACCCAGTAGCGGTAGCTGTCGAACACCTCGGGTTTGCTGAGGGTCACCGCCTGGATGAACGCCATCAGTACGGCGGTGAGCACCGCACCGGCGAGCACCAGCCGCACCACGCTCGTCCCCGTACCGGCCGAGCCGATGACGTGGACGAGCACACCGGCGATCAGCGCCCCGGGCAGCGCCCACCACATGGTGTCGGTGGCGCCGGAGGCGCCGAGCCAGGCGGTGGCGGCGACGATGCTCGCGGAGGCCCCGGCGTTGATGCCGAGGAGGCCCGGTTCGGCGAGCGGGTTGCGCGAGACGCCCTGCATGAGGGTGCCCGCGACCGCGAGGCAGAGTCCGGCCAGGACGCCGAGGACGGTTCTGGGGTACCGGCTCTCGACGATGACGGTGACGCCCGGGTCGCCGACCCCCCGAAGGACGTCGACGACGTCGCCGAGGGAGGTGGAGCGGCTGCCGAACATGACGCTGGCGCAGAGCGCGACTGCCAGCGCGGCCAGTCCGGTGAGCAGGAGGAACGCCGATCGGGCGGCGCCGGTACGGGAGGTACCGGCGCCGCCCGGCGGCGCGACCGTGGTGGTTGCCATGGGAGTGGAGTGTGCCTCGTGGCCTCGGTGGTCCGGGTATCTGGCCGAAATTACTTACCAGCGGTCTTGACAGCCTCGTCGATCAGCGGCAAGTAGCGCTCGATCGTCCACGGCACGGTCAGCGGGTTGATGATCGAGGACGCGGTGACGAAGGAGTTGTCGTCGCTCGCGACGACGGCCCCCTTCTTGATCGCGGGGATCGCGCCGTACAGCTTCTGCCCCTCGATCTCCTTGCGGTTCTTCTCGTCCGTGTAGAACGTGAAGACGACGTCGCTGTCCTTCAGCTTCTCGGCGTTCTCCAGGCCGATGAGGGCCGAGTCGGTGCCGGGGGTCTCCTTGAAGCCGTTGACGACCGGGTCGACCTTCAGGCCGAGCGAGGAGACCATCTTGACCCGCTGCTCCTCGGGCTTGAAGACGCCGAGGGTGCCGGGGCCGGAGTTGTAGATGTAGGAGAAGGAGACGTCCTTGTAGCCGGGCCGGGTGGCCGCGGCGTCGGCGAGCTGCTTCTCGATCTTCGTCTTGAGGCCCTCGGTGTCCTTCGTCCGGCCGAGGGCCTTGCCGATGATGTCGATCTGCTGGTCCCAGTCGGTGCTCCACGCCTGCTCGGGGTAGGCGACCGTGGGGGCGATGTCCTTGAGGACGTCGTACTGCTTCTGCGTGATGCCCGACCAGGGGGCGAGGATGACGTCGGGCTCCAGCTCGGTGATCGCCTCGAAGTCGATCTCCTCGCCGCCGGTGAACTGCTGGGGCAGCTTGTCGCCGGACTTCTTCACGGCTTCGCTGATCCAGGGAAGGTACCCGGACTTGTCGCTGCCCCAGGCATAGCTCTCGATGCCGACCGGGGTCTGGCCGAGGGCTATCGCGGTCTCGGCGGAGCCCTGGCCGAGGGTGACGATACGTTCGGGCTTCTCCTCGATCTTCGCGGTGCCGAGCGAGCTCTTGATGGAGACGGGGAAGGCGCCGCCGTTCTGGGCCGTGTCCTTCGCGCCGTCCTCGCCGCCACCATCCGACGAGCAGCCGCTCAGGGCGACGACGAGAGTGACGAGGGTGGCCGAGGCGGCGAGGGTGTGGCGACGGACACGGGGGAAGCCGGGCATGGAGGGTCCTCAGGTTGGCCGAGCGAGCGAAGGTTAGGCAACCCTAAGCTAAATTTTCGGCAGCTCCAACCACACCTCCTCCGCGCGCACAGAAAACGACGTGCGAGACCATCGCCCGGCAGGCAGTCCGGGAACGGATGATCTTCAGAAAGATGACGCACGGAGGGCTCTGACACCTCGGGCCGCACACCCCCGACCGGCGGTGACAGGCGAGGATGCCGGCACCCGGACACCCGAGGGGCCTTCGGACACGGCAGGCCGTTCGGTGATCTCGCCGCTAGGCTGGGCCGGGAAACGTTCTGGCCAGGAACTGTCTGACGCCGGATGGCTCGCCGCCCTGAACCGCCGGAGGAGCAGTCATGACCCCCGCACAGCCCGCGCGCCAGACTTCGCCCGGCCGGGAACCGGAGGCAGGGGGGCGTGCCCGCTACTTCGCCACGCTGGCCCAGGAGCGCCCCGACATCGCGATCTGCCGAGCGGCGGCCCAGGCGGCCCGCACGGTCGACGAGGAACTGTCCGGCCATCGCCTGACGGCGGCACAGCACCTGGTGCTGAAGATGCTGGACGCCGTGGGGCCCTGTTCCCAACAGGAGTTGAGCGAGCAGCTGCGCATCGACCGGAGCGTGATGGTCGGCTGCATCGACGGCCTGGAGGGCTCCGGCCTCGTACGGCGCGAGCGTCACCCGCGGGACCGCCGGGCCTATGCCGTGACCCCGACCCCCGAGGCGGGACCGGCGCTGGCGCGGGTGGAGGGCGGGGTGCCGCAGCTGCTGGACCGGGTCTTCGGCGCGCTGACGGCGGCCGAGCGGCGGACGTTGACCCGGCTGGTGGGCAAGATCCTCTCCGCGAGCTGACGGCCCTCGGCTCCCGGCCTCGCAACGCGTACCGCAGTGCGCATACCGCGACACGACGATTGTGCGGCGCAGGGCCGTGGCGGGAGAGCGGGCCGGTCAGTGCCCGTGCGGGACGGATTCGGCGTCCCTTGGGGCGGACTTCTCCGGGGTGGGCTTCTCCGTGGTTCCGGCACCGGCACCGGCGTGGACGGTGAAGGCGGCTGTACGGACCTTCCCCTCGTGCTGGAAGTCGAGGAAGAGGCGGTAGGCGCCCTTGCTCGGAGCCGTCGCGGTGAAGGAGATCTCCGGCCCCGGCTTCGTCCGGCCGTCGCCCGGCTCCCCGTTCGGGTGAACGTGCAGATAGGCGAGGTCGCCGGCGCGCAGGGCGACGAGGTGCCCGTACGCACCGAGGTAGGGCTGGAGGTCGGTGACCGGCTTGCCGCCCTTCGCGACGTTCAGCTTCAGCTCGCTGCCCGCCCCCGGGTTCAGGGTCCCGTCGAGCGTGACCTCGTACCCGTCGACGGTCACTGTCTCCGTGGCGCGCGGCAGCGGCTCGGGGCGCGTGTCGCCCGCGACGGAGAGGTCCGCGCCGAGGGTGAGGCCTTCGGCGTTCTTCACGTCCGGGGTGAAGTCGGCGAAGACCCGGTAGCCGCCCGCCTCCGGCAGTTCGACGGGCGTGGACCACGTGCCGCCGGCGGCCCGGACCGGGTGCAGATGCCGGTAGGTCGTCAGGTCGTCCGACGCGACGATCAGATGCAGTTCCTTGCCGTGTTCGCGGCGGAACGCGGTCACGTTGCGGCCGGTCTCCTCGTCCACGACGGCGAAGCTCAGTTCGGCCCTCCTGTCCGCCTCGACCATCGGCGTCCTGAGGTCGAGGGCGAAGCCGCCCTCGGAAATCTGGAGCCCGCCGGGCAACTCCGCCTCTCCCCCCACCCGCCGCCCCTCCTCGTGGTGACTCCCCTCCCCCGACTGCTCGTCATGGCTCCGCTCCCCCGTCGGTGACTCCTTCGCCCCATGGACGTCGCCGTGCCGGGGCGGCTCCTTCTCCTCGGTGATCACGGGGTCCATCGCGCCACCCACCGCGTACGCCGTCCCGAAGGTCGCCGCGAGTGCCGCCGCGAAGGCCGTGATCTTGAGGCCGGTGTTCATGACGCACTCCCTGGTCGGGGTCGCCGGGTCGCGACCACACGTCCGACGATACCCCCTAGGGGTATAAAGTCAACCGGGATCCGAATCCGCGAGGGATACACCCCAGGGGTATAGGAGGGGCCGCTTCCCCGCCACCCATGAGCGGGACGTCCACGCCCCGGTGTCCCGGCCCCGCAGCCATCCGCCGGAGCCTCACCGGACCGCCGAACCGACGTCACCGCACCAGCCGTGGCGTGGCGTCCCCGCCCCCGCCGGGCGTCGTCCCTAGCGTGGAGGGAACCGCCCCAGCCCCCGTCCCCGATCGAACCGGCAGGACAGAACCCCCTCATGGCACCACGAACGCACTGGCTCTTCGGGGACCAGCTCGGCCCCCACTTCCTCGACCCGCGCCACGGCGGACCGGACGAGGACGCCCCCGTCCTGATGATCGAGGCCCGGTCCGTGTTCCGCCGACGCCGCTTCCACCGGGCCAAGGCACACCTCGTCCTTTCCGCGATGCGGCACCGGGCGGCCGAACTGGGCGACCGCGTCCGCTACGTACAGGCGGAGACCTACGCGCAGGGACTGGCGGAGGCGAGGGACCGCAGGAGAAAGGACCCGCCCCGGCTGACCGTCCACCACCCGACGTCACGCGCCGCGCTGACGTTCGTGTCCTCACTGGACCAGGCCGAGATCGAGATCCTGAAGCCCCGTGGCTTTCTGCTGGATCACGCCGAGTTCGCGGAGTGGGTGAAGGAGCACTCGGGTGGCAGCCTGCGGATGGAGGGCTTCTACCGGTGGACGCGCAGGCGGCACGATCTGCTGATGGAGGGCGGCAGCCCGGCCGGTGGGACGTGGAACCTCGACCACGACAACCGCGAGCCGCCGCCCAAGAACCGCTCCACCCTGGGCGTCCCCGAGCCGTGGAGCGCGACCGAGGACGAGATCGACGCGGAGGTACGCCACGACCTCGACCGCTGGGAGCGCGACGGGGACGTCTCGTTCGTCGGCCGCGACGGCCCGCGCCGCTTCCCGGTCACCCGGCGGGAGGCGCTGGCCGCGCTCCGGCGCTTCGTGTCCGAGCGCCTCACCGACTTCGGCCGCTACGAGGACGCGATGCTCGCCGCCGATCCGGTGATGAGCCACAGCCTGCTGTCCGTACCCCTCAACCTGGGTCTGCTCGACCCGGCCGAATGCGTCGAACGGGCCGAGAATGCCTGGCGCGAGGACGGTGCTCCGCTCAACAGCGTCGAGGGGTTCGTCCGGCAGATCGCGGGCTGGCGGGAGTACGTGTGGCAGCTCTACTGGCACTTCGGTGAGGACTACCGCACCCGCAACTCCCTGCGCCACACCGCGCCGCTGCCGGACTGGTTCCTGGAGCTGGACGCCGACGCCATCACCGCCAACTGCCTCTCCACCGTGCTGGCCCAGGTCCGGGACACCGGCTGGACCCACCACATCCCGCGCCTGATGGTCCTCGGCAGCCGCGCGCTCCAGGACGGCTGGGAGCCCGCGGCCGTCACCGACTGGTTCCACCGCTGCTTCGTGGACGGCTACGACTGGGTGATGCTCCCGAACGTGGTCGGCATGTCGCAGTACGCGGACGGCGGCCTGATGACGACCAAGCCGTACACCTCCGGCGGCGCCTACATCAACAAGATGAGCGACCTGTGCGGCCCCTGCGCCTACCGGCCCACGCACCGGACCGGCGACCACGCCTGTCCGTACACGGCGGGCTACTGGGCCTTCCTCCACCGCCACCGGACCACGCTGAGCGCCAACCACCGGATGGCGAGAGCCGTCAAGGGCCTCGACCGGCTGAAGGACCTCGACGAACTCCTCGACGCGGCCGAGGACCGTGGCGACCTCGCTCCCTGAGACCGGGCCGCGGGACGCCGGAGGGTGAACGGGCGAGGCACGGCACCGGCGCCGGACAGTCGACGCCCAGCACGCCGGCCGCGGTCGGCGCCCGCGGTCCTCGCGCCGACCGCGGGGACGCGGCTACGCTCGCCGACGGAATCTTCGGGCAAGGGGCCCGTGGGGGCGCTGGGCCCCGTTCCGCTGGGAGTGGTCATGGTTGTTGGTCGTGTGGTGCGTTTCGACAGTGCGCGCGGGTACGGGTTCATCGCGCCGGAGAGCGGCGGGGACGATGTGTTCCTGCACGTGAACGACATGCGGGTGTCCGAGCACTACGTGCGTCCCGGTGTCATGGTGGAGTTCGAGATCGAGGACGGTGAACGCGGCCCGAAGGCGTCCGCGGTCCGTCTCGCCCCGGGCACGGAAGGCGTCCGTACCGCGCCGGGAGCAGAAGAGGGCCCGCGGACCGTGGCGGGAGCGGAGAGCGGGCAGTCCATCGCGTACGACGATTCGCTGTGCGACGTGCTGAGCGCGGGGGAATTCTCCCGGGAGGTCACCGAGGTCCTGCTGTCGTCGGCCCCGTCGCTGACCGGTCAGCAGATCCTGCTGGTCCGGGAGGGGCTGGCCCGGTTCGCGAAGAACCACGGCTGGACGGACGGCTGATCCGGCCGGGCCCGGCCTCCGGTTTTCCCCTCCGCTGACTGCCTCCGGCACGCCCTCCGCCCAGGGCGGGTCGGGGCCGTCGGCGGTGGTCAGTCCTGGCGCCACAGGAGCCAGAGCAGGTACACGCCTCCCAGGGCTCCCGTCACCAGGCCGACCGGGATCTGAAACGGTGCGAGTGCCCGTTGGGCCGCGTAGTCGGCCGTGCACAGCAGCAGGGCTCCCGTGAGGGCCGCCGTCCCCACGGGCGCCGCCGGGACGCGGGCGACGCGGCGCGCCAGTTGGGGGGCGGCCAGGGCAAGGAAGCCGATCGGTCCGGCGACCGCGATGGCCGTCCCCGTCAGGGCGACCCCCACGGCGAGGGCCGTGAAACGCACGTGCCGGGTCCGGATGCCGAGGCCCGCGGCGGTGTCGTCGCCCATTTCCATCATCCGCAGCGGCCGGGCCAGCGCGGCGGACACGGCGAGCAGGGCCGGAAAGGCGAGCAGGGCGGGCAGCGACTGGTTCCAGGTGATGGCGTTCAGGCTCCCGAAGGTCCAGGCCTTGGCGCTCTCCGCCGACTCGATGTCGGCGCGGGTGATGAGGTAGTCGTTCACCGATGCCAGCATCGCCCCCATGGCGATACCCGTGATGATCAGACGGCTGCCGCCGCGGGTTCCTCCGCCGGCCGACATCACCTGCACGAGGACGGCGGTGGCCAGGCCGCCGAGCACCGCGCCGCCGCCCGCGCCGATCCCCGTACCGGCGCCGCCGACGAGCAGGACGGTCAGGGCTCCGGTGGTGGAGCCGGTGGTGAACCCGATGATGTCGGGGCTGCCGAGCGGGTTGCGGGTCAGAGCCTGGAAGAGGGAGCCCGCAAGTCCCAGGGACGCGCCGACCACCAGGGCCGCGCACAGGCGGGCGAGGCGCTGGTCGATCACGATGAAGCGGTCCGTGGTGCCGCCCCCGCCGCCGAAAACGTCCAGCACCTGCCCCGCGGTGATGTGGTAGGTCCCGGTGAACACGCCGAGCGCACCCACCAGCAGGCACGCCACCGCCATGAGCAGTCCGGCCCAGCAGGCCCGCCGGGCGAACCGTACCGACCTGCCGCCCGGCAGCGACAGCGCCACCCGCCCCGCGTTCTGCTCGCTTCCCGTCCTCATGCGCCCACCGCCCTGCCGCGGTTGACGAGCCACATGAGGACCGGGGCGCCGACGAAGGCCGTCACGATGCCCGCCTCGATCTCGCCCGGCGGGGCGATCACACGGCCGACGATGTCGCTGGTGAGGACGAGGACCGCTCCGGCCGGGATCGCGTAGGCCAGGAGCCAGCGCACGTCGGGGCCCAGGAGCATCCTCAGCAGGTGCGGGACGACGAGTCCGACGAAGGCGATCGGGCCGGCCGCCGCGGTGGCCGCTCCGCACAGCAGCATGACCGAGATCATGCCGACGGCACGGACCGCCCCGGTCCGCAGCCCCAGCGCGGAGCCCTGTTCCTCCCCCAGGGCAAGGGCGTTGAGGGCGGGGCCGAGCGGCAGCGCGAGGGCGATCCCCACGGCCACGAACGGCGCGGCCGCGAGCAACGCGGGCTCTCCCCGGTTCTCCAGGGCGCCGACCACCCAGAAGCGGTAGGAGTCGAAGGTCGTCGCGTCGGACATCGTCAGGATGCCGGTGATCGCCCCCAGGGTGGCCGAGGCCGCCGCGCCCGCCAGGACGAGCCGGGTGTGCTGCCCGGCGGCCATGCCGCGCCGTGTGAGCCCATGGACGGCGAGTGCGGCGAGTACGGCTCCGGCGAAGGCGAACCACACGTAGCCCGAGGTGTCCGTCACCCCGAACAGGGAGATGGCCAGGACGACGGCGAAGGAGGCCCCCGCGTTCACTCCGGCCAGGCCGGGTTCCGCCAGGGGGTTCCGGGTCAGCGACTGCATCAGCACACCGGCCACGCCCAGCGCCGCGCCCACGACGCACCCCAGCAGGGTGCGCGGCATCCGCAACTGCCAGACGACGGCGGTGTCCGCGGCGCTCCCGTGGCCGGTCAGCGCGGCCCAGATCGCGTCGAGGGCGATGGTGCGCGACCCTACGCCGAGGCTGACCACCGCCAGCGCGAGGACCGCGCTCATACCGAGGGCCCAGCCCAGGGAGAGTTTCGAGTTGCGGGCGCGGCGCGTCCGGCGGGGCGCTGGTGTCGCCGGGGTGTGCCACGGAGCCTTCAGCGGCTCCGAAGTGGTCTTCACTGGTGCTGTTCTCTTCGATGGAGGAAACGTCCCGGGCCGGGCCACATCCCGGCCTGTCGTGTGACGCACCCCACCGGCTGACCGGCGGATACGTCACTTAGGTAAGCCTAAGCTATCGGGTATGACAAGATTCAACTACCCTCGGTTCGCGCGGTTCACCTCCGCCCTGGCCCTCGGCGCGCTGGTCACCCTCACCGGCTGCTCCGGCGGGGAGACGGACAGCGCGGGCAACAACGCCGCCGGGGGCGGCAGTTCCGCGGCGGCCTCGCCCGCCACCCCGACGGCCCCCCGCTCCGTCCCGAAGGGCATGGGCAGCGGCGAGCGGGACGGCGTCTTCCCCCGGACCGTCGCGCACTTCGAAGGCAGAACGGAGCTGAAGGCGGCCCCGAAGAGGGTCGTGGTCATCTCCACCGGCCAGGCGGACGCCCTGCTCACCCTCGGCGTCGTTCCGGCCGGCTCCACGCGCGGCGAGGGCGCCGGTCTGCTCCCCTCCTACCTCAGGAAGGCGTTCCCCCGGAACGCCGAGCAGCTCGCGTCCGTCGCCGACGTCGGCTCACGCTTCGAGCCGAGCCTTGAGGCCGTCGCGAACATCAAGCCCGACCTCATCCTGATGAACATCGCGGGCAAGGACGCCAAGAGCCTGTACACCTCGCTCAGCGCGCTGGCCCCGACCGTCGCCACCCAGGGAACGGGCGTGTACTGGAAGCAGGACTTCCTCCTGCTCGCCGACGCCGTGGGCAGGACACAGCAGGCGCAGAAGTTCCTGGACGCCTTCCACACCGATGCCGCCGCCCTCGGCGAGCAGGTGAAGAAGCCGGTCTCGGTGTCCTTCCTGCGCATGAACGGCAGCCGGCTCCGAGTCTTCGGGGTGCCGTCCTTCACCGGCAGCATCGCCGAGGACGCCGGTCTCCGACGCCCCGAGAGCCAGCAGTTCGACGAGACGTCCGAGGACATCAGCAACGAGCAGCTGGACCGCGCGGACGCCGACTGGATCTTCTACGGGGTCCAGGGCGGCGACACGAAGGCGGCGGCGCTCCGCAAAGCTCCGTTGTGGCCCACTCTTTCGGCGGTGGCCGGGAAGACCGCCGTCTCCGTCGACGACGACGTGTTCTACCTCAACACCGGCCCCACCGCGGCCCGGAGCGTGCTCTCCGTCCTCCAGAAGCAGCTCGGCGGACAGTAGACGGGGAGACCCGGCGGCCTGAGCCAGGCGGACGCCACCCGTGTCGCGTACACCGCCCACCGTACGGTTCGCCCGCACCGCCCGCCGTGCTGCCAGTCGGCCCTCCGGCACGGAACGTCCTACCGATGTCCCCACCGCCTTCGCCGGGCCTCCGGCGAAGGCAGGGGGCTCCGGCGGACAATGGCCTCGCGGCGCCGGGTACCGAGCTGGGCGCACGACAGCGCAAGGGAGCAGGCCATGCACACCCGCACTCTCGGACAGCGTCTGGAGGTCTCCGCCGTCGGGCTCGGCGCGATGGGGATGTCGCAGAGCTACGGCCCCAATCCCGGCGATCGCGACGACATGGTCAAGGTGCTGCGTACCGCGGTCGATCTGGGGGTGACCTTCTTCGACACGGCCGAGGTGTACGGCCCGTACGTGAACGAGGAGCTCGTCGGCGAGGCGCTGCGTCCCCTGCGCGAGCAGGTGGTGCTCGCGACCAAGTTCGGCTGGGACATCCGCGACGGCGTCAGCACGGGGCTCGACAGCCGGCCCGAGCAGATCCGCCGTGTCGCCGAAGCCTCCCTCCGGCGGCTGCGGACCGATGTGATCGACCTGTTCTACCAGCACCGCGTGGACCCCGGCGTACCCATCGAGGAGGTCGCCGGGACCGTGGGGGAACTCGTCGCCGAGGGCAAGGTGCGGCACTTCGGTCTCTCCGAGGCCGCCGCGGCCACCATCCGGCGGGCCCACGCGGTGTTCCCGGTGACGGCGGTGCAGAGCGAGTACTCGCTGTGGACGCGGGACCCCGAGGCGGAGGTCCTGCCGGTCCTGGCCGAACTGGGCATCGGTTTCGTTCCGTTCAGCCCCCTCGGCAAGGGGTTCCTCACCGGAACGGTCCCCGCCGGCACCTCGTTCGGTGAAGGGGACATCCGCAACCGTCTGCCGCGCTTCGAACGCGAGAACCTCGCGGCGAACCAGGCGATCGTCGACCACGTACGTTCACTCGCCGCGGGCAAGCAGGTCACGCCGGGGCAGATCGCCCTGGCCTGGCTGCTCGCCCAGCATCCGTGGATCGTGCCGATCCCGGGGACCCGCCGCGTCTCCCGGATCAGCGAGAACACCGGGGCCACCGCGGTCGCGCTCTCCTCCGACGAACTCGCCGCGCTCGACGGCCTGGCGGCGCGTGTCGGCGTACAGGGCGACCGCTACGACACGGTCCACATGGGCTACGTCGACCGCTGAGCACGGCGGCGCGCAGATCGCCCCCGCCACACAGCTGCGGCTACCGTCATCGCCATCGCCGGAGAGCGTCCAGTGGCTGCTACAGCACCGCCTGGCCCTTGCCGAGGGCGATCACGCCGTTGCGGGAGACGGTGTAGCGCTCGTGGTCCCGCTCGGGGTTGACGCCAATCGTCGCCCCGGGCGGGACGTCGACGTTCTTGTCGAGGATCGCGTTGCGCACGACCGCTCCCCTGCCGACGCGTACACCGTGGTGCAGCACCGAGCCCTGGACCACCGCGCCCTGTTCGACGATCACTCCGGGTGAGAGTACGGAGCCGGTGACCTGGCCGCGGATCACGCAGCCCGGACTGACGATCGACTCGCCGGCGATGCCTCCGGAGACGAAACGGGCCGGGGCCTGGTGGCCCGCGTGGGTGTACATGGGCCAGTGCCGGTTGTAGAGGCTGAACAGCGGCTGCTCGGAGATGAGGTCCATGTGGGCCTCGTAGTAGCTGTCCAGGGAACCCACGTCCCGCCAGTACCCGTGCTCGCGCCGGGTCTCGCCCGGCACGTGGTTCTCGTCGAAGTCGTAGACGTGCGCGGTCCCGAGCTCGGTGAGCATGGGCAGGATGGATCCGCCCATGTCGTGGACGGAGTTGTCGTCCTCGGCGTCCTGGTGGAGGGCGTCGACCAGGGCCTTCGTGGAGAAGATGTAGTTGCCCATCGAGGCGAAGACCTTGGTCGGGTCATCGGGCAGGCCGGGCGGGTCGGAGGGCTTCTCCAGGAACCGCTCCATGCGGGAGCCGTCGGAGGCCGGGGTGATGATGCCGAAGGCGGAGGCCTCCGAACGGGGCACCTTGATGCCGGCGACGGTCACGCCCGCACCGCTCTCGATGTGCCGCTCCAGCATCTGGCCCGCGTCCATGCGGTAGACGTGGTCGGCGCCGAACACCGCGATGTAGTCCGGCTGTTCGTCATGGACGAGGTTGAGCGACTGCAGGATGGCGTCCGCGCTGCCGAGATACCAGCGCGGGCCGAGGCGCTGCTGGGCCGGGACCGGCGTGACGTAGTTGCCGAGCAGGCTGGACATCCGCCAGGTGGTGGTCACATGGCGGTCCAGCGAGTGCGACTTGTACTGGGTGAGGACGCAGATCCTCAGGATGTTCGCGTTGACGAGGTTCGACAGGACGAAGTCGACCAGTCGGTAGGTCCCGCCGAACGTCACCGCGGGCTTCGCCCGGTCGGCCGTCAGCGGCATCAGCCGTTTGCCCTCTCCTCCCGCGAGTACGATCCCGAGCACCGAAGGTCCAGCGCGCATGGCCACTCTCCCCTGCTGAAACACCGAACCGTTCCGGACTACACGCTTTTGACGAACTCCTCGTACACCGCAAGAGTCCGTCGGGCGACCATGTCCCAGCCGAACTCACGCACCGCACGTTCACGGCCCGCCTCCCCCATCCGCCGGGCCCCCGCAGGGTCGGCGAGCACCTGACCGATCGCCTCGGCGAGATCCGCCTCGAACCGGTCGGGCTGGTCGGCCTCGTACGGCACGAGCAGTCCCGTCTCGCCGTCGGAGACGACCTCGGGGATGCCGCCGACCGCGGAGGCGACGACCGCCGTGCCGCACGCCATCGCTTCGAGGTTGACGATACCCAGGGGCTCGTACACCGAAGGACAGACGAACACGGCTGCCCTGCTGAGGAGTTGGATGACGTCGGGGCGCGGCAGCATGTCCGGGATCCAGTGGACCCCGTCACGCGAGCGGTCCAGCTCGCCGAAGAGTTCACGGAACTCCGCCTCGATCTCCGGCGTGTCGGGAGCGCCCGCGCAGAGCACCACCTGCACGGAGGGGTCGAGCCGGTGGGCGGCGCGCAGCAGGTGCGGGACACCCTTCTGGCGCGTGATGCGGCCGACGAACAGGACGAAGGGGCGGTCCGGATCGACGCCCAGGCGGTGCAGTACGTCGACGCCGGGCACGGGCCGGTACAGGCGGGTGTCGATGCCGTTGTGGACGACCCTGACCCGGTCGGGGTCCAGCCGCGGGTAGCAGCCGAGGATGTCGGCACGCATTCCGTGCGAGACGGCGATCACCGCGTCGGCGGACTCCACCGCGGTGCGCTCGGCCCAGCTGGACAACGCGTAGCCCCCGCCGAGTTGTTCGGCCTTCCAGGGCCGCAGGGGCTCCAGCGAATGGGCGGTCATCACGTGCGGGATGCCGTAGAGCAGTCCGGCGAGGTGGCCGGCGAGGTTGGCGTACCAGGTGTGCGAGTGGACGAGGTCGCGGCCTTCGAGCGCGGCGGCGATGGACAGGTCCACGGAGAAGGCGCGCAGCGCGTCGTTGGCACCGTCCAGCTCCCGGCCGGGCCGGTGGCGGATCAGGCCGTCCGAGGCCCCTTCGCCCCAGGAGTGGACCTGCAGATCGGTGAGCTCGCGCAACTCCCGGGCCAGGAACTCGACATGGACACCGGCGCCGCCGTAGACGTCCGGGGGGTACTCACGGCTCAGCAGTCCCACCTTCACGCCGGTCCCCCTCGTCTCGTCGATGACCTTCTGCCCTTGATGGTCACTCACCATGCGCCTGCGGGGAAAGAGCGCCGCGGCGCACCCTCCCTTGTCCCGGGAAGGTGCGATTTGCCCAGGTCGTGGCACCCGCGGCGACGGCTCGGGGCCGGACGCGGCACGCGGCGGGAAAGGTTTCCCGTCACGTGAAGGTTCTACGCCGAAGGGTGCCACACCGCCCGGAGGAACGCTGCGGCGGGGATCACTCCGGGCGGGACCGCCCCCGGGCGGGGGATCGGGGCGGCCGGGGATCCGGGCGGCCGGAACCGGCTGCCGGGACGCTCCGGCCGGGGTGGCTGCGGAGCGGCGGCGGAGTCGTTGCGGAGTATGGGTCACCGGTGCCGGGCGCGAACCGCGCCGGGTGCGCGTCGACGCCCTGTGCGGCGGCGCCCTGTTCACCGTGACCGCGTCGCGCGCCCGGCGCGGCCCCGAAGCGAAGGAGCGCGCCGATGCGCAGCAGTGAACTGGCCGAACTGGCCGGTGTCACCGTCCGTACCCTGCGCCACTACCACCAGATCGGGCTGCTGCCCGAGCCGCCGCGCTCGGCGGGCGGCTACCGGCACTACGGCGTCGACCACCTCGTCCGGCTCCTGCGCATCACCCGGCTGACCGCGCTCGGCGTGCCGCTGTCCGAGCTGCCGTCGGTCCTCGACGACTCCGCGGCCGCCGAGGAGCTGCTCGACGATCTCGACCGCCGGACGGCCGCCGAGATCGAACGGCTCACGGCCCGCCGGGCCAGCATCGCCGCGCTGCGCCGCACCGGCACGCCTCCGGACCTCGATCCCGCGCTCGCCGCCCGGCGCTCCGCCGACGCGGAGCAGTCCCCCGGCATGGCCCGCTACGAGCACGAGCTGCTGATCCTGGCCGGTCACCTGCTGGCGGACGACCCGGCGGGGCTGGCCGCGCTGTTCAGCGGGGCCGACGAGGACGAGGCCGCGTTCGCCGGGCTGACGGCGCGTTTCTACGCCCTCGACGCCGGGACTCCCGAAGAGGATGTCGCGGCCCTGGCCGACGACCTCGTCGCCCACCTCGTCCCCCTGCTGACACGGCTCGGCCCGCCCGCCCTGTTCGACCGGCGGGCCGCACGGCTGGTGGACCAGTTCAGCGAGCACGCGCTGCGGCCGGTGCAGCACCGCGTGCTGCGCCTGGTGCAGCGGCGTCTCGTCGCCCGGGACGGGAGCTGACGGCGCCCCTGCCGTCACCCTGGTCGCTCTGGTCGCCTGGTCACCTTCAGCCATGTGATGCACATCACAGCACCTCGGCTTGAGTCCGACGCGACGTCGGGGTCTGGACTCGGAAGGGCCCGCCGGACAGGAGCGTGTGCGCTCCGGTCAGCGGCGGCCTCCGCGTCCGTACCCCCGACCCGCCAGGAGGATCACCATGACCACCCCCTCCAGACTGATCCCCGTCGAGGAGCTGTTCGGCCCGCCCGCCCGCAGCCGGGCCGTCCTGTCCCCGGACGGAGCCAAGGTCGCCTACCTCGCGCCCTGGCGCGACCGGCTCAACCTGTTCGTCCGGGACGTGGACTCCGACTGGTCCACCCCCGACGACGGCCCGCACGCACGGCGCGTCACCTCGCAGACCCGCCGGGGCGTCGACGCGTTCTTCTGGTCCGCGGACGGCCGCCACCTGCTGTTCCAGCAGGACACCGACGGGGACGAGAACTGGCACCTGTACCACGCCGACCCCGCCCGGCCCGAGGAGCCCGCCGTCGATCTGACCCCGTACGAGGGCGTACGCCTCCTCGCGGTCACGCTCGCGCCCGACCGGCCGGAGATCGCGTACGTCCAGCTCAACAGGCGCCGCCCCGACCTCAACGACCTGTACGAACTCGACCTGGAGACGGGCCTGCTGGTCCCGGCCGCCGAGAACCCCGGTGACGTGGTGTCCTGGCTGCCCACCCCCGGGCGGCTGCTGGCCTTCACCCTGGAGGAGGGCGGCGACCACGTCCTGCACCAGTGGGACGGCGACGGGAAGCGGACGATCGCGCGCTTCCCGGGCACCGACGTCCTCCTGGCGGTGCTCCCCATCGCGCCCACACCGGACGGGACGGGGCTGTGGATCGGCACGTCACGCGGTTCGGACCGCACCTACCTGGCGCGCCTCGACCTGGAGACCGGCGAGGTGACCGAGGTGGACGGCCACCCGGTGTTCGACCTGGACACCCCTCGCCCCGAGGCCGACCCGCGCTTTCCGTCCTCGCTGATCCTCCACCCGCGCACCGGAGAGCTGCTCGGCACCCGTTACCTGGGGGCCCGCCAGGAGATCCACGCGCTCGACCCGCACTTCGCGTCCGTACTGGAGCGGCTCGCCGAACTGTCCGACGGCGACCTGAAGCACGTGTCCTGCGACGCCACCGCGCAACGCTGGGTGGTGGACTTCACCCACGACCGCGACCCCGATGTCACCTGGTTCTACGACCACACGACAGGACGGGCACGCCGCCTGTTCCGCCCGTTCCCGCACCTGGACCCCGATGAGCTGGCACCGGTCACCCCGGTCACCGTCACCGCCCGCGACGGCCTCGAACTGCCCTGCCACCTGACGCTGCCGCCCGGCGGCGGCGACCGCGATCTGCCGACCGTGCTGCTGGTGCACGGAGGCCCGTGGTACCGCGACAGCTGGAGCTTCGACCCGGAGGTGCAGCTCCTGGCCAACCGCGGCTACGCGGTGCTCCAGGTCAACTTCCGCGGCTCGACCGGATACGGCAAGGCCCATATGCGGGCCGCGATCGGCCAGTTCGCCGGGCGCATGCACGACGACCTGATCGACGCCCTCGACTGGGCGGTCGGGCAGGGTTACTCGGACCCGGGCCGGACCGCGATCTTCGGCTCCTCCTACGGCGGCTACGCCGCACTGGTCGGCGCCTCGTTCACGCCGGACCGGTTCGCCGCGGCGGTCAGCTACACCGGGATGTCCGACCTGGTGGATCTCGTCGAGTCGGTGATCCCCATCGCCCGGCGCGCCGTCGAGAACAGCTATCTGCGCTACATCGGCGACCCGGATGACCCCCGCCAGCGCGCCGACATGCTCGCCCGCTCCCCGATCAGCCGGGTGGACGACATCACCGCGCCGATGCTGCTGATCCACGGGGCCAACGACGTACGCGTGGACCGTCGGCACTCCGACCGCGTGGTCGAGGCCCTCCGCTCGCGCGGGGCCGAGGTCGAGTACCTGCTGAACGAGTCGGAGGGGCACTGGTTCCTCAACCCCGAGAGCAACATCCAGCTGTACCGCACCCTCGAACGCTTCTTCGCCGAGCATCTCGGCGGACGGGCCCCCGCCCGGCCCGGGACAGACGTCAGCGGCTGACCCGCCGGCCCGCGGATCCCGGAGCCGCCCCCGCCCTCCCGCCATCGCCCGTGCGTCGGGCCTCCGCCCGTACCCCTGGGCCGCGACGACCACCCTGTCGAGAGGCGGCCGGCCGACGCGTTCGAGGCGTTCCACGGCGTCACCGTCGCGGCCGTCGACCGGCTGATCTTCGCCGAAGTCCTCCAGGCGGCCCAGAGTTTCGCCGCCGACACGATGAGCGGGCTCGAACGCGACCTCGTGGCCGATACCGGCCGCCTGCTGGAACGGACCGGTCATGTCGCGCCCTGGAAGGAGAACGGGCTGACCCCGGCCGACCTCGCCCAGCACCTCTTCGACGCGTCGGCCGGGGCCAAGTACGAGTCCGCGAGCCTTGAGGAGTACCGGCGACGACTCCTCGTCGCCGTACGGATCGTCACCCGCTCCACCGAGCGGTGAAAGGCTGGTGCCTCCGGTCCCCGCGCAGCTCAGGAAGGGCCGGACAGCAGAGCCGCCGGCCTCACCGGCCGGCCGCGCCGCACGGCCGACCACGGTACGGTGGAGGTGCCTGGGCCTGGTGTGGTGGGTGCGTTTGCCTGACGCGGATCCGGACAGGTTGAGGGCGGCACGTTCGCTCCCGCCTCGGCCCTCGTCGCCGCGGTCCTTCCGGCCCCGGGGCCGATGAGCCGGGGTTCCGGCGCGAGCCCCCCGCGGGAAACGCACCGTTTTTTGGAAACAGGTGCCTCCTCACGCGGATCGGGCCGCACGCACGATCCGGTGGACAACCCAGTGACCGTCTTCCCGGCCTGGATGATCCCGTTCAAGAAAGGTCTGTCGGTGGAAGAACCTTCGCAGCACATGTCCAGAGCCGGCGTGGAGACCCGCCTCGGCCACGGCATGCACCGCGTGGCGACCAGCCTGCTCGTCGACGCCAGTGACCGTGCATCGGTACCGGCGGAGAACCTCGCGGTCTTCCGGGACTTCGTGGTGGCGAATCTGCGGCATCACCATGAGAGCGAGGACGCGTGGCTCTGGCCGATGATCCTGTCGGCCGCACCGGAGCAGAGCCAGGTGTTCGACGAACTCAGCCGGGAGCACGAGCGCCTGGACACCGCCCTCGACCGCCTCGCGCAAGCGGAGGTCGACGGCGGACCCCGGACCGGCCGCCCAGCCCTCCGCGATGCGGCCGTCGAGGTGCGGGACAGGGTCCACGCTCACCTGGAACACGAGGAGTCCGTCCTGTTTCCCGCACTCCGTGACCACATCACCCCGGACCGGTGGGACGCGTTCTCCCGCCGGGTGATCGCGTCCTCCCCCACGGTGGCCGGGCATCTCACGATCGGGCTGTTCGAAGAAGTGGGCACCCCGGAGGAGGTGCGGGCGGCCCTGGCGACCATGCCGGAGGACGTCAGCGCGCTCATTCCGGCCATGAAGAGCCAGGCCGCCGCCGACCTGCGCGTACTGCGAGGAATCCCGTCATGACCTCCACTCCCCTCCACTGGTCCGACACGACGCACGAGATCATGTCCGGAGACCTGAACGTCGCGGTCGCCTACGTCACCCCGGCCGGCGGCGCCGTCGTCGTCAGTGTCTCCCCGCTCGGTCTCACCGACCGGAGCGCCGGCCGGATCGGGTTCACGACCTCGCTCGGCTTCCCCCGGAAGCTGGAGCGGATCCTCGACAACCCCCAGGTCGCCTTCGCCTACCACACACGCGAACACGGCTTCGCCCGCCCGGAGGACTTCGTGCTGGCCCAGGGGGACGCGGTCGTCGACATGCACCCTTCGGCACAGCGTCTCGACGATGTCCTGAGCGCGACCGAACGCTTCTTCGGCCCGGGGAAGAGCGGCCGGATCTGGGACTGGCTGCTGCGCGAGTACCGCCGGGCCCGGGTGTGCGTCGATGTCGACGTCCGGAGGATCACCACATGGCCCGATCCGGCGGCGGACGGGCCGCACCAGGTCACCGGGGCCGCCTGGCCCGATCCCCCCGCGGAGCAGCGGCCGCCGCAGAAAGGCACAGCGCCCCGGCTCGACGTCGACAAGCTCGCTCGTAAGGTCGGCTCCCTTCCGCACCGGCTGCTCGCCTACCGCGGAGCCGACGGATACCCCGTCGTGGTGCCCGTCAAGATCACCGGACACGACCGCACCGGATTCCGCCTTCTGACGCCTCCCGGTCTGCTCCCGCCCGGCGGGAGGCGCGCGGGGCTCCTCGCTCACTCCTTCCGCCCCCAGAACGTCGGGCTGGCCATGACGACCTGCACCGGCTGGCTGAAGGTCCACGACGGTACGGAAGCGAGCTACGCCCCGCACACCGCCACCGGACTGGCCGCGCCGCCCAACCGCACGGTCCAGGCGCTGGGCAACGGGCTGCTGGCCAAACACGGTGTCCGGAAGGCCGGTCGCAACGGCACCACCGACCGGTTGCGGAAGGTCGCCGAAGCTCAGCGGCAGAAGCCTCTTCCCGACCACGGCGCCTGACCCGCGCCCATCGACGCGGCCATCGCCGTCCCTGCCCGTCGCGGTGTCGGGCAGGGACGGGAGGGCGGGGCCGCTCGGCGTTTGCTGGTAGTACACCGCCACGCCCACGGAGCCCACGGGATCGTCACGGGTGCGCTTCCACCCGTCTCCGTGGGCCATCGGCTTGTTCCGGAGTCCGCGAGCGGTGTTCTCAAAGTTCCCCGCGGCCCGCTCCGGCTCCCGCCCGGAGTGCGGTTCGGATGTGAGCCGCGGTCGGCGGCCATCCGGTCGAGATGAACTCGGTCCGTACATCGCCGTCGGCATTCCTGATGGCGGCGCCCTCTGCGATACCGCCGAAAGCCCTGGGACAAGACGCATCGGCGCCCTTCGGATGTGGCCCCGGCTTTTCGGGCCACCGGCGTCGAGGATCGCGCCCCGGCCGGCGTCACGACCGATACGGCGACGGATAGGACGGCCGATCCGCTGACACGACAGCCGACATAGGTTGAGTCGCGCGGAGCTCATGAACTCACCATTCCGTAAAGGAATACAGAGGTTCTCGGCACACCTTTCCCATCGCGGCGCCATGGGCGCCCCGCAGGAGGCACACGACGTATGACCACATCCGCACGCGCAGCCGTCGTCGAAACGCGGGACGGACCTTTCACGTTCCGGGAGATCGAGATCGAGGACCCGCGCCCCGACGAGGTACTGGTCCGCATGGTCGCGACCGGCATCTGCGCGACCGATGCCCACGTACGGGCGCAACGCATGGCCACCCCGCTCCCCGTGGTGCTGGGGCACGAGGGCGCCGGGGTAGTCGAACGGGTGGGGGCCGCTGTCACCACCGTCGAGCCCGGCGACCATGTCGTCCTGTCCTACCACTCGTGCGGCCGCTGCAGGCCGTGCGCGTCCTCCCACCCGGCCTACTGCGACGACGTCTGGGCGGCCAACTTCGCGGGAGCGCGCCTGGACGGCTCCAACGGCCTGCACGTCGCCCAGGGCACGGAGCCGCACGGTCACTTTTTCGGGCAGTCCTCCTTCGCGACGTACGCGCTGGCGCACCGGCGCAACACCGTGAAGGTTCCCCGTGACCTGCCTCTGGAGGTCATGGCTCCGCTGGCGTGCGGGGTGCAGACAGGGGCGGGAGCGGTCCTGAAGTCCCTCGCCGTACCGCCGGGGGCGTCCTTCGCCGTCTTCGGCGTGGGCGCGGTGGGACTGGCCTCGGTCATGGCGGCCCGCGTCACCGGCGCCACCACGATCATCGCCGTCGACGTGGACGCGAGCAGGCTCGCCCTGGCCCGCGACCTCGGGGCGACGCACACCGTCAACCCCGCCGAGGTCCGGGACCTGACCGGAGCGCTCCGAGCCGTCGAGGCACGCGGGCTGGAGTACGTCCTCGACACGAGCGGCCGCCCGGAGAACCTCGACGCCGGTGTCGGCGCCCTGGCTCCGCTGGGCCGGTTCGGTTTCGTGGCGTTCCACGAGGGCGGGGGCGCGTCGGTCGACGCGGGACGGCTCACGCTCGGCCAGTCGTTGCAGGGCATCATCCAGGGCGACGCCGTCTCGTCGCTGCTGATCAACGACCTCGCGCGGCTCTACCGGGCCGGGCGGTTCCCCATCGACCGGTTGCTGTCCTTCTACGACTTCCTCGACATCGACACCGCGTTCGACGACGCGGGTTCGGGCCGCGCCACCAAGGCGGTCCTCCGGTTCGCGGCACCGCGACAGCCGCCCCGTCCGACCGACACCCCGTAACAGAGAGGCATCCCGCACATGTGCGAGAACCGACAGAAGCCCATCGGCGTCGACCACACATCCGGCTTCTACGGGATCGACCACTACGGGTTCCCCCGCGCCGGCGCGGACGACCCCCTGGACCCCGAGGGGTACTACCCCCCGTATTTCCGGAGTGAGCACTTCCAGAAGTACGGCTACCACGTCGAGGAACTGCGTGGCGGCTTCTACTGGGTCACCAGCGCCGGTTACGACGCCGCGTTCGTCGTCACCGAGGAGGGCGTGGTCGCGATCGACGCCCCGCCGACGCTGGGCGAGAACATGCTGGCGGCGATCGAGGACGTCACCGACAAGCCCGTGACCCATGTGATCTACAGCCACTGGCACGCCGATCACATCGGTGCCGCCTCCGTGTTCGGACCCGGTGTCGAGATCGTCGCCCACCGCCTCACCAGGGATCTCCTGGAGCGCTTCCCGGACCCGAAGCGTCCCCTGCCGACGACGGTTTTCGACGACGAACTCGTCCTCGACGTGGGCGGCGTGACCCTGGAGCTCTCCTACAAGGGGGAAAACCACTGCCCGGGGAACATCTTCATCTACGCACCGCGGCAGAAGGTGCTGACCGCCGTGGACATCCTGAGTCCGGGAAGCGTCACCTTCATGCACTGCGACGCCTCACAGAACATCTCGGGCTGGTACGAAGCCCACGCACAGATCCTCGCGTACGACTTCGACTTCTTCGTCGGCGGCCACCACATGCATTACGGCACCTACGAGCAGGTCGAAACGTGCGTGGAGTATTTCGCCGACGTTCTCGAGGGGGCGACCGAGGCGGTCGAGCGGTTCAGCCGGTCGGACGCACTCGTCGACATCGTCTCCGACACCGGGTGGAACCGGATGTTCGTCGGAACCGAGAACTGGATCAACTCCATGGCCAACCACACCACCCGCCATGTGCTGGAGAAGAGGACCAGCGACGGCCGGCTCTGGTGGGAGCGGCTGGCGGGGGCCACCACCCAGACCAAGTACCACGCGTACACGGTGCTGGAGTCGATCCGGCTGGAGCGTCCGCGGCCGGACTACCGGCTGCGCGGCGAGAACCCCCCGGTCTTCCTGACCTGACCGCGCTCTCAGGAACACGCGCGGCGGGTGGTGCGGCCTTCGGCGCCACTCGCCGCACCACGCGGCCGGCCTGCCGCGCGGATTGGTCAAGCTCCGCGCGGGTCCGGTCCGTTGGACAGCCGATGGCCCGGGGCGACGCGACCTCGATAACATCGAAAGTGACGCTCCATCGATTTCGCCGAAATCCCGACAGGAGTCCGCATGCGCATAGGCTTCTCACTTCCGCAGTACGGTGCGATGTCCCAGGAACTCGGCAAACTGGCCGACTTCGCCCGTCAGGCCGAGGAACTCGGAGCCGATAGTCTGTGGGTGGGCGACCGCGTGCTGGCGGCCGTGAACCCGAGCGTCGGTTACATGGGCACCGACACGATTCCCTGGCAACTACGCACCATGCTCGACCCGTTCGTGGCGCTGAGCGTCGCCGCGGGCGTCACCCGACGGGCCCTGCTGGGCACCTCCACCCTCATCGCCCCCTGGTACTCCCCGCTGCTCCTGGCCCGTTCGCTGAGCGGGATCGACGTGGTGAGCGGCGGACGTCTCGTCGCCGGTCTCGGTACCGGGTGGTCGCCCGAGGAGTACGAGGGCGTGGGCGTTCCCTGGACCGAGCGCGGTGCGCGGCTGGACGAGTGCCTGGACGTGCTGGAGGCGGTGTGGGCCGGTGACCCGGTCGCCCGGCACGCCGGACGGCACTACGCCTTCCCGGCCGCCCACATCGGGCCCAAGCCGGTCCAGAGCCCGCGGCCCCCGGTCTACCTGTCCGGCTTCGCCCCGGCCTCCCAGCGCCGGGCGGCCCGCCGCGCGGACGGCATCCTTCCCGTGGCGGTGCCCGTCCGGGGATCCGTCTACGACCCGGCCGCCGTGGTCGGCAGGCCGTTGGAGCAGGTGCGCCGCGTCGCCGAGGCCGAAGGACGCGACCCGGCGGAGATCGACGCCATTCTGCGGGTCAACGCGGCCCCCGAGTCGACGGTCCGGGAACTCGTGGACATCATCCTCCGGACCGAGGACGAGACCGACGTCGATCACGTCTTCGTGGAGCTGGTCTACCTGGCCGACAAGGGCGTCGACCAGGCGCTGGAGCTGGTCCGCCAGATCATGGAACTGGCCCGTTGAGCATCTCGGCGTCCAGGATGCTCCCCGGGGCGTCGCGGCCGGGGCCGTCCTCCGGCTGAACCACCGGCCGAGACGCGGGGCCTGCCCGGGGCACCACGCCCCGGGCAGGCGCCGCGTCTCACCCGCCCCGACGCGGAGGGGCCGGTGCCCGTCCGTGCGCGGGGGCGGCGGAGGGATAGAGCCAGCCGCGAAGGACCCGCGTCGTGGCCGGCATCATCACGTACGTCATCAGCATGCTGAACAGCAGAGCGAGCACCAGCACCCGCACGGGCAGCGGGACGTCCGCGAGCGCGGGCCCCAGGAGCCCGTTGCCCACCAGGGAGACCGGCAGTACGGCGGCGAAGGCGGCGAGCGCCAGTTTCCACCGGGGCGGAGGCGCCGCGGCCGTCACGGGCGGCGGGGTGAACCAGGTTTCCATCGCGGAGAGTTCACGACGGGCCACCTCGGTCTGGTGGTGGCCCTCGCAGTTGTCGAACAGTGCTGCCCGCTCGGGCGACGCCGACCACCCCCGAGCGGCCTCACGGTCCCGGAACCGGTGGATGAGGACCCATGGTCCGGAGGCCGTGGGAGGCTGGAACAGACCGTCCCCGAGGTGGCCCGGGAAGGTGGCGGTGGCTCTGGTCACCCGCCCGAACCACTCCCTGAACTCCCGCTCGTAGCCGGGCTCCACCGAGCGCGCGGTGAGCAGCGTCACGTCGGTCGAGGTGACGTCGTCCGTCTCGGTCATCGCTTCTCGTCCCCTGCTGTCGATGGTGCCGGATGCCGTCGAGCCGGTCAGCGCCGCGGTGCGGCGTGGACGAGGTGCTTGGTCTCCTGGAACTCCTCGATCCCGCGGACCCCGTTCAGGCGGCCGACTCCCGACTGCTTGAAGCCCCCTTCCTCGAACTGGTCGTGGATCACGGCCCAGGTGTTGGTCCACACGGTCCCGCACCGCAGCTCGCGGCCCACGCGCAGGGGGCGGTCGGCATCACGGGTCCAGACGCTCGCCGCGAGACCGAACTCGGTGGCGTTGGCACGGGCGACGGCGTCGTCCTCCGAGTCGAAGACCTCGAAGGTGGCAACCGGTCCGAAGACCTCTCGCTGCACGATCGGCGCGGAGACGTCGACGACCTCGATCAGGGAGGGGCCCAGAAGCGCGTGATCGCGTTCGCCCCGTACGAGCACGGTGGCGTACTCCGCCGCGGCGGCCACGGTCTCCTCGACGCGCCGGGCGTTGCTCTCGTCGATCATGGCGCCCATCTCGCTCGCGGGGTCGTCGCCGGGCCCGGTCCGAACCGCTCCGAACGCCGCGACGAGCCGTCGCCGGAGTTCGTCGGCCGCGCCGCGCTGGACCAGCACCCGGCTGCCCGTCATGCAGAACTGTCCCGCGAACGTGGTGACGGCCTTCACGAGTACGGGGACGGCGGCGTCCAGGTCGGCGTCGTCGAACACGATCATCGGGGTCTTGCCGCCCAGTTCCAGGGACAGCGCCTTCAGCGTCGGAGCGGCCTGTTCCGCGATCACGCGGCCGACCGCCGTGGAGCCGGTGTAGCTGATGACGTCCACCTCGGGGGCGGCGACGATCTCCGGGGCGCCGGAGTTCCCGCTTTCGGTGAACACGTTCACCACCCCGGGGGAGAGGCTCGGAGTCCGCGCGACGACCTCGCTCAGAACGCCGTTGACCAGGCCGGTCTGTGCGGGCATCTTCATGGCGACCGTGCAGCCCGCGGCCAGAGCCGGTGCGAACGAGCGCACCGCGAGGATGACCGGTGAGTTCCACGGCACGATCACGCCGACGACACCGGCGGCTTCGCGCAGCGTCATCGAGTACACGCCGGGGCGCACTTCCGCCGCACGCCCGTGGTCGGTGACGGCGAGCGCCGCGTAGTAGCGGAGTTTGGCGATGGCTCCGGTGACTTCGAGGGCCGCCTCGGAACTGGTCTTCCCGTTCTCCCGTGCCAGCAGGGAGATCAGTTCGTCCGCGCGGCGTTCGAGCCCGTCCGCCAGTTCGGTCAGCGCCGAGGCGCGCCGGTAGCGGTCCCGGGACCACGCGGTGGAGTCGAAGGCGCGTCGGGCCGCTGCTACGGCCAGCCTCGCCTCCTGCGCGCCGCCGTCGGCGAACGTGCCGAGCAGTTCGTTCGTGGCGGGATTGCGGGACTGACCGCGGGCGCTGGACTCGTGCCAGGTCCCGTCGATGTAGTGCGGGGCGTGGGGCAGGTTTTCGGTGGTGGGCATGGGTGACCTGTCGTCGTGCGTCGGTGGGAAGGGGTCGGTGCGGTGTGGGACACCGGCACAGGGGTCAAGGCGCGGGAGAGCCGCGCGGGAGTTCGCCGGGGGGAGTCGAGGGAAAGGCGGGCGGGGAAGTCGGCGGGACGCGGATCCGTGGGGCGGACGGGGCCCGGGTGGGGCGAACGCGTCGCGCGTCCGCGCCGCCACCGCGGTTCAGTGCCCGGGGTGTGTCCGGCTCAGTTCCGTCCGGCTGTTGATGCCGAGTTTCCCGAAGACGTTCCTGAGGTGGTGGCCCACGGTGCGGGGGCTGATCCGCAGGCGCAGGGCGATCTCGCGATTGGTCAGGTGCCCGGCCGCCAGCTGGGCGACGCGCCGTTCCTGGGAGGTGAGAGGTCTGATCTGGTGGGCCCTCCGGCCTGCCGGGCGTCCCGGCGGTCCGGTGAGTTCCCGCTCCCGCTGCGCCCGTCGGCGCAACGGGTCCGCCCCGAGCCGCGCGAAGGAGGTGATGGCGCCGTCGAGGTGGAGGCGCGCGTCCAGCCGTCGTCGGTCGCGTCGCAACCACTCGCCGTACAGCAACTGGGCCCGGGCGTGGAGCAGCGGGTGTGATCGAGCGCCCGGGACGTCGAGCGCGCCGCGGAAGGACGTCTCCGGGTCGACGTCTCCGAGGAGCGCGTGGGTGAGTTGGGCGCTGGCGCGGGCCCAGGGTGCCCCGGTGCGGCGCGCCCAGGCCTCCAACGCGTGGGCCTGCGCCTTGACGACATCGCGCCTCCCGGTCTGTACGGCCGCCTCGGCGGTGTCGAGGGCGGCCAGCAGCGCGAAGGTCGGGTGCCGCGCGCCGTGGCCGGGCTCGGACAGACACAGCAGTGTCGCCAGCGCCTCGTCGGCACGGTCCGCGAACAGCGACGACATACCGCGATTCCACTGCGCGGCCGCGCTCAACGCCCGTACGCCCCGGGGAAGTGACGTCTCCAGGGTCTCGGCGGTGAGTTCCGCGACCGTGTCCTGCTCGCCACGGAGCGCGGCGAGCCACCCGAGGCCGTTCCGGCCGGAGGAGGCCACGTGGTCGGCTCCCATCGCCTCGGCGAGCCGCAGTCCCTCGGCGGCCGAGGACTCCGCCTCCGCCCACCGCCCGGCGACGATGTCCAGCGTCGCGGTCTGCGCCAGGGCCACGGCGAGGCCGAGTTGAGCCCGCCCGTACCCCTGCCGCAGGTGGGGCAGGTGGGAGCGCAGGGCGTCCCGCATCCGCTTCTCGATTCCCCAGGCGAGCCCGAGGGCTACGGGGGGCAGCGACGGCGCCGCGGCGGTGCGGGTCCACGCGAGGGCGTCACCGGCCTCCGCCTCGTCCGCCGCTCCCGCGTCACCGGGCGCGACGCCGTTCCGCCCGGCCGACGGGCCAGGCGGCTCGGTCCGGCTCTCAGGGGCCCGCGCCACCAGGAGCTCAAGCGCTCCGGCCGCCAGATCGGCGCGTCCGGCGCACCAGGCGGCGTGCGCGGCCAGAGTGCCCAGTCGCTCGGAGGTGGCCGGATCCGGGACTCGGCCCATGTCGGCGGTCAGGTAGCGATGGGCTTGCTCGGGTGTGCCCCGGGCGAATTCGACGACCCCGCGCAGACCCCGGCTGTACGAGGCCGTGTCAGCTCCGGGAGCACGCTGTTCGGCCTCGTCGAGCAGGCGCTGCGCCGTGGTCGCCCAGCCGGAATCCCACGCGGCCCTGGCCGCCGCGGCACGTCGGTGCGCCGCGGCGACCGGCGTGATCGAGAGGTCCGCCGCACGCAGCAGCGCGCGTGCCGCCGCCTCGGTGTCCCCACGGAGCCGGAAGCGGACCGCGGACCGCTCCAGTAGCGTCGCGACGCCGTCGTCCGGGTCGTGGGTGACGGCGGCGAGGTGCCAGGCCCGCTCCTCCGCCGTCTCGGGCAGCGTCGCGGCCAGAGCCCGGTGGGCCCGCTCCCGCACCGCGGCGCGGCAGCCCTCGTAGACGGCTCTCCTCACCAAGGGGTGCCGGAAGCCGACGCGATCGCCGTCGGCGCGCACCAGGCCCGCGTCGGTCACCTCCTCCCAGGCGGCGTCGTCGGCCCCCGAGGCGTAGCCGGCTCGTCGTACCGTGTCGCGGCTGCCGTGCTCCTCGGCCGCCGTGAGGACGGTCAATAACCGCGCCGAGGCGCTGAGGGCTTCGATTCCCGAGCGGAAGGCGCGCCGCAGCCGTGGCCCGACGTACGGCGGCCCCTCGTGCGTCCCGTGGCGGTCGGCCTCACCGCCGTCGCCGATGCCGGTGGTGGTGTCGCCGTTGACGCCGGTGCTGATCTCGCCGCTGGCGTCGGCCCTGAGTGAGGCCGTCTCGTGCAGGGCCAAGGGGTTGCCCGCCGCTTCCCCGGTCATGGCGCGAAGCGTGGCCTCCTCGGCCCAGGGTGCCGCGGACGCCAGAAGCCGCCTGGCGCTCACCTCGGTGAGCTCCCTCACGCGCAGCTGGCCGATGCCCTCCCAGGGACGGGCGGCCGGATCGCTGTGATCGGCGATCACGACCACCACCGGGTGCTCCCGGACCCGCCGGGCGACGAAGCCCAGCACTGAGGCGGTGGGGGCGTCGAGCCACTGGGCGTCGTCCAGCGTGAGGAGCACGGGCTGCCGCTCGGCGAGTCCGCACAGCAGGGACAACGCCGCCGATCCCACCGCGAGGCGGTCCGTCGGCTCGTCGCTCCCCGCGAGCGCGGCGCGCAGTGCGGCGGAATGGGGCGCGGCGAGTGACCCGGCGCGCCTGGTCACCGGTCGGAGCAGACCGTGCAGCCCCGCATGGCCCAGGTCGGACTCGGACCGCACAGCGGTATGGGTCAGCGGCAGGAAGTCCGCGGCCTGTTCGCGTACGTAGCTCAGCAGCGCCGACTTGCCGATGCCCGGCTCGCCCCACAGCACGAGCCCGCCTCCGGCCCCGCCGCGGGCCCGGGACAGCAGCTCGTCGAGCGCCGCGGTCTCCTCGTGACGGCCGAACAGCTGCCGCCGCCCCGCGGCCGCCGGGGCCGGAGCAGGGGTGTGGTCGGGGACGGTCGAGGTCATCCCGCGCGCTCGATCCGGACGAGTTCGCGGACGCGTGGGGCGACCTCGCGGCCGAACAGGTTCAGGTCGGAAGGTTCGTCCGAGGCGAGGATGAATCCGGAGACGCCGTACCGCAGGGCAAGCCCGGCGAGCTGTTCCGCCCAGTCGTCGGGAGTGCCCTCCAGCAGGCCGCCGCCGCTGCCGGTCGTGAAGCGGCCGGTGACGTTGAGCAGGCGGCTGATCTCCGCGGGTTCACGGCCGGCGTCCGAAGCGGCCTCGTCGATCTGCCGGTTCATCGTCTCCAGGGACGCGGGGCCGTCCGGCAGGAACCCCAGGGAGGGCAGCCAGCCGTCGGCGATCCGGCCGGTCAGCCGGAGCATCCGGGGCTTGTAGGCGCCGATGCGGATCGGGATCGGGTGGGCGGGCGCGGGTCCTCGCTTCGCGCCGTTCACCGAGTAGAAGTCGCCCTCGATCCGCAGCGGCCCCGGCTCGTCGGTGGCCCACAGCCCCCGGATCACGCGTACGGCCTCCTCCACCGCCTGTACGGCCTGGGCCGGCTGGAGCCGTCGGCCGCCCATCGCGACGATGCCGTCCCAGAACGCACCGGCGCCGATGCCCAGTTCGACCCGGCCGCCGGTGAGCCTGTCCAGGCTCGCGGCCGCGCGGGCGAGCACGGCCGGGGGCCGCAGCGGAAGACTCAGTACGTTGCCGCTGATCCGGATCCGTTCGGTACGGGCCGCCGCATACGCCATCAGAGTCCAGGTGTCCTGGAACGCCGACTGGTAGGGGTGGTCCTGGAAGCTGACCACGTCGAGTCCCGCCTGCTCGGAGGTGACGGCCAGATCGACCGGCGCCGCGGCCGGCTGGGCCACCGGGGTGATGAAGCTGCCGAACCACAACTGGTGTCCGTAATCAGGCATATGGCGTTCCTCCGGAGTGGTGCACAGGAAAGGTCTGCTGCGTGGACGACGCCTCCGGTGGAAGCCCCGCCCACGCCGGGCTCCCGGTCCGCCCCAGGGCCTCGCCGCACGGTCAGGTCAACTGGCGAGCCCCTGAGCGATGTCGGCGGATCGACACGTCCGGCCTCAGCGGGCGCCCGCTGATCCCCGGGCGCCGAGTGGGCCCGGCCCGCATGGCCCGGTTCCAGGCTGCATGCCGGTGACCAGGCACGGCAAACGCGACATGACCAGGTCATCAATGCTGACCAGCTCCCGTAACATGACCGCATGACCGCCTCTCGACAGCCTCACGGCTCCGCCACCGACACCGGCCGCGAGCCACAGACGGACTCCGGGCACATCGACGAGGACACCTGCCGCAAGTTCCAGCGTGCGGTCGAGACGGTGGGCAGGAAGTGGAGCGCCGCGGTGCTGCTCGCCGCGACGCAGGGGACGCGCCGTTTCTCCGAGTACCGGACGCGGATCCCCGGAATCTCCAACCAGCTGCTGTCCCAGCGCCTGCGCGAGCTGGAGAGTCACGGACTGATCGAGCGCGTCGTCGTACCGACGACGCCGGTCCAGATCACCTACCTGCCCACCGATCGAGGGGTCAGCCTCATGGGCGTTCTCCACCCGCTCATCGAGTGGAGCGACCGGAACGAGGAATAGGGGGGTGAAGGGGTAGGGGACGGCGAGGCGGCGGCAAGGAGCGCGGCCGAGATCGGACCGGCGCACTCCCCGCCGTCCTCGTCCCGTACGTGGGAGGCGCGGCGCGGCGCGCCTCCCACGTACGGGAGGGAATCGTCACGTCGTCACGGAACCAGGACGATCTTCCCGGTGGTGCGGCCCGCCATGCTCCTGCGGTGCGCGGCGGCGGCCTCACGCAGGGGGTAGCTCTCCTCGACCATCACCTTCAGCCGACCCGCCCCCGCGGCTTCGGTGAGCTGGAGGCGGGCGGCCCGCCGGATCTCGGTGCCGGGGTCCGCGCCCGGCTCGCCCCCCAGCAGTTTGATCCCGGCCCGCGCCCCTCGCTCGAAGCCCGCGATGGTGGTGATACGCGAGCGGTCCCGCACCAGTGCCACGGAGACGTCCACCGCCTCGTCCGTACCGACCAGGTCCGCCGCCGCGTCCACACCTCCCGGCGCCGCTTCGCGCACCCGGTCCTCCAGTCCCGGCCCGTACGCCACGGGCACCGCTCCCAGCTCGCGCAGCAGCCCGTGCTTGGGCTCGCTCGCGGTGGCCACGACGGTGAGGCCACGAGCCACCGCGAGCTGCACGGCCATGAGCCCGACCCCTCCCGCGGCGGCGTGGATCAGCACCGTCTCCCCCGCTTTCAGGCCGATCGCTTCGAGGACGTGCACGGCGGTGACGCCCGCCCCCAGCAGCCCGGCGGCCTGCTCCCACGGCAGCCCGTCAGGCTTCGGCACCACGGTCGAGGCCGGTACGACGAACTCCGTGGCGTAGGCGCCCGGGGCACCGTAGGTGATCACCTCGTCCCCCACCGCGATCGGCCCCGCAGGCCCGACCGCCCCGGCACCGACCGCGGTCACCACGCCCGCCGCCTCGGCACCGAGCCGCACCGGCAGCGCCTTCGGGTCGGTGCCGAAGGCACCGCTGTAGGACTTGTGGTCGAAGGGATTGACCCCGGCCGCACGGACCGAGACACGCACCTGGCCCTTGGCCGGCTCCGGGACATCGACGTCGACCACCGACAGAACTTCCGGGCCACCGTAAGCGCCCGCCACCACCGCAATCGTTTCTCTCATGCCACGGGAACGGCACCGCGGAGTGCGCTATTCCTTTTCCTTTTCCTTCACCGCGTCACCCGTGCTCCTCGCGGCCATCACCGCGTCGCTGGGGCCGGAGCGGTGACACCATCGTCGTCACGGAGCGTGCTCCTCGGCCCGGCCCGTCGGCCGCGCGCACCGCCCCGGGAGGGGCGGACGCCGGGCTTCCGGTCGGACAGGGCGGTCGGGGCGGGGGGTTGCCGTCACAGCATCGCCGGTGCGCTCCCCCGCACCTCCGAGACAAATCCCTCTCGACGGCTACCCGCTTTGCACCTACTTGTGAGCAAGGTCGATTGAAGAGTGCTCTTTTCTGCGCACCAATGCCATCTTTCCCTGTTCATCGGATCACGTGTCTGTCTAGGATCATGCCGCGCTGCCTTGGGCTCAGGGGTATCACCAGCCCCTGGCAGCCCTCGTGTCCCGCTGATCTGCACGCCCCCCACGATCCGTTAACAGGTATCTCCGTGCCATCGACGCAGAGCGCCGGTTCTCGCTTAGGAGCCGCGCAGTGAAAATCAACCGCCGTCTCATCCTCCTCGTCAGCGCGCCCCTCACGGTGGCCGTCGCCTATTCGGTGCTGGCCCTGGCGCCCGCGGCCCAGCAGACCCTCCAGGCCGACCGGCTGACGTCCATGGTCCAAGCGGCTGACGCGGCAACCGACTTGGCCTACCAGCTGCAACGTGAGCGAGCCGCCGCGACCGTCCTCGCGGCCGACCAGGGTGACAGCGACGACTTCCGCTCCCGCAGCGCGGCGACGGACGCGAGCATCTCCACGTTCCAGGACCGGACCACCGGGCTCTCGGGAGTGCCGGGCGGCTCCCGGGGAGCTCTGGAACGCATCCAGCTGTTCATCGAGGAGATACCGGGGCTGCGGGCGCAGGCGCGCTCGGGCGCCGGCACCATCTCGGCCCTCACCTTCGGCTACCGCATCGGCATCGCCGACCTGAACAACTACCGCGACGGCATCGCCCAGGCGGATGGCGTGGACGCCGACATCGCGGACCGGATCCGGGCCGCCGCCGCCCTGTCCGAGGCGTCGGAGCACGCGGCGCAACAGCAGGTCACCGTCATGAGAGCGCAGGCGGCGGGCGGCTTCACGGTTGCGTCGCGGCGGACCTTCGACGGAACGCGGCTCGGCTACACGGAGTCCGTCCGTTCGCTGTACGACCTCGGTCCCGGCGAGTGGCGGACCTGGCTGGAGCGCACGCTCTCGGGTGCGAAGGCGCTGGAGGCCCGCCGGCTGGAGGACCGGATCGGGCGCACGGAGGTGGGCACGGACATCGATGTCACCGCCCAGGAGTGGCGGAAGGCCTCCGCGGACCGCCGTGACCTGCTGCGTTCGGTCGAGGAGCGGGTCGACCAGGCCGTCATCGCCAAGGTCTCCGACGCGCGGACCGTGCTCGTCTGGACCGCCGTGGCGGAGATCGCCCTGGTGGTGCTGACCCTGATCGTGGTCATCATCGTCGCGATCCGGCTGGGACGCGCCATGATCCGGCGGCTGAGCGAGCTGCGCAACGCCGCCCACGAGGTCGCCCACACCGGTCTGCCCGCCGTGATGAGCGAGCTGTCCCAGCCAGGGGCGCTGCGCGGGGCCTCGCCGGAGGACGTGGCGCGCCGGACCGGTGATCCGGTCAGGATCACCGGCGAGGACGAGATCGGGGAGGTCGGCGAGGCGTTCAACTCCGTGCACCACGAGGCCGTCCGGCTCGCCGCTCAACAGGCCAACGCCCGCGTCCAGTTGGCGGAGACGCTGGTGAGCGTGGCACGACGGGGCGCACGGATGACCGCCGTCATGGTGTCCGAGCTGGACACCGTGCAGCGCGACGAGGCCGATCCCGCCCGGATGAGGACGCTCTTCGCACTCGACCACCTCGCCATTCGCATGGAGCGCAACACCAACAACCTGCTGGTGCTGGGCGGTTACGGAAACGCCCGGGTGCGTCCGGACGACGCGGGATGCTCCACCGTCATCATGGCCGCCGCCCAGCAGATCGAGCAGTTCGAGCGGGTGTCGCTGGGCGCGATCGAGGCGGGCATCGGGATCACGGCGCGGGCCGTGCACGACGTGGCCCACATCCTGGCCGAGCTCCTCGACAACGCGACGCGCTACTCGGCCCCGGAGAAGCGGGTCGGGGTCGCGGTCTGGCGGCTGTGGGACCGGGCCGTGGTCCAGGTCGTCGACGAGGGCATCGGCATCCCCGCCGACCGCCGCGCCGTGCTCAACAGCGCCCTGCGGGCGCCCGAGACGGACATCGGTGACGTGCGGAGCATGGGTCTGCACGTCGTGGCCCGGCTGGCGGCCCGTCACGGCATCGTCGTCGAGCTGCGCGACTCCTCGGGGCCCGGCACCATCGCCGAGGTGACGCTGCCCGCGAACGTCCTGGCCCAGAACTTCCAGGAGAGCCCGTTCGGTGCGGAGGACGTCGGCCGGACCCGCAGGCCGGCCCCCCGGCAGCCCGTGGCGGTCGGAGCGCCGCCCGGTCCGCCCGGCGGCCCGGACCACCCGCGGGAGGCGGCCCGCGACACCGCACCCGCCTCCCGGGCGCCCGCGCGGTCCGGCGGCCCCGTGCCCTCCGACCTCGGCCCCAACCCCGGCTCCGGCCCGGGTGAACCCGCCTCGCGGATCGCGGGCACGAGTTCCGCGGGGCTGCCGCTGCGTCAGCGCAAGGCGCCCCAGCAGTGGCCCGCCGCCGGGAAGCGGAGCACCGCCGAGCGGCGTCCCGGCGCCACCGCCGACCACTCCCCGCGCCGCCGGAACTCCCGGCAGGTCTCCGACGTACTGGCGGCCTACACCCAGGGGATCAACCGCAGCACGCTTCACCGGGGGCGCAGCACCCCGGACGACACCGAACGGACCGAGACATGACCACCCCCTCCGACCTGAGCTGGATGCTGGGCAACTTCACCCAGCGGCTGCCGGAAGTCACCAGGGCCATCGCCGTTTCCGTGGACGGACTCGCCGTGGCCTACGCCGGTGTGGAACGCGACGACGCCGACCGGCTCGCCGCGATCGCCTCCGGAGTCGTCAACCTGCTCTCCGCGGCCGCCCAGTTGACCGAGACCGACCCGGTGGAGCACAGCCTCACCGCCATGGAGGGCGGATACCTGTTCTCCATGGCGATCTCCAACGGCGCCTCGCTCCTCGTCACCACGACACGCGAGGCGGACATCGGCGAGGTCAGCTATCTGATGTCGGAGCTGATCAACCAGGTCGGTGACGCGCTCTCCCCGGAGATCCGCGACTCCCCTCTCGCCTCTCCGCACTGAGCGTCCCCGGCCCCCGCCGGCCGTCGGCCGGCCGGCGCACCCACCCCGCTGTCCCCCTCATGTGATGAGAGTCCTCATGTTCTTCCGTACATCCCATCTCCCCCGCAGAGTCCGGCCGTTGGGAGCCGCCGCCCTCGCCCTCGGCCTCGCCGCCGTCACCGGGTGCAGCGGAGACGCCGGTTCGGGCGACGGCACCGTCAAGGTCGGTCTGGTGGCCTCCCTCTCGGGCACCTACGAGCCCGTGGGCACGGAACTGCGCGACGGCTTCAAGCTGTATCTGGACACCCACGGCGGCAAGCTGGGCGGCCGCGAGGTCGAACTGATCGTCGCGGACGAGGGCGACGGGCCGCCCACCGCGGTCCCGGCCGCCACCAAGCTGGTCAAGAAGGACAAGGTGGACGTCCTGACGGGCCTGGTCGGCGGCGGGTCGGTCAACGCGGTGCTGCCCCTGGTCCAGCAGGCGAAGATCCCGTTGCTCGGGTCGAACGCCAGGCCCCCGGTCAAGGACCTCGAGTACGTCTGGACCACGAGCTTCCTGTCGGACGAGCCGGGCAGGGCCATCGCTCCGTACATCAAGGAGAAGGTCGACGGACCGGTCTACGCCATCGGTCCGGACTACCAGGGCGGCTACGACGAACTCCGGGGCTTCACCGATGAGTTCAAGCGGGTCAAGGGGAAGCTCGCCAACCCCGGCGGAAAGACCACCTGGACGCCGTTCCCGAAGACGACCAACTTCATGCCGTACTTCGCGGAGATCGCCAAGACGGACGCCAAGGCGGTCTACTGCTTCTACGCGGGGAAGGCCGCCATCGACTTCGCCAAGCAGTACGCCCAGTCGGACATCGCCGACCTGCCCCTCTACACGGCCTTCGTGACCGAGGGCAGCGTGCTCCAGGCCCAGGGTCCCGCGGCGGAGGACATCTACTCCGTCCTGAACTACGCGCCGGACCTGGACAACGAGGCGAACCGTACGTTCGCCGCCGACTGGACCGCCGCGCACGACACCCTGCCGACCACCTACGCGATGGCCTCGTACGACGCGGCCGCCGTGCTGGACAAGTCGATCGCCGACGCGGCGGCGAAGGGCGAGGTGACGCCGCAGACCATCAACAAGGCCATCGCCGGGCTGGGGCAGATCGACAGCCCGCGCGGCGCCTGGGAGTTCGGCGACAAGGCGCACTCCCCGGTGCAGACCTGGTACCTGCGCCAGGTGCGGCCGGACGGCTCCCGGCTGTCCAACGTGATGGTCCAGGACCTGGCGACCCTCGGCAGCTGACATGGACCTGCTGGATGCCCATCTGGTGCCGGCGGTGGACGGCGTGGCCTTCGGGCTGCTGCTGTTCGTGGTCGCCGCCGGACTCAGTCTCGCGTTCGGTACCGCGGGCGTGCTGAACCTGTCGCACGGCGCGCTGTACGCGGTCGGCGCCTACACCGGCGCGTCCCTCAGCGACGGCACCTGGGGCGGGCTGGTCCTCGGGCTGGCGGCCGGAACCGCCGCCGCCTGCGTGGCCGGGGCGGGGCTCGCGGCGGCGACCGCTCCGCTGGCCGGGCGGGGGCACCTGGCGCAGGCCCTGCTGACGTTCGGGCTGGCCCTGATCGGCGGCGATCTGCTCATCCAGATCTTCGGGGCGGACGAACTGCCCGTCCGGGTCCCCGAGGCCCTGGACTCGTCGGTGATGCTGCTGGGGCACCGCTACCCCGCCTACCGGCTCTGCTTCATCGTGATGGCCGTGCTGCTCGCCGCGTTCGGCACCTGGGTGCTGACCCGCACCAGGATGGGGGCCGCGGTCCGGGCGGCTGCCGACGACCCGCAGATGCTGGCAGCCACCGGGTTCAGCCCCCGGGCCGTGCACACCGGAGTCCTGGCGGCGGCCGGTGCGCTGGCAGGGGCGGCCGGGGTGCTCGGCGCCCCGATCCTGGGCCCGGGGCCCGGCACCTCGGAGAACGTGCTGATGCTCTCCCTGGTCGTGGTCGTCCTCGGTGGGCTGCGCTCGCTCTGGGCGACCCTGGCCGCGGCGGTCGCCGTCGGCCAGGTGCAGACGCTCGGCGTCTCCCTGGCGCCGTGGCTGGCGCCGTACCTGCTGTTCGCCGCGATGGCCGCGGTGCTGGTGCTGCGGTCCCGGTTCACCGAACCGGCGGCGGAGCACGGCGGCCAGAAGGCCCCCCGGGACCCGGTGGACCGGCTCCGCCGTGCTCTCGCGGTGCGACTGCGCCACCGGAGCGGGCCGGACGGCCCGCCCGTGGCCCCGCCCGGGGCGGACGCACCCGGCCACCCCGGCACCCGCCCGTCCGACGAGGGCAGTGGTGTCGGCGGGACGCTCATCGCGGTCCGCCGGGCGGTGGCCCGAGTGCAGGGAACCGCCGCCGCGGACCGGGGCGGGCTGCGGCGGGCCGCTCCGCTGCTCGTGCTGCTCGCGGTGCTCTGCGCCCTGCCGTGGGTCCTCGACGCCTACAGCATCTCCCTGGCCGGCTCCGCCCTGGCGCTGGGACTGCTCGCGGTGAGCGTCACCGTTCTGACCGGATACGCCGGGCTCCCGACGCTCGGACAGACGGCGCCCTTCGCCGTGGGCGCGTACGCGACCGCCAACCTGGCGGACGCCGGGTGGACCTCCGGTCCCGTCCAGATCGTCCTCTCCGCGATCGGCGCGGCGGTGTTCTGCGCCGTCGTCGGACCGGCGGTGATCCGGGCTCGCGGCACCACCGTGCTCATGATCACGCTGGCGATCGGCGAGCTGACCGGCGCCGTCGTCAACCAGCTGAAGTCCGTCACCGGAGGCGCGGACGGTCTCGTCGGCTTTCCGGCCACCCAGGCGCTCTGGGGCGGGGAGGGAATGACCGACGAGAGCGACCTCTACCTCTACGCGCTGGCGGTCGCGACCGTCGCGGTGGCCATCACCCTGCTCGTCCTGCGCTCCCCGGCGGGGAAGCTGCTGACCGGCACCCGGGGCGCCGAGGCGCGGATGCGCGCCTCCGGACACCCGGTGGGACGCTATCTGCTGGTGGCCCACGTCTGCGCGGGGGCGCTGGCCGGGGTCGGCGGATCGCTGATGGTCACCGTCCAGCAGTACCTCTCACCCGCCGACGTGGGATTCGAGATCGCGGCGTTCGCCCTGCTCGCCGTGGTCATCGGCGGATCGACCTCCGTGGTCGGCGCCCTGCTGGGGGCCGGGCTCATCGTCGCCACCCGGGACTGGCTCGCTGGTGCGTGGCCCGGCCACGGGCCCCTGCTGCTCGGCGTCCTGTTCGTGGCCGCCGTCTACCTGCTGCCCCGCGGTCTGGCCGGTCTGCGGAGCACCCCCGCGACGGCCCCGGCCGACGGTCCCGTCACGGGCACGGTGTCCCCGGCCGACGCGGCCTCCGCCTCCCAGCCCGCCGGAAAGGTCTCCCCATGACAGCCGCACCGGCCGCCGGGTCGCCGGTACTCGACCTGTCGGCCCTCACCCGCAGGTACGGCGCGTTCACCGCCGTCGACGACGTGAGCCTGCGGTTGCCCCCGGGCGCCCGGCACGCCGTGATCGGCCCCAACGGGGCGGGCAAGACCACCCTGCTCAACCTCATCGCGGGCACCGACCGGCCCGACCACGGCACGGTCGTCCTGGACGGCGCGGACGTCACGCGCAAGGCCCCGCACCGGCGCAGTCGCCTCGGCATCGCCCGGAGCTTCCAGCACCCCGTGGTCATCGGGGAGTTGTCGGTGCTCGACAACGTCACCCTGGCCGGCTGGCCGCACCACCCGCGCCGTCGCGGCGCCTGGCGCAGCCCCTCCCGCTACCGGGAGCACACCGAGTCCGCCCTCGCCAGGCTGGAGACCGTGGGCCTGGCCCCTCTCGCGCGGCGCCCGGCTCACACGCTCTCCCACGGGCAGCGCAGGATGCTGGACCTCGCGGCCGCCCTGTCCGGAGCGCCCCGGCTGCTGCTCCTGGACGAGCCCGCGGCGGGACTGACCGACGTCGACATCGAGCGCCTGCTCAGCGTCCTCGGGGCGCTGCCCGCGAGCGTCGCCGTCATCCTCGTGGAGCACCACGTGGAGGTGGTCGCCGAACTGGCCTCCACGGTGACGGTGCTGGCCGCGGGCCGGGTCCTGGTGACCGGGCCGACGCGCGAGGCCCTCACGGACCCGCGGGTCCGTGAGGCGTACAACGGCACCGCGGCCGCGACCGCCGCGGACAGCGGCCCTCCGGCCGGTGCCGACAAGGTGGCCGCCGCGGAGACGAGAGGATGACAGATCCCCGATGCTCGAACTGAACGCCCTGAGCGCCGGTTACCACGGCGGCACCGTCCTGCACGGGGTGGACCTGTCGGTTCCCGCCGGAACCGTGCACGCGGTCGTCGGGCACAACGGCGCCGGGAAGACCACCCTGGTGCACGCCGTCGCCGGGCTCGTCCGCCCGAGCGCGGGGTCCGTGCGCCTGGACGGCCGCGAGACGGCGGGCCGCCCGACGCACCGGGCCGCCCGCGCCGGGATCGGTCTCGTACCGCAGGGCCGCCGGGTCTTCGCCGGGCTCACCGTCGAGGAGCACCTGCGGCTGTCCTACCGTCCGCCGGCCCGGGGGGACACCACCCGGCCCAGTGTGTGGACCCCGGCCCGGGTCCTGGAACTGCTGCCCCGGCTGGGCGAGCGCCGCGGCAACCGGGGCAGCGACCTCTCCGGCGGCGAGCAGCAGATGCTGGCGCTGGCCCGCGCTCTCCTCGGCTCGCCCCGCGTGCTGCTGCTCGACGAGCCGACCGAGGGGCTGGCGCCCGCACTCGTCCGGCAGGTCCACGACCTGGTGGAGATCCTCGCCGCCGAGGGCATCGCGGTCCTCCTGGTCTCCCCCAGTCCGGCGCAGGCCGCGAGGTGCGCGCACACGGTCACCGTCCTCACCTCCGGCCGGGTGACGCTGCGGGTGGACGGAGAGACCGCCCGCGGCGACGACTCCGTGCTGCGGGCGGCGCTCGAACTGGCTCCGGCGCCGCGCTGAGGCGGTTCCGCCCGGGGCCGGGGGCGGGTGACCGTCCGGGCCCCGCCCTCAGCCGTCCGCGGGCTTCATGCTGTGGCCGCCGAATCCGCTGCGGCCGTCGGAGCCCTGGTTCTGATCCCGCCACCAGGCGTCGAACCGGCTCTGCTCCATCGACGACCAGTCGGGGGTCCGCTCCACCTGCGTGGCGCCCATCCGGCGGGCGAGGGCGACCATGGCCGCTCCGACCGGGCCGCGCCGGGTGTCGTAGCTCTCCAGGATCTCCTTCCAGCTTCCGCCGTCCCGCCAGGCGGCCTCCAGCGCCGTGGCGTCCTGGAGCGCCTTGACACTGCCGCCGCCTATGTGGGGACGGGCCACGCTCGCCGCGTCGCCGACGAGGGCCAGCCGCCCGGAGGTGTAGTGCGGTACCTCCAGGTCGTAGATCGGCTGGATGAACGTCGTGCCGGCGGGGGTGCTGAGGACCTTGGCCGCCCAGAACGGCGGGAAGTGGTCGGCGACCAGGGCGCGCAGGTGCCCGGTGAGCTCGGAGGTGAGCCGGCCTGGCGGCAGGGAGGTGGGGGTGCGCAGGTCGGGGTGGAGGCCGTCGATCCGCGGAGGGCTGGTGTAGAGCACCCAGTTGAGTACGTGAGCGCCCTTCCCGTCCGGGATCCGGTAGATCATGCAGTGGCCGCCGGGGAAGACGATGTTGTGCGCGTCGCGGCCCTCGGAGGGCAGGCCCGTCACGTCCGGCGAGGTGCCGCGCCAGCCGACGTATCCGGCGTATGCCGGTCGCGCGCCGGGGAACATCGCCTCGCGTACCACGGAGCGGTATCCGTCCGCGCCGATCACCAGGTCGAAACGTTCCCGCCGCCCGTCGCCGAAGACCACCGACGCACCGTCGGTGTCCGCCTCCACGGTGGTGACGACCGCGCCGGAGCGGTAGTCGACGTTCTCGGGGACCCGGCGGCGCAGTTCGCTCCAGAGCGAGCCCCAGCTGTAGGCACGGAAGGGGAAGGGCTGCTCGCCCACGGCCCGGCCGTACTCCGCGTCGCCGTCCCGCGCGCTCCAGACCCGTCGGGTCAGCGGCGCCCAGGGCATCTCCGGGGTGACGTAACCGGCCGCTCTCAACTCCTCGTACCGGTCGGCCTGGAGGGCTATCCCGACGCCGCGGTCCCGGAGTTCGGCGTCGGCCCTCTCCAGCACCGTGACCCGCTCGGCGCCTCCGCGGACCGCGGCGAGGGCCGCCGCGCATCCCGCGATGCTGCCTCCGACCACGGCGATGCTGCCTCCGCGCACCAGTGGTACCTCTTTCCTCACCTGGGGAGCCGCCCTCGCGCACGCTCGGGCGAGGAGACGGCGCGGTCGTACGTCGCGCTGCGCCGTCGGCGGTCGAGCCGCGGCTCCCGGCGACGACCGCACGGACAGTCCTCCGACCTTATCGATCATCTGCCGTGCGAAGAAGGGGGGTTGGCGAAGGCGTCAGCGCGGGCCCGGTGGAGGAGGCGGGGGCCGGAGGCCTCGCCGCCGGGCTGCTTGAGCGTCAGGAGGGTGGACGCGATGCCGGACCTGTACGGGTCGCACGCGGGTGCGGTACGCGGATCACGGACGGCCGGTCCGCGTCGGGCGCGACCCCGTCCGGTCAGCGGCGACCGCTGCTCAGGTACCCAGATGCGGGCTGCCGTCGGGCGAGCGGGTGTTCTCCCGGATGTGCCGGCGCATCGCGTCGGCGTCGGCGTGCATTCCCCGGTCGGTGTAGATCCCGGCGGCCTCCTGCCAGCAGGCGGCGGCTTCGGCGGCGTACCCGAGGTGGTGCAGCGAGGTGGCGAGGACCGCGAGGGGCCGGGCGAGTGTCGCGTCGTGGCAGCCGATCGACGCCCGCCCGAGTTCGACCGCGCGCCGGCCGTGGACGAGTGCCGCGTGGTGGTCGCCCGTGCCCTGCCGGCCGCGGGCGACGACCGCGAGGGCGCATGCCTCTCCGTCGGTGTCGCCGATGAGGCGGCGCAGGCGCGCGCTGCGTGTGCCGTGGCTGATGGCCTGGTGGTGGTTGCCGAGGTCGGCGTGGAGGTCGGCGAGGTTGCCCTCCGCGACCGCTTCCCACCGTCCGGGGCCGAATCCGCGGCTGAGGGCCAGGACCTCCTCGAAGTGCCGCAGAGCTTCGGTGAGCTGGTTCTGGAGGCGTTTGACCTGGCCGAGCTCGGTGCGGGCGGCGATCTGGAGGTGGATGTCGCCGACGTCCCGGGCCAGGCCGGCCGCGCGGGTCAGGTCGGGCTCGGCCTCGGGACGCCGCAGGTGGGCCAGTGCCTCTCCGCGGGCGAGCAGGACGTTGGCCTCGTGTTCGCGCCGGCCGGTACGCCTCGCCGCTCGGAGGGCCGCGGTGGCGGTGGCGATGCGGTCCTCCCAGGCGCCCGTGAGGACGAGGAATCCGAGAGCGTCGATGAGGTGCACGGCGTGGTCGTCCAGCCCGTGGTCGACGGCGTGGTGGAGCGCGGCGACGAGATTGGTCCGCTCGGCGGTGAGCCAGGTCCAGGCGTGGTCCCGGTCGTTCAGGGGGTGGGGGTGAAGCGGCGCGGGGAGGCCGGTCGTCAGGCGGGTGCAGGTCGGGTAGACGTGGCGGTCGGCGGAGTGGGCGGTGTGGGTGTACCACGTGAGGACCGCTTCGAGGGAGCGGTGGCGGTCTTCCCGGGGGTCGCGGTGGTGGGTGAGCTCGGCCGCGTACGCGCGCAGGAGGTCGTGGAAGCGGTACCGGTCGCGAGCGACCGGTACGATGAGATGGGCGTCGGCCAGCGCGTCGAGGAGCACCCGGGTCTCGCGTGGCGGGAGGTGGACCAGGGCCGCCGCCGCGGCGGTGGAGATGTCCGGGCCCGGGTGCAGGCCGAGGTGCCGGAAGAGGTGGGCCTGCGGTGGGGTCAGCCGGTCGTAGGACCAGGCGAACACGGAGCGGACCGCCGCGCGGGGATCCTGGTCCCGGCTCAGCGCGTCGAGGGCGGAGTTCTCTTCCATGAGCTCGGCGACGATGTCGGCGAGCGCGAGGTGCTGGTGGGCGGCGGCACGTCCGGCGGCGATCCGCAGGGCCAGCGGCAGCCGGGCGCACAGACGGACGAGACCGTCGACGGCGGCGGGTTCCGCCGCGGCCCGCCGAGGACCGATGACGCCGATGACCAGGGCCGCCGCCTCCGAGGGGCGCAGCACGTCGAGGGTGAGCCGGTGGGCGGCTTCGGTGACCACCAGACCGCTCATGCTGTCGCGGCTGGTCACCAGCACCATGCACCCGGTTGTTCCCGGCAGCAGCGGCCTCACCTGCTCGGCGGCGCACGCGTTGTCCAGCACGATGAGCACGCGGCGTCCGGCCAGCATGGTGCGGAAGAGCCCTGAGCGGGCGCCGGTTCCGGCAGGTACGGCCGCCGGCGGGACGCCGAGCGCGACGAGGAAGTCTTCGAGGACCTCGTCGGGGGTGGCGGGCCTGCCGGGGCCGTACCCCCGCAGGTCGGTGTGGAGCGTTCCGTCGGGGAAGCGGTGCTGGACCCGGTGGGCCCAGTGCACGGCGAGGGTCGTCTTGCCCACGCCGCCCGAGCCGTCGAGTGCGGAGATCACCACCGCCCGGCCGCTGCCGGGTTCCTGTCCGCACGGCGGCAGGAGGGCGTCGAGCGCCTCCACATGCCCCTCCCGACCGGTGAAGTCGCGGATGGTGTGCGGTAGTTGCCGGGGGACGGAGGGGGCGACAGCCGCAGGAGGACGGGGCGCGGGCACGGACCCAGCCGTCCCGGACACGGCCCCGCCGGGACGCCTGGACCGTGTCCGGGACGGCTGGGAATCCCCGGCCAGGATCTGCTCGTGCAGTCGCCGCAGACCGGCTCCGGGGCCGACGCCCAGCTCGTGGGCGAGGGACGTGCTGAGGCGGTGGAAGGCGTGCAGGGCCTCCGCGCGGCGGCCGCACCGGTCGAGCGCGGTGATGAACTGCGCGTGCAGTCCCTCGCGCAGCGGGTTCTCCGAGACGAGGCCGCTGAGTTCGTCGACGACGTCCCCGTGCTGCCCGAGCTCCAGCCGCCACCCGGCACAGAGTTCCAGCGCGGCGAGCCGTTGCTCGTCCAGCCGGGCGGCCGGTCCGCTCAGCGTCGCGCCTCCCAGCCCGTCGAGCGCGGGTCCACGCCACAGGGCCAGGGCGGACCGGATCACCCGGACCGCCTGGTCCAGTCGGCCCTCGTCCGCGTGGCGGCGGCTGTCGGCCAGCCGGGCGGTGAACCGGAGCGCGTCGAGCTGGCTCTCACCGACGCGGATCCGGTAGCCGCACTCCTCGGTGACGATGAGCCGCCGTTCGCTGTCGTCCAGATGCTCCCGGAGTACCGAGACGCAGTTCCGCACCTGCTTCACGGCGGTACCGGGCGGCTCGTCCTCGAAGACCGTCTCGATGAGCCGGCTCAGCGGCACCGGGGAGTTGGGGGCGGTGAGCAGGCCCGCCAGCAGCCGCCGACGGCGCGCTCCGGGCACCGGCAACCGGTCACCGCCGGCCCGGACCTCCAGCGGCCCGAGCACCTGGAACTCCATCCTCGGGGCCCTCTCCCTGCCGGTGCTCACCGATGCGCAGCATAGCGATCACACAGCGTCGGCCAGGTCTGTCCGGCAGGCGATGACGGGACGGGGACGCCATGAGGACGGTGTGCGCGACGGTTGCCCCTGCAACTGCCACACCCGTACCGGAACAACCGAGGAGACCGAGATGAAGTCGACCCACCCCCTGCGCTCCGCGCTCGTCGCGGGCGTCATGGCCCTCGCCGCGGCGTCCACCACGCAGTCCGCCCACGCGGCGCCCCCGCAGGCCATGGACGAGTGCGCGAGCAACGCGATCTGCCTGTGGACGGGCGTCAACTACACCGGCGTCAAGTACACCTGGACGAGCGGCTACAAGGACCTGCCCGCGGCCTGGCGCGACCACTCCTACTCCTTCATCGCGAACCGCGCCGGCGGCTTCATCGACTGGAGCGGCGGCCAGAAGGTGTGCCGCACGGTGAGCAGCGGCCACTACGCCACCCGCTACGACCAGGGTTTCGGCACGAAGATCGACGCGGTCGACACCCGGTGCTGACGCACGACGGCACCATCGCTCGGCCGCACCGCTGAGGGATCGGTGGCCGGAGGGACGGAACCACTCCGGCCCTCCGGCCACTGCCCCGCCCGGCGAAGCGGGCCCGACGGTCGCCCGCACCGTCGCTCACACCACCGTGACCGGGTGCCGGACCACCGCGTCGAAGAGGTAGCCCTGCGTGTTCGGCACCGATGTCGTGGGCTGGGTACGGCCGCGGGCGTCGGTGGCGCGGGCGAGCAGGGTGGCCGGGCCCCGTGCGCCGGGACGCCAGTCGAGCGACCAGCGTGTCCAGACGTCGGCGCGCGGCACGTCGTGCAGCCGGGCGCGCCGCCATCGCTCACCGCCGTCGGTACTGACCTCGACCTTCACGACGGCGCCCGCGCCGGACCACGAACGGCCGTGCAGCCTCGTCCGCACACCCTGCGGGAACGTGGCCCCGCTCGCCACCTCGAAGGCGCTCTTGAGGGTCTGCCGGGTGAGCGGTGCGCTGCCCTCCGGCGGATGCGCGGGCCCGAACAGCCGGTACAGCGTCGTGTTCCACGGCGAGTACAGGGGTTCTTCCGACACCTCCAGATCGCCGACCCACTTGACCGACGAGATACCGATCCACGACGGCACCACCACCCGCACCGGGTACCCGTGGTCGGCCGGGAGCGGCTCGCCGTTCATCTCGTACGCGAGCAGTACGTCGTCCAGTGCCTTGGCGAGCGGCAGCGGCCGCCGCACCCGCCCCAGGTTCTCGCCGTTGGTGAGGAAATCGGCGTCGAGCCCACGGGGTTGGACGTCCTGGGCGTACCTGGTCACACCTGCCCGCCACAGTACGTCCCCGAGGCGCACCCCGCGCCACCTCGCCACCCCGATCGCTCCGAGCGTCCACGACGTGCCCGTCACCGTCTCGCCCTGCTGGCTCGCGTAGAAGCTGCGCCCGTTGCCCGCGCACTCGACGAACGCGGTCCGCGTGGTCGACGGCAGCCGCCGCAGGTCGTCGTACCCGAACTCCAACGGCCGGTCCTCCCCGCGTCGGCCCCGCAGCCCGCTCCCCCAGACCTTCAGCCGCCACTCACCCGCGTCGAGCACCGGCGTGAAGGTGTGGTTCCTGACGAAGAACCGCTCGTTCGGCGTCGTGTGCCCGGTCCCCCGCAACGCCTCGAACCGCGTCTCCGCGTTCGTCCCCCGTGGGACGAACCACTCCGGCGGCAGCGGCTTGCGTATCGTCGGCTCGGCGGCGACCGCCCGCGCCGGAGCCGTGAGCGGCACCGTGGCCGCCGAGCCGGCCGCGGCCAACAGGCCCAGCATCGCCCGCCGGCTCACCCCGTGGGCCCCTGCCCTCCCCTCTCGCCACTGCCGCAACCGTGTTCGGTCGTAGGCGACTTCGTCACTCGTCCGGAAGTTCGACACGTCAGCAGGCATGGAGATTCCTCGTCATCTCAGGGGAGTCACGGGCTGGGGCGCACGAAAGGAACCGGCCCGCATCGGGCCGGATGGGCGAGAACGAGAAGAGGTCAGCCGACAACCGGACAGAGCGCGGCGGCAACGCGGAGGAGATCCACGGTCCTGCGGCGCGTCAACGGCTGGGGCATCGCCATGCCGGGATGCAAACACGAGGCGGCTCCGGTGTCAACGAAACCGCCTGCCGCCCGAACTGGCGACGCCCCACCCGGTATCACCGGTCCACGACGGCGAGATGCCCGCCGGCCCACGGATCGCCGGGCTCGGTGGGCGGTGGGCTGTTCGCACCCTCTCGTGACCTGCGCCGCAGCACTCTCCCCGGCCACCGTGAGAAGCCCGGCGTCCGACCGCGGCTGTCAGCCGCGGGCCCTGAGCATGGTTCTTTCCCGAGTCGGGCCGGGAGCGGAACCAGCCATCGGCTCACCGGGTTCCGCCGGACCGGCCGCCCTCCTGTCGTCGTTTCTGTTCGAACCGGTCGGCCCAGTACGCGGTCCGGTCCAGGTAGGCCGTCTCGGCGGCCTCCCCGGTCTTTCCGTAGGCGCCTTCGAAGGTCTCGTACCCGTGGCCCGGGGGCGGGCTGGAGGAGGCGGGTTCGATGGAGCTGCCCTCGTGCCACTCGTTGAACGAGGTGACGGAGACCCAGGTGGGGTCGCCGCCGACGGCCGGGTCGAGGGCGTTGTTCCACTCCAGGTCGTAGGAGGCGCCGTCCTCGCGGCCGAGGGTCGGGGTGGTGTTGCCGGGGACGGCCCGGTCGTCGACATAGCCGGGGGCGACCGAGGGCGCCCAGACGAGGCCGTTGGCCTTGGCGTAGTCGCCCGCGTTCTTCCAGCCGGGGGCGGTGGCACCGGCGATGCCGTCGTAGGTGTAGATCCCGCCGAAGTGGTCGACCTTGCTGGTGTCGGTGGTCTGGGCGAGGACGATGGCGGTGTCCTTGACGGCGTCGAGTGCCGACCAGTCCTGGATCTTCAGGCTCTCGAAGATGTAGTAGGCGTTGCGGTCGCCGTGGGCCGCGTCCCGGTAGAACGCGGGGTGGTCGCCGAACTTCCCTTCCAGGTAGGCGATGTCGTCGACGACGGACGCGGCGGTGCGGCCGCCGTACGGTTCGATGTGCCAGGCGACCTCGATGCCGTGGCGGGCGGCGGCGTCCATCACGTCACGGGCGAGGCCGTCCTCGTACCCCCCTTGTCCCCACCAGCTGTAGACGATGACGCCCGCGCCGGACCGTTTCACCCACTCCATGTGCTGGTCGACGGCTCCGGCGACGTCCCCGGAGTCGTACGGGCCGAGCTTCGGGTAGAGGTCGGCGCCGATGGCGTCGGGCGGGGTGTGGCCGCCCTGCTGCCAGTGCCGCCAGGTGCCCGCCGGGCCGTCGGGGGTGCCGTACCAGGGGTAGTAGAAGAGGTGCACGTCGGACGAGCCCTCCTCCACGGCGGCCGGGGCGCGGGACACGGTGAAGCGGTCCACGTCGAAGAGGGCGCCCGCTCCCCCGGTGAACCGCAGGAACAGCGGGCCCGTCCCGGCGGCCAGGGTGGTGGTGACCTCGGTGAAGGTCTCCCAGCCGCCGGTCGGCGCGACGTCCACGGCGCCGAGGAGCGGTCCGGTGGCGGAGCCCGAGCGGATCTCGATCGTGCCGCCCGCGCCGGCCGAGGAGACGGTGGCGGTGAAGGCGGTCGCCCCGGCGGTGTCGAGGGAGGAGTAGCCCGCCCAGTCGCCGTGGTCGATGTAGCCGAGGGTGGCTCCGCCGCTGGCCGATCCGTGGGCGGCGGACTGGACCCCGGAGGAGGAGGTGTACGCCTCCGCCTCGGCGCTGTCACCGCCCGGACCCGGGCCTGGGTCACCGGCGGAGCAGTCGGCCTCGACGGCCCCGGAGGCGTACTGGACGCCGCCGAGGAGGAGTTGGCGGAAGTCCGGGTCGGCGAAGGACTCGATGGTGTGGCCGAGCCCGGTGTAGAAGGAGCGGCCCTGCTGCTGTTGGTGGCACCAGGTGATGGGGTGGTCGCCGCCCATCTCGCCGCCGCTGTAGCTGGATTCGTCCAGCGACTGGAGGACGTGGACGCTGTCGCGGGGGTTGGAGCGGTAGTTGTACCACTCGTCGGTCCGCGTCCAGGTGTCGTCCAGGTGCGCGGTCGCCGGGTGGACGTGGTCCTCGGTGGTGAGGCGGGCCTCCTGGATCGCCGGGTGGCTCTGGAACCACGCTCCGACCAGGTCCTCGTACTCCGGCCAGTCGTACTCGGTGTCGGCGGCCGCGTGGACGCCGACGAAGCCGCCGCCCCCGTCGACGTACCCCTTCAGGGCGCTCTGCTGGGTGTCGTTCAGGACGTCGCCGGTGGTGGAGAGGAAGACGACGGCCTCGTACTCGGCGAGGTTCTGCGGCGTGAAGGCGCTCGCGTCCTCGGTGGCGGTGACGGTGAAGTCGTTGGCCGCGCCGAGTTGTTCGAGGGCGGTGATGCCCGCGGGGATGGAGTCGTGGCGGAATCCGGCGGTCTTGGAGAAGACCAGGACCTGGTACGGGTCGGCGGCTGCCGCGCTCTGGACGCCGGGGCTCAGGAAGGCGGCCCCGAGGGTGAGGGCGACGGCGCAGGCGAGTCGGCGGGTGCGGGACTTCCTCATCGGTCGTTCACCTGCGCTCCCTGGGTGGTGAAGGTGAAGGCGTCCAGGTCGAAGAGGCTGCCCTGGCCCGTCGGGCCCGTGAAGACGAAGAACACCTCGGTGGGTCCGGCCGGGGCGTTGTTCACGTCCGCCGTGACGTCCACGAAGTTCTCCCAGCCGCCGGTCGGGGCGACCGGCAGGGAGGAGAGCAGCGTGCCCGTCGGAGAGCCGGCCCGCACTTCCAGGGTGCCGCCCGCGCCGCCCGAGGCGACCCGCGCCGTGAGGGAGGTGGCGTTGGAGAGCACGTACGGCCGGAACGAGACCCAGTCGCCGTTGTCGGTGTAGCCGACGGTCGCGCCGCCCTCGGCCGGGCCGTGCGGGGCGACCTCGATGCCGTTCTGGGCGGAGAAGTGCTCGCCCTGGCGGTGGCGGGGCTGGAGGACGGAGTCGCTGTGCGTGGTGAGTCCGCCCGCGTCGGTGTACTCGGCGTCGAAGACCCCGTAGATGTTGGCGGCGCTGTCGTGCTCCCCGTCGACGGGGACGTCGATGGTGCCGGAGCAGCCGTTCTTCGAGGTGATCTGGTGGCGGTGGCTGTCGTGGCCGAGGAGGTAGGTGACCTTGACCTTGGAGCAGTCGACCGTGCCGTCCTCGGGGTCGCTGACGTTCACCGTGAAGGGGACGGAGTCGCCGAAGGAGAAGAGGCTGCCGTCCGCCGGGGTGGTGAGGGTGACCGTGGGTGCGGTGTTGCCCGCCGTGACGACCAGGCTGGTGGAGCCGGTGAGGCCTTCGGGGTCGGTCACGGTCAGCGTCGGGGTGTAGGTCCCGGCGGTGGTGTAGGTGTGGCTGGGGTCCGGGTCGGTGGAGGTGGCTCCGTCGCCGAAGTCCCAGGCGTAGCTGAGGTTTCCGCCTTCGGGGTCGGCGCTGCCCGCCGAGGAGAAGGCCACCGCGAGCGGGGTGGGCCCGGACGTCCTGTCGGCGGCGGCCCGGGCGACCGGGGACCGGTTGCTGCCCGCGAGGTACTCCACCCGGTAGAGGGCCTGGTTGTTGGCGCCGGTGCCGTAGTCGAGGACGTAGAGCGCGCCGTCGGGTCCGAACGCGGAGTCCATGACCTGGGTGCCGGTCCACGGGAAGGTGTCGATGACGCCCGGTGATCCGTCGGCCTTGACCTCGACCGGCTTGATCCACTTGCGGCCGTACTCGGTGGCGAAGAAGCGGCCGTCGAGGGAGGCGGGGAACTTCACGGCGGAGTCGAGGTCCGCGTCGAAGTTGTATACGGGTCCGGCCATCGGGGACTCGGAGCCGCCGCCGAACTCCGGCGGGGAGCCCGCGTCACCGGCGTACCGGATCCAGGCGGGCTGGGCGGGCGGCAGGGTGGAGAGACCGGTGTTGCGGAAGGAGTTGTTGGCGGGGCCGGAGGCGCAGTCGTACTTCGCGCCGGAGGGGCCGCTGGGGAAGGTGTATTCGCCGTACGTCTCCGTGGCCGTGTTGGTGCCGGTGCAGTAGGGCCACCCGAAGTTGCCGGGCTGGGTGACGCGGTTGAACTCGACCTGGCCACTGGGGCCCCGGTTCGGGTCGGTGGTTCCGGCGTCCGGGCCGTAGTCGCCGATGTAGACGGCACCGGTCTTCTTGTCGACGGACATCCGGAACGGGTTGCGGAAGCCCATCGCGTAGATCTCCGGGCGGGTGTTCGCGGTGCCGGGTGCGAAGAGGTTGCCCGCCGGGACGGTGTAGCCCCCGTCCGCCGTGGGCTTGATCCGCAGCAGCTTGCCGCGCAGGTCGTTGGTGTTGCCGGAGGAGCGCTGGGCGTCGAACTGCGGGTTGCGTTCGGTGCGTTCGTCGATCGGCGCGTAGCCGGCCGACTCGAACGGGTTGGTGTCGTCTCCGGTGGTCAGATACAGGTTCCCGGCGGCGTCGAAGTCGATGTCCCCGCCGACGTGGCAGCACTGGCCCCGGTCGCTCTCCACTTCCAGGACGACCTTCTCACTGCCGGGGTCGAGCGTGCCGTCGGCCTTGAGGACGAAGCGGGAGAGGTTGAGGTGCCCCTTCCACGGTGCGAAGTCGGCGGCCGAGCCGGTGGTGGGGGCGTCGCCGGGCGGGGTGTTCAGGAGCGGTGAGTAGTAGAGGTAGACATAGCGGTTCGTCGAGAAACCGGGGTCGACGGCGATGCCCTGGAGGCCCTCTTCGTCGTGGGTGTAGACGTCGAGCTTGCCCGCCGTCTTCGTGGAGCCCGCGGCGTCGGTCAGCCGGACCGTGCCGTCGCGAGCGGTGTGCAGCACGGAGCGGTCGGGCAGCACGGCGAGCGACATGGCCTCGCCCAGTTCGGCTGCCCCCAGGGCCAGTTGGACCTGCTGGTAGTCGGCGGCGGGAATGTCGGCCGCGGCGCGCGGGGCACGGGCCCCGGGACCGGCGGCGAGGGCCGGGCCGGCGGCGGGCACAGTGAGCGTGGCCGCGAGGAGCGCGGCGAGGGCGATGGCGTGTCTGGACCACCGTGGGAGTGCGGGGGACATGGCCGGATGGTTCCTTCCTGACGGCGCGTGGGGTCGGTCAGGCAAGGCGCTGTCGCGCTTTGCGACGTACGGGTACTGAGCCCGGCGGCGGAGCGTACGAGGTGCCGACATGCCGAGTCCGGGTGGGCGCTGACTGCGCCGGTGCCGGGCGCAGGCAGCTTCTTACTTCCGGAGAGCGCTCCAACGCCGTGGCCCGGGAGGCTTTTTGCATGCTGGCAACGGGGAATTAAATTGTCAAGGTCGTGTCAAAATTGCGGTTGGGTGTCCCGTGCAGCCAGTCCGGAGGCGAGGACGTGGAGCGCCCCGGAGCCCTCTCCGGCGCCGCGGAACCACAAGACCGCCTGCCGGTCGCCGCCCAGATCCCCAGGGGCTCGACCCCGTTCGGCGCGCATCGCGACCGGCCCGGCCCCCACTCCCGCGGACCGGCCACCGAGGGAAGCGGCCCGGCGTCCGGCGGCCAGGGCCGTGAAGAGTTCGGCGCGCAGCTCGCCCTCACCTAAGGGCTGTCCATGCGGTCTCGCGTCGCCTCGTGCGGGGCGGGTTGGCCGGAGACGAAAAGGCGTCGGGGAACGATGTGCGGAGATCAGCTTCTGCTTTCCCGAGACCGTCCTGGGTTCGCTTCCTTCGCCGAGTTGATCCAGCGCTCGGCACGCCGGTGTTCACCAACGAATTCGCGTACCTGAAAGGGGGAGCGTCCGACCGGCTATGCACCAACAATGCCCGGTCGATCATGAACTGGACGACCTCCCAGGGCTCCCCCACCTGGTTCTGCCTCCATGCGCTGAAGCCCGTCGGCAACTCCGAATCGTCCGGCTGTTCCCTCGGATTCCGTCGCCCGCCCCACGAAACGGACTTCTCCCGGTTTCCCGGCCTCGCCCCCGGCCACTGGATGTACAACCCGCAGAACGAAACGGCATCGCGGGCTTCGTGAAACACCTGCCATGGAACTCCGTGCGCTACACCGTCGACAAGCCCTGGGCCCTGGTCGACCGGCGCATCCTGACCGGGCCGACCACCGACAACGCGAATACCAGAGCGAAGAGGGGACCACCATGGCGGTCACTCCCCCGCACGCGATCCAGTTCTGGATCCGCGCCTCCTGACCCCGTCGCGGCCACCCTTCAGGCCGTGTCGCGCTCGCCGGACGCTTGGCCACAGGTCGTCGGGTTCGCGCCCTTGCGTCGTACGCGTTCACACTGCTGTCGCGTCCGTCGCGAGGGCGCGGTCGACCTGAGCGGGTGACAGTGCGTGCTCGATCGCCAGGGTGCCGGCGCCTATCGCGCCCGCGTTCTCGCCGATCCGGCTCGGCTCGATCCGCAGGACGTCGGTCGCCAGGGGGCTGGACCGGCGGTAGACCGCCTCGCGGATGCCCGCGAGGAGTTGGTCGTGCACCGCGGCGAGGGCGCCGCCGACAACGACCGTCTCCGGATTGAAGAAGTTCACCAGCCCCGACAGCACCTCGCCGACCGCACGGCCGGCCTCACGCACCATCCTGACGGCATCGGGGTTGCCCTCCCTGACCAACTGCACGATGTCGAGGCTGCCCGCGGCCTCCAGCCCGAGTTCCCGCAGCCGCTCGGCCAGTGCCGCACCACCGGCGACGGCCTCCAGACAACCGGAGTTGCCGCAGCGGCACGGCTCATCCCGCTCACCGACGCGGATGTGCCCGATGTCTCCGGCCGACCCTCGCGCGCCCCGGTGGATACTGCCGTCGGCGACGATGCCGCAGCCGATGCCGGTGCCGACCTTCAGGTACAGCAGGTGCAGCGTGCCGGGGAAGGCACGGCGTTGCTCGGCCAGGGCCATGGCGTTCACGTCGTTGTCCACGAGCGCCCGGACGCCGAAGCGTTCCTCGAAGAATCCAGGAATGGGGTAGTGATGCCAACCCGGCATGATCGGCGGATCCACAGGCCGGCCGGACGAGAACTCGACCGGGCCGGGCACGCCGACGCCGATGGCCCGCAGTGTCCGCGTTGCCTTGACGTCGGCTGCTTCGAGCAGCGCACGCAGGGTCCGCTCGACATGGCCGAGGACCGTCTCGGGCCCGTCCGCGATGGTCAGCGGGTCCTCTCTGGCCACGAGCAGATTGCCACTGACGTCGAGCAGCCCCACTCGGCAGTGCGAGGCCCCGATGTCGACACCGGCGATGGCGTGCCCGTGGATGCGCAGGGCGAGCCGGCGCGGTGGGCGGCCGCCGGTCGAGGGCGCATCAGAACCCTCGTCGACGAAACCATGGGCGATGAGGGCGTCGACACGCTGGGAGACGGTGGAGCGGGCGAGCCCGGTGCGCCGGGCGATCTCGGCGCGGGTGACGGCGACGCCGGAACCGATCAGCGCCAACACCTCGCCGGGCGTCTGCCCCGGGAGCGAACCCGACGCGGAGCGATGATCGGACGAAAGCGCCGAAAAGAAGAATGCATTCACCAAAGCAACTGTAGAGATCGTCTCGATCGCGGACCACACTTTGTTCGATGATCAAGCAAAGTGCGGAGCGCCGGGCCGCACAATTTCTTGCTTTATCTGTTGACAGGACAAAGTTCGCTCGCAATCCTGCCGAACATGCTGACGATGAGCAGTGTCTCGAAGAGCTTCCTCGGGGCGAGGGTGTTACACGAAGTGTCACTCGACCTGGAGCCGGGCGAGGTTCACGCCCTGGTCGGAGAGAATGGCGCGGGCAAGTCCACGTTGATGAAGGTTCTCGCCGGGGAGCACGCCCCTGACGAGGGCACCATCACCCTTGACGGCACCACCTGCACCTTCTCCCACCCCGTACAAGCACAAGCCGCCGGAATCGCTCTCATCCATCAGGAGTTCGCCCTCCTCCCGTACCGCACCGTCGCGGAGAACGTCTTCCTCGGCCGTGAGCCGGTGCGCCGGGGACTGGTCGACAGACGGGCGATGGAGGGGCGCACCGCCGAACTGCTCGCCGAGCTGGGCGAGACCGGGATCGACCCCCGTACCCAGGTCGGGGATCTGTCGGTGGCCCGGCAGCAGACAGTGGAGATCGTCAAGGCGCTGGCCGCCTCCGAGGTCCGCGTCCTGGTCATGGACGAACCGACCGCACCACTCGCCGACCACGAGGTGGAGCTGCTGTACGCACTGATCCGCCGGCTCGCCGCCCGCGGCATCGGCATTCTCTACATCAGCCATCGGCTGCGGGAGGTCTTCGACCTCTCCCAGCGCATCACCGTGCTGAAGGACGGCCGCAAGGTCGCCGCCCTCACCACCTCCGAGACCACGCCCGGTGAGGTGGTGCGGGCCATGGTCGGCCGTGAACTGGGTTCCTACTACCCGCCCCGCGCCGAGCCCGGAGAGATCGGCGAGCCGCTGCTGACCGTCACCGACGGCGGAAACGAGCGCCTCGCGGGCATCGGGCTGACCTTGCGCGCCGGTGAGGTCACCGGGATCGCCGGTCTGCAAGGGTCGGGCCGCACCTCGCTGATGCGGGCCTTGTTCGGAGCCGCGCCCTTCACCCGCGGCCGGATGACCGTAGCCGGCCGACAGCTGCTGCCCGGCAGCCCGCGGCAGGCGATCCGCGTCGGCATCGCGCTGGTCACCGAGGACCGCAAGGCCGAGGGCCTGGCGCTGCGTCAGTCCGTGCGCGACAACGCCCTGCTCGTCACCCGGGCCGTGTCCGGCGTCGGAAAACAGGAGGTCGCCGAGCTGCTGGAGCGGGTCGCGCTGCGCTCCCGCGGCCTGGACCAGGAGGTGCGCTACCTCTCCGGGGGCAACCAGCAGAAGGTGGTCATCGCCAAGTGGCTCGCCGCCCGTCCCCGGGTGCTGCTGTTCGACGAACCGACCCGTGGGGTGGACGTCGGAGCGAAGTCCGCGATCCACACGCTCGTGCGCGAACTCGCCCGGGAGGGCCTCGCCGTCCTCATCGTCTCCTCCGAGCTGCCCGAGCTGATCGGGATGAGCGACCGGATCCTGGTGATGGCCGACGGGGCGCTGGTGGGCGAACTGCCCGCGGGCGCCACGGAAGAAAATGTCATGCACCTGGCAACTGGTGACACGGCCGGCAGGTCCGAGGGGAGTGCCGCATGACGGCCGTCCCGGACGGATCCGCGGCACCCCTCGCGCCCCGCGGACCGAACGCCCTGGGCCGTATCCGCCTCGGAGACCCCGTGGTCGCCGTGTGGCTGGCCGCCCTCGCGGTCACCCTCATCGGCTGGATCGTCGTGACCGCGGACGGCGGTGAGTTCCTGACGCGGTCCACCATCACGGGCATCCTCCAGAACTCGGTCGCCCTGGGCCTGGTCGCGGTCGGCCAGTCGGTGGTGATCGTCACCGGGTCCCTCGACCTCTCCGTGGCATACCTCGTCAGCCTCGGGACCCTGGTCGCCGCGGAGATGATGGCGAGCGGCAGCGTCCTCACCGCGATCCTGGCGGTCCTCGCGCTGTCCGCCGCCGTCGGCGTCGCGAACGGCCTGATCGTCACCGGGCTGAAGGTCAACGCCTTCATCGCGACGCTCGGCATGGCGTTCGTCCTGCGCGGCTACATCGAGAACACCTACACCGGCCCGGCGGGCCATGTACCCGCCTCCTTCCGGCGGTTGGGCTACGACCGCATCGGCTTCGTGCCCGTCTCCGTGCTCCTGCTGGTCGCGGTCGCCGTCGTCGCCTGGCTGATCACCAAGCGCACCCGCGTGGGCCACCACATGTACGCCACCGGCGGCGACGAGCACGCCGCCCGGCTGTCCGGCGTGCGCACCGGACGCACCGTCGTTCTCGCACACGTCCTGTGCTCACTGTGCGTCGGCGCCGCCGCGCTGTTCCTCGCCGCCCGGCTCGGCGCGGGCGCCCCCTGGGCGGGCACGGACGCCCGTTACGACCTGGAGTCGATCGCCGCCGTCGTGCTCGGCGGCACGGCGCTCGCCGGGGGACGCGGCGGAGTGACCGGCACCCTCGGCGGCGTCCTGGTCCTCTCCGTGCTGGACAGCATCTTCAACCAGCTCTCCGTCGACCCGTTCTTCAAGAACGTCGTCCGCGGCGTCGTCATCATCGCCGCCGTCGCCCTCTACGCCCGGCCCCGACCGGGCCGGGCCTCGACACGGCCGCGCCGCGGTGGCCGGGGACGGGCGAAACAGGGCGGGGCGCCGGGCGTCCCGGGGCAGGAGCGGTCCGCATGACCACCACCACGACCGAGACGCACACCCCGAACACCGCCGTCCGGGCGGTCCGGCGCCTGGGCACCGGCGCCCCCGTCTGCGGGCTCCTCGTCGTCCTGCTCGTCGCGCTGGCGATCACGGATCCCGGCTTCTACGGGCCCGACAGCTTCCTCGCCTTCGTCAAACGCGCGGCCCCCCTGGTGATCCTCGCCGCCGGACAGTACCTCGTCATCGTCTCCGGCGGTTTCGACCTCTCCGTCGGCGCGGTGGTGACCGCCGGCGTGGTGGCCGGGGCCGAGTTCTACGGCTCGTACCCGGACGCGCCCTGGCTGCTCGTCACCGCCGGGCTCCTGGTGGCCGGGGCGGTGGTGGGGCTGGCCAACGGGCTCATCACCACCAGGCTCCGAGTGCCGTCGTTCATCAGCACCCTCGGCATGATGCTGATCCTCGAAGGTGCCGTCTTCTACTGGACCGGCGGCTCTCCGCAGGGCGTACTGCCCCAGAACTTCCGGGAGTTCGGCCGTGGCGCCGCGGGGGGCTGGCTGCCCTGGGCCGTGATCGCCTGCGCCGTGGTCGGCGCCGCCGCGGTGTGGCTGATGCGCTCCGACTTCGGCCGCACGCTCCTCGCCACCGGGGACAGCGAACGCGCGGCGGCCCTCGCGGGCGTTCGCGTGCCCCGCGTCCGCACTCTCGCGTTCGTGCTCTCGGGCACGGCCGCGGCCCTGGCGGCGGTGCTGGTCGCGGGCTTCTCCGGCGTCTCCGCCCAGGCCGGCCGCGGCATGGAGTTCGAGGCCATCACCGCGGTCGTGCTGGGCGGAGTCCTCCTCGGCGGCGGGCGCGGTTCCGTGGTGGCCGCCATGGCCGGGGCCTTCTCCCTCCAGGCGCTCTTCACACTCCTCAACCTCCTGGGCGTCTCGGGCGCGCTGGAGTCCACCGTCCAGGGCGTCATCGTCATAACGGCCGTCGGTCTCGGAGCCGCCGGGCGTCCGGGACCGAACCGCTTACGCCGTCACCGCTCACAACCATCCGGAGGCACCTCCTCATGAGCCGAGCACCTCGCACCGGACGCCCCGGCGGCTACGCCCGTCCAGCCGTCCCACTCGCCGCCCTGCTGGCCGCGGCGCTGCTGTCGTCCTGCTCGTCCGACGTACCACAGGACGACGCGGCGGGCGGCGCCACCGCCTCGGCACAGTCGCAGAAGAACGATGGAGGGTCGGAGTTCTTCGATCCGGCGGCGTACGAGCGCCAGCTCACCCTCGCCGGGACAACACCTCAGGGCCCGGCGGACAAGCCCTGGGAGCAGATGCTGGACCCGGAGATGACCGACACGTCGAAGTACGCCAAGACGGGCGGCGCAAAAGACGTCCACCTCTGTTTCTCCAACGCCGGCGTCTTCAACCCCTGGCGCCAGGTGGGGCTCAAGAACATGAAGGCGGAGGTGGAACTGCACGACGGGATCACGAAGTTCACCGTTCTGGACGCGCAGGGCAAGGACGACAAACAGATATCGGACATCCAGGAGCTGTCGGGCAAGGACTGCGACGCGCTGATCGTCTCTCCCAACACCACCGCCACCCTGACTCCGGCGGTGCAGGAGGCATGCGGCAAGCTACCGGTGATCGTCTTCGACCGGGGCGTGCAGACCGACTGCGGAGTCACCTTCATCAGCCCCATCGGCGGCTATGCCTACGGCGCCGCAGCGGCCGACTTCCTGGTCGACAAGGTGGACAGAGGCGGCAAGATCGTCGCGCTGCGCATCTCGCCCGGTGTGGACGTCCTGGAGAACCGCTGGGGCGCGGCGGAGAAGGCCCTCGACAAGGCCGGACTCAAGGTGGCCGAGGTGAAGTTCACCGACGGCGACCCCTCGAAGACCAAATCGATCGTCACCGACGCACTCGCCCGCCACGGCACGATCGACGGGGTCTGGATGGACTCCGGTGCCACCGCCGTCGCGGCCGTCGAGGCGTTCGAGGACGCGGGCAAGGACGTGCCGCCCATCACCGGCGAGGACCAGCAGGACTTCCTCCAGGCGTGGAAGGACAAGGACCTCACCGCCATCGCACCGGCGTACCCGACCTTCCAGTGGCGCACGCCCGTGATCGCCGCACTGCGCATTCTGGGCGGTCAGGAGGTCCCGAAGCAGTGGACCCTGCCGCAGCCGGTCGTGACCGAGGACAACTTCGACCAGTACTACAAGGAGGGCATGCCGCCCCTGCACTACGGCGCCTGCGGGTGCGAGAAGCTGCCCGGCTACCCCGGTGACTGGGGTGGCAAGTGAAACCGGCCCCGCGGCGCGCGATCGGCGCCAACCCCTGGATCTGGCACTCACCTGTCGACGAGAAGGCCCTCGCCGAGGTGCTGCCGCGCCTGGCCGCGTGGGGCTTCGACTGCGTCGAGATCCCGCTGGAGCAGTCCGGCGACTGGCAGCCCGCCACCACAGCCGAACTCCTGGGCGACCAGGGCCTCATCCCCGCCGCGGTGCTCGCGGTGATGCCGTCGGGACGCGATCTCGTCCGCGCCGAGCCCTCCGCGGTCCGCGCCACCCAGGACTACCTGCGGCAGTGCGTCGACGCGGCCGCGCGGATCGGCGCACCGGTCGTGGCCGGTCCCGTATACGCCGCCGTCGGCCGCACCTGGCGGATGGACGATGCCGAGCGGAGGGGGGCGTACGAGCAGTGGCGGGAGAACATCGCGCCGGTCGTCGCGCACGCCGCCGGGGCGGGCGTCCGGATCGCCGTCGAGCCGCTCAACCGGTACGAGACGAGCCTGTTCAACACCGTCGACCAGACGGTGGCGGCGCTGGACGGGCTGCCCGCCCGCACCATCGGCATCGCTCTCGACACGTACCACCAGAACATCGAGGAACGCTCACTGCCCGACGCCGTACGCCGGGCCACCGGCCGCATCTTCCACGTCCAGGTGTGCGCCAACGACCGGGGCGCACCGGGCGACGACCATCTGGACTGGCCGGGCTTCCTCGACGCCCTGGACGACGAGGGCCACCAGGGGCCGCTGTGCATCGAGTCGTTCACCGCGCACAACGTGACCATCGCGGTCGCCGCCTCCGTGTGGCGGCCGCTCGCCCCCAGCCAGGACGCCCTCGCCACCCGGGGGCTGGCCTTCCTCCGGGAGGCCGGACGCCGCCCCGCCCGCCCGGTCCTTTCCCGACCGCCGGTGGCCTGACACGCCGGCGCGCCGCTCGTGTCCCCCGCACCTCGTCAGGATTCCCCGAGATTTCCGCTGTCCGATTCACGACCGCAGGAGCCGCACATGAGATCGACGATGACGAGGTGGGTGCTGAGTTTAGTCAGCTCCGCGCTCCTCGTGACCGGCCTGGCCGCACCGGCCACCGCCCATCCGGAAGGCTTCCACGTCCTCCTGTTCACCAAGACCGCGCCGGGCGCCTACCGGCACGACTCCATCCCGGCCGCCATCACGATGTTCGACCAGGTCGCCGCCGACCGCGGATGGGAGCTGACCAAGAGCGAGGACGCGGCCGTCTTCAACGACGCCGACCTCGCCGAGTACGACGTGGTCGCCATGGTCCAGACCTCCGGCATGGTCTGGGAGACCGACGCCCAGCGCCAGGCCGTGCAGAAGTACGTGCGCGACGGCGGAGGCATCGCGGCCGTCCACAACACGCTCGACATGGGCATCGAGAACGACTTCCCCTGGTGGGACGAGCTCGTCAACGGCGGCGCCCACATGCCGGCGCACTCGCCCGGCAGTCTCCGGGGCACCGCCAAGGTCGCCGACCGGGTCCACCCCTCCACCTCGCACCTGCCCGACCGCTGGGTACGCACGGAGGAGTGGTACAACTTCGACCCGAACCCGCGCGGCGATGTGCACGTCCTGGTCACCGCCGATGAGACCACGTACGACCCGGGCAGCGAGGCCATGGGGGCCGACCACCCGATCTCCTGGTGCCGCGACGCCGAGGGCGGCAGCGTATGGGCCACCGCCATGGGCCACGACGCTGCCAGCTACTCGGACCCGCAGTTCCGCGACCACGTGGTGGGCGGCGTCGAGAGCGCGGGCGGAAAGGTCGAGGCGGACTGCGGCCCGACGACCTGGGGCGCCTACGAGAAGGTCCCGCTGGACGAGAACACCACCGGTCCCGCGGCCCTGGACATCGCCGATGACGGCCGGGTGTTCTACGCCGAGTACGGCGGCAAGGTGAAGGTCCACAAGCCCGGCAGCGGCGAGGTGGTCACCGCCGCCACGATCGACGTCTACACCGGCGGCGAGGACGGACTGACCGGCCTGGCACTGGACCCGGACTTCGCCACCAACCGCTGGATCTACCTGATGTACTCCCCGGCCGGCGGCACCGAGGACATCGCCCGGGTGTCGCGGTTCACCGTCAACGGCGACAGCCTCGACAAGGCCAGCGAGAAAGTCGTCATGAAGGTCCCCTCGTCACGCAAGTCGCCGGAGCCCGGGCACACCGGCGGTTACATCGCCTTCGGGCCCAACGGCAACCTCTACATAGGCACGGGCGACGACACCGAGCCGTTCCGCTCCGACGGCTACACCCCGATCGACGAGCGCCCGGGACGCGCCGACAACGACGTCCAGCGCACGTCGGCCAACACCGACGACCTGCGCGGCAAGATCCTTCGCATCCACCCGGAGGCCGACGGCACCTACACCGTCCCGGCGGGCAACATGTTCGCCCCGGGTACCGCGAAGGCCAAGCCCGAGATCTACGCGATGGGCTTCCGCAACCCCTTCCGGTTCTCCGTCGACCCCGCTGACGGCACCCTGTACGCCGCCGACTACGGTCCCGACGCGGGCTCCGACAGCGCGGACCGGGGACCGGCGGCGATCGTCGAGTGGAACATCATCAAGGAGCCCGGCTTCTACGGCTGGCCGTACTGTGTCGGCGACAACATCCCCTACCGGGACTACGACTTCGCCACCGGTCAGTCCGGGCCCGCCTTCGACTGCGCCGCCCCGGTCAACGACTCGCCCAACAACACCGGCATCACCAGCCTTCCGGCGGCCAAGAAGGCAGACGTCTGGTACGGAAACGGCGCCAACGGCGGGAAGTTCCCGGAGATGGGCGACGGCGGCGAGGCGCCCGCCGCCTTCCCCGTGTACCACTACGACGCCGACAACCCGTCGGAGACGAAGTTCCCGGCCTACTTCGACAAGACGCCGTTCTTCGGTGAGTGGTCGCGCAACAACCTGCACGAGTTCCGGCTGGACGACGACGGGAAGCTGCTCAAGATCAACGACTTTCTGCCGGACCTGGGCTTCAAGTCCCCGATGGACATGAAGTTCGGCCCCGACGGGGCGATGTACCTGCTGGAGTGGGGAAGCGGCTTCGGCCGGGACAACCCGGACTCCGGCCTCTACCGCATCGACTACAGCTCGGGTGACCGGCGTCCCCTCGCCGTGGCCACCGCGAGCCCCACGTCCGGGCCCGCACCGCTGACCGTGGAGTTCTCCGGTGAGGGCTCGCGCGACCCGGAGGGAGGCACGCTCACCTACCACTGGGACTTCGGCGACGGTGCGACCTCGACCGAGGCGTCACCCACCCACACCTATACGGCGAAGGGGCAGTTCACCGCGCAGCTCACCGTCACCGACACCGGTGGCCGCGACGGCACCGCCAACCTCACCGTGACCTCCGGCAACACGGCGCCGACCGTCAGGCTCTCCCTGCCGAACGGCGGCATGTACGACTGGGGCGACCGGATCCCGTACACGGTGGACGTCACCGACCCCGAGGACGGCACCGTCGACTGCGCCGATGTCAGGACCGTGCCCTCGCTCGGGCACGACGAGCACGCGCACGACACCGACGCGATCACCGGCTGCTCGGGCACCATCGTCCCGGAGACGGACACGGCCCACGCCGACCTGGACGTGTCGTACGTCGCCTCCTCCAGCTACACGGACAAGGGCGCCCCCGGAGCGCCCGCCCTGGCCGGCAGCGCCAAGGTGGTACTCCAGCCCAAGCGCAAGCAGGCCGAGTTCTACACCCGGCAGTCCGGCATCCGGGTCGTCTCGCAGGGCGGCGCGGAGTCCGGTGGCCGGCTCGGCGACATCAGCGACAACGACTGGGTCTCCTACTCGCCGGTCAACTTCACCGGCATCGACAAGGTCTCACTGCGGCTGTCCTCACCCTCGGGCGGCGGCACGGTCGAGCTGCGCGACGGCTCACCGACCGGCGCGCTGATCGCCACGGTGCCGGTCCCGAGCACCGGCGGCTGGGACGACTACCGGAGCACCCCGGCGGTCGACGTCACCAGGCCCGGCGGAACGACCGAGCTCTATCTGGTCTTCAGGACCGGGTCGGCGAACTCCTACGACATCGACTCGATGACCTTCGTCGGGAAAGGCGTCGGTCAGAGCGGTCCAGCCGTCCCGGCACGGATCACCGGCATCGACGGGAAATGCGTCGACGTCAACGGCCGGAGCACGACGAACGGCGCCAAGGTCCAGTTGTGGGGCTGCAACGGCGGTGACAACCAGAAGTGGCAGGCCGACGGCGCCACACTGCGGTCGATGGGCAAGTGCCTCGACGTGGACGCCCGGGCCACGGCCGACGGGACCAAGGTCCAGCTGTGGGACTGTCACGGCGGCGCCAACCAGGACTGGTCCGTCCAGCCGGACGGCACCATCCGCAACCGCGGCATCTGCCTGGACACAGTCGGCGGCACCGGAGCGGACGGAACCCAGTTGATCATCAACCGGTGCGACGGCCGCGCGTCGCACAAGTGGACGGTGACCTGACCGGACACGGCTGACCCACGGTCGCGGAACGGGGGCCGACCCCCGCTCCGCGACTCCAGGATCCGTAGACTCCGGGGCTCCCGCGGGAGAGCCGCCGGGGGGCGCATTCCGCGCACGGGCCGCCTCGGGCCCACACCGCACCCCATGCACACGCACAAAACCCCAGTTCAGGAGCCCTTGCCCGTCGGCTCCAAAATCGCCACACACTCCACGTGATGCGTCATAGAAAAGATGTCGGCCTGAGGGTGTGATGGAAAAGACCAGGTCAGAGACCATTTCTCAGCTCGTCGTCCTGCGTGTGGTTACCTGGAGCGTCAAACGAGCGTCACAGCCGACAGTCGGTGAACAGGCCGCCAAAGTGCCCGCCAGGGCCGGCTACAGGTGCAGACCCACATGGTTCACGATGAACCGCTTCTCCTCGGAGTCGAGGGCGAAGTAGATGCGTCCGACCTCGTTGGGCGAGACGGCGTCCCGTACCTTGATGTGCGGCAGTCCGTCCCAGCGCTTCCCGTTGAACGTGAAGTAACGCTTGTCCTTGTCCTTGCTGAGTTTCTCGTCGTTGGGCGCGAATTTCAGTCCGTGGTTGTCGTAGAACCACTGGGCCAGCCTGGGCATCTTGCCGGAATTGGAGTACAGGTCCATCGCAGCCTGCGCGAGGGCGGTCAGCCGGTCGGTCATCTCCTGGGGGTACGGGTAGCGGGAGTCCTTCCAGGCGCGCGCCGCTCTCGCCGTGAACACAATGTGCTCCTCCGACGCCTTGGCGAGAGCTTCGAAAGTGAGCACAGCATCCGATCCCAAAGAAGGGATCTCGCTCCAGGCATCGAATGTGGCCGCCCGCCCGCTCCCGCCCTTCGACAGGCCCAGGTACTCGTTCTTCCAGTAGTCCCGGTCCTGACGCAGGGCCTCAGCGGTGGCGGCATCGTCTCGCGCCTTGTCGCGTTCCTCCATGCAGCTCTGTGCCATGTTTTCCCAGGACGTGGCGTCCTCTTCGAGCTGCCGGACACGTTTCTGCAGTGCTTCGAGCTCGGCGGTCGTGTCTCCGGCGGCTTGGGCAAGCGACAACTGCTCCGCCGCCCTACGGGCTCCCGCGCGGTACGAAGCCTGCCGCGCACGTTCCCACGCCGTGTCACTGCCACGGGCGATGACAGAGAGATGGGCGAGCGACAGCATCAACCGCCCTTCCACGAAGGACGCCTGGGACACCTCCTCACGCGAGTACGAGGGGTGTTCCAAGCCGAGGTCGGGCCAGACCAGCCGGGCGCCACCGCTGGGTACGGCCAACTGCTCGTGGGCCCGCCGGACGGCTTGTGCAGTCACGTAGTTCAGGGTCACCACCTGGGCCAGGCCGGCCAGTTGTCCCGACGCGTCGGCCGCCGCGCTCCACCCCGTCTGGTCCCTGGGATGTGTCAGGAGAATGGGGAGCCGCGTGCGCAGCGCCAGGACATCGAGGAGTACGTCAGCATGGCTCTCCTCCCGGATCCTCTCGTACCGTCCCGTGGCGAGCTGGCCCAGCACCCGCACTTCGAGCTCCTGGTCGCCGAGCACCGCCCGCAGCAGGTTCGGGCGCTTGAGCTGCGGATCCTGCACCGGTGCTATCCAGCCGTCGGGGATCTCCCTGCCCATGACGATTCTGAGCCCGCCACCGCCTTCCTCCGACTGGGAGACCGTGACCCGGGTGACGAACTGGGCCGGTCCCGTAGAGAGCGGCTGATGGATGGTCACGCGCAGCGCGCGGGTGAGTTCGTCGCCCGCCACGGTCCAGCTCACTTTGCGGTCACCATGGCCGGGAAACTTGCCGACGAGCACCGCCCGGCCATCCCGGTCGAGTTCGGTCACCGAAGGTGCCGGTATACGTCCGTGGTGGCCGAGCCAGTCGGCGAGATGGCCGCGAAGGCTCTCGTAGGCGCGGCCCGGCTGCTCCTGGGCGGACCGGATGTCGAAACTGACGGCGTACAGCGCCTGCACGGCGGCTCCCCTCACCCCCGATGCCCTGGGCGACGACCGTTTCCCCCTCGGCAGCGGTCAGGGCACCACTCGGAGAGCAACCCTAATACCGCTCCGCCCATGCCAGTAATGCCCTGGGCGGATCTTCGGGGCCGACCGTCCGGTCGACCGAACGCCATACCTGCTGGCCCCGACGGGCCCGCCGCACGTGTGTTGTGCTCCTTCTCCCTGAGTCGTCAGGCGACAATCACACAGACGAGAAGGAGGGCGAGCCCGTAGAGTGCTATAGCGAGGTGCAGCCCTACCCACAGGCGGTGAAGCCGAATGCGGTGCAGCCGGGGAAACTCGCGGTAGTGCGCCGCGCGTGCCCGGGCGAGCCCTTCATCGGACCCCAGCACGCCCCGGACCGCCAGGTCTCGGGTCAACGCCCGTGCCTGGGTGAGGTGGTAGGAGGCCCGCTCGTAGTACTTGGCCACCGCCACAGCGCCGTAGACTCCAGTCATCGCGACGAAGAGGCACAAAGGCATGACGTTCAGCGTGAACTTCTGCTGGACGATCAGACCGCTCAAGGCTGCCGTGACGATGAGCAGGAGGTTCGTCAATGTGGAGCGCTGGGTCTCACACTGCCGCAGTTGCTCGCGGTGCTCCTTCCAATAGGCGCGTATCGCCTCTTCCGACGTCTCGGCCATCAAACCCCCAGTTGAATGCCGGCACCAGCCACCCGGTTCGCCTCACAGCAGAACCCTCAGCAGTGGAGACACCGTAGCGTGAGGATCTTCATCAGCAGTGCCCGCAAGGGTCTGGAGGAGGAGCGTGACGCCCTTGACGGGCTGGTCCGCGCTCTCGGCCACACCCCGGTCCGGTTCGAGGACTTCTCAGCTCAGACCACGCCGAGCCGGGAAGCCTGCCTGAAAGCTCTGTCGACCGCCGACGCGTGCCTCTTCCTCCTAGGCCCGAACTACGGCCACGTGTTCCCCGAGACAGGGCAGTCAGCAACCCATGACGAGTGGGTAACAGCCCAGCAAGCAAGTATGCCCCGCCTCGTCTATCGCAAGCTGGACGTGACCTTCGAGCCCAATCAGCACGAGTTCGTGCGCGTAGTGGAGGCGTACGCCACCGGAGTATTCCGCGACAGCTTCCGCACGGCCGCGGATCTGCTCCCTAAGGTCGCCGGGAAGATCCGGGAGCTGGAGTCGGGCCCGTCCCCCCTGGCCTTCGCCAAGCTGGCCCAGCCACCCGCCCTGAACTGGACCCTTGAGGAGGGCACAGGCGGTCTGCAGACCGCCGGCGTGACCACCCTTTTGGAGCTGCACGTCCTACCGCTGGACTCTGCTGGTTACTCAGCCAGGGAACTGGAGGCGCTCGGCCAGTCGCTGCCGGGCCGTATACGCGCGACCCGTATGGTCGAAGACGATGTCCCCCTAAGCTCTTCCCGGACGCAGGGACATATGGCCGTCTCCGTCCCTGCCAGCCGCCCCCGTTCGTGGGACACGCCCCGTCCGGGCCGGCTCGTAGAGGTCCGCCTGTACAAGACGGGCCAGTTCTCCACCCGGGCCTTGCTTCCCCAGGACAGTATGGGGCCGATCCTCGATTCCAACGCCCTGCCCAAGCAGATCGCCGAACTGCTCAGGTTCACCGGCGCGTTGAACATCATCAGGCAGGACTGCATCGTGGTGGCTGCTGGCGTGTCGGAGCCCGCCATGACCAGCATCGATACCTTCGACCCACGTCAGTCACGGCGCACAGCCAGTCTCGCCGGCTTCGGCAGGTCATTCGCCCTGCGTACCGAACCCGACGAGTCCGTCACCCTGGCGGCCCTGCAGGCCGGAGCCGAGGAAGTTGCCGAACATCTCGCGCGGGCACTGATCGCGCATCACCCCTCCGCTGCCTGAGACAGTTTCGACAGCAAGCGGGCACGGCCACCGCCTGCACTCGTTTGACGCTTGACAAGGTCCGAACCGGCTTGGCGATCGACGCCCTCTTCTTCCAGCGACTGAAGCGGACGGTCGACCTACTGAGCACACCATCCTGACCGGGCCGTCCAGCCGAGTTCCACCGCGTGAACCATGTACCGGACGGAAGGGTGCAGGTCAACGCCAGTGTCACTTCGTGTTTCCGGGGCCGCACGGGCCAGTCGCGCCCCAGCCTCGACACCGGTGCCCGAGTCGAAGGCGCGGACCGGCCTCCGTACCCGTCGCGCCTCCGTTGGCAGGGCATGATCAGACGCGATAGCCTGCCGGGCTGCCTTGTTGCGGAAGGCGGCAGAAGGGATGGGAGCCCGATGCCGAATCACAGGTCCGACATCGCCGAGGTTCGTGCCGCGATGCGTGCCGTCGGCTACACGATTCTGCAGGTAGAGCCGCGGCTTGAAAACTTGTCGAACCTTCGGCCGGATGTACTGGCGTGGGCGTCGAATGCCGACGGGGAACTCGTGCCGTGGGCAGTTGTCGAGTACAAGAACAAGAAACTCAGGCAGCCCGAGCTCGTCCTTCCCTCTCTGGCGGGCAGCCGGGACCTGCTGGGTACGCTCGAGCACTACGCGGTGATCAATGGGCAGTGGTTCAAGGCCGACCGTGGTGTCCGTTCCTTGCAGCCGGTCGACGGCCCGACTCCGCCCGAGCACGGCTCGCAAGGCTTGGTCACCGACCGGTCGTTGGCTACCTCCCTCCTGGTGCAACGTCTGTGGTTTGAGGCGGACCGTCTCCGCAACTCCGGGGTCTCAGCCGACCGGTACTTTCCTTCCGGGAACGTCCTGACGTCTTCCCGAAATGGGAGGCCGGGTATCGAACTGCCCGACGGTGGGTTCGTGCCGGTTCGGGCAGACGTACTCTGGCGCGCGAAGCGGGACGCGTTGACCGAGTTCGCCTCTCGTGGCAGACACCGAGAGTTCAGCTCACCCCGAGTGGTTGCCTCCGCCGTTTCGGCGTTGGTTGAGAAACATCTGGCTGGCACCGTCTTGGATCCGTTCTGCGGAACCGGATCGTTCCTCTGGGCGGCCTTGGACCGTGCTGCGGAGCAAGGCGTCGCGGCGGAGTTCATCGGCTACGAGTTCGACGCACAGCTCGCCGAACTCGCGGCAGGGATCGGTCGGGACGCGCCGAGGCACGTGGTGATCGAGAAGGGCGACTCCTTCCAGAGGGACCTCGCGGATGCCGACGTCGTTGTCACGGCGCCGCCTGTCGGTCTCTCCCTGGCCGACCGCCACCTTCTCCTGGACGGATCGACCACGTCCGACGGCAATGTCGCAGCGCTGGACAAGTGTGTGCGGGGGCTGAAGCCCGGAGGACGCGCTGTCCTGCATATCGCTCACTCGTTCACCTTCGCGGACCGGTACGCGGCGTACAGGATGTTCCTGGCCGAGAACTTCCACGTAGCCGCTCTTATCGGGCTTCCGGCAGGAGCGATCACGGGCACCGGTGTCCGTTCCGTTCTCGTCGTCATCGACCGCACTGAGCCCGCGGAGACGCTGGTCGCCCATCTCGGTGAGGACTGGGAGACGCAACTCGGCCCGGAAGGTCCCGGGCTGAACGCCGTCCTGGAGTTCGTCGACGCAGAAGACGACCGGCCACGTACCGCAGGACGGTCATGAGCAGCTTCTTGGCAGTTGATCTGCGGGGCGAGGCCGACTGGGATCCAGGACGCCTGGTTGGTTCCACCTTCGCTTGGCCGACAGCGGCGCCGGTGGTCCCATTGCGGGAACTCGTTACCACTGTCCGGGCGGGGAGTGTCGCGACCGCTGGTTCCCCGGTCATCGCGCCCGCTGGCCTGGTGGCGCGCACCGGGGCGATTCGGCGGCGGAGCACCAAGTACCAAGGCAAGGCATTCACCATCGGGACGCGCGGCCTTCGGCGTGGTGATGTCCTGGTGCCGCCCTCGCCGTCCGGGCCGGCCGTTCTTGTCGACGACCGGCTGAACGGTGCGCTCCTCTCATCCCGGTTCATAGCCCTCCGGCCTCTCGACCCGGTGCTTTCCCGGTGGATCTGGGCCGTGTTGAACTCGCGGGCGGGACAGGCTCGCCGGGCGTCGCTGGCGACAGGTACCACCATGGCGTCCGTGAAGATGCCGGATTTGCTGGAGATGGGCGTGCCCCTGCCGCCCCTTGTGAAGGTCCAGCGGCTCGACGGAGTGCTGGCTTCGATCGAGGCGAGAACACATCGCGAGGAGGAGCCGTCGGAGTCGACGTGGTGGGTCACGGCTGACCTTCGGCTTCGGGACGACTGGGGGATCATGCTCGCCACTCCTCGTCCCGAGCTCCTGGAGGACGGCGAACCGCTCGGTTCCTTCGTACGCGAGATGAAGCCCTCCCGCTCAACCCGCAGCTTCGAGGTGCCGACGGAACTGCCGGGCACGCTTCCGGTCGTGGACGTGAGTGTCCTGGGGGGCCGTCCGACCCGGCGATGGGCCGCGCCGCAGTCCACCGCCGTCACCCTCATCACCCCGGGCGACCTCCTGATCTCCCGCGTGGGCGAGTACTCGTACGCCACCGTCGCACAACGCCCGGCCGTCGCGGATCCGGGCATCTTCGTCCTCCGGTTGCGTGACCAGTCACAGGGGCCTGCGCTCGCGCACTTCCTGAACGGGCGCGAGGGGCAGACCAGGAGGCGCATGTTCTTGCGGGGCATGACGGTTCCGTCCTTGCGGAGGACGGACATCGAGAGATTCCCGATCCCTGCAGAAGCCCTCGAGTTCGAAGGAGACGTCGATCCGGACGTGGGGTTGGCGGACCAATTGGAGCAGGTCTTGTGGACGGCATGAGCTGCACGCTTTCGCCCCTCGTCTACGCCGAGTTGTACCGGTTGCTTGCCGCGGACAAGCAGCGGTACGACGACATCGAAGAGCGGCTGAGCGAGATCGGGTACGCCCCCGCGTGGCTGAGTACCGCTGCCGACGCCTACGACGAGTACTGGGCGAAGCAGCTGGAACTGGTCGGCGCGGAAGGCGTCGGGAACATCTCGGTCGGGAGTTCCGAGCATGCCCTCCTGGCTACCTGGATACTGGCCGGCCTTCGCAACACAGGCGACGACAACACGCTGAGTTCGGCGCTCAGGGCGAACGTCTTTAGGCGTGCGATCAGCGAGGTCCCCGATCTAAAGATGCCTCTACCATCGGTCCTCAACCCGGTCATATACGGGTGGACTCTCGGCAAAGTCGTCAGCCTGAGTTCGACTGACGTACCGGTCGAACCCGTCGCTCCGGCGAGCATGCCTGACGACGATAACCTCGTCGCGGCGTACCTCGGGCTCGTCAACCACGTCCTTGCGCTGGAGGGCATGGCCGAGCCGTGGCCCGAGATGATGCAGACGTCCACTTACTGGCGCGGTTACGGGATCGCAGAGGCACTGAAACCGGGGGCCGGGGATGGCGGCCGAGCACTTCTGGAACTGCTAGCGGAATCGCGGCCCTTGCTCTCACAGCCAGCCTTCTCCCAGCTCAACAATCACTTCAGCCGCTTCGGGGCGCGCCGGAACACCCTGTCACACGTCACGGACGATGCGCGTCGTCCAGAACGGTTCGTGGAAGTCGTCGAGGACACGCACGGCTGGGAGCACCTGCGGGTGACCCTCCGTGGGCTCACGCAGTTCGTCTGCCAGGAGGTCTCTCGCCTGCTGTACGAGGAAGACCCACCACCGGCTCTTCGGAACGATCCGTGGAGCTACCTCGTGCGGGAGATGCCTACGGAGTGGTGGGCTTAGAGGCGTGCTACGAGAGTATGAAAGCTGAATGCCCGCGGCGTCAGAGAGCTGAGCAGTCCGTAGTCGATTGACCCGCGCCATCTGGTCCAGGAAGACCACCTCACACTCCGTCAGAAACAGCGTCAAACGAGCGTCATGACCAACAGTCCTTTCCTCCTCGGGACGGAACAGGTTGCCACGGTTAGGCCCCTGCACGAGCCCTCGGATCATTGATCGCCAGGGCACTGGTGGACTACCACTCGCGAGGGCAAAAGCACCGGCATCGTCACCCCCACGGGATCCAGGCGGAGGCGACGTTGGAAGCCTTGCGGAACACGGAAGGCGACGGCCGCCCGCTCGCGAAGATGGACACGACACACCGCATCCAGGGGGTCCCGCAAAGCCGGCGCGATCAGGGACCGGCAGGTCTTGCCCTGGCGACAGCGGCCACCTCCTGCCGCCAGGGATGACCAGTACGGGGACGCTAGGGAATCCGCGAGTCCGCAGTGCACGCCCGCCGACCAACTGCTGCATGAGGTGCGATACGCAACTGCGATACGCAAGGGTTCGCGGATACGTGGTGGGCGAGCGTCAAGCAGGCGGGTTAGCCAGGGCCGATGAAGCGCGGCGCAGCCTAGTGGCGGTACAGATTGGCTACTCCGCTCCGCAGCCATACATCGTATTCCTGAGTCCGGTGGACTCCGACGATCCGATCCAGGTGCTCCTCGAACGCCAGCTCGACTGGGCCCAGCCTCGTATAGGAGCACATCAGGGCTCCGTCTGCGCGCGGAGCAAGGTGCACGCACCCGATCCCGGGATTCCGCGCATTGCTTGCCCGGGACAGAGCAGCTTCGGAGAAACCACCCGCGGCGTAGAGCACTCCGCGGTCACAGCCGACGTCGAGCAGTTTGCCAACGAACTCGTCAATGGTCCCGATGCTTACCGGCCGCTTGTATCGCTTGGCTTCGATGGCAATCGTGATGCCTTGGCCGATAACCTGCCCGCGCACCAAGGCGTCGAGTTGCCGCGTAGCCCCGCTGACCAGGCCGGTCACGTGGGCGTCCGGTTCAACAGTGGCGCCTGAATCGAGGCTCTCGACGAGTTCGGCGACTTCTTGCTCGAAGTGCTGCCACGGCTCCTGCTTCTTCCCTCGAACCTGACCGCTCTGGCTCCTCACTCCCTGTCGCATCACCGCCGCATGCTAGCCCGATTTTCGCCACCTCGGGACTGCTGCAACCGCATCTACAACGGCCAGGCCCGCTGGCTGGCTACGTGGCCTTCGACTTATGCCGCCAAGCGGCGTGCTCCAGCCCGCCTTTGTCGTGCCCGAGAAGCGCGGCGGCTTCCTCATACACGGCGCGTAACTGGTCGTATGGCAGGTCCGGAACGCCAGCATCCCCGGCGAAGGCACGCAGGTGTACGTCGACGGCGACGTGCGAACGGCCGACGAGATTGCCTATGTAGTCGATGCTCTTCGGGCCCACTCCCTTCACCGTGCGCAGAGCGGCGCGATTGGCCTGATGATCGAGCCAGGCGTGGAGGTCCTCGCGGGTATCGACCCCGTCGGCAGCGAGGAGGTCGGTGATGGCGTGAGCCGTCGCGACCTTCTGTGCGTGGTTGAACTTCATGGCCACGGCGAGGTCTTCCGTGACGAGCCGGCGCTGGAATCCGCGGACTGTTCTTGCATCAGCCCAGCTCAGTTGCAAATGGAGGAGCCGCGGTCGGAGAGTCCTCTCGTAGTTGCACCGTGGCTGGAAGCTGACGTCGCAGATGACAGCACCCATGTGGGTCCATCCGCCGGGTTGGAGAAACGGTCCGCTGCCAAGGAAATGTCGAACGTGGTCGGCGAGCCGTTGGGTAGGGCTGGATGCGAGCATGGGTCAAGGATGGCGCTGCCGCCTGGCAAGCTGGTGGGAAAGTTCAAAACTCTCGAATGGATGGAGCAGGGGCCGTTCCCTTGGGCAGCTCCCCCCTCATGATGGGAAGGCTGGCCATCTCGGCTAAGTTCGCCTCCACCTCACGGAAGTCGGCCAGCAGCCCATGCGCCGTCGTGGTCACCTGCTGGTAGCGGTCCCTCAGCGCCGCACTATCAAGGACGTCCACCTCGCCGGCCTCAACCCGCGCGATTTCCTGGTCGATTTCGTGTCGGCGCCGCGTGAGCTCGGCTAGTCGCGTCTCGGGGTCGGTTTCGGTGCCGAACGTCATCTGTCGCAGCAGATCGAAGATCGTGTTCAGTCGCGACTCCGTACCGACGAACGAGCGCTCTTCCAGCGACCGGACCCACGCGATGGCCTTCTCGACCGCGGCCGTGGCGTCATAGTGCGGCTCGTCCAAATCCGGCGGGTAATACTTGCGCAACCATCCGTTCTCCGGTGCTGACCAGACGTCCAGGTAAGCCTTCGCGGACTTGGGAAATGCACTCCGCCCCAGCCGCTCATTGAGCGCGAACAACTCGTCGTCCAAGCGTTCGACAAGCTCCGCGCCGGCAATCGAGCGCACCCCTTGCTCGACGAAAACCTTGTTGAAGAAGCTCAGCATCAGCGCCGCGTGGTCGGCCCTCAGCATCCGCCAAGCCGCGCTCTGCTTCCGCAAGGCGACCAGACGGTCGTAGTCCAGATCCATACGCTCTGCCTCTCACTACCCCAGCGGGTACGGCCGCATTTCCCGCCGACAGCGAAACCCCGCACCCCAGTCGGTGCGGCTTGCCTGCGCAGCTGCCCACTGGCATTCCGCTCCAGCCACAAAGAACCGTAGAGCCCACCACTGACATTGGGTCTCGACAGAGCACGCAGCCAGGCGGACCAGGACTTCCTCGGAGAGGGAGGGCGTAGCATGAAAGCAGACATCCGGATTCTCTTCGCCGAACAAATTTCCGAATCCAGGCGATCGCGTTCACGCCGCGCCACACCATTGCATCCCGGCATCCGCACAGGACAGCGCCCGGGGCTGCCCCGCCTTCTGAGGGCGGCCGCGGTGGTGCGCCCACGCCTGGGCGTTTCTACTCCCGTAGATCACGTACACCACTCAGCGCCACGAAGCCCCAGCGGCCTTCCACGCGCATGCGATCAGCAGGCCACCTGACCACCCTCGCAGAGCGCCTGACACCCCATCAGAACGAGCGTCAAATGAGCGTCACGAGCGTCATTTCGGCGTCAAGATATCGCCCGTAACGCCCACACCGCGCATAATGCGCACACACAAAACCGCAGGTCAGGAGCCCTTGCCCGTCGGCTCCAAAATCGCCACGCACTCCACATGGTGCGTCATAGGAAACAGATCGAACGCCCGCAGCGTCCGCACCCCGTACCCGCCGTCCCGGAAGTACGCCAGGTCCCGGGCCAGGGCAGCCGGGTCGCAGGCCACGTACGCGATCCTGCGGGCGCCCAGGCCCGTCAGGTGCTTGACCACCTGTTTGCCCGCGCCCGCGCGGGGCGGGTCCAGGACGATCAGGTCGCATTCGGTGATGCCGGTGCGGGGCAGGACCTGGTCGACCTTGCCGTGTTCGATGCGGACGCGGTCGAGGTCCTTGAGGTTGTGGCGGGCGTCCTCGACCGCGCGTTTGCCGGACTCGATGCCGAGGACCGCGCCCTTCTCGCCGATGCGCTGCCCGATGGCTCCGGCGAAGAGGCCGACGCCGCAGTAGAGGTCGAGGGCCGTGTCGTTCTTGCGGGGCAGCAGGCCCTGCATGACCGCGCGGACCAGGGTGTTGGCCGCCTGGGGGTGGACCTGCCAGAAGCCGCCGGAGCCGACGCGGTAGGTGCGGTCGTCGGCGCGTTCCCGGACGAAGGCGCGGCCGTGGACGCGGTGGACGCCGCCGTCCTTCTCCTCGACGCGGAGCACGGAGACCGGCTTGTCGAGCTCGACCAGGGGCAGGCGGCCGCCGGGCTTCGGGGTGAGGATGACCTGGCGGTCGTGGGAGCCGGTGGCGCTGATGGCCTCCACCGCGGCGATCTGCGGCCACTCGCGCTTCTCCACGCCGAGCTCGCAGACGCCGGGCGCGGCGATCAGGCAGTGGTCGACCGGCTGGACGTCGTGCGAGCGGTGCTTGCGCAGGCCCGCCCGGCCGTCCGCGTCGATCGCGTACTGGACACGGGTGCGCCAGGCCGGTACTTCGCCCGGCGGGAGCTTGTCGCCCTCGGCCGGCATCACCGTGCCGTCCCAGCCGGCCTCCTCGGGGGTCAGCCCCGCCAGGCGCAGGAGCTGCTCGGCGATGACCTCGCCCTTGAGGCGGCGCTGCGCGCCGGGCTTGGCGTGCTGCCAGTCGCAGCCGCCGCACCGGCCGGGGCCGGAGTAGGGGCAGGGGGCCTCGACGCGGTCCTTGGACGGTTCGAGGATGCGTACGGCGTCGGCGCGCAGGAAGCGGGAGTCGGTGTCCCCTTCGGTCACCTTCGCGATGATCTTCTCGCCGGGGAGGGTGTGGCGGACGAAGAGGACCTGGTTACCGGCGGTGCGGGCGATGCAGTGGCCGCCGTGTGCGACGGGCCCGACCTCGACCTCGTACTCCTCCCCGATCAGCGACGACGTGGGTGCGTTCTGCATGTGGGGAGGCTCCAGGGTGGCGGGGAGTCGTACGGCGGGACCGCTGTCCGTCGGCTCCGCTGCGGGCAGCGGACAGCAGCCCACCAGTCTACTGGCGTGCCGGTGGGGCGCCGACCACGAGCGTCACCGCCGCTCATTTCCTGGCGTTCGGCTCCTTGTTCCGCTGGGTCCTGCGCTCCACCGGGCCCCGGCGCACCGAGCCGGGGGCGCTCCAGTCCGCGCGCCTGCGGGCCCGCTTCTTCGCGGCCTCGGAGGACTGGAGCTGGTAGGGGACGGAGGTGACCATGACGCCCGGGGTGAACAGCAGACGGCCCTTGAGGCGCAGGGCGCTCTGGTTGTGCAGGAGGTGCTCGTACCAGTGGCCGACCACGTACTCCGGGATGTAGACGCTGACCACGTCGCGCGGGCTCTCGCGGCGCAGGCTCTTGACGTACTCCATGACCGGCCGGGTCACCTCGCGGTAGGGCGAGTCGAGGATCTTGAGCGGTACGTTGATGCCGCGTCGCTCCCAGTCCGCGCGGAGCGCCTTCGTCTCGTCCGGGTCGACGCTGATGGAGAGCGCCTCCAGGCGGTCGGCGCGGATCAGTTTCGCGTAGGCGAGGGCGCGCAGCGTGGGGCGGTGGAGCTTGGAGACGAGCACGATCGCGTGCACCCGGGAGGGGCGCAGGCTCTCGTCGGCCGGGGCCTCGTCGACGGCGATCTCGGCGGCGACCCGGTCGTAGTGCTTCCGGATCGCGGTCATCGTGCCGTAGAAGATCACCATGCCGAGCAGGGCCACCCAGGCGCCGTGGGTGAACTTGGTGGCGAGGACGATGACCAGGACCAGGCCGGTGAAGGTGGCGCCGAAGGCGTTGATGGCCCGGGAGCGGATCATGTGGCGGCGCTGGGCGGGATCCTTCTCGGTGCTCAGGTGGCGGTTCCAGTGCCGGACCATGCCGATCTGGCTGAGGGTGAAGGAGACGAAGACGCCGACGATGTAGAGCTGGATGAGGTGGGTGGAGTCGGCGTCGTAGATCCAGACGAGCAGGATGGCGGCCCCGGCCAGCAGGACGATGCCGTTGGAGAACGCGAGGCGGTCGCCGCGGGTGTGCAGCTGGCGGGGCAGGTAGCGGTCCTGGGCGAGGATCGAGCCGAGCAGCGGGAAGCCGTTGTACGCGGTGTTCGCGGCCAGGAAGAGGACGAGCGCGGTGGCCGTGGCGAGGATCATGAAGAGGAACGAGCCGTGGCCGAAGACCGCCTCGGCGACCTGGGAGATCACCGGGTTCTGGGTGTAGCCCGCGCCGACCGGGGAGCCGTCGCGGATCAGGTCGACGGCCGGGTTCTCGGCCATCTTGACGCCGGTGGCCATGGCGAGGCCGATGATCCCGCAGAACATGGTGACGGCGAGCAGGCCCATCATGGCGAGCGTGGTCGCGGCGTTCCTGCTCTTGGGCTTGCGGAAGGCGGGCACCCCGTTGCTGATGGCCTCGACGCCGGTGAGGGCGGCGCAGCCGGAGGAGAACGCGCGCAGCAGGAGGAAGACGAGGGCGAAGCCCGCGAGCCCCTGGTGTTCGGGGTTGATCTCCAGGTCCGAGGTGGGGGCGTGCATGGTGTCGCCGAGGACCAGGCCCCGGAACGCACCCCACAGGATCATCAGGAAGACACCGGCCACGAAGAGGTAGGTGGGGATGGCGAAGAGCCTTCCCGATTCCTTGACTCCGCGCAGGTTCATCAGGGTGAGCAGGACGATCGCGCCGATGGCGAAGAACACTTTGTGCTCGACGACGAACGGGATGGCGGAGCCCAGGTTCTCCACGCCGGAGGAGATCGACACGGCGACGGTGAGGACGTAGTCGACGAGCAGGGCGCTGGCGACGGTCAGTCCGGCCCGGGGGCCGAGGTTGGTGGTGGCGACCTCGTAGTCGCCGCCGCCGCTCGGGTAGGCGTGGACGTTCTGCCGGTAGGAGGCGACGACCGTGAACATGAGGACGACGACCGCGGCGGCGATCCAGGGACTGAAGTGATACGCCGAGACCCCCGCGATGGACAGCACCAAGAGGACTTCTCCGGGCGCGTACGCCACCGAGGACAGGGGGTCGGATGCGAAGACGGGCAGCGCGATGCGCTTGGGGAGGAGCGTTTCTCCCAGCTTGTCGCTGCGCAGCGCCCGGCCGATCAGGATCCGTTTGGGCACGTCGGTCAGTTTGGACACGCTGAGGATCGTAAGGGGAGTTCCGGCCAAGGACGGCCGTCCTTTTCCCGTGGCCCCGCAATCTCCTGCGGTCGGCGGAGAATGCCGTGCCGTTCCTTAACGAAATCCTTGCGCCCGCTCCCTCCTTTTTACTTTCCCTTTGCCGCGGTGCGCCGAGATGGGGAGACTCGGATGAAGCGGGGGCGCCCTCGGCACATAAGCTCAGGGCCGGGACGCACCGCGGGTGCGGGCCCGTTGTTGCCCCGGCAAGCTGAGAGAGAAGTATGAGCAGCGTGTTTTCGCAGGTCAGCCGGATGACCAGGACGGCGGGGTAGGCGAACGGTGCACATCGTCATCATGGGCTGCGGGCGCGTCGGAGCCGCTCTCGCGCAGACCCTCGAACAGCAGGGGCACACGGTCGCGGTGATCGACCAGGACCCCACCGCGTTCCGGCGCCTCGGATCGGGATTCGGCGGCCGCCGGGTCACCGGGGTCGGTTTCGACCAGGACACCCTCCGCGAGGCGGGCATCGAGGAGGCGGGGGCCTTCGCCGCGGTCAGCAGCGGCGACAACTCCAACATCATCGCGGCCCGGGTGGCGCGCGAGATGTTCTCCATCACGAACGTCGCGGCCCGGATCTACGACCCCCGTCGCGCCGAGGTCTACCAGCGGCTCGGCATCCCCACCGTGGCGACGGTGCGCTGGACGGCGGACCAGATGCTGCGCCGACTGCTGCCGTCGGGCGCGGAGCCGCTGTGGCGGGACCCGAGCGGGGGTGTGCAGCTCGCCGAGGTGCACACGACGCCGTCCTGGATCGGCCACCGGATCAGCACGCTCCAGGAGGAGACGGGGGTCCGGGTGGCCTTCCTCACCCGGTTGGGCGAGGCCGTACTGCCGTCCTCGCAGACCGTTCTCCAGGAGGGCGACCTGGTCCACGTGATGATGCGGACGGATGAGATCGCCAAGGTCGAGGAGGCCTTCGCCCAGGGTCCCGAGGAGGACGGTCACTGATGCGTGTGTCGATTGCCGGGGCGGGCGCGGTGGGCCGTTCGATCGCCGCCGAGCTGCTGGAGAACGGGCACGAGGTGCTGCTGATCGACAAGACGCCGAGCGCCATCTCGGTGGAGCGGGTGCCGATGGCCGAGTGGCTGCTCGCGGACGCCTGTGAGATCACGTCGCTGGACGAGGCGGCGTTGCAGCGGTGCAACGTGGTGATCGCCGCGACCGGGGACGACAAGGTGAACCTGGTCGTCTCGCTGCTCGCCAAGACCGAGTACGGCGTGCCGCGGGTGGTGGCCCGAGTGAACAACCCGAAGAACGAGTGGCTGTTCAACGAGTCCTGGGGCGTGGACGTGGCCGTCTCGACGCCGCGGCTGATGTCGGCCCTGGTCGAGGAGGCGGTGAGCGTCGGCGATCTGGTCCGGCTGCTGCGCTTCAGTCACGGGGACGCCAACCTGGTGGAGCTGACGCTGCCGCCGGAGTCGGCTCTCGCGGGTACCCGCGTCGGGGACGTCGCGTGGCCGGAGGACACCTCGCTGGTGACCATCATCCGGGGTACGCGGGTGCTGACGCCGAGCCCCGAGGAGTCCCTGGAGGCCGGTGACGAGCTGCTGTTCGTGGCCGCGCAGGCGCGCGAGGAGCAGCTGGAGGACCTGTTGTCGGTCCGCCGGGACCCGGCCGAGCCCGCGGAGGACTGAGCCGGGGAGCCGCGCGCGAGGGGCCCGGAACCGCTGGTGCGGTTCCGGGCCCCTGGTGTACGTACGGGTTACGCGCTCGGGTGGCGGCGTACGGGTACGGGTTACGCCCTCACGCCTCCGGCTCGCGCGGTGCCGCGGCCGTGGCCTGTGCCGCGCGCTCCTTCTCAGCCCGCTCCTCGGCCTCCATCTCGGCGAAGACGTCGATGGGCGGCGGGGCCTTCGCGAGGAAGACCCAGGTCAGATAGACGGCGAGCAGGAACGGCGGGATCTTCAGCGCGATCAGCACCCAGCCGAGCTGGGTGGTGTCGGCCCACCAGTAGAGCGGGAAGAGGATGGCGCACTTGGCCAGCAGGATGAAGCCCCAGGCGTAGCTGGCCTTGGTGTACGCCTTCTTACGGCCCGGGTTACGGGTCCGCCAGGAGAGGTTCTCCTTGAAGACCGGGCCGAGGATCAGGCCGATGAGCGGCACGCCCGCGGCGGCGGTGCCGAGGTAGGCCACGGCCAGCCCGAGCGTGTAGAGCATGCCCGGCAGGTAGAAGTCCTTGGCGTTGCCCGTCATCATCGCGAACACGACACCGAAGGCCACTCCGAAGACGCCGCTGAAGGCGTGCTTCGCGGTGTCCCGGCGGATCAGCCGTACGGCGACCAGGGCCAGGGAGACGGCCAGGGCCGCGATGGCCGAGATGTGCAGGTCCTTGTTGATGGTGAAGATGGTGACGAAGAGCAGCCCGGGAAGGACTGTCTCCACCATGCCGCGGACCCCGCCGAAGGCCTCGAAGAGGGCCGCCTCGGTGACCGCCTTCGACCCGGCGTCCTGCTGGGCGGCGTGCTTCCCCCCGGGCACCTGCTGGGCGGTGCGGGGGGGCTGGTCCGTTTCGGACGTCGGCTTGTCGAGAGACGTCACCGGCTACTCCTTGCCGAGCGGTCGGAGTTCGTATGTGGGGTTGAACAGCACCCGGCGGCCGTGGCTCATGGCGACCCGCCCCGAGGCGATGATCCTGCGGCCGGGCTCTATGCCGACTATGGAGCGGCGGCCGAGCCAGACCACGTCCAGCGGCTCGGTGCCGTCGAAGAGCTCCGCCTCCAGGGCGGGCACTCCGGCCCGCGGGCGGAGGGTGACGGTCCGCAACGTACCAGCCACCTTCACGATCTGGCGGTCGGAGCACTCGGAGATCCGGGTGCATCCGGTGGCCCGCGCGTCCTCCCGCAGCTCCTGGGACTCCAGGTCCTCCTGGGAGCTGGAGAGCCGGTCGAGCATACGGCGGAAGCGCCCGGAAGGCTTCGCCGCCTTCCCGGCCTTCCCGGCTTTCTCGGATCGGGGAACAGCACTCATACCCGAAGGGTACCGGTCCTGGGCACCGAGGTCGGGGCTCCGGGCGGACCACTCGAAAGGATGACTAGAAGGGCGGCGACAAGGCGGCGACAAGCCCCCGGGGGAGCCCTGCCCCGCCCGGGTCCCCCGCGTACCGTCGGTGTCAGCCGCGCTCGAAGCGGTAGCCCATCCCCGGCTCGGTGACGAAGTGCCGGGGGTGCGACGGGTCCGCCTCCAGTTTGCGGCGCAGCTGGGCCATGTAGACCCGCAGGTAGTTGGTCTCGGTGCCGTAGGAGGGCCCCCAGACCTCCTGGAGCAGCTGCTTCTGGCTGACCAGGCGGCCGCCGTTGCGGACGAGGACCTCCAGCAGGTGCCATTCGGTGGGGGTGAGCCGTACGTCGCGGCCCGCCCGGTGCACCTTCTTCGCGGCCAGGTCGACGGTGAAACCGGGGGTCTCGACGAGCGCGATGTCATCTCCGCCGCCCTCCTGGCCGACCGGCTCGGCACGGCGTACGGAGGCGCGCAGCCGGGCCAGCAGCTCGTCCATGCCGAACGGCTTGGTGACGTAGTCGTCGGCGCCCGCGTCCAGGGCCTCCACCTTCTCGTCGGAGGTGTGACGGGCGGAGAGCACGAGGATCGGGACCCGGGTCCAGCCGCGCAGTCCCCTGATCACCTCGACGCCGTCCATGTCGGGCAGCCCGAGGTCCAGGAGGACGACGTCCGGGTGCCGGGCGGCGGCCAGCTGGAGCGCGGTGGCCCCGTCGGGGGCGGCGTCGACCTCGTAGCGGCGCGCCTTGAGGTTGATCACGAGGGCGCGGACGATCTGCGGCTCGTCGTCGACCACGAGCACCCTGGTCATCGCGGACCTGCCTTTCTGCTGAACGGGCTGCTGAGCCGGCTGATGTGCGGGCTGAGTCGTACGGGGGTCCCGTGCCGGGAAGCGGGGCTGTCGTGGCGGAGAGCGGGGCTGTCCGTACGGGAGCGGGGCGGGGAGTCCCCGGGGCGGGCGGCGTACGTCATGGGGTGACCTGGGCGGTGAGGCCGGGGTCGGCGCGGGCGCCGCCCGGCGCCGCGGCGAGGGTCAGCACCATGGTGAGTCCGCCGCCCGGGGTGTCCTCCGCGTCGAGGGTGCCGCCCATCGCCTCGGCGAAGCCCCGGGAGACGGCGAGCCCGAGGCCCACTCCGGCGCCGCGCGGGGCGTCCCCGTACCGCTGGAACGGTTCGAAGATGCGCCCCTTGGCCTCGTCGGGGACGCCCCGGCCGCGGTCGACCACCCGCAGCTCGACCCGGCCGCCGAGGGTGCTGGCGGCCACCAGGACGGGCTCCCGGCCGGGGTGGTACTTCACGGCGTTCTCCACGATGTTGGCGACGACCCGCTCCAGCAGGCCCGGGTCGACGGCGACCATGGGCAGCGTCTCGGGGATGTCCAGTTCGACGCTGCCCTCGGGAACCCCGCCGAGCGCCATGGGGACCACCTCGTCGAGGTCGATCTCGCGGATCAGCGGGGTCACCGTGCCGGTCTGGAGGCGGGACATGTCCAGCAGGTTGCCGACCAGGTGGTCGAGCCGGTCGGCGCCGTCCTCGATGCCTTCGAGGAGCTCCGCCTCGTCCTCCTCGGACCAGGCGACGTCGTCGGAGCGCAGCGAGCTGACGGCCGCCTTGATCCCGGCCAGCGGGGTGCGCAGGTCGTGGCTGACGGCGGCGAGCAGGGCCGTCCGGATCCGGTTGCCCTCGGCCAGCCGACGGGCCTGGTCCGCCTCCCAGACCAGCCGCTGGCGGTCCAGGACGACGGCCGCCTGGGCGGCGAACGCGCCGAGCACCCGGCGGTCCTCGGCGGGCAGCACCCGGCCGGACAGCGCGAGGGCCATGTTGTCGCCGACCGGCATGTCCACGTCGGCGTCCTCGGGGCGGGTGACCGGGGCGGGGCCGACCGACCCGGCGCAGGTCCAGGGCTCCACGTCGCTGCTGCGCTCCAGCAGGGCCACGGACTCCATCGCGAAGGTCTCGCGGACCCGCTCCAGCAGGGCGTCCAGGGCGGTCTCGCCGCGCAGCACGCTGCCCGCGAGGAAGGACAGGATCTCCGACTCGGCGCGCAGCCGGGCGGCCTGGTGGGTACGGCGGGCCGCCAGGTCCACCACGGAGGAGACGGCCACCGCCACCGCGAAGAAGATCACGATGGCGACGAAGTTCTCCGGGTCCTGGACGGTCAGGGTGTGGGTGGGCGGGGTGAACCAGTAGTTCAGCAGCATGCAGCCGACGGCCGCCGAGGCGAGGGCGGGCCGCAGTCCGCCGAGCAGGGCCGCCGCCACCGTCAGGAAGAGGAACAGCAGGACGTCGTTGGCGAGGCCGGGGGCGTCCTCCATGCCGCGCAGCACCAGCGCCAGCAGGACGGAGCCGCCGACCCCGACGAGCCAGCCCCAGAGGATACGGGCGCGGCCGAGCCGGGCTCCCCGGGCGATCGGCAGCCCGCGGCCCTTGGCGACCTCGCCGTGGGTGACGATGTGGACGTCGAGGTCGGGCCCGGACTCCCGGGCCACGGTCGCGCCGACCCCGGGTCCGTAGATGTACTGCCAGGTCTTGCGGCGGCTGGAGCCCAGCACGATCTGGGTGGCGTTGACGCCGCGGGCGAACTCCAGCAGGGCCGCGGGGATGTCGTCCCCGATGACGTGGTGGAAGGTGCCGCCGAGGTCCTCGACCAGGGTGCGCTGGAGGGCCAGCTCCTTCGGGGACGCGGAGGTCAGGCCGTCGCTGCGGGCGATGTAGACGGCGAGGATCTCGCTGCCGGAGCCCTTCGCCGCCATCCGGGCGGCGCGGCGGATCAGGGTGCGGCCCTCGGGCCCGCCGGTCAGTCCGACGACGATGCGCTCGCGGGCCTGCCAGGTGGTGCGGATGTCGTGCTCGCCCCGGTACTGCTGGAGGTACTCGTCGACCCGGTCCGCCGTCCACAGCAGCGCCAGCTCCCGCAGGGCCGTGAGGTTGCCGGGCCGGAAGTAGTTGGACAGCGCCGCGTCCAGCTTGTCCGGCTGGTAGATGTTGCCGTGCGCCATCCGCCGCCGCAGCGCCTGGGGCGACATGTCGACCAGCTCGATCTGGTCGGCCCGGCGCACCACCTCGTCGGGCACCGTCTCCCGCTGCCTTACGCCCGTGATCGACTCCACGACGTCGCCGAGCGATTCCAAGTGCTGGATGTTGACCGTCGATATGACATCGATCCCGGCCTTCAGCAGCTCCTCGACGTCCTGCCAGCGCTTCCCGTTCCGCGACCCGGGGACGTTGGTGTGCGCCAGCTCGTCCACCAGGGCCACGGCCGGGGCGCGCTCCAGGACCGCGTCCACGTCCATCTCGGTGCATACCGCCGAACGGTGGACGATCTCGCGGCGTGGGACCTGCTCCAGACCGTTCAGCAGGGCTTCGGTGCGGGGCCTTCCGTAGTGCTCCACCTGGGCCACCACGCAGTCGGTGCCGCGCTCGACCCTGCGGTGGGCCTCGCTGAGCATCGCGTACGTCTTGCCGACGCCCGGTGCCGCGCCCAGGTAGATCCGGAATATGCCGCGTCCCATGGCCCCATTGTCTTCCTCCGCCCGGCGGAGTCACGACGACGGCCGGTGGCACCCGCTACGGCTGCCGCCTTCGACGCTACTCCGCCCGAAGGCGTGGTCCGGTACCCGACGGCAGGGGCGAGGGGCGTATTGACGGAACCCTGATGCGCCGCCGGGGCCGTTCGACGAGGTCAGACCTGTTCGAGGAGGTGGCCGTCGCCCAGCTCCAGGACCCGGTCGGCCAGGCCCAGCAGCTGGGGGTCGTGGGTGGCGACGAGGGCGGTGACGTTCTCGCTGCGGACGACCGCGCGGAGCAGTTCCATCACGGCGAGCCCGGTCTCGGCGTCCAGCTGGCCGGTGGGTTCGTCGGCGATCAGGAGGGCGGGGCGGTTGGCGAGGGCGCGGGCGATGGCGACGCGCTGCTGCTGGCCGCCGGAGAGCTCGCCGGGGCGCTGCTCGGCGTGGTCGGCGAGGCCCACGAGGGAGAGCAGCAGCGCGACCCGCTCCTCGCGCTCGGCCGGGTCGGCCTTGCGCAGCCGCAGGGGTACGCCGACGTTCTCGGCCGCCGTGAGGATCGGGATCAGGCCGAAGGACTGGAAGATGAAGCCGACCCGGTCGCGGCGGAGCTCCAGCAGGCCCTTCTCCCCCAGTCCGGCCAGCTCGGTGCCGTCGACGGTGATCCGGCCCCCGTCCGGGGTGTCCAGGCCGCCGACCAGGTTGAGCAGGGTGGTCTTGCCCGAGCCGGAGCGGCCCTTGAGCGCGACCAGCTCGCCGCGGGCAATCTCGAAGGAGACCCCGCGCAGGGCGTGCACGGCCCCGGCGCCGCTGCCGTAGGAGCGGTGCAGCTCCTCGACCCGGACCATGACCGTGCGGGCGGAGTCCTCGGCCAGGACCGTGCCGGACTGCCCGCTGGTGCTCTCGGTCATGCCGCTCCCCCGTCGTCGCTGCCCGGCCCACGCCGCGGCCCGCCAAGTATGTGCGTACGGCACACAGCCGGGCAATGGCCGGCGGCCGGTACGTGCGAAGGCCGGTGGGCCGCACCCGGGAAGGGGGTGCGGCCCGCCGGCCTTCGCCGTGGTGCGGGGCAGCGCGGGGGCTGGGGGGTGTCGTCGAACGCCGCGCGGCAGGCAGCGGTTCGACGACGCCCCCTAGCGGACCTCGGTGATCTCGGGGCCGCGCTGGAGCTGGCCCATGCCGCCGGAGAACTTGGAGTTCTCCTGGTCCTCCTGCTGCACACCCTCGGGCACCATCTGGGCGTCGTTGGGGAGCTTGAGGACGATCGGGTCGCGGGGGGCCATCGGGCCCTCGCCGCGGACGACCACGGTGTCCCGGAAAATCGTCTCCAGCAGGCCCGCCGCCTCCGGCTGGACGGCGCCCTGACCGGAGATCACACCGCGCAGGAACCAGCGCGGCCCGTCGACGCCGATGAAGCGCACCAGCTGCACCCCGCCCGTACCGTCCGGGAGCTGCACCGGGACCTGGGCCCGCAGCTCCCAGCCCAGCGGGCCCTCGACCTCGTCGATGACGCCGCCCTGCTGGGTGATGCCCGAGGCGATCTCCTCGCGGACCTCGCCCCAGATGCCCTCCTTCTTGGGGGCGGCGAAGGCCTGCAACTGGACCGCGCTGTCGCGCAGCACCACGGTGGCGGCGACGATCGCGTCCCCGGCCACCTCGACGCGCAGCTCCATGCCCTCGACGCCGGGGACGAAGATGCCGCCCAGGTCGACCCGGCCCTCGCCGGGCTGGGAGACCTCGGTGCTGTCCCAGGGCCCGTCCGGCCGGGGGGCCGGGGGCAGGTTCATCCGGCGGCGGGTGTCCCCGTCGGCACCGTCGAGCTCGTCGACCTGCTCGGCCTCGCGCACCTCGTCCGCCGCGTCCTCGGCGGAACCACTCTTCTTGCGACGTCCGAACACGTCACTGTCCTTCCCGGTCGGATACGACCGAAGCGTAGCTGTTCCCACCGTGGGTGATCCCGCCCTCGGCGACGTCCACCGACGCATGGCCGCCGGTGGACCCGAAGCCCCCTTCGGCCCGCGCCGAGCCGGGAAGTTCCGCCACCTCGTGGAAGCGCACCTTCTCGACCTGCTGGACAACCAACTGGGCAATCCGGTCGAACCGTTCGAATCGCACGCTCTCGCGCGGGTCGAGGTTGACCACGATCACCTTGATCTCCCCACGGTACCCGGCATCCACCGTCCCCGGGGCATTCACGAGGGCCACTCCGCAGCGGGCCGCGAGGCCCGAGCGCGGGTGCACGAACGCGGCGTACCCGTCGGGGAGCGCGATCGAGACGCCGGTGGGCAGCACCACGCGCTCGCCGGGGGCGAGTTCGGCGGCCTCGGTGGTCACCAGGTCGGCCCCGGCGTCCCCCGGGTGCCCGTACGCCGGAACGGGAACCTCCGGGTCGAGCAGGCGGATCAGTACGTCGACAGGACTGCGCATCAGGGGTTCACCTCGAAGGCGCGGGCGCGCCTGACCTGGTCGGGGTCGGACATGGCGGCCTGGATATCGGCGGGGCGGCCGTTCTCGGTGAAGTGGTCGACCTTGACCTCGATGAAGAGGGCGTCGGCCCGGACCGCCACGGGGCCCTCGGGCCCGCCGATCCGGCCGGTGGCCGTGGAGTAGATCTTCCGGCCGTGCACGGCGGTGATCCGGGCGTCGAGGTGCAGCACGGTGTCCACGGGGACCGGCCGTACGAAGTCGGTCTCCAGCCGTCCGGTGACCGCGATGGTGCGCAGCAGCCAGCTCAGCGAGCCGAGGGTCTCGTCCAGCGCGGTGGCGAGGACGCCGCCGTGGGCGAGGCCGGGGGCCCCCTGGTGGGCGGGCTTCACGGTGAACTCGGCGGTGACGCTCACGCCCTCACCGGCCCGCGCCTGGAGGTGCAGTCCGTGCGGCTGTTCCCCGCCGCAGCCGAAACAGTGTTCGTAGTGCGCCCCGAGGAGTTCCCCGGGGGCGGGCGCGCCGGGGTGCCGGACGGGCACCGCGGCGTCGGCCGGGGGTGTCAGAGCTGCTGATGTTCCACTCACAGGCGCAGACCTTACCCGCGCGGTGGAGCACCGGGGACGCCGTGCCAAGCTTGGCTCCATGCAGCCTTCCGCTCCCGCCTTCGACGAACGTCTCACCGCTCCCCGGTCCTGGTGGTTCATCGCCGTGGGCGTCGGTCTCGCGTGTGCGCTGATGCTCCTGCCGCTCGGTACGCTGCCGCTGCTCGCCGGACTGGTGGGCGGCACCGCCGCGGCGGCGCTCGCGGTGAGCGCTTACGGCTCCGCACGGATCCGGGTGGTCGCCGGTGCGCTGGTGGCGGGGGACGCGCGGATTCCGCTGTCGGCGCTCGGGGAGCCCGAGGCGCTGGACGCCGAGGAGGCGCGGGCCTGGCGTACGTACCGGGCGGACGCGCGCGCCTTCATGCTGATGCGCAGCTATGTGGAGACGGCGGTACGGGTGGAGGTCACCGACCCGCAGGACCCCACGCCGTACATCTATCTCTCCACCCGCGACCCGCAGGGCCTGGCGGCGGCGCTGAGCGCCGTACCGGCGACCTGACGACCGGGGGGTTCGAAGGGGTCAGGGCCCCTCGATCTCCTTGGGGAGCGGGGCGGGCAGCGCGGGCTGCTCCAGCGGCGGCAGCTCACTCAGCCGGTCCCAGGGGATCTGCTGCTTGCGCAGGTCGCCGCGGACCCGGTCGGCGAGCTTGCGGGTGTCGCGGCGGTTCATCGTGGCGCCGACGGCGGCGCCGACCATGAACGGGATCAGGTTGGGCAGATTGCGCGCCATGCGCTTCATGATCTGCTGGCGCAGCTCGCGCTTCATCTGACCGCCCAGGGCCGCGTTGAGCGTGGTGGGACGCGTGACGTCGATGCCGCGCTCCTCCGTCCAGGCGGTCAGGTACGCGGTGCTGCGCTGGCCGAGATTGCCGGGCGGGCGCAGGCCGTAGACCTCGTGGAGCTCGGCGACGAGCTTCATCTCGATCGCGGCGACGCCGGTGACCTCCGCCGCCAGCTCGGCGAGCATGGCGGGCGGTACGGGCATCATGGCGGCGGCCCCGATGCCCGCGCCGACGGTCGCGGTACCCCGGCAGGCCCCCGTGACCAGCTTGTCGGCCAGTTCCTCGGGCCCCAGCCCGGGGAACTGCTGCCGGAGGGTGGCGAGGTCGCGCACCGGGACGCGGGGAGCTGTCTCGATGATCCGGTCGGCCAGTTGGCCGGCCATCGCCTTCGCGCTCTCCCCGCCCTTGCGTACCCCCCGTCTCACCGCGTTCAGGCGGCCTGCCCCGGTCGTGGGCCCCGCCTGGTCCTGCTCGTCCGTGTCCGGCCGGTCCACCGGGGCCGGGGCCCCATCGAGCGAGGCCGGCCGGCCTCGCTCGCCGTCGGGGATACCGGAGGCGTCCGACGCGGTGGCGGACCGCTCGGCGGGGGCGTGGGCGCCTTCCGCCGGGCCTGTGCCGCTCGTACCGCCCTGGTGTGCCTCCGGGCCGTGCCGACGCCAGGGGCGCCGCTTCCGGAACGGTGTGTCTGCCACGGCCGACCCGGTCTCAGTCGCAGTCGCGGCAGATGGGCTGACCGTTCTTCTCGCGGGCCAGCTGGCTGCGGTGGTGGACCAGGAAGCAGCTCATGCAGGTGAACTCGTCCGCCTGCTTGGGCAGCACCCGGACGGCCAGCTCCTCGTTGGAGAGGTCCGCGCCGGGCAGTTCCAGGCCCTCGGCGGCGTCGAACTCGTCGACGTCGACGGCGGACGCCGTCTTGTCGCTCCGGCGTGCCTTGAGCTCTTCGAGGCTGTCCTGGTCGACGTCGTCGTCGGTCTTGCGTGGGGTGTCGTAGTCCGTTGCCATGTCGCTCTCCCCCTCTTGGGTTCATAGGTGTCTCAGCGCACGTAACGCATGAGAGGCCGGACTTGTGCCCGACCTGAGGCGGAGATTTTGCCTCACATCAAGGTCTGTTACTCAATCGACACCCAACCGGACGTCTCAGGGAGACTCGGCTTGGGTGGCGAGGGGGACCGTACACGGTCCCGGGTGTGCCGCTCACGGGCGCCACCCCGTTTACTTCCCGTAATGACGATCCACGAAAACTCGGGCGTTTACCGGGTTTCCGAAGGATTCGTGATCACGGAGAGTAGATGGCCCACGGAACGCCTCTGTGATCGATCACACACGAATCGCCCGGGGCCGGATTCTGAAATTTCCGCCCAAAGCGAACACGAGGATCAGGGGCGACATCAGTTCCCACCGCTCCTCAGACCGGAAGAGTGACGCGCATCATGAGACCGCCGCCCTCGCGGGGCTCCGCGATGATACGGCCTCCGTGGGCCCGCGCGACGGACCGGGCGATCGACAGGCCGAGCCCGACCCCCTTGTCGCTGCCCGTGCGCTCCGTACGGAGCCGGGTGAAGGGCTCGAAGAGGTTGTCGATCTCGTACGCCGGGACCATCGGGCCGGTGTTGGAGACGACGAGCACGGCCTGCCCCTGCTGGAGCTCGGTGGTGACGTCCACCCAGCCGCCCTCGGGCACGTTGTAGCGGACGGCGTTCTGGACGAGGTTCAGCGCGATCCGCTCCAGCAGGACGCCGTTGCCCTGGACGACGGCCCCGGCCCGCTCGCCGCGGATCTCGACGTGCCGCGCCACCGCCTCGGCCCGCGCCTGGTCGATGGCGCGCTCGGCGACCTCGGCGAGGTCGACCGGTTTGCGCTCCACGATCTGGTTGTCGCTGCGGGCCAGCAGCAGCAGCCCTTCGACCAGCTGCTCGCTGCGCTCGTTGGTGGCCAGGAGCGTCTTGCCGAGCTGGTGCAGCTCGGGCGGCGCCCCGGGGTCGGAGAGGTGGACCTCCAGCAGCGTGCGGTTGATCGCCAGCGGCGTGCGCAGCTCGTGCGAGGCGTTGCCGACGAACCGCTGCTGCGCGGTGAAGGCCCGCTCCAGCCGGTCCAGCATGTCGTCGAAGGTGTCCGCCAGCTCCTTCAGCTCGTCGTCCGGGCCGTCCAGCTCGATCCGCCTGCTGAGATCGGTCCCGGCCACCCGGCGGGCGGTGCGGGTGATCCGGCCGAGCGGGGACAGGACACGGCCCGCCATGGCGTAACCGAAGGCGAACGCGATCACGCTGAGCCCGACCAGGGCGAGCAGCGAGCGGTTGAGCAGGGTGTCCAGGGCCTGCTGGCGCTGCTCCCCGTTGCACGCCTTGAGCGCCGCGTTCGCCTCGTCCGCCGAGAGGCCCGGGGTGAGGGCCGGGCAGGCGTTGTTGGTGAGCTGGATCTTGCTGTCGGGCAGCAGCTTGAAGGGCAGCTCGTTGCCGACGTGCAGGGCCTGCGCGGCCAGCATGTAGATGATCGAGAGCAGCAGGATGCCCGCGATCAGGAACATCCCCCCGTAGAGCAGGGTGAGCCGTATCCGGATGGTCGGGCGCAGCCAGGGGTACGGGGGCTCGGGTGGCTTGGGCTCCCAGGTGGGCTTCGGAGGCGCCGCGGGGGGCTCGGAGGTGGTGGCCATGGTCCTCAGATCCGGTATCCGGAGCCGGGCACCGTGACGATGACGGGCGGTTCACCGAGCTTGCGGCGCAGGGTCATGACCGTCACCCGCACCACGTTGGTGAAGGGGTCGGTGTTCTCGTCCCACGCCTTCTCCAGCAGCTGCTCGGCCGAGACCACCGCGCCCTCGCTGCGCATCAGGACCTCCAGCACCGCGAACTCCTTCGGGGCGAGCTGGATCTCCGCCTCGTTCCGGAAGACCTCGCGGCGGTTCGGGTCGAGCTTGATGCCGGCGCGCTCCAGGACGGGCGGCAGCGCGACCGTCGTACGGCGGCCCAGGGCGCGCACCCGGGCGGTCAGCTCGCTGAAGGCGAAGGGCTTGGGGAGATAGTCGTCGGCGCCCAGCTCCAGGCCCTCGACCCGGTCGCTGACGTCGCCGGACGCGGTGAGCATGAGCACCCGGGTGGGCATGCCGAGCTCGACGACCTTGCGGCAGACGTCGTCGCCGTGCACCACCGGGAGGTCCCGGTCCAGCACGACGACGTCGTAGTCGTTGACCCCGATGCGCTCCAGGGCCGCGGCACCGTCGTAGACGACGTCGACGGCCATGGCCTCCCGGCGCAGCCCGGTGGCCACCGCATCGGCGAGCAGCTGCTCGTCCTCGACGACGAGTACGCGCACAGCGCAGTCCTTCCTTAGGTCCTTCTTCGGATTCACCACGGATTCACCCAGGGAACAGCTCCCGAGAAGGCCGACCGTGGGCTCCCATCCTGCCCGCAACGCGTATAAACCGGCGGTAAGGCGGCGCGGGGGCGAACCGCCCAGGGGAAGGCGGCGGATCTACCGGTCAGTTGAGGTTTCCCTGAGGTCGGCCATGGGGATGAGGGGTGCACACCCGCGATCACGCCCGTCACGTGGCCTGCCACGACCCGCTCCTTTCCCCGGGGCAGCGGCGAGATCACCCGCCCCTCCGGCCGCCGCGCCGGAGGAATCCCGGGCACACCCCCGTGCCACCGACCCACGATGAGGGGGCGCATCATGGACGCTTTCACCGCAGGTCTGCTGCAACGCATCAAGACGACCGAGTCCGACCTCACGCGGGCGCGCGAGGACGGCGACGACTATCTGGCCGATGTCGAGCAGGGCGAGCTGGACGACCTGCACCGCCTGGCCGCCGAACACGGCGTGGAGATCGGCGCCACGACCGTCTGAACCGAACGGCGAGGGGCCCCGGGCGCTGTCCAGGCGTCCGGGGCCCTCTGCTGTGCCGTGCCGCTGTGCCGCTCCCCGAGCACCGGCCGGGGGCTCGGGGGTCAGTCGTGCCAGGCGCCCAGCTCGTCCAGCGCGGCCTGCAACGGCTCGAAGACGCCGGGGGTCGCGGCCACGGTCAGGTCGCCGTCGGCGGGCAGCCCGGGGCGGCCGCCGGTCAGCGCGCCCGCCTCACGGGCGATCAGGTCTCCCGCCGCCAGGTCCCAGGGGTGCAGTCCGCGTTCGTAGTAGCCGTCCAGCCGGCCCGCCGCCACGTCGCAGAGGTCCACGGCCGCCGAGCCGCCGCGCCGGATGTCCCGGAGCCTCGGGATCAGCCGCTGGGCCACGTCCGCCTGGTGGGCGCGGACGTGGGCGACGTAGTTGAAGCCGGTCGAGACGAGGGCCTGGTCGAGCGGCGCGGCGGGGCGGCAGCGCACGGCGTCGCCGTTCAGGTACGCGCCGCCGCCCAGGACCGCCTGGAAGGTCTCGCCGCGCATCGGCGCCGCGACGACGCCCACGACGCGTTCGCCGTCGCGTTCGGCGGCGATGGAGACGGACCAGGTGGGCAGCCCGTAGAGGTAGTTCACGGTGCCGTCCAGCGGGTCGATGACCCAGCGGATGCCGGTGCTGCCCGGGGAGCTGGCCCCCTCCTCGCCGAGGAAGCCGTCGTCGGGGCGGCGCTCGGAGAGGTAGCCGGTGATCAGCTTCTCGGCGGCGATGTCCATCTCGGTGACCACGTCGATGGGGCTGGACTTGGTCGCCGCCACCCCCAGGTCGGCGGGGCGTCCGTCGCGCAGCAGGGCTCCGGCGCGGCGGGCGGCCTCCAGGGCGAGGTCGAGCAGCTCGGACAGGGCGGGGTCGGTCACGGTGCTCCCAGGGGATCGGCGGAGGGCGGGGGCGTGGGGGGTGTGTACGAGGGTGGGCGCGGGGGTTACGCGTACGGGCTGTCCGCGCCCGCGGCGGCGGGCTTGGGTGCGCGGGCGGGGCAGCAGCCGGCCGGGCAGAGGTCGTGCGAGGGGCCGAGGGAGCCCAGGGCGCAGGGCCGCACGGGCAGACCCCGCTCGGCCTCGGCGCGCTCCAGGAGCAGGTCCCGTACGGCGGCGACGAACCGCGGGTCGTCGCCGACCGTCGCGGACCGGCGGACCGGCAGACCCAGCTCGGCGGCCTTGGCGGTGGCCTCGGTGTCCAGGTCGTACAGGACCTCCATGTGGTCGGAGACGAAGCCGATGGGGGCCATCACGACGGCCGGGACGCCCTCGCCGTGCAGGGTCTCCAGGTGGTCGCAGATGTCGGGCTCCAGCCACGGGATGTGCGGGGGGCCGCTGCGGGACTGGTAGACGAGCTGCCAGGGGTGGTCGACGCCGGTCGCCTCGCGCACCGCCTCCACGATCAGCCGGGCCACGTCCAGATGCTCCGCGACGTACGCGCCGCCCTCGCCGTGCGCCTCGGCGGGACCGGAGGCGTCGGCGGCGGCGGTGGGGATGGAGTGGGTGGTGAACGCGATGTGGGCGCCCGCGCGGACGTCCTCGGGGAGGTCGGCGAGGGAGGCGAGGACCCCGTCCACCATGGGCGTCACGAAGCCGGGGTGGTTGAAGTAGTGCCGCAGCTTGTCGACCCGCGGCACCTCCAGCCCCTCGTCCTCCAGGACGGCCAGTGACTCGGCGAGGTTCTCGCGGTACTGGCGGCAGCCGGAGTACGAGGCGTAGGCGCTGGTGGCGAGGACCGCGATCCGGCGGTGACCGGCGGTGGTCATCTCGCGCAGGGTGTCGGTCAGGTAGGGCGCCCAGTTGCGGTTGCCCCAGTGGACGGGGATGTCCACGCCGTGTCCGGCGAGGTCCTTGCGCAGGGCGTCGAGCAGGGAGCGGTTCTGGGCGTTGATCGGACTGACCCCGCCGAACAGGAAGTAGTGCCGGCCGACCTCCTTGAGGCGTTCCTCGGGGATGCCCCGGCCACGGGTCACGTTCGCGAGGAACGGGACCACGTCGTCCGGGCCCTCGGGGCCGCCGAAGGAGAGCAGCAGCAGGGCGTCGTAGGGAGCGGGATCGCGCGGATCGGACATGCCGTCGATCCTGCCACCCGCCGCTGACAGCGCGGCAACCGACATCCGACGGGCCGCCGGGCGGCGGCGGAACCCCCGGCTCCGCGCGCCCCGGCCGCTCCCCCGCCGCCCCCGCGATCCGGTGTCCGGCGGCCCCGTCCGGCCGTAAGCTGTATCAGCCAGCTATACGCCTGACAGGTACGACCGGAGTACCCCTTGCCCAGCCCCTACCGCGCCATCTTCTCCGCCCCCGGTTCGCAGGGGTTCTCCGCAGCGGGCTTCCTCGGCCGGATGCCGCTGTCCATGATGGGCATCGGCATCGTGACGATGGTCTCCCAGCTCACCGGCCGCTACGGCCTGGCCGGTGCGCTCGCCGCGACCCTGGCGATGGCGGCGGCGGTCTTCGGCCCCCAGATCTCCCGGCTGGTGGACCGCTACGGGCAGCGGCGGGTGCTGCGCCCGTTCACCCTGGTCGCGGTGGCGGCCGTGGCGGGGCTGCTGATCTGCGCCCAGCAGGGGATGCCGGACTGGACGCTGTTCGTCTTCGCGGCGGGTGCGGGCTGTGTGCCGAGCGTGGGGTCGATGGTCCGGGCCCGCTGGGCGGAGATCTACCGGGGTTCCGGCCGCGATCTGCACACCGCGTACGCGTGGGAGTCGATCGTGGACGAGGTGTGCTTCATCTTCGGGCCGATCATCTCGATCGGTCTGTCCACCGCCTGGTTCCCGGAGGCGGGTCCCCTGCTCGCCGCGGCGTTCCTGCTGGTCGGTGTCTTCTGGCTGACCGCGCAGCGCGCCACCGAGCCCGTGCCGCACCCCAGGACCCAGCACACCGGCGGCTCAGCGCTGCGCTCCCCCGGTCTCCAGGTCCTGGTGACGGCGTTCGTGGCGACGGGCGCGATCTTCGGCGCCGTCGACGTGGTGACCGTGGCCTTCGCCGAGGAGCGCGGCCACCAGGCCGCCGCTTCCCTGGTGCTGGCCGTGTACGCGCTCGGGTCCTGCCTCGCGGGGGCCGTGTTCGGGCTGCTGCACCTCAAGGGGAGGCCCGCGACCAGGTGGCTGCTGGGTGTCTGTGCGATGGCCGTGAGTATGATCCCCCTCCAACTGGCCGGGAACCTACCGTTGCTGGCCGTGGCGCTCTTTGTCGCGGGCCTCGCCATCGCACCGACGATGGTCACCACCATGGCCCTTGTCGAGGCGCACGTACCGCGCACCAAGCTGACCGAGGGCATGACCTGGACCAGTACCGGGCTCGCGGTCGGAGTGGCGCTCGGCTCCTCGGCCGCGGGCTGGGTGGTCGACGCCGCCGGGGCGGAGTCGGGGTACGTGGTGCCCGCCGTGGCGGGAGCGCTCGCGGCGGCGGTGGCGTTCCTGGGGTACCGCCGGCTGGCCGGGCCGGCCGCTACGGGAGGGCGCGGGGAAGATGACCGACACCTACGCACGGACGACGAGCACGTGGCGTAACTGGGCGGGAACCGTCACCGCCCGGCCCGCCCGGATCGCCTCCCCCGCGTCCGTGGACGAGCTGGTGGACGTGGTGCTCCGGGCGCGGGCGGACGGGCTGCGGGTGAAGCCGGTGGGCACCGGCCACTCCTTCACGTCGACGGCCGCCACCGACGGGGTGCTCATACGCCCGGACCTGCTCACCGGGATCCGGGACATCGACCGTACGAGGATGACCGTCACGGTGGAGGCGGGCACTCCGCTGAAGCGGCTCAACACCGCGCTCGCCCGTGAGGGTCTCTCGCTCACCAACATGGGCGACATCATGGAGCAGACGATCGCCGGGGCGACCGCGACCGGGACGCACGGCACGGGCCGGGACTCGGGGTCGATATCCGCGCAGATCCGCGCCCTGGAGCTGGTGACCGCCGACGGCACGGTACGGGTCTGCTCGCCCGAGGAGGATCCGGAGGTCTTCGCCGCGGCCCGGGTCGGCATCGGCGCCCTCGGGGTGATCACCGCCGTCACCCTCGCCGTGGAGCCGGTCTTCCTGCTGACGGCCCGTGAGGAGCCGATGTCCTTCGACCGGGTCACCGCGGACTTCGACGCCCTGGTCGCCGAGAACGAGCACTTCGAGTTCTACTGGTTCCCGCACACCGGCAACTGCACCACCAAGCGCAACAACCGCAGCGCGGGCCCGGCCGCCCCGCCCGGGAGGGCGAGCGCCTGGGTCGACGACGAGCTGCTGTCCAACGGGGTCTTCCGGGTCGCCTGCGCGCTCGGGCGCGCGGTCCCGGCGACGATCCCCTCGATCGCCCGGCTCTCCAGCCGGGCGCTGTCGACGCGTACGTACACCGACATCCCGTACAAGGTCTTCACCAGCCCGCGCCGGGTGCGGTTCGTGGAGATGGAGTACGCCGTTCCGCGCGAGCACGCGGTGGCGGCGCTGCGGGAGGTGAAGGCGATGGTCGAACGCTCCCCGCTGAAGATCAGCTTCCCGGTCGAGGTGCGCACCGCGCCCGCCGACGACATGACGCTGTCGACGGCCTCGGGCCGGGACAGCGCCTACATCGCCGTCCACCTCTACCGGGGCACGCCCCACCGCTCGTACTTCACCGCGGTCGAGCGGATCATGACCGCGCACTCCGGCCGCCCGCACTGGGGCAAGATCCACACACGGGACGCGGCCTATCTGTCCGGGGTCTACCCGCGCTTCGGCGAGTTCACCACGCTGCGCGACCGGCTCGACCCGGACCGGGTGTTCGGCAACGACTACCTGCGGCGGGTCCTCGGCGACTGAGGCGGCGCCTTCCGGTACGCGAACGGCCCCGGCCCTCTCCGAAGAGGGCCGGGGCCGACGCGGTCCGCCGGGAGGTCACCCGGCGCCGGGCGGAGTCGGCTCACCCGCACCGGGGGCGGTGCCGGTCGGCCGGGGAGTGCCGGTCTCGCCGTCCCCGGAGGCCGAGGAGGTCGGCGTCGGGGCGGACGTGGGGTCGCCGCCGCCCGAGCGCGAGGGTGTCGGTGTGGGCTCGGTGGTCGGGTCCACGCCGCCCGTGCCCGTACCGGCGTCGGGGCTCGCGCCGCCGTCGCTCGGCACCGGGGCCGGGCTGGAACCGGTGCCGTCGCCCGGGGTCTCCCGCTGCGCATCGCCGTCCTCGTTCCGGCCGGTGCCGCCGGAGGGCGTGGGGTCGGCCGGTCCGGCGTCCCGGTCGCCGCCGCCGCGGACGACGGAGCCGAGGGTGGTGCCCGTGCCGCCGCTCAGGTCGTTGCCCGCGATCGCCTCGTAGGCGGTGATCCCCGCCATGGAGACGCCGAAGACGACAGCCGCCGCGAGGACCGGGCGCTTCCAGCCGCGCAGCCGGGTGCCGTGGGTGACACCGTCGCCGAACGCCCCGTCGTCCCCGGCCGGGTCCGGGCCGGCCTGCCGCAGCACTCGCGTACGGCCGTCGTCCGCTCCGGCCCGCGGCAGCTGGCGCGTACGGCCCTCGTCCACCGCGGCCTCGTGCGCGGGCGGGACCCGGAGCATCCGGGTCCGGGCGTCGCCGAGGTCCAGCATCTGGGTCCGGTCGGGGCCGGGCCGCAGCACCTGGGTGCTCTCGGGGTCCGGGTCCACTCCGGGGGCCTGGCCGGGGTCGAGTGTGGGGAGCACCGTGGTGGCGTCCTCGGCGGGCTCCGGCTCGGCCCGCCGCTCGGCGGCCCGCTGCGCCGAGGGGGTCGTCTCCTTCGTGTGCGCGGTCACCTGACGGCCGTCCGGGTGGGTCACCTGGACCGTCACCTCGCGGATCTGCTCGCCGGTGCGGCGGAAGAAGTGCTGGAAGACCGAGCCGCCGCAGGTGGCGACCACGCTCATCACGCCCGCTCCGACGATCGTGCCGTACACCCCCAGCTGGGAGGCCAGCACGGCCGCCGCGACGGCCGCCACGGCGCTCCCCGCCACCTGGGGGACGCTCAGATCTATGCGCCTTTCCTTGGGTTCCGTGTCACTTTCCGGCTTCTGAACCATTACCAGTCCCTGCTTGACATCTCTCCCACCCTGCAACAGGAAGGGACAAATGAGCGAAGTGGATAGTTCCGTTTCCGGCGATTGTGTGAAGCACACCACGCGACGCGACCGATGTGCGAAGAACTGGGTACGCCAACTCCTGTGCCGCACGAGAACTTGGAGCGGCGCGCCGCTCCACCCCGGTGGCCCGAATGGAGTACTGTGACGAGCCCTGGGGCGGACTCCCACGTGGGATTCCGTGGTTACGGAAGGGGGCCGACAGCGGCACTCGATCCAGCGACGCCAAGGCATCGCAGGGGAGTTTGCCGTACAGAGCGACCAAATCGGTCACTTTGGTCGTAATCGGTAACCGTGTCATGGCGGCGTTCCACGGAGAGCGCCCGACACGCCGGGCAACTTGGCAAGGTTGTGGCAGGCTGCACCCGGGCAGGCCACACTCGACTAACGGAAGCAGCGACGCACGTGACGTCGGCAGGCACCACCCGGGAGGTCCCCATGCCCGAACTGCGTGTCGTTGCCGTCTCCAACGACGGCACACGACTGGTGCTCAAGGCTGCGGACAGCACGGAGTACACGCTTCCGATCGATGAGCGGCTGCGCGCCGCCGTCCGCAACGACCGCGCGCGGCTCGGCCAGATCGAGATCGAGGTGGAGAGCCACCTCCGGCCCCGCGACATCCAGGCCCGGATACGAGCCGGTGCCTCCGCGGAGGAGGTCGCCCAGTTCGCGGGCATCCCCGTCGACCGAGTACGCCGCTTCGAGGGCCCCGTGCTCGCGGAGCGCGCGTTCATGGCCGAGCGGGCGCGGAAGACTCCTGTGCGCCGTCCCGGCGAGAACACCGGACCCCAGCTCGGCGAGGCGGTGCAGGAGCGTCTTCTGCTGCGCGGCGCCGACAAGGAGACCGTCCAGTGGGACTCCTGGCGCCGCGACGACGGCACCTGGGAGGTCCTGCTGGTCTACCGGGTGGCGGGCGAACCGCACTCGGCCAGCTGGAGTTACGACCCGCCGCGCAGGCTGGTCCAGGCCGTGGACGACGAGGCGCGCTCGCTGATCGGCGAGACCGACGACGCCGCGCCCGAGCCGAGCTTCCCGTTCGTGCCCCGGATCGCCCGGCTGCCGCGCGACCGGCCGCTGGACCGGAGCCTGGACCGCCAGATCGACCGCGACCGCCCGCTGGACCGGGGGATCGAGCGGCCCGCCCCGGCCGCGGAGCCCGAGGAGTACGTCAGCGGCGGGCCGGCCGGTGAGCGCGACTCGCTGACCAGCCTGCTGGAGGCGGTGCCCAGTTTCCGCGGCGACATGGTGGTGCCCGAGCGGCCCTCCCAGCCGGAGCCGCCCGCGCTGGAACCGGCGGTGGTGGAGGAGGCCGAGGCGGACGAACCGCCCGCGGCCGCCGCGTCGGCCGGTGCCGGATCGGCTTACGCGGATGTGCTGATGCCCCGGGCGGTGGCCGGTCACCGCGACCGGCTGACCGGGACGACGGACCGCCAGGCCGAGGCGGACGGGGTCCGGCCGGGCCGCCGCGCGGCGGTGCCGAGCTGGGACGAGATCGTCTTCGGCACCCGCCGCAAGAAGCAGGACTGACCGGGCGATGACGACCGGCGGGATCGGGGGCCGTACGCAGCCGCGTACGGCCCCCGATGCGTCCGCCGACTGCCACTTATCGCGGCTCCGGCCCCGTGGCGACCGGGCGGGACGGGTCCGAGGACCACTCGGACCAGGACCCCGGGTACAGCACCCCGCGGAACCCCGCGATCTCCAGGGCCAGCACCTGGTGGGCGCCGGAGACCCCCGATCCGCAGTAGACGCCCACGCCCCCGGCGCTGTCCTCCGCGCCCAGTCCGGCGAACCGGGCGGCCAGCCGCTCGACGGGGAGGTAGCGGCCGTCGTCCGCCACGTTCTGCGTGGTGGGCGCGGAGACCGCCCCGGGGATGTGGCCGCCGACCCGGTCGATCGGCTCGACGTCGCCCCGGTAGCGTTCGGCCGCCCGCGCGTCGAGCAGCAGACCCGACCGGGCGAAGGCCGCCGCACTTTCCGCGTCCAGCGTCGGCAGGGCCCCCGGCCGCGGCCGGAAATCGCCCTCGGCGGGCTCCGGAACCGCGGTGGTGAGGTCGCCGGTCCACGCGGCGAGGCCGCCGTCCAGCACCCGTACGTTCCCGTGTCCCGTCCAGCGCAGCAGCCACCAGGCCCGCGCCGCCGCCCAGCCCTGCCCGCCGTCGTACACCACGACGGGAGTGTCCTGGCCGACCCCGGCCCGGCGCATCACGGCTCCGAAGGCCTCCGGGTCCGGGAGGGGGTGGCGGCCGCCGTCGCCCGCCGGGCCGGCCAGCTCCGTGTCGAGGTCGACGAAGACCGCCCCGGGCAGGTGACCGGCCTCGTAGTCGGGGCGGCCGGGCGGGCCGCCGAGCTGCCAGCGGACGTCCAGGAGAACCGGCGGCCGGGGACCCGCCGACTCGCCGGCGTATGCGGATGCGGTAATGATGGGCTTCATGAGTGCCATCCTCGCGCAGCGGCCCCGGCACCCGTAACAGCGGGCGGACGTTCGGCGGCACCGCGGCCGTCCTCCGTGGGGAAGCCCGCCACGGAGAGGGGCGCCCCGGCGAAACACCTGCGTCGAGAGGGCGGAGAGAGCGGCGCGGCCGGAGCGCGTGTGCCGCCGGGTGGTGCGAGCATCTGCACGGGGCCCGCGAACCCGCCCTGACCCGGGGCGGTCCGCCCGCCCCCTTCCCCCGTACGGCCCCCACAACGGTCCGAGGAGAGAGACGACGATGACCGAGGCTGCCGCTCGGCGCACGCCCGGAACACCTTGCTGGGTGAGTCTGATCGTGCACGGTCTGTCCACCACCCAGGAGTTCTACGGAGCCCTGTTCGGCTGGGAGTTCCGGCCGGGCCCCGACCAACTGGGCCCGTACGTGCGCGGGCTCCGGGACGGGCGGGAGGTGGCGGGCATCGGCCAGCTGCCGCCCGACCGGCACCTCCCGGTCACCTGGACCACCTACCTGGCCACGGACGACGCGGACGCGACCGCCGAGGCGATCCGCTCGTGCGGCGGGACGGTCGCGGTCGGCCCGCTGGACGCGGGCGAGGCGGGGCGGATGGCGATCGCCTCGGACCCCGGCGGGGCCGTCTTCGGTATCTGGCAGGGCGCGGACCACATCGGCACCACGGCCGCGGGCGCCCCGAACACGCCGGTCTGGAACGAGCTGGTGACCCGGGAGACCTCGATGGTCGCGAAGTTCTACCAGACGGTCTTCGGCTACGAGACCGAGGCGGTGGTCTCGGCCGACTTCGACTACCAGACGCTGCACCTGGACGGCGTCCCGGTGGCCGCGCTGCACGGGGTCGGCCACGCGCTGCCGCGCGACCGGGGTCCGCACTGGATGACGTACTTCGAGGTCGCCGACACCGACGGGGCGGCGGCGCGGGTGGTGGAGCTGGGCGGACGGGTGCTGCAACCTCCGCGCGAGGGATCGAGCGGGAGGCTGGCGACGGTCGCCGACCCGGAGGGGGCCGTGTTCACGGTCATCCGGTCCTCGCCGGAGTCGCCTTCCTAGGCGGTCGTCCCGGGGGTGCCTTCCCGGGATCTAAGGGCTGTCCCGTAATCCCTGGTGGATCAGCGTGCGGCGTCAGATGCGGTGCATCGCAAGGCGGAGGGACGTCCGAATACTGGATGTATTCGGGCGTTCCGACAACGCGGCGAGGTGCCGTAGCTGTCGTCGCGCGCCCACCAGGGATTACGGGACAGCCCTTAGGCAGTGTCCGGCGCGACCGGCAGCACGTCCGGGGAGAGCGCGCCCGCGCGGGCCGTCTCCGCGGTCATCCGGCGGCGGTGGTGGCGTCGGCACAGCACCTCGTAACCGACCTCGTCGGCCAGCCGGTTGACGTCGCCGACGACGACCTGCGCGCCCTCGACGACCATGTCGCCGCCCACCGTGCGGGCGTTGTGCGTGGCGCGGGCGCCGCACCAGCAGAGCGCCTCGACCTGGAGCGCCTCTATCCGGTCGGCCAGTTCCATCAGCCGCTGGGAACCGGGGAAGAGCTTCGTGCGGAAGTCCGTGGTGATGCCGAACGCGAAGACGTCCAGGCCCAGATCGTCGACGACGCGGGCCAACTGGTCGATCTGGACCGGGGCGAGGAACTGCGCCTCGTCCACGATCACGTAGTCGACCCGGCCGCCGCGGCTGACCCGGTCCACGATGTGCGCGTACACGTCCATGCCCTCCTCGGCCTCGACGGCGTCCGTCACCAGGCCGAGCCGGGAGGAGAGCTTGCCCTGTCCCGCGCGGTCGTCCCGGGTGAAGATCACGCCCTGGAGTCCGCGCGCCGAACGGTTGTGGCCGATCTGCAGGGCCAGCGTGCTCTTTCCGCAGTCCATGGTTCCGGAGAAGAACACGAGCTCGGGCATGAGGGGTCGAGCACCTTTCGAGGGCGGCGGAGGGGGAAACGCGGGTTACGAGCGTACTTCGAGGAGCGGGACGAGCTGTTCCACGGGGGTGAGGGAGCCGTGCACGCCCGCCATCGCGGACTCGTTGGGCTCGTTGACCGAGGCGGTGATGATCACGTCGTCGTGGGCGGCGGCGATCACGTCGCCGATCCTGCCGCGCACCCGCTCGTCGATCCGCGGCCCGAACCAGCCCGCCGCGATCGCCTCGTCCCTGCTCGCCACCCAGAACTGCTCGCCGAGCACCTCGCGCCAGACCGCCAGGACGTCGGCCTGCGCGCCGGGGACGGCGTAGACGTGGCGGGCCCGGCCCTCGCCACCGAGGAGGGCGACGCCGGCGCTCAGCTCCCAGTCCTCGTCGAAGTCGATCCGGGACCGCTCGTCGAAGGGGATGTCGATCATGCCGTGGTCGGCGGTGATGTAGAGCGCCGAGCGCGGCGGAAGCTGCTCGGCCAGCCGCCGGGCCAGCCCGTCGACGTACATCAACTGGCCGCGCCAGGCGTCGGAGTCGACGCCGAAGCGGTGGCCCTTGCCGTCGACCTCGCTGTAGTACGTGTAGACGAGCGAGCGGTCACCGGCGGCGAGGCGCTGGGCGGCGGTGTCCATCCGGTCCTCGCCGGAGAGCCGGCCGAGGAAGGAGCCGCCGCTGAGCGCGACCCTGGTGAGCGGGGTGCGCTCGAAGTCCGGAGCGGAGACCTGCGCGGTGTGCACGCCCACCGCGTCGGCGAGCTGGAAGACCGTGGGGTAGGGCTGCCAGACCTTGGGCTCGGTCCACGGCTGCCAGCGGAGCTGGTTCATCAGCGCGCCGGTCCCGGGGTCGCGCACGGTGTAGCCGGGCAGGCCGTGTTCGCCGGGGGCGAGGCCCGTGCCGACCGAGGCGAGCGAGGTCGCGGTGGTGGAGGGGAAGCCCGCGGTGATCGGCCGGCCGGTGCCGCCGCGCGAGGTGGGCAGGAGCGAGTGCAGGAAGGGGGCCTCGTCGGGGTGGCCCTTGATCTGCTCCCAGCCGAGGCCGTCGATCAGGAAGACGCAGTTGCGGTCGGCCGGGGTCAGTTCGGGGATCGCGGCGCTGAATCCCGGGACCTCCTGCCCCGCGACCAGCGTCGGCAGCAGGTCGGCGAGCGAACCGCTGCCGTACTCGGGGACGGGCGCGGTGTCCGGGGAGAGCGGAACGGGGTCCTGCCAGGCGGGCTGGGCCATCAGCGGCCACTCGCCGCGATGGCGGCCGTGGCCTCGGAGAGCGACTGGGCGAAGGCCAGGGTCTGGCGGACCGCGTCGGGGCCGTCACCGGCCTCGCTGACCCGCAGGCTCAGGTCGTCGGCGGTGGAACTGCCCGTGTAGCCGTGGTCGGCCTCGCAGTTGGCGTCGCCGCAGGCGGCGGGCTCCAGGTCGATCCGGGAGACCGCGCCCCAGCCGATGGTGAGGACGACCTCGCGGGGCAGGGTGCCCGGGACGTACTTCTCCGGGTCGGCCACCACCCGGCTGACCACGACGGAGGAGATCCGGTCGAGCTTGACCGACTCGGTGGAGGTGGTGGCGTGCGCGGTGGCCGAACCGCTCTCGGCGGCCTGCTCGTCGGTGTGGCTGACGATGAACCGGTGCTCGGTCAGGACCAGGACCGTCACATGGCGGCGCACCTCGTTGGAGTCGAAGGTGGTCTCCTGGTGCACCAGATACGAAGCGACCGGCTCCCCGCCGACGGCGGCCTCCACCGCCTCGGCCACGAGGGCCGGGTAGTAGCCGCTGCGCTCGATGGCCGCGCGCAGCCCCTGGGTCGTCGTACCGGTCTTTGCCATGTGCACCATCCTACGGCGGGCCGGTGACTGCCGGGGACGCCCCGGCGCCCGCCGTCAGTAGTTCGGGAGGCGGCGCGGGCCGAGGTCGCCGCGCGGGGGCGGCGGGGCCAGCCGGACGCTCGCACCGAGCACGCTGATGCCCTGCGGGGCCACGACCACCGGCTCCAGCGCCACGGAGACCACCTCGGGATGGTCGTCGACCAGCCGGGACAGCCGCAGCAGCAGCTCCTCCAGCGCCGCCGTGTCGACCGGGGCGGAGCCCCGCCAGCCGAACAGCACGGGGGCCGCCTTGATCGACCGGATCAGCTCGGCGGCGTCCCGGTCGGTGGCCGGTACCAGCCGGTGCGCGGTGTCGCCGAGCAGTTCGGAGGGTGCGCCCGCCAGGCCGAAGGAGAGCACCGCCCCGGCGGCCGCGTCGATCGAGGCCCGTACGACGGTGTCCACCCCGCGCGGGGCCATCGACTGGACGACCGGGAGCAGTTCGGCGGGCTTGCCGAGGAGCTCGGTGAGGTCTCCGTACGCCCGGCGCAGCGCCTCCTCGTCGGCGAGGTCGAGGCGGACCCCGCCGAGGTCGGCGCGGTGGCGGAGGTGGGGGGCGGTGGTCTTCAGCGCCACCGGGTAGCCGAGGGTCCCGGCCGCGGCGACGGCGGCGCCGGGGTCCGGCGCGGGGAGCGTGGGGCGTACGGGGATGCCGTACCGGCCGAGCAGTTCGCGGGCCTCGTCGTGGGTGAGCGGGCGCCCGCGCGGGTCGGGGGCGGTGGCGAGCTGTTCCTCGATCAGGGCGGCGGCGCCCGGTGCGTCGATGGTGTCGTCGAGGAACTCGGGCACCTTCCCGGGGGTGGCCGCCTGCCGCCGCCACTGGGCGTACCTCACGGCCTCGGCGAGGGCGCGTACGGCTCGTTCGGCGGCGGGATAGGCGGGGATGCGGCCGGGGCGGGCGGGGCGCGGCGGCTGCCCACCATCGGCGCCGGTGCCGGTGGTGGGTCCGGTGGCGGCGCCCGGTCCGGCCTCGGGGGCGGGGGCGGAGGCGGCCTGGGCGGCGGGGGGCCGGGCGGGGCCGGTGCGGGTGCGGGGGGCGGCCGTGCTGGTCGCGGCGGCCAGCGCCTCGGCGAGCCCGCCCATCTCGACGTGGACGACGGCCACCGGCTTGGCCGGTCCCCCGGCGGCGGCTCCGCGGAGGGCGGTGGCCAGCACCTCGCCGTCGCCGGTTTCGGCCTCGCCGTTCTCCCCCACCCACGGGATGGCGGTGACGATCACGGCGTCGCACGTGCCGTCGGCGAGCGCGTCGGCCAGTGCGTCCTGGAAGTCCCGCGGGGAGGCGGCCGTGGTGAGGTCGACCGGCGGGCGGGGGCGGAGCCCTTCGGCGAGGCAGGCGTCGTAGGTGAGGAGGCCGAGGGACTCGGAGTTGCCGAGGATCGCGACCCGGGGGCCGTCCGGGAGCGGCTGGCCGGCCAGCAGGAGCCCGGCGTCGACCATCTCGGTCACCGTGTCGACGCGGATGACGCCCGCCTGCCGCATCAGGGCGGAGACCGTGGCGTCGGGGATGCGGCTGACCGGGACCGCGTGGCCGGGCGGGTTGGTGCCGCTGTGCCGGGCGCCCTTGACCACGACGACGGGCTTGACGGCGGCGGTGCGGCGGGCGAGGCGGGTGAACTTGCGGGGGTTGCCGAGCGATTCGAGGTAGAGCAGGGCGACGTCGGTGTCCGGGTCCTCGAAGGAGAACTGGAGGAAGTCGTTGCCGGAGACGTCGGCCCGGTTGCCCGCCGAGATGAACGAGGACAGGCCCGCGCCGCGCCGGTGGAGGCCGGAGAGCAGGGCGATGCCGATCGCGCCGGACTGGGTGAACAGGCCGATCCGGCCGCGGGCCGGTGGCTCCGGGGCGAGCGAGGCGTTGAGCCGGACGGTCTCGGCGGTGTTGATGATGCCGAACGCGTTCGGGCCGATGATCCGCATGCCGTACGAGCGGGCCTGGCGGACCAGTTCGCGCTGGAGTTCGCGCCCCTCGGAGCCCCGCTCGGCGTAACCGGCGGAGAGGACGACGAGCCCCCGGACGCCGTGCTCCCCGCAGTCGGCGACGGCCTCGGGGACCCGGTGGGCGGGGACGGCGATGACGGCGAGGTCGATCCGTTCGCCGATCTCGCCGAGCGAGCGGTGGGCGGGGACCCCGTCCAGGGTGGTCAGGCCCTCGTCGAAGGCCCGGTTCACCGCGTACGTACGGCCGGTGAAGCCCGCGGCGAAAAGGTTGCGCAGGACGGTGCGGCCCACGCCGCCGGGGGTGCGCCCGGTGCCGATGACCGCGACGGAGCCGGGGCCGAGCAGGCGCTGCACCGAGCGGGCCTCGGCGCGCTGCTCTCGGCCGCGCTGGACGGCGAGGGACCTCTCGGTGGGTTCGAGGTCCAGGGTGAGGTGGACGGAGCCGTCCTCGAAGCTGCGGCGCTGGGTGTATCCGGCGTCCCGGAACACCTTGATCATCTTGTTGTTGGCGGGGAGCACCTCGGCGGCGAACCGCCGGATGCCGCGCTCGCGGGCGACGGCGGCGATGTGTTCCAGCAGCGCGGAGGCGACGCCGCGGCCCTGGTGGGCGTCCTGGACCAGGAAGGCGACCTCGGCCTCGTCGGCGGGGGCGGAGGCGGGGCGGCCCCGTTCGTCGATGCGGTCGTAGCGGACCGTCCCGATGAACTCGCCGCCGGTCGTGACGGCGAGCCCCACCCGGTCGACGTAGTCGTGATGGGTGAAGCGGTGCACGTCCCGGTCGGACAGCCGGGGGTACGGGGCGAAGAAGCGGTAGTACTTCGACTCGTCGGACACCTGCTCGTAGAAGCTGACCAGCCGCTCGGCGTCGTCCGTGGTGATCGGCCTGATGCGCGCGGTTCCTCCGTCGCGGAGCACCACGTCCGCTTCCCAGTGGTCGGGGTACGCGTGGTGCGGACTCTGCTCCGGCGCGGGCTGCATGGACAAAGCCTACGGCGGGCATCCCGGTGGCGGAGGGACCGGTGCCGGGGCAGTCTGAGGGGGCCCGGCCGAGGGCCCCGGGACGCAGCGCCGGACGGGAGGCCGGGCACGGCACCGCGCACCGCATGAGAGACTGGTCTAGACAACCGTTGATATGTGAAGGGCAGAACCATGGCTGAGCGCCGCGTAAACGTCGGTTGGGCCGAGGGCCTGCACGCCCGCCCCGCTTCCATCTTCGTCCGTGCCGCCACGGCGTCCGGCGTCCCGGTGACGATCGCCAAGGCCGACGGCAACCCGGTGAACGCCGCCTCCATGCTCGCCGTGCTCGGCCTGGGCGCGCAGGGCGGCGAGGAGATCGTGCTCGCCTCGGACGCGGACGACGCCGAGGCCGCCCTGGACCGGCTGGCGAAGCTGGTCGCCGAGGGACTGGAAGAGCTTCCCGAGACCGTCTGACGCCGTTCGCCGGACCGTCCGAGCCGTTCGCCCGCACGAGAGCCGCAGCCCCCTCAGGGGTCTGCGGCTCTTTCGCTTTTCCCGGGAAAAGCCGGAAAACCGAATTCCGGGCAGCGCGAATACCGCTCCCGGTCGCCGCTTTCTCTTGTATACGGCGCAAGTGTTAATGGCGGCCACTCGCAATGTTGAGGCCGTGTTGCGAAGTGCTCACCCGGGAAGCCGGGCGGTGCGCGTTCCTGTCCGGCCGGCGGAGCCGGTGGGCCGCGGTGGAGCGTTCCGCGTGATGGGCGGCGAGGGCCCTGGCCCGCTCGGCGTCGCCCCGCGCCACGGCGTCCACGATGGCGCCGTGCTCGGCCCAGGACTCCGCCGGTCGGGCGGGCTGCTCGACCGTGTACATCCAGGCGATCTTGTGCCGGAGCTGGGTGAGCAGGGCGATCAGACCGGGGCTGCCGGAAGCCTGCGCGAGGGTCTCGTGGAACCAGCCGCCCAGGGAGCGCAGGTCCTCCCCCTCCCCCCGGCGGGCCCGCTCCTGGCCCAGCCTCACCAGTCCGCGCAGCACCTTGAGGTGGGCGTCGGTACGCCGCTGCGCGGCCCGCGCGGCGCCCAGCGGCTCCAGCAGCGTCCGCACCTCCAGCAGATCGGCCGCTTCCTGCTCGGTGGGCTCCGCGACACAGGCGCCGGCGTGTCTGCGGGTGACCACGAAGCCCTCCGACTCCAGGGTGCGCAGCGCCTCGCGGACCGGGACGCGGGAGACCCCGTACCGCCGGGCCAGCAGTTCCTCGGTGAGGCGGCCGCCGCGCTCGTAGACACCGGAGACGATGTCGTCACGGATTGCCGTGCACACCGAATGAGCGGGAATACGCATGTCCGGACCTCCGCCTTAATCCCCGCGAAACGCGGCCACCCGACGTCTGTTCCGTGACTCTATGGCAATCCGCCGGAATTTCCGATGGGGGGTCGGAATCCATGGATATCTTTTGGCCGGACAGCGGTCGGCCGGATACCCCGGTGCGCGGGCTCCGGCACAATCACCGAAGGCCCCGGCGGGGAGTCGGGGCCTTCGGTGGGCGGGGGGCGCGGGTGGGGTCAGACGTTCAGACCGTGGGCGCGGAGGTAGCCGACGGGGTCCATGTCGGAGCCGTAGTCGGGGGTGGTGCGGGCCTCGAAGTGCAGGTGCGGGCCGGTGGAGTTGCCGGTGGAGCCGGAGAGGCCGATCTGCTGGCCGGACGTGACGCTCTGGCCGACGGTGACGCCGATCGAGGAGAGGTGGCCGTACTGGGTGTACGTGCCGTCCGCCATCCGGAGCACGACGTTGTTGCCGTACGCGCCTCCCCAGCCCGCCTCGACGACCGTCCCGGCGCCGACGGCGACGACGGAGCTGCCGGACGCGGCCATGAAGTCCACGCCGGAGTGGCTGCCGGAGGACCAGAGCGAACCGCCGGACTGGTAGCCGGTGGTGACGTGGGATCCGGCGACCGGCAGGTGGAAGGCGAGTTGCCGGGCGCGCTCGGCGGCGCGGGCGGCACGGGCCTTCTCCTCGCGGATCTCCTTGGCGCGGGCCTCGGCCTTGCGCTCGGCCTCCGCCTTCGCCCTGGCCTTCGCGGCCTCGGCCTTGGCTTCGGCGGCGGCCTCGGCCTTCGCCCGGGCCACCTCATCGGCCCGCTGCTTCTGCGCCTGGGCCTGGGCGTCGATCTGCTCGGCGAGGGTGGCGTCGAGGGCGATGGCCTGGGTGAGGCCGGTGTCGGCGGTCCGGGCGGTGTCGGTGTCCGCGGCGAGGGCCGGGGAGGACAGCGAGCCGATGACTCCGGTGGTGGCCAGAGCCGCGATCCCGGCGGCCTGGGCGCTCCGGCGCGTGAGACGGCTCGGGGCACGGTGCTTCCCGGTGGCACGGGTGAACGCCATGAGAGGGGCTGGTTCCTTTCCTTCCTTCTCGCCTACCGGGTTAGCTGACGGGTTCGGAGCAGGAAGGTCTCCTACGGAGCACCACGCCGGTTCACGGCACGGCTCCCCGATTCACCCCAGGGACTGCGTGGGTCCCCGGCTCCCCAGGCTCGCGCCTGACGGGGACTCGGCGATGGCTGCCCGGCGCCGCGGCTGCGGCGAACGGGTGACGGACAGCGGAGCCGACGCTAAGCGGGCCGCCTTCCCCGCTCCAAACGGACCAGGGCATTTGTCGCGCATCCCACAGGACGGACCGCGCATAGCCTTACTAAACGTGCTAACCGCATTAATCGGGCAAAAGGGAGGACCCCGGCGAACTTTCGTTCGCCGGGGTCCCGTTCGGCCTGGCAGGCCGGTCCGTGTCAGCCGGTGACGACGGACACCTCTCCGATGCCGAGCGCCCTGACGGGCTCCGCGATCTGCGCCGCGTCCCCCACCAGGACCGCGACCAGCTTGTCCACCGGGAAGGCGTTGACCACGGCGGCGGTGGCCTCCACGGTGCCGGTCTCGGCGAGCCGGGCGTAGAGGTGGGCCTGGTAGTCGTCGGGGAGGTGCTGCTCGACCTGGTCGGCCAGGGTGCTCGCGACGGAGGCGGCGGTCTCGAACTTCAGCGGGGCGACGCCCACCAGGTTCTGCACGGCCGTCTCGCGCTCGGCGTCGGTCAGCCCCTCGGCGGCCAGCGTCCGCAGCACCTTCCAGAGGTCCTCCAGCGCCGGTCCGGTGGACTCCGTGTCCACCGAGCCGCTGATGGCGAGCATGGCCGCGCCGCCGGAGTCGGGGCCGGAGGACCGCAGCACCTGGGTGAAGGCACGCACCCCGTAGGTGTAGCCCTTCTCCTCACGCAGCACCCGGTCCAGCCGGGAGGTGAGGGTGCCGCCCAGGCAGTACGTGCCGAGCACCTGCGCGGGCCACACGCTCTCGTGCCGGTCGGGCCCGATGCGGCCGATGAGCAGCTGGGTCTGGACCGCGCCGGGGCGGTCCACGATGACGACGCGGCCGGTGTCGTCCGCGGTGATCGGCTCCGCCGGGCGGGCCTGGCCCGCGTCGCCCGACCAGTCGCCGAGGCTCTCGGCCAGCAGCGCGTCCAGGTCGATACCGGTGAGGTCGCCGACGATCACGGCCGTCGCGGTGGACGGGCGGATGTGGGCGTCGAAGAACGCGCGCACCGCGGCCGCGTCGATCCGCCGGACCGTCTCCTCGGTGCCCAGGCGCGGGCGGGACATCCGGGCGGTGGCCGGGAACAGCTCCTTGGAGAGCTGCTTGGCGGCGCGGCGGCCGGGGTTGGCCTGCTCGTGCGGGATCTCGTCGAGGCGGTTGCCGACGAGGCGCTCGATCTCGCTCTCCACGAAGGCCGGGGCCCGCAGCGCCTCCGCGACCAGCCCGAGGGCCTTGGCCAGCCGGGAGGCCGGGACCTCCAGGGAGACCCGGACACCGGGGTGGTCGGCGTGCGCGTCGAGCGTGGCGCCGCAACGCTCCAGCTCGGCGGCGAACTCCTCGGCGCTGTGCTTGTCGGTGCCCTCCGACAGCGCCCGGGACATGATCGTGGCCACGCCGTCCAGGCCCGCGGGCTCCGCCGCCAGGGGCGCGTCCAGGAAGATCTCCACGGCCACGACCTGCTGGCCGGGGCGGTGGCAGCGCAGCACGGTCAGCCCGTTGGGCAGGGCACCGCGCTCGGGCGCCGGGAAGGCCCAGGGGCGGGCGGTGCCGGCGGTGGGCTGCGGGTGGAAGTCCATGGCTACTCCAGTCGTGGCGGCGTCGCTCACTTGTCCGCCCCCTCGTGCGCGTCGGTGCCCTCGGTGTCCGCCGCGGCCTCCGGGCCGCCCTCGGTCTCCTCGGACGGCTCGATGGGCTCGTAGACCAGCACGGCGCGGTTGTCGGGGTGCAGGGCCGCCTGGGCCGCCGCGCGCACCTCTTCCGCGGTGACGTCCAGGACCCGGCCCACGGCGGTCAGCGCGAGCTGCGGGTCGCCGAACAGGACCGCGTAGCGGCACAGTTCGTCGGCGCGCCCGGCGACCGTGCCGAGGCGGTCGAGCCACTCGCGCTCCAACTGCGCCTGGGCCCGCTCCATTTCCTCGGGGGTGGGTCCCTCGGCGGCGAACCGGGCCAGCTCCTCGTCGACCGCGGTCTCGATCTGCCCGACCTCGACGCCGCCGGAGGTCTTCACGTCCAGCCAGCCCAGCGAGGGCGCCCCGGCGAGCCGCAGCAGCCCGAACCCGGCCGCCACCGCCGTACGGTCGCGCCGGACGAGGCGGTTGTGCAGGCGGGAGGACTCGCCGCCGCCGAGCACGGTGAGCGCCAGGTCCGCGGCGTCGCAGGCGCGGGTGCCGTCGTGCGGCAGGCGGTAGGCGGCCATCAAAGCGCGCGCCGGGACCTCCTCGTGGACCACTTCGCGCAGCTGCTCGCCGATGGTCGCGGGCAGGGTGCCGTCGCGCGGGGGCTGCTTGCCGTCGTGGGAGGGGATGGAGCCGAAGTACTTCTCCACCCACGCGAGAGTCTGCTCGGGGTCGATGTCCCCGACGATCGAGAGCACCGCGTTGTTGGGGGCGTAGTACGTGCGGAAGAACGCGCGGGCGTCCTCCAGGGTGGCCGCGTCCAGGTCGGCCATGGAGCCGATCGGGGTGTGGTGGTAGGGGTGGCCCTCGGGGTAGGCGAGGGCGGTCAGCTTCTCGAACGCGGTGCCGTAGGGCACGTTGTCGTAGCGCTGGCGCCGTTCGTTCTTGACGACGTCGCGCTGGTTCTCCATGGACTCCTCGTCGAGCGCGGCGAGGAGGGAGCCCATGCGGTCGGCCTCCAGCCACAGGGCGAGTTCGACCTGATGGGTGGGCATGGTCTCGAAGTAGTTGGTCCGCTCGAAGCTGGTCGTCCCGTTGAGCGACCCGCCGGCCCCCTGGACCAGCTCGAAGTGGCCGTTCCCCTTGACCTGGCCCGAGCCCTGGAACATCAGGTGCTCGAAGAGGTGAGCCAGGCCCGTACGCCCCTTGACCTCGTGGCGCGAACCGACGTCGTACCAGAGGCAGACCGCGGCGACCGGGGTCAGATGGTCCTCGGAGAGCACCACACGCAGGCCGTTGGCCAGGCGGTGCTCGGTCGCTGTCAAGCCGCCGGAACCGGCCTGTTCGGTGGCCGTGTGACCCATGGGCATGTACGTCCCTTCGATCGCGATACTGGACTTCCTGACCGGTACTTCCTGCCAGACCTGCCACTCTAAGCAAGCGCGGCGGCACCTGGCGAAGTTCCCGTTCCGCGGAAGTTTCCGTCGATCGTGCCTCAGGCGGCGCTGCCTGGGGCCGCTTCGGACGGGTCGAGGTCCGCGTTGTCAGTGCGGCGGTCCACAATGGTCCGCGTCAGTACCCCAGGTTGTCCGATCAGAATCCGTGAATCCGAGAAGGAGTCGCAGCCGCGATGGCCCGCCGTAGCACGAAGACCCCGCCGCCGGACGACTTCGAGGAGAAGATCCTCGACATCGACGTCGTCGACGAGATGCAGGGCTCCTTCCTGGAGTACGCGTACTCGGTGATCTACTCCCGGGCCCTGCCCGACGCCCGCGACGGCATGAAGCCCGTGCACCGGCGCATCGTCTCCCAGATGAACGAGATGGGACTGCGCCCCGACCGCGGCTATGTGAAGTGCGCGCGCGTCGTCGGCGAGGTCATGGGCAAGCTCCACCCCCACGGTGACGCGTCGATCTACGACGCCCTGGTGCGGATGGCGCAGCCGTTCTCGATGCGGCTGCCCCTGGTCGACGGGCACGGCAACTTCGGCTCCCTGGGCAACGACGACCCGCCCGCCGCCATGCGGTACACCGAGTGCCGGATGGCCGACGCCACGTCGCTGATGACCGAGGCGATCGACGAGGACACGGTCGACTTCCAGGCGAACTACGACGGCCAGGAGCGCGAGCCCGTCGTGCTCCCGGCGGCCTACCCCAACCTGCTGGTCAACGGGGTCTCCGGGATCGCGGTCGGCATGGCGACCAACATGCCCCCGCACAACCTGGGCGAGGTCATCGCCGCCGCCCGCCACCTGATCAAGCACCCGGGCGCCGACGTCGAGACGCTGATGCGCTTCGTCCCCGGCCCCGACCTCCCCACCGGCGGACGCATCGTCGGACTGGCCGGCATCAAGGACGCGTACACGGCGGGCCGCGGCACGTTCAAGATCCGCGCCACCGTCGCCGTGGAGAACGTGACGGCCCGCCGCAAGGGTCTCGTCGTCACCGAACTGCCCTTCACCGTCGGCCCGGAGAAGGTGATCGCCAAGATCAAGGACCTGGTCTCGGCGAAGAAGCTCCAGGGCATCGCGGACGTCAAGGACCTCACCGACCGGGCGCACGGGCTGCGGCTGGTCATCGAGGTGAAGAACGGCTTCGTGCCGGAAGCGGTGCTGGAGCAGCTCTACAAACTGACGCCGATGGAGGAGTCCTTCGGCATCAACAACGTGGCGCTGGTCGACGGCCAGCCGCTCACCCTGGGCCTCAAGGAGCTGCTGGAGGTCTATCTCGACCACCGCTTCGAGGTGGTGCGCCGGCGCAGCGAGTTCCGCCGCGCCAAGCGCCGCGACCGGCTGCACCTGGTCGAGGGCCTGCTCGTGGCCCTGCTCGACATCGACGAGGTCATCCGGATCATCCGGGACAGCGACAACTCGGCGCAGGCGAAGGAGCGCCTGATGGAGCGCTTCTCGCTGAGCGAGGTCCAGACGCAGTACATCCTGGACACCCCGCTGCGCCGCCTCACCCGCTTCGACCGGATCGAGCTGGAGGGCGAGCGCGACAAGCTCAAGGGCGAGATCGAGGCGCTGACCGCGATCCTGGAGTCGGACGCGGAGCTGCGCAAGCTGGTCTCGTCCGAGCTGGCCGCGGTGGCGAAGAAGTTCGGCACGGACCGGCGCACGGTGCTGCTGGAGTCCGCCGGTTCGCAGATCGCCTCCGTGCCGCTGGAGGTGGCGGACGACCCCTGCCGGGTGCTGCTCTCCTCCACGGGCCTGCTGGCCCGCACGGCGAACGCCGAGCCGGTGGAGATCTCCGAGGACGCCCGGCGGGTCAAGCACGACGTGATCGTGTCGGCGGTCGCGGCCACGGCCCGTGGCGATGTCGGAGCGGTGACCTCCACCGGCCGGCTCCTGCGGCTCTCGGTGATCGACCTGCCGCAGCTGCCCGACACCCATGCCGAGCCCAGTCTGTCGGGCGGGGCGATGGTCGCGGAGTTCCTCACCCTGGAGGCCGACGAGGAGCTGGTCTGTCTCACCACGCTGGAGGAGGCCTCGCCGGGTCTGGCGATCGGCACGCTCCAGGGTGTGGTGAAGCGCGTGGTGCCGGACTACCCGGCCAACAAGGACGAGTTGGAGGTCATCACCCTCAAGGACGGCGACCGCGTCGTGGGCGCGGTGGAGCTGCGTACGGGCGAGGAGGACCTGGTCTTCATCACCTCCGACGCCCAGCTGCTGCGCTACCAGGCGGGCTCGGTGCGGCCGCAGGGGCGGGCCGCCGGGGGCATGGCGGGCGTCAAGCTGGCGGCCGGGGCCGAGGTGCTGTCGTTCACGGCGGTGGACCCGGCGGCGGAGGCGATCGTGTTCACGGTGGCCGGTTCGCACGGCACGCTGGACGACTCGGTGCTCACCTCGAAGCTCACCCCCTTCGACCAGTATCCGCGCAAGGGCCGGGCGACCGGCGGGGTGCGCTGCCAGCGGTTCCTGAAGGGGGAGGACGTCCTGGTCTTCGCCTGGGCGGGCGCCACCCCGGCCCGAGCCGCCCAGGAGAACGGCTCCCCGTCGAAGCTGCCGGAGCCGGACCCGAGGCGCGACGGTTCGGGCACGCCGCTGCTCCAGCCGGTGGCCGTGGTCGCGGGGCCGCCGCTGTAGGCCGGTCCGTCACCCCGTAGGAAAGCGGCCCGGGGGCATCACGCCTCCGGGACCTCTTCCGGTACGTCCGCTTCCGGTACGTCCACGGGGTCCGGGCCCCGGTCCTGCTCCTGCTCCTGCTGTACGTAGCGAAGCACGCCCCACATGGCGCGCTCGACGTCATCCGCGTCGGAGGTGCCGGGGGTATCGGAGGTGCCGGGGGCGGCGGGGGCACCGGAGGCAGCCTGGGGAGCGCCGGATGAGACGGGGGCGTCCGCCTGGCCGGCCCGGCAGTCCGCCAGCCCGTCGCGCAGCGCCCGGGTGTCGATCCCGGCCCCGATCAGGACGAGCTGGGTGAGCCGGGGCTCGCCCCGTGTCCACGGCCGCGGGACGAAGCGGAGGAACCGGCCGACCGCGTGCAGCGCGTACGCGTTGTCCCGGTCCCCCGCGCCGAAGTCCACGAATCCCTTGATCCGGTATAGGCCCTCGGGCCGGGAGTCCAGGAGCGCCATGAAGCGGCGGGGGTCCATCGGAGTGTCCGCAGTGAAGTCGACGCTCTCGTACGCCGCGTGCAGATGGTCCTCGTGCCCCGAGCAGCTCTCCTCCCGCAGCAGGTCCTCGAAGGTCAGCTGACGGACCCTCTCGTCATGGTCCGGGCGCAGGGCCGGGTCGAAGAGCAGCTCGGGGTCGATCCGGCCGTGCGTCGCGGAGACGACGGCGGCCGGCTTGCTGAGCGCCGCGACCTCCGCGCGCAGCGCCTCGTGTTCCGTCGCGCCGATCCGGTCGGTCTTGTTCAGGACGACGAGATCGGCGACACCGAGGTGGCGGGTGATCTCGGGGTGCCGCTCCCGGGTGCGGTCGAACTCCGCCGCGTCGACGACCTCCACGAGACCGCCGTACAGGACGTGCGGGTTGTCGCTGGCGAGCAGCATACGGACGAGTTCCTGGGGTTCGGCCAGACCGCTCGCCTCGATGACGATCACGTCCAGCCCGGCGGAGGGCCGGGTCAGCGTCTCCAGGTAGGTGTCGAGTTCGCTCGCGTCGACGGCGCAGCACAGGCAGCCGTTCCCCAGCGAGACCGTGGAGCCGACCTGCCCCGAGACGGTCATGGCGTCGATCTCGATGGCGCCGAAGTCATTGACGATCACTCCGATCCGGGTGCCCTCACGGTTGCGGAGCAGGTGGTTCAGGAGCGTGGTCTTGCCGGAGCCGAGGAAGCCCGCCAGGACGACGACCGGGATGCGCGGGGTGGGGGGCGGGGTCAACGGGGGCCTTTCCGGGGTTCGTCGTCTCACGGCAGGTGCGGTCCGGCGCTCATCGGCGGCGGATCACCCCCGGGGGGGGGTGTCACGCGGCGGATCACCGGGGGGTGTCGCGCGGCGGCTGGGCGGTGGAGCCGCGCACCACCAGTTCCGGCTCGAAGAGCAGTTCGTCCGAGGGTACGGCCCGGCCGCCGATCTGCACCGAGAGCAGTTCCACGGCCGCGCGGCCCATGGCTTCGATGGGCTGTCGCACGGTGGTCAGGGGCGGCTCGGTGCAGTTCATGAAGGCCGAGTCGTCGTAGCCCACGACCGAGACGTCGCCGGGGACGGAGAGTCCGCGGCGGCGGGCGGCACGCACCGCGCCCAGCGCGAGCGGGTCGCTGGCGCAGATGATGCCGGTGACACCCCGGTCCAGGAGGCGCATCGCGGCGGCCTGCCCGCCTTCCAGCGAGAACATCGCGCGCGCCACCCACTCGTCGGGGACGCTCGTGCCGGCCTCCCGCGCCAGCGCTCGGGCGGCGGCGAGCTTGCGCTGCGAGGGCACGTGGTCGGCGGGGCCGAGGACGAGTCCGATGCGCTCGTGGCCGAGCGAGACCAGGTGGCGCCAGGCCTGCTCGACGGCGACGGAGTCGTCGCAGGAGACGCCCGGGAAGCCGAGGTGCTCGATGGCGGCGTTGATCAGCACGACGGGGATCTTGCGGTCGGCGAGCACCTTGTAGTGCTCGTGCGGAGCGTCGGCCTGGTGGTAGAGGCCGCCCGCGAAGACCACCCCGGAGACCTGCTGCTGGAGGAGGAGTTCGACGTAGTCCGCCTCGGAGACGCCGCCCTTGGTCTGGGTGCAGAGCACGGGGGTCAGCCCCTGCTGGGCGAGCGCGCCGCCGACCACCTCGGCGAAGGCCGGGAAGATGGGGTTCTGCAGCTCCGGCAGGACCAGGCCGACCAGCCGGGCCCGTTCGCCGCGCAGCTGGGTCGGACGCTCGTACCCGAGGACGTCCAGCGCGGAGAGCACGGCCTGCCTGGTGGCGTCGGAGACGCCTGGCTTGCCGTTCAGCACCCGGCTGACCGTCGCCTCGCTGACTCCCACCTTCTGGGCCACTTGAGCAAGTCTTCGCGTCATATCCGCAAGATTAGCGCAAGAAAAGCAAGCGGATTGCATGACGGACGAAGTCTTCCGGAAGGCCCCCGGCTCCCCCGAACGCTCACAGAAGGAACACCGCCAGGCAAGGGAGTACCACCCACATCGGCAGACCGGCAGACGGTAGGCAGGCAGGCAGCTGAAGGGGCGCGCCCCAGCAACCTCCCCGCAGGCCTCACGGGTTCCGTCCCGCCAAGAGGCCCCCGACGGAACGGGACCCCGGGCGAATTTCCGCCGCGCCGATTCGGCCTTTACCGTTCGTACGATGAACGCCCCACCGACCCCCGGGCGAGGACCACGCCGGTTCGGCTGGCCGCAGCGGGTCTTCTCCCAGGTGCTGCTGATGCAGCTGGCCATCATCACCGGCGTCACCGTCCTGGTCACCGGCCTGTTCCTGGCCCCGCTCAGCGCCCAGCTGGACGACCAGGCGATGCGCCGCGCGCTGGCCATCGCCCAGAGCACCGCCGCCCAGCCCGGCATCGTCGAGGGGCTGCGCACCACCGACCCCTCGGCCCGGGGGCCCGTGCAGTCGGCCGCCGAGCGGGTCCGGCAGGCCACCGGTGCGGAGTACGTCGTGGTGATGGACCGGCGGGGCGTGCGGTGGTCGCACCCGGAGACCGACCGGATCGGGGAGGTCGTCTCCACCGACCCCCGTGACGCCCTGCGCGGCCGCCAGGTGATGGAGATCGACAGCGGGACCCTCGGCCGCTCGGCGCGGGGCAAGGTGCCGCTGTACGGCTCCCCCGGCTCCACCGAGGTGGTCGGCGCGGTCTCGGTCGGCATCGAGTACGACAGCGTCCGCGCCCGGCTCCTCGGGGCGATCCCGGGCCTGCTCGCGTACGCGGGCACGGCCCTGGCCGTCGGGGCGCTCGCCGCCTACCTCATCTCCCGCAGGCTCCAGCGGCAGACCCACGACCTGGCGTTCTCCGACATCTCCGCGCTGCTGACCGAGCGGGAGGCCATGCTGCACGGCATCCGTGAGGGGGTCGTCGCGCTCGACGCGGCCGGGCGCGTCCGGCTGCTCAACGACGAGGCGCAGCGGCTGCTCGGCCTCGGCCCGGAGGCGGCGGGGCGCCCGCTGGAGGAGGTGCTGGACGGCGGACGGACCGCGGACGTGCTGACCGGGCGGGTGGTGGGCGACGATCTGCTGACCGTACGGGGGAGCCGGGTGCTGCTGGCCAACCGGATGCCGACGGACGACGGCGGGGCCGTGGTCACGCTGCGCGACAGGACCGAACTGGAGCGCCTGGGCCGGGAACTCGACTCCACCACGGGGCTGATCGACGCGCTGCGCGCCCAGGACCACGAGCACGCGAACCGGCTGCACACCCTGCTGGGCCTGCTGGAACTGGAGATGCACGAGGACGCGATGGAGTTCGTCACGGAGGTGGTGGGCGTCCACCGGGCGACGGCCGAGCAGGTCACGGAGAAGGTCCAGGACCCCCTGCTGGCGGCTCTGCTCGTCGGCAAGGCCACGGTCGCCGCCGAGCGTGGCGTCTCGCTCAGGCTGGCGCCCGGCACCCTGCTGCCCGACCAGGTCGTCGACCCGCGGGAGCTGGTCACGGTGGTCGGCAACCTCGTCGACAACGCCACGGACGCGGCGGCCGGGTCGGACGGGGCGCTGATCGAGGTCGGACTGCGGGCCGAGGGCCGTACGGTGGTGCTGCGGGTGCGCGACAGCGGCCGGGGAGTCCCCCCGGACCAGCACGCGAGGATCTTCACGGAGGGCTGGACCACCAAGGACGTTCCGGCGCACGGCAAGCGCGGCCTCGGGCTCGCCCTGGTCCGCAGGCTGGCCGAGCGCCAGGGCGGCAGCGCGACGGTCTCCGGGGCGGAGGAGGGCGGTGCGGTGTTCACGGTCGTCCTCCCGGAGGCGCTGGCCGAGCCGGACCCGGAATCGGCCTCGGCGGCGCCGGACAACTCCGCCACGACGCCCCGGGCGGCCACGAGGGGAGACAACCGGTGATCCAGGTCCTGATCGTGGACGACGACGTCCGGGTGGCGCGGATCAACGCGGCGTACGTGGCGAAGGTGCCCGGTTTCCGGGTGGCCGCGCAGGCCCACTCGGCGGCCGAGGCGCTGGCGACGGTCGAGGAGGTCCCGGTGGACCTGGTCCTACTGGACCACTACCTCCCCGACCGCAACGGCCTCGCCGTCGTACAGGAGCTCCGGCGCCTCGGCCGCCAGGTCGACGTGATCATGGTGACCGCCGCCCGCGACGTGGCCACCGTGCAGGACGCGATGCGGCACGGAGCGCTCCAGTACCTGGTGAAGCCGTTCACTTTCGCGGGTCTGCGCTCGAAGCTGGAGGCTTACGCGGCCCTGCGGCAAGCCCTCGACGGCGGCGGGGAGGCCGAGCAGGTGGAGGTGGACCGGCTCTTCGGGGCGCTGTGGGCGGCGGGCGAGCCGGACCTCCCCAAGGGCCACTCCCCCACCACCGCCGAACTGGTCCGGCAGGCCCTACGCGGGGCCGAGGGGCCGCTGTCCGCCCAGGAGATCGCGGACAGCGCGGGGATGAGCCGGCAGACGGCGCAGCGCTATCTGAAGCTGCTGGAGCGCACCGGAAAGGTCCGGCTGACCCTGCGGTACGGCGAGACGGGCCGCCCGGAGCACCGCTACGCCTGGGCCGGAGGCTCCGGAGGCTGAGGCCCCTCCCAGGGCCGATGTGCCCAAGGGTCGGGGGACCCCAGGGGCCGGACGGGCTGCCAGGGGCCGGGCTGCCCGGGGCGGGCGCGTCCGGCCGCCACGAGCCTGCCGGACACCGCCCCGAGGGGTTCAGGCCGCGCCCGCGCCCGTCAGCGCCCGGACCTCGGCCTCGGCGTGCCTGGCCTCGTCCGGCTTCTCGCGCGAGGTGACCGTACCGATCCAGCCCGCCAGGAAACCGAGCGGGATCGAGACCAGGCCCGGGTTCTCCAGCGGGAAGAGCTGGAAGTCGGCCCCGGGGAACAGCGCGCCGGGGCTGCCCGAGACGACGGGTGAGACGACCACCAGGGCGACCGCCGGGACCAGTCCCCCGTACACCGCCCAGACCGCGCCCCGGGTGGTGAAGCCGCGCCAGAACAGGGAGTAGAGCAGGGCGGGGAGGTTCGCCGACGCGGCCACGGCGAAGGCGAGACCGACCAGGAAGGCGACGTTCAGGTTCTGGGCGAGCAGGCCGAGTCCGATGGCCACCGCGCCGATGCCCGCGGCGGAGGTACGCGCCACGGCGACCTCGCCGCGCTTCCTGCGGCCGGGGCGGCGGAGCGAGGCGTAGAGGTCGTGGGCGACCGAGGCGGAGGAGGCGAGGGTGATTCCGGCGACGACGGCCAGGATGGTGGCGAAGGCGACGGCGGCGACCACGGCGAAGAGAACCGTTCCGCCGGTGGAACCCTCGCCCCCGCCGAGGTTCAGCGCGAGCAGCGGGATCGCGGTGTTGCCCGCCGCGTTCGAGGCACGCACCTCGGCGGAGCCGACGAGGGCGGCGGCGCCGAAGCCGAGCACGATCGTCATCAGGTAGAAGCTGCCGATGAGCCCGATGGACCAGACGACCGACCGGCGCGCGGCGCGGGCGGTGGGCACGGTGTAGAAGCGCGACAGGATGTGCGGCAGCCCGGCCGTGCCGAGGACCAGGGCGACGCCCAGGCTGATGAAGTCGAAGCGGGAGACCCAGTCCCCGCCGTAGCGCAGGCCGGGGGCGAGGAAGTCCTTGCCGTGGCCGCTGCGTTCGGCGGCGGTGTTCAGCAGGTGGTTGACGTCGCCGCGGAAGTGGACCAGGACGAGGACCGTGAGGGCGAGTGCCCCCGCCATCAGCAGGACGGCCTTGACGATCTGGATCCAGGTGGTGGCGCGCATCCCGCCGAACGACACGTAGATCACCATGAGCGCGCCGACCCCGATGACCGTCCAGGACCGGGCGGCGTCGCTCGTACCGCCGAGCAGCAGCGCCACCAGGCTGCCCGCGCCGACCATCTGGGCGACCAGGTACAGCACGGAGACGGTGACGGACGAGGTGCCGAGGGCCGTGCGCACCGGGCGCTCGGCCATGCGTGCGGCGACCACGTCGGCGAGGGTGAAGCGGCCGCAGTTGCGGACCAGTTCGGCGACGAGCAGCAGCACGACCAGCCAGGCGACCAGGAAGCCGACGGAGTAGAGCATGCCGTCGTAGCCGAAGAGGGCGATCAGGCCGGAGATCCCGAGGAAGGAGGCCGCCGACATGTAGTCGCCCGCGATGGCGAATCCGTTCTCCAGCGGCGAGAACAGCCGTCCGCCCGCGTAGAACTCCTCGGCGGAGCCCTGCCGGTTGCGGCCGACCCAGGTGGTGATGAAGAGCGTCACCGCGATGAACGCGCTGAACAGCAGCAGAGCGAGTGTCTGGTGGTCGCCTCTCACCGCACGGGCCCTCTCGTCGTCGCGGGGCCCATGCCCCGCGTCATCTCCTGCGTCTCCCACCGCAGATCGAGCGCGGCCCGGTCCCGGCGCAGCCGCGCGTGCCGTGCGTACGCCCAGGTCAGCAGGAACGTGCTGAGGAACTGCCCCAGGCCCGCCACCATCGCCACGTTGACCGCGCCCGCGACCGGGCGGGCCATCAGCCCGGGGGCGGTGGTCGCGGCGACCACATAGGCGAGGTACCAGAGGAGGAAGGCGAGGGCGGCGGGAACCACGAAACGGCGGTAGCGGCGGCGCACCTCGCGGAAGGCGGGGCTGCGGTGCACCTCCAGATAGATCTCGGCCGCGCCGGGGGTTTGGTCGGGCTCCGCCGCGCCGGGGGCGTCGCCTCCCGTACCGTCCTGGCCGTCCCGGTCCCGGGCCGGCCCGTCGTCCCACGGGTCGTCGGGCCGCACTCCCGCGGTCCGCGGCCCTGCTTCCTTCTCCACCGAACAACTCCCCTGATCCGCGGACCTTTTCGGCCGCACGGCCCACCATGGGCGGTCCGGGAGGATCGCGGGCGCGCCCTTCGCCCGACTTCACCCCTTCAGGTGACAGAAGTCGCGGACGGCCCCGGGGCGGACGCACGCGGCCCCCGCTCCGGGTGACGGAGCGGGGGCCGGGGTGCGCCGGGTGTCAGGCGTCGATACGTGAGCGGTCGAGGGTGGCGGCGGAGCTGGTGATGAACTCCTTGCGCGGCGCGACCTCGTTGCCCATCAGGAGGTCGAAGACCTGCTCGGAGGATTCCAGGTCCCCGATGTTGATGCGGCGCAGCGTCCGGTGGCGCGGGTCCATGGTGGTCTCGGCCAGCTGGTCGGCGTCCATCTCGCCGAGGCCCTTGTAGCGCTGGATCGACTCCTTGATGCGGACGTTCTTGCGCTGGAACTCCAGCAGCGTCTGGCGCAGTTCGCCGTCGGAGTACGTGTACACGTACTTGTCCTGGCCCTTTTTGGGCTGGACCAGCTCGATCCGGTGCAGCGGGGGTACCGCCGCGAAGACCCGTCCGGCCTCGACCATCGGACGCATGTAGCGCTGGAAGAGGGTCAGCAGCAGGGTGCGGATGTGGGAGCCGTCGACATCGGCGTCGGTCATCATGATGACCTTGCCGTAGCGGGCGGCGTCGATGTCGAAGGTCCGGCCGGACCCAGCTCCTATGACCTGGATGATCGCGCCGCACTCGGCGTTCTTCAGCATGTCCGAGACGGACGACTTCTGGACGTTGAGGATCTTGCCGCGGATCGGCAGCAGCGCCTGGAACTCACTGTTGCGGGCCAGCTTGGCGGTGCCGAGCGCCGAGTCGCCCTCGACGATGAAGAGCTCGCTGCGGTCGACGTCGTCGCTGCGGCAGTCGGCGAGCTTGGCGGGCAGCGACGAGGACTCCAGCGCGGTCTTGCGGCGCTGGGCGTCCTTGTGCTGGCGGGCCGCGATCCGGGTGCGGGCGGCGGCGACAGCCTTGTCCAGGACCGCCCGCGCCTGGGCCTTGGCGTCCCGCTTGGTGGAGGTCAGGAAGGCCTTGAGCTCCTTGGCCACCACGTTCGCGACGATCCGGTTGGCCGCCGAGGTGCCGAGGACCTCCTTGGTCTGCCCCTCGAACTGCGGCTCCGCCAGCCGTACGGTGACGACGGCGGTGAGACCTTCGAGGGCGTCGTCCTTGACGATGTCGTCCTCGGCGACCCTCAGCACCTTGGCGGACCGCAGTGCCTCGTTGACCGTCTTGGTCAGGGAGCGCTCGAACCCGGTGACGTGGGTGCCGCCCTTGGGGGTGGCGATGATGTTCACGAACGACTTGACGGTCGTGTCGTAGCCGGTGCCCCAGCGCAGGGCGATGTCCACGCCCAGCTCGCGGGTGACCTCCGTGGGGATCATGTGACCGCGGTCGTCGAGGACCGGGACGGTCTCCTTGAAGGTGCCCGAGCCGCTGAGCCGCTGGACGTCGCAGACGGCCTTGTCCTGGGCCAGGTACTCGCAGAACTCGCTGATGCCGCCGTCGAAGCGGAACGTCTCCTCGGTCTTGCCCTCGCCGTCGAGTCCGCGCTCGTCGCGGACGACGATCGTGAGACCGGGCACGAGGAAGGCCGTCTGGCGGGCCCGCTGGTAGAGCGTCTCCAGGTTGAGCTTGGCGTCCTTGAGGAAGATCTGCCGGTCCGCCCAGTACCGCACCCGGGTGCCGGTGCGGGTCTTCGGGACGCGCTTGCCCTTGCGCAGACCGTTGGCGGGGTCGAACGGGCTGTCCGGCCCCTGCTCGGTGAACATGCCGGGGACGCCGCGCCGGAAGCTGATCGAGTGGGTCGCGCTGTGCAGGTCGACCTCGACGTCCAGCCGGGCGGAGAGGGCGTTGACGACGGAGGCTCCGACGCCGTGGAGGCCGCCCGACGCCGCGTAGGCGCCGCCGCCGAACTTGCCTCCGGCGTGCAGCTTGGTCATGACGACCTCGACGCCGGAGAGGCCCGTCTTGGGCTCGATGTCGACCGGGATGCCGCGGCCGTTGTCCCGGACCTCGACGGAGGCGTCGTCGTGGAGGATGACCTCGATCTGGTCGCAGTAGCCGCCCAGCGCCTCGTCGACGGAGTTGTCGATGATCTCCCACAGGCAGTGCATCAGGCCACGGCTGTCGGTGGACCCGATGTACATCCCGGGGCGCTTGCGGACCGCCTCAAGACCTTCGAGGACGAGGAGGTGCCGCGCGGTGTAGTTGGAGCTGCCCCGGTCGCCGCCTGCTGCGGCCAGCATCGCGGTGGACGGCACGGACGTTTCGGCGGTCACGCGGTTCGCTCCTCGCTGAATTTCATCTGGGTCCCCGGTGGGCATCGGGCTGTGCTTCGGTTGCCGCTGAGAGCCTACAGAGGCCTGGTAGAGCGGTTGTAACGCCACCCTCGGGGAATCCTCATGCTAGTCGAGCCGCATCCGAGCTCGCATGCATGTTCGATCATTCGTCGGGGTGACGCGCACATCACGTTCCCTTCGAGGCATGAACCATTTAGGCTCCGGGCACGTCCTCATGAACAAACCGGCAAGCCGGCCGGCGGGACACACCCCCTAGACAAGCAATGCGAAACCGTAGCGCTCCGCATACGGCACATTCGCCGCCAACCGGCAACAGACAGCCACACCGAGAAGAAGTTTCGAAGAAAAGCCACGAGCGGGAACGTTTTCGGCCTGGTTGGATGTTGACCCTGGTACGACAGCTCGTCGAGCTAGAGAAGAGGCGACGTGACTACTGTTCTGACCCCCGCGAGCCCGCTGACCGCGGCCGACCGTTGTGACCGTTGCGGCGCCCAGGCATATCTGCGCGTCGTTCTGATCAGCGGCGGTGAACTGCTCTTCTGCGCCCACCACGGGCGCAAGTTCGAGCCGGAACTCAAGAAGATCGCCGCGGAAATACAGGATGAGACGGACCGGCTCACCGCCGTGTCGGCGACCGCCGCAGACGAGGAACACTGACACCTCGCATCCACGACGAGCCAGGGGCCGGTCCAAGGCCGGCCGACGGGCGGCTCCCCCACCGGGGGGAGCCGCCCGTTCTCGTCGGCGGCGCCGCGGCCCTCAGACGCGGCCCGCGGCCCATTCCAGAGCGGCGGAGACCCGGGTGTAGACCCCAGGACTGCCCGGCCGCCCGCAGCCGCTGCCCCAGGACACCAGGCCGATGAGCCGCCCTCGGGCCACCAGCGGTCCCCCGCTGTCCCCCTGGCACGCGTCCCGGCCCCCAGCGGGTTCACCCGCACAGAGCATCGCCGAGGCGTCGTACGTCCCCTCCCGCCCGCCCGGGTAGGCACGGGCGCAGTCGCGGTCCGGCAGGACCTGGATCCGCGCGGAACGCAGTACGGAGGCGTAGGTGCCGCTGCCCGTGGTGTCGCCCCACCCGTAGACGTCCGCGGGCGTCCCGGCCCGGTAGGCGGCGTCCCCCTCCCGCGCCGCCGGGATGACGCTGTCCTTGGGCAGCGGCCGGGCCAGGGTGAGCACCGCGAGGTCACCGGCGTTCGAGTCGGGGTCGTACGCCGGGTTCACCCAGATGTCCCGGACCGGGATCTCCCGTCCGCCCGATTCGCTCAGCCGCTCCCGCCCGGAGATCACCAGCAGATCCTTCACGCTCTCCGCGGGTCCGCCGAGCGCCTCGTCACCCAGACAGTGGGCGGCCGTCAGGATCTTCGTGGGCGCCACGGCCGCCCCGCCGCAGAACTGCCCCGCGCGTGCATCCCCGAACCGGTCGCGGCTCGACAGGGCCACCGCCCAGGGGCTCTGCGCCACCGGAGCGGGCTGCCCGCCGACGATGACGCTGTCGGCCGTCGCCGGGGCGGGCGAGGCGAGCGGCAGTACGGCCGCGGCGGCGGTCAGGGCGAGCGCCCCGGTCAGGGTGCGGACGACGGGACGGGGCATGAAGGCTCCTGACGCTGAGGTGACGGACAACCCACCCAGCGTCATGCAGCCGCGCGGTGTCCACCCCCGGGGACACGCCGGAGGGCCCGGATCCCTTGCGGGTTCCGGGCCCTCGGCGGGTGTCTCCGGGTGCTCAGTCCAGGTAGTCGCGCAGGACCTGCGAACGCGACGGGTGACGGAGCTTCGACATCGTCTTCGACTCGATCTGGCGGATGCGCTCACGCGTCACGCCGTAGACCTTGCCGATCTCGTCCAGCGTCTTCGGCTGGCCGTCGGTGAGACCGAAGCGCATCGAGACCACGCCCGCCTCACGCTCGGAGAGGGTGTCGAGCACCGAGTGCAGCTGCTCCTGGAGGAGCGTGAAGCTGACCGCGTCCGCGGGGACGACGGCCTCGGAGTCCTCGATGAGGTCACCGAACTCGCTGTCCCCGTCCTCACCGAGCGGGGTGTGGAGGGAGATCGGCTCGCGGCCGTACTTCTGGACCTCGATGACCTTCTCGGGGGTCATGTCCAGTTCCTTGGCCAGCTCCTCCGGGGTGGGCTCGCGGCCCAGGTCCTGGAGCATCTGGCGCTGCACCCGCGCGAGCTTGTTGATGACCTCGACCATGTGCACCGGGATACGGATGGTGCGGGCCTGGTCGGCCATCGCGCGGGTGATCGCCTGCCGGATCCACCAGGTGGCGTACGTGGAGAACTTGTAGCCCTTGGTGTAGTCGAACTTCTCGACCGCGCGGATCAGACCGAGGTTGCCCTCCTGGATCAGGTCCAGGAAGAGCATGCCGCGCCCCGTGTAGCGCTTGGCCAGGGAGACCACCAGACGGAGGTTGGCCTCCAGGAGGTGGTTCTTGGCGCGGCGGCCGTCTTCCGCGATGATCTCCAGCTCGCGCTTGAGCTTCGGCGCGAGCTTGTCCGCGTTGGCCAGCTTGTCCTCGGCGAAGAGACCGGCCTCGATGCGCTTGGCCAGCTCCACCTCCTGCTCGGCGTTGAGGAGGGGGACCTTGCCGATCTGCTTCAGGTAGTCCTTGACCGGGTCGGCGGTGGCACCGGCGACGGCGACCTGCTGAGCGGGCGCGTCGTCCTCGTCGTCGTCGGAGAGGACGAAGCCCTTGTTCTCGCCCTCGGTCTCCTCCTCCTCGGCGCCCTTGCCGGCCTTGACCTCCTCGGCCGCCTCCTCGCCTTCGAGCAGCTCGTCGTCCTGCTTGCCGGACTTCTTCGCCGCTGTCTTCTTGGCCGCCGTCTTCTTCACGGCGGTCTTCTTCGCCGTCGTCTTCTTGGCCGCCGCCTTCTTCGCGGGAGCGGCCGCGACGGCGTCCTCGGCCACCGCGTCCGGGCTCTCGGCCGCCGGGGCGGCGGTGGCCGCGACGGGCTTGGGCACGGCGGTCTTCGCCGCGACGGTCTTGGTGGCGGTGCGCTTGACCGGGCTCTTCGCTGCGACGCTCTTGCGGGCGCGCTTCGGCGACTCCGCGGCACTGACCATCAGCGTCACACCCTCTTCCTCGAGGATCTGGTTGAGGCTGCGCAGAACGTTCTTCCACTGGGTTGGCGGAATCTGGTCAGCCTCGAAGGCCCGACGCACGTCATCGCCGGCGATCTGCCCATCAGCCTTTCCCCGCTCGATGAGCGCCATCACAGACTCGGACTCGGCGATCTCCGGCGGGAGCGTACGGGATGTGCTGGCCGACACGAACAACCTCTCGGAACGATGGAAACGGCTTCCGGCCCCGCCCTGGAGAGGGCTGGAACCGACGACCGTCGACTGGGGATGTCGCCGACGGCGCGGGTTTGGCCTCGGAACTGCACAGCGCCTGCGAGGCAAGCTGTATTCCTTCCGCGGCGGTCACCTCTTAGGTCATCGCGCTGCTTCGAGGAGTGTTACGCCCCATCCGCGTGGCCCGAGTCACACCTCATTTGCGATGAATGGACCCAGGGGTGACATCTCCCCACAAGGGTGCCGCCGGACCGCGCGGGTCCGGCGGCACAGGGCCCCGGCGCCCGGCGCTGCGTCGGTCAGTGCTCGCGCGGGGCGGGCACCACACGTTCGACGTCGGGGTGGACGACGAGGAGTTGCCTCATGGCCGCCTCGGCGGCCGCGGAGTCGCCGGAGGCCAGGGCGTCAGCGATCCGCGCGTGGTGGGCGAGGGAGGATTCGCCGGGCCGGTCGCAGCCGGTGACCGGGCCGCCGGAGACATGCAGCGCGGCCGAGACGATGCCGGAGAGGTGTTCGAGCATCCGGTTGCCCGCGGCCTGGATGAGCAGGGAGTGGAATTCGGCGTCGGCACGGGAGAAGGTGATCGCGTCCCCCTGTCCCATCGCGTGGCCCATGATCTCCACCATGTCGCCCAGGCGCTGCTGAATGTCGTCCCGGCCGTGCCCGGCGGCGAGGCGGGCGGCGAGCGGTTCGATGGTCCAGCGCAGCTCGGCCAGCTCACGGCGCTGGTCGTCGCGCTGCGGCCCGAAGGCCCGCCACTCGATGATGTCGGGGTCGAGCAGGTTCCAGTCGCTGACCGGGCGGACCCTCGTACCCACGTTGGGACGCGCGCTGACCAGGCCCTTGGCTTCGAGGACACGCAAAGATTCGCGGACGACGGTGCGGGAGACCTCGAATCGCTGGCCGATCTCCTCGGGAACGAGAGGGCGGTCCGCGCCGAGGTCACCGGAAACGATCATCTGGCCCAGCTGCTGGACGAGTTGGCCATGGAGACCGCGCCCCCGGCTGGCAGCCCCCCGTCGGCTCGCCCGGCCCAGCTCGGAGTCGGAACCGCTCCAGGCCCGGGAAGCGGAACGGTCGCCGGGCGGCGCCTCCGTGTAGGGGTAGCGGTCGAGTTCGCCCGGACCGGCAAGGCCGGAGTCGGCGGAGCGGGCGGCGGTCATCATGGTGTGCGCAAGGGTACTCACGCATCCTTTGTCGGCGCGGCTCGCACGCCCCTTGAGGTCTTTGGTGAAAAGCACACGAAAGGGTGATCGGCGCCCGCTATACAATTGACGCCTTATACCTACAAATCAGCCATTTCTTAAGGCGCTTCGCGGCCTCGCTCCCCGTGGAGGACAGCGGCGATCACCAACGCACCTTTCCGCGAAGGCTGGTGAACAGATACGCACAGACCAGGACGGACAACGACAGGGCCAGTGCGGCCCCCACGGGCTGGGCCACGACCTGGGCGATGGCCAGAACCCAGCGGTCCGCGTCCTGCGGCAGCTGCCACCAGGCCAGTTCCCGCAGCCGTCCCGGAAGCCCGGTGACCGACCGTGCGGACGGAGCGGCGAAGACCTTCTGCACCAGCGGAACGACCAGCACCGGCACGGCCAGGACGGCGGCGATGCCCGCCCCGGCGACCCGGAAGACTCCGGCGGCCAGCAGCCCGGCCCAGGCGCAGCCGACGGACAGGCCCGCCCAACTCGCGCCGAGGGCGAGGTAATTCTCCGGAACCTTGACCAACTCCGGTCCGTACACCAGCCGCAGGCTCTGCGCGTCGCACACCACTGCGAGGGCGGCGATCAGGAGTGCGAAGCCCGCGGTGACGAGGAGCTTCGCGACCAGCAGTCCGAGCCGCCGGGGCACGGTGCCGCGACCGGCGGCGAGCGCCGGGTAGCGGAACTCGTCGCCGAACGACAGCGCTCCGAGCAGGCCCGCGCCCAGCACCGCGGGAGGCAGCGGCAGCAGTTCGGGCCAGGCCGCGAGCAGCCGGGGCAGCGCGGTGCCGTCCGTACGGGCGAGCAGGACCGACAGGACGGCGGACGTCAGCAGAACGACCGCCGTGATCGCGGCCGTTGTCCGGACACCGAGGGAGCGCCGCAGTTCGTAGCGGATGGGACGCAGCGGACCGCGCGCGGGGCGGACCCGGATCGGGGGCGGCAGCTCGGAGAGAGCCACGTCGGAGGCCTGCCGTCCCGGGAAGGACGCGCCGGAGACGGCAGTCGGCACCGGAACGGCTCCTTGCCGTGCGCCGCTCTCCGTCCTCTCCTCCCCCACCTGCGTCCCCGTTCCCATGTCCGCGTCCGCCTGTGTGCCCGGCGGCACGGCGGGTCCGGTGTCACCGATCTCGTCGGCGAGCTGGTGCACCGGGATGCCGTGCCGGTAGGCGGTGTCGCCGATCTCCGCGCAGTTGCTGCCGTACACCGCGAGCCGGCCGCTCCCCTCCTGGACGACCTCGACGGAGTGCCGGGCCGCCCGCGCCTCCCTGGCGACCACGGCGGCCAGCCGGGGGGCGTGCGGGGTGCGGACCGCGACCCGGGGCCGGAGGCGGGTACGGGCGAAGTCGACGACATCCTGGTCGGCGATGAGGCGCCCCTCGTCGATGGTGACGACGTGATCGGCGGTGCGGGCCGCCTCCTTGGGGTCTCCGGTAGCGTACAGAACCGTTCCGCCCTGAGCCGCGTGAGCGCGCAGCAGTCCGTACAACCAGCTGTTCTCGCGCGGCGAGAGCCCTTCGGCAGGCTCATCGAGGACCAGGGTGTGCGGGTCCCCGAGCAGGGCGCAGGCGAGCCCGAGCCGGCGGTCCATGCCCACCGAGAGGGTGCCCAGCCGCTGGTCGCCGAGCCCGGCCAGGCCGACGACTTCGAGCACCTCGTCCGCCCGGGAGACCGGCACCCCGGCGGCGGCGCAGAGCATCCGGAGCTGCCCCCTGACCGTCCGCGAGGGGTGGCCCGGGACATCACCGAGCAGCACCCCCACTTCGCGCGCCGGATGCGCGATGCGATGCAGCGGCCGCCCCCGGAAGTAGGCGACGCCGCGCCCCGCGTCGAGTTCGAGCATCAGACGCAGGGCCGCCGTCTTGCCCGCCCCCGGCGCGCCGAGGAGCGCCGTGACGCGGCCGGACGGGGCTTCGAAGGTCAGATCGCCGACGACGGGGCGAGCGTCGCGGCGGGGGGTGCTGGTGAGTCCGATGGCCTGGAGCATCGCTTATCTCGCGTCTCTCGCGGAAGGTGAGACCGCTCGGCGGCAGATGGGTACCGCAGCAACATAACGCGACATTTCAGACTTTTGGCGCAGGGTTGAGGCGACGGGCGTTCCGCTGGGCCATCACAGCGCTCCGGCCGCCCCCGAAGCCGGGGGCATGTGGCCAGGGATCAGACCTCGGGCCGCAGCATCGGCGGATTGAGCACCGTGGCGGCCCCGGCCCGGAACAGCTGTGCGGGACGACCGCCCTGCCGGGTGGTCGTCCCGCCGGACGGCACCAGGAATCCGGGGGTGCCAGTGACCTTGCGGTGGAAGTTACGGGGGTCGAGGACGACACCCCACACCGCCTCGTACACCCGGCGCAGCTCCCCGACCGTGAACTCCGGCGGACAGAACGCCGTGGCCAGCGAGGAGTACTCGATCTTGGAGCGAGCACGTTCGACTCCGTCGGCCAGGATCCGTGCGTGATCGAAGGCCAGCGGCACCGCCTGGTCGCCCTCCCGCCCGGCACCGGGGTGCAGCAGCTCCTCCACCGGGGCCCAGCGGGCGCTGTTGGCGTCGCCGCCCGCCCGGGGAGCCGGGAGGTCCGGCGCGAGGGCGAGATGCGCGACGCTGACCACCCTCATCCGGGGGTCGCGCGCCGGATCACCGTAGGTGGCCAGCTGCTCCAGGTGGGCGCCGTTGCCCAGGGACGGCTTCGCCGGGTCGTGGGCGGTGAGGCCGGTCTCCTCGACGAGTTCACGCGCCGCCGCTGAGCCGAGATCCTCGTCGATCCTGACGAAACCGCCGGGCAGCGCCCACCGGCCCTGGAACGGAGTCTCCCCGCGCCGCACGACCAGCGCGCAGAGCGCGTGACGGCGCACCGTGAGCACGACCAGGTCGACGGTGACAGCGAAGGGCGGGAAGGTCGACGGGTCGTAGGGCGGCATGCCGCGATCATAGTCGTCTGCCTGACGATAAACACTCCCTTCGGCATCCTTGTGATCAGGTGATCCCCGGGGCGGCGGGACCGGTGCCGCCCCACCGGAGCGGGCCGGTCCAGGTGCGGTACGGCGTGCTTGGGCGGACCGGGCCGGACCTGGACCCGTTCCGGTCGGCGTCCGGGGTGCGCGTGCGGGCCCGCGCGCCCGGTCACGGTCCGCTCCGCGCCCAGGTGTGCGGGTGCGGGTCCACGTGCGCGAATCCGGGTCCGGCCCAGCCCGCGCCCGGCCACACACGCCCGTGTCCAGGTGGTCTCCGGCCCACGTCCGGGCAGTGCCCGGCCCGCGTCCACGTGGGGTCCGGCCCGCGTCCACGTGGGGTCCGGGCCGCGTCCCTGGGGTGGTCCGGCTCGCGTCCGGGGGTGGTTCGCGCCTGAGCGCGCCTGGCGGGGTCGGCAGCGCCCCCGGACCGCAGGTACCCGCGGCTCTCTTGGCCCGTCATGTCTCCGGCCCCGCTGGTCGGCTCCGGGGGTCCGGTGCCAGGGGGACGACGATGGTCTGACGCACCGGACGGGGTGACGCCCGCGCGCAGTGATCCGGCACGCTGGTCATCGACGCGTCCTGGGACCGCCTCGGCCGGACCTCCGGGCCTCCCTCGGGCGCCGCCCGGTCACCGGCGGGCCTGGGCGGCTCGTGGTGGGGAGGTGGGTCCTCCGGCCGGCTTTCGGGGGCTTGGCGGCGCCGCCTCGCCTCGGCCCTCCGTGGGGCAGGGCGCGGACTCGGCGGATGCGGAGGGCGCTGCCCCGGGCGACGACGGCGCCCGGGGCCGCCCCGGCGTTCTCGGCCCCGGCCGCCGCACCCTCCGGATCCGCCGCACCCTCCAGATCCGCCGCACCCGCCGGCTCCCCCGTGCTCTCCGGCTTCCCTCGCTCCTCGGAGGTCTCGGGCTTTTCACGCAGGCAGCGGCGGACGGCCTCCGGGTCGAGGCCCTCGTTGCAGGCCCGGTGGAGCAGGTGGGCGAAGGTGTAGGCGGGGTCGGCGCGCAGGGCCAGCGCCAGGGCGACCCGGGCGCCCGGCTCGTCACCCGTGGACCAGGACACCCAGCCCGCCAGGGTGAGAGGGGCGGCCGCGTGCTCCCCGTACGACCCGACGCAGCGCCGGGCCAGTGTCCGCCAGAGACGGAGTGCGGCTTGCGCTGTGGGGCCTTCCATCCAGGCGGCGGCCTTGTCCCGGGTCTCCCGGTCCTGGAGCCCCAAAATGACGGCGGCGGCCTCGTCGGGAGCGATCAGCTGGTCGTCCCCCGCGTCCGAGAGGGCGGGCGGCGCGGGCTGCGCGTCCTCGATGCGGGCCATGAGCGTGCGGGCCTGTTCGAGAGTCTCGGACGCGACGGAGCGCCGGACCCGTTCGTCGAGCATCCGGATCATCATCACCGGCGCGGCCTCGTCCAGGGCCCGCTCCTGCGCCGACACCGCCGCCGCATCCCGCCAGGGGTGGAGCCGTGCCTCCATGTCCCGCAGCGTGCCCCGGACGTGGACCCCCGCGTAGGTGGCGGCCGCGGCCATCACCGTCGTGCCGGGCATGGCCAGGGGTTTGCCTTGCTCCGGGCAGCACCGGGTGTCGGGGCAGCAGTAGGACCAGTAGCGGCCGTCGGAGATGCAGAGGGCTTCCAGCACGGGCACGTCGAGCGCTCCGCACGCCGTGCGCAGGCGTTGCGCGAACGGGCGCAGCCGCTCCATGGTCAGCTGCCCGCCGGAGCCGTCCGGCGAGTCCTGGCAGAGGAAGATCACGATGGCGTCGGGCCGCCCTTCGCGGCGCTCGCTCCCGGAGATCAGGCACTCGGCGAGTTGGTCGGCGACCGGCCCCCACTCGCCGGGCGCCTGCGGAATGCCGAGCCGCAGACGGCCGCCGAACCGGCCGCGGCCCCCGTGCAGAGCGACCATCACGACGCTGTCATTGGGGTGGAAGCCCATCAGATACGGCAGGGCGTCGGCCAGTTCGGCGGGGCCGCGCAAGGTGATCTGCTGCTCGTCGGACGGACCGGTGGATTCGTGGCGCTTGTCCATGTCTCGACGGTCCCGCGCTCCGCCGCATCCCGAAAGCCCTGTGGATAACGTTATCCACAGGGCTGGCCCGGCGCTTCACGGACGGTGGGCCCATCGGGTTTCCTGGAGGAGAGCGAGCGAAGCCCCGGCCGAGCGCGCCCCGGTCAGCCCGCCGTGGCGAGGACCAAGGGCAGGACCTGCTGGGCGCCCGCCCGCAGGATCAGCCGGGCCACGACGGCGAGGGTCCAGCCGGAGTCCGTCGAGTCGTCGACGAGCAGGACGGGGCCGGCGGTCCGGGCAAGGGCGTCGGCCAGCTCATCGGGCACGGCGAAGGCGCCGGACAGCGCCCTGAGGCGTTGGGCGGAGTTGCTGCGGCGGGCCGTGTGCGCGCCGTCCGGGCCGGTGTACGCCAAGGTGCCCAGCAGAGGCAGACGCCCCACGGTGGCGATCCCCTCGGCCAGGGAGCCGACCAGCTGCGGGCGGGACAGCGACGGGACGGCGACGACGCCCACCGGGCGCGCGGCCCCGTCCGGGGCCCCGGACGCCCAGCCGCCCGGCGACCGCGCCCAGTCGGCGAGGACAGCCACCGCGGCCTGGAGGACATCGTCGGGGACCGGGCCGTCGGGAGCGTTCTCGGCCAGCAGGGGGCGGAGCCGGTTGCCCCAGCCGATGTCCGAGAGCCGCCCCAGGGCGCGCCCGGTGGAACACTGTTCCTTGGCCGGAATACGCCCCTTGAGGTCGATGCCCAGTGCGGGCATTCCGGTGGGCCACATGCGGCGCGGCTCGATCTCGATGCCGGGGCGGTCCAGCTCCTTGGCCGCCCCCGTCAACGCCTCGGACGAGACGGAGGCACTGGCCCAGGGACCCGCGCAGTTGTCGCAACGGCCACAGGGCGCGGCCCCCTCGTCGTCCAGCTGCTGCCGCAGGAACTCCATCCGGCACTGCGACGCGTCCACGTAGTCGCGCATGGCCTGCTGCTCGGCCGCCCGCTGCCGCGCCACCCAGGCATACCGCTCGGAGTCGTAGACCCAGGGCTCGCCGGTGGCGGTCCAGCCGCCCTTGACCCGCTTGACCGCCCCGTCCACGTCGAGGACCTTGAGCATGGTCTCCAGCCGGGTCCGTCGCAGCTCCACCGCCGCTTCCAGAGCCGGCACGGACAGCGCCCGGCCCGCGTCGGCGAGCGCCGCGAGGGTCTGCCGGACCTGGGCCTCGGGCGGGAACGCGGTGTCCGCGAAATAGCGCCAGATGGCCTCGTCCTCCTTGCCCGGCAACAGCAGGACGTCCGCGTGGGCCACTCCGCGCCCCGCACGCCCCACCTGCTGGTAGTAGGCGATCGGTGAGGACGGCGAGCCGAGGTGCACCACGAATCCCAGGTCGGGCTTGTCGTAGCCCATACCGAGGGCCGATGTGGCGACGAGCGCCTTGACCCGGTTCTCCTGGAGGTCGGTCTCGGCCTGGAGCCGGTCGGCGTTCTCCGTCTTCCCGGTGTACGAGGCGACCTGGAAACCGCGCTGCCGGAGGAAGGCGGTGGCCTCCTCGGCCGCGGCGACGGTGAGGGTGTAGATGATCCCGGAGCCCGCCAGTTCGTCCAGATGCTCGGCGAGCCAGGCCAGGCGGTGCGCGGCGTCCGGCAGCCGCACCACTCCGAGCCGCAGGCTCTCCCGGTCCAGAGCGCCGCGCAGGACCAGGGCCTCTCCGGCACCGGTCCCCAGCTGTTCGGCGACGTCCGCGGTGACCCGGGCGTTGGCGGTCGCGGTGGTGGCGAGCACCGGCACCCCGTCGGGCAGCTCGGACAGCATGGCCCGCAGCCTGCGGTAGTCGGGGCGGAAGTCGTGGCCCCAGTCGGAGATGCAGTGCGCCTCGTCGACCACCAGCAGACCGGTGGTGGCCGCGAGCCGGGGAAGCACCTGGTCGCGGAAGTCGACGGAGTTGAGCCGCTCCGGACTCACCAGGAGAACGTCTGTCTCGCCGCGCTCGACCTCTCCGTAGATGGTCTCCCACTCCTCCGGGTTGGCGGAGTTGATGGTGCGGGCCTGGATTCCGGCCCGCGCTGCGGACTCGACCTGATTACGCATCAGGGCCAGCAGCGGCGAGATGATCACGGTGGGACCGGCGCCACGCCGCCGCAGCAGGGCGGTGGCGACGAAATACACCGCGGACTTGCCCCAGCCGGTCCGCTGCACCACCAGCGCCCGGCGGCGCTCCTCCACCAGCGCCGCCACCGCCTGCCACTGGTCCTCCCGCAGCCGCGCCGGGCCTCCCGGATCACCGACCAGCTCAGCGAGGATGGCGTCGGCTTCGGCACGCAGCTCCTGGTTGCTCATGCACCCATGCAACCCCACACCACCGACAACGGCCCAATCCGCGGCCCGGCGCACCGGGGGTGTCGTCGCCGGTCCTGGACGTTGTTTCCGCTGGTCCCTGAGGTTGAGGGGAGACAAGGGGAGTCGCACCGGGTGTGACGGGGCAGGGATATCAGTGTCATTCCGGCTGATTCCCGTCAGCTACCGCAATTGCTCGTTGCCGCCCGCCGGTAGGCCAGGGAGAATTGGACTCGCCCCCGCACAGTTACTTGTCGGGCCCGAAAGGGCTGTGCCGCGGCGCGCCCTCACCCGACCCTGCCCGCACCATGGGCGCGTAGCGAAGGGAGGACCGTGACCTTCGGATTCGCCCCGTCCACAGCCACGTCGGCAGCGGCGTCCTCGGTTGCCGCGGACTCCGTCAACCGGCTTGCCCGGATGCTGGAGCCGGCCGAGTGGGCTTCCGCGGGCATTCCTCTGCTCGCCAGCCCCCGGGAGGTCGTGAGCGGCCTCCACTCCCGGCACCGGCCCACACCGTCCACCGCCGTGGTCGCGGTCCTCGATCACGACGAACGGCTCACCGCCAGCGCCTCGTTCGTCCGCCGGGATACGGCGGCCGCGGACGGCTGGGAGTTCCGCAACGCCCTGCTGGCCCACCTCCGGCGGGTCGTCCCGCACGATCTCCGGCGCCGCACCCCGGTGCGTACGGCGGTCCTGCTGTACTGCCGCGAGGGCGATGAGCGGTGGACCGAGGAGGACGGTGCGTGGATGTGGGGGCTGCGGGACGCCTGCACCCTGCACGGGCTCCGGTGCGGGGCGTACATCACGCTGACGCGTGGGGGCTGGCAGGTGCTCGGGGAGGGCCGGGGCGGACGGCGGCCCAATGCGCTGTCCGCCCCGCCTCCCCTGGCCGACGTCGTCGCCGCCCCGGGGCCTGCCCCGTCCCGGACGGGCGGCGGAGCGTTGGACGCCTTGCGGCGCACCGCCGCCCGCTGACAGCACCAGCACCAGCACCAGCACCAGCGAGTACAGCAGGCAGACGAGTTCGGCAGACCGGCGCGCACCGAGCCGTAGACGGACCGAAACGCGCCGGAAGCCAACCGGCCACCCGGCCGGCCGGGACCCGCTCCGTTCTCCGGCGGCCGCCTAGACGGCCCGCCGGAGAACGGGGCGGTGTCGCTCAGACCCCCGCGCCGAGCGCGGAGCTCATCGTCTGCGGGTCGCCGCAGACGATGAGCAGGGTGGAAGCCCGCCGACGGGCGACGGGCAGGGCGCGGGCCACCGCTTCGTCCGAGCCGCCGTTGACCGCGACGACGACCACGGGGCGGGAGGCCGCACGGTCCACGGCCGAGGCCTGGGCGAAGAAGACGTCGTCGGCCGTCTCGTGCTGGGCCCAGTAGGCGGCCTCGCCGAAGGACAGCTCGTGGGCGGTCCACGGGTGCGGTTCACCGGTGGTCAGCACCAGGATGTCTCCCGGTGCGCGGCCGGAGTCCAGCAGCAGGTCGACCGCCTCGTCGGCGGCGTCCAGGGCGCCCCCGGCCGGGGCCGGGATCAGCTGGAGCTGCGGCGCGGAACGATTCTCCGCCGGCTGCGGACGAGGCGGGACGGGGGCGGCCGGAGCGGCGGGTGCGGGGTGCACACGCTGCGCCGGGGGCGCGGGGCGCGCCGGACCGGGGCGGCCGGGACGCGGGGTGGCCGCGGAACGCGGGCCGGGTACGGGACGTGGGGTCGGCGCGGTACGGCCTGCGGCCGAAGTGACGCGGGGACCCTGGGCGCTCTCGGGAATCTGAGGCTCCTCGGAGATCAGAGGCATGACGGTGGTCTGGGGGTCGGACGCCGACGCAGTCGGCGCCGGGCAGGGGGCGCGTGCGCGCGATCAGAATTCGAAGCCGAGCTGGCCCCCGCTTTCGAGTGCGGCCGCTTCGGCGGAGAAACGGACCTTCTTCAGGTGCTGCCACCGGGGCAGCGCATCCAGATACGACCAGGAGAGGCGGTGATGGGGCGTGGGCCCCCGCTCCTCCAGCGCCGCCCGGTGCACCGGCGAGGGATACCCCGCGTTGGCACCGAAGGCGAAGTCGGTGTAGTCCTCGGACGGGCCGCCCAGTTCGGCCATCATCCGGTCCCGGCGCACCTTGGCGATCACCGAGGCGGCCGCGACCGCGATGCAGGACTGGTCGCCCTTGATCACGGTGCGGACCTTCCACGGGGCGCCGAGGTAGTCGTGCTTGCCGTCGAGGATCACGGCGTCGGGCCGCACCGGCAGCCCCTCCAGGGCCCGTACGGCGGCGAGCCGGAGCGCGGCGGTCATGCCGAGGTCGTCGATCTCCTGCGGCGAGGACTCGCCGAGGGCGTAGGAGGTGACCCAGTTCTCCAGCAGGGGCGCGAGTTCGGCGCGCCGCCGGGGGGTCAACAGCTTGGAATCGGTGAGGCCTTCGGGCGGTCGGCGCAGACCGGTGACCGCCGCGCACACGGTGACGGGTCCGGCCCACGCACCGCGTCCGACCTCGTCGACACCGGCGACGGTCCTGGCACCGGTGGTAGCGCGGAGCGAGCGCTCGACGGTGTGCGTGGGTGGTTCGTACGGCATGGCGCGAGACAGCGTACGCCGCGTGCCACGGCAGCGACACCCCGGGGCACCGTGCGTTCTGCGAATCGGCCACCGCGGGCGGGTCCGAGGGTGGGCGGCACCGGTTCTCCGGGGCCTGGGGCGGGGCCGCCGCCCGTGGTGGTGCCCGTCGTGTGCCGCGGGATCAGTACGGGTCGTACGGGTCATACCCGCCGTCGTCCGGTTCGTAGCCGCCGCGGACCCCGTCGCCGCCCAGGGCGTGGCATTCGCGGAACTCCGCCGCCGCCGGGCGCTTCCTGAGGATCTCCTCGGCTCGCGCCTCTCCCCAGCTGGTGGCGTACCAGGGCGAGTCGGAGGAGTGGACGTCGCTCTGGATCACCCGCAGCGCGCAGGAGCGCTGCGGTTCGGGAAGCCGGTCCAGCGCGGGTACGGCGTCGGCGGACAGGCCCTTGACGTAGTCGACGTCGATCGTGCCGCGCTCCTCGAAGCGCCGGACGTTCTGTTCGGCGATCAGCCAGTCCGGCGAGATCAGCCCGAAGGCCAGCACCCCGGTCGCCGCGCTGACCGCGATCCCCCGTGGCAGGAAGCGCGCGCCGAAGACCCCGGCCGCCAGGATCAGGAGCAGCACCACACCGAGCCAGAGCTCCATGACGGCCACGGAGATCCGCAGCCTGGTCAGGCCGTACTCCGCGACGTACAGGTCCATGCGGCGCAGCGCGGAGGCGACCACGACGAGCGTGAGCAGACAGAGGGCGCCGAGCACGGTGTTCACCAGGGTGCGGTCCCGGGGGCCGCCGCGCGGCGCCCAGCGCAGGGCCAGCGCGATCACCAGGAGAGTGAGCAGCGTGGCCCAGAGCAACTGCCAGAAGCCCTGACGGGCGTACGCGGCACGGCTGAGCCCGGTCTCCTCCCACACCGTGCCGTATCCGCCGAGGAGGACGGCCAGTTGGAGGGCGATGAACGTGGCGAAGAGCAGGTTGAGCACGATGAGCGGAAGTGCCCACTCCGCCCGCCCCCGCGGTTTTCCGGGCCGTACGGTGATCGCGTCCCAGCGGACCGGGGCCGCGGCGGTGCGGGCGGCGGCGAGGGCACCGGCCAGACCCAGCGCGAACAGGAAGGCCCGCCACGGCCCGTCGCCGAGAGAGATGTCGGGGACGAGGCCGCCGAGCAGGTCGGCGAACGCGGCGTCCGCGCTCGCGAAGAGCGTCCCGAACACCACCAGCAGGACGAGCGCCACCGCCGTGGTGCGCAGGACGGCACCCCAGCGGACCCGGGAACCACCGGCCCGCTCCCGTGCGCCTCGCCAGCCCCAGCGGGCGCCGGGGACGACGGAGTCGACCAGCCCCACCGAGCCGATCAGCACCCCCGGCCAGCCCCGGCCGCCGTGCAGGGCGAGCGAGCCGAGCGCGAAGGCCGACGCCACCGCGAGGAAGACCGGCCAGCCCGCGTCCCGGAGCGCGGGCACGGCGAGCAGCGCGAGCCCGCCGACCGCCCAGGTCAGGGTCCAGGGCCGGAGCCGCCGTCCGGCCGAGCGCGCGGCGAAGAAGGCGGCCAGTGCGGCGGGCGCGGCCACGATCAGCAGATTCGGCCCGAGGCCGTCGCCCAGGAGGATCGCGCTGAGGACAGCGGTGGCGAGGGCCGACCAGAGGACCGGCGCGGTGGCGGGTTCCGGGGCGGCGGGCCGAAGCCGGGCCGTCGCCCCCGCGCTCCGCCCGCCGGGGGCCGCCGCCCCGTGCTGCCAGGGGTTGGCGGGCTGACCTGCGGGGCGTCCGGCGGCGGCTACGCCGGCAGCAGACGCCGCCGTCGCCCCTGCTCCTGCTCCTGCTCCTGCTCCTGCTCCTGCTCCTGCCGGCCCGGACGCCGGTGGCCCTGATGACGTCGCACCGGAAGGGGAAGCTCCGGGTGCCGGTACGTCGGACTGCGGATCACCGGCCTTCCGCGGCTTCTGCGGCTGCCTGGACAGTTCTGATGAATCCGACCATTCGGATGGCTGCGACGGCTCGGACGGCTGATCAGACATGGGACCCCTCCCCCACCGGGTCCGGGCATGGGCCTCAACCCCCGTCCCCGCCCCGGCATCTCCCTCGGCGCACACCCATCAAGATCGATCAGGGGCGGCGTGGCCGAAACAGTAGTCCCGCACCTGTGTTCGCAGGCAGGCGGAGTGATGCTGTGGCAGGACCGTGACAGTCACCGCTCCAGGACAGGTCAGGCGAGTCGGAGCCGGTCAGGCCGGGTCGGGACCGGTCAGCTCGGGTCGGGGCTGTTCGGCGTGGAGCGCGCGTACGGGGACGAGGCGGCGGACAGCCACCCCGGCAGCTCCTCGGTCTGCCCCGACCAGTCGGCGGGCGGAACTCCGGCCGCACCCGAGGCCACGACGCCGCCGACGATGGCGCAGGTGGTGTCCACGTCGCCGCCCGCCTGCGCCGTCACCCAGAACGCCTCCTCGAAGTCCCCGAGGCTCCTCGCGGCCGACCAGAGCGCGAAGGGCACGGTGTCGTGAGCGCTGGTGCGGCGGCCGTTGCCGAGGACCGCGGCGACCGTTCCCGCGTCCCGGTAGTCCAGCATGTCGCGGGCCCGGCGCAGCCCCGCCCCCACGGCGCTGCGGGGGACGAGCGCGACGACACCGTCCAGCAGGCCCTCCGGGCTCGGCGGACCGCCCGGGGCGGCGACGAGCGAGGCCGCGGCCGCGACGGCCATGGCGCCGACGACGGCCTCACGGTGCTGGTGAGTGGTGTACGAGGAGATCTCGGCCTGGTGCGTGGCCTGCTCCGGGTCGTCGGCGTACCAGGCACCGAGCGGGGCGACGCGCATCGCCGAACCGTTCCCCCAGGAGCCCTGGCCCTGGAACAGTCCCGAGGCCAGCTCCCGCCAGTCGCCGCCCTCCCGTACGAGCCGGAGCAGCCGGTCGACGGCGGGGCCGTAGCCACGGTCGATGTCGTGGTGCTCGGCGAAGGACAGCGCCAGCGCGTCCTGGTCGACACGGCTGTGCGCCACGAGCACGGCCAGGATGGAGCAGGCCATCTCGGTGTCGTCGGTCCACTGCCAGGGGCCGGGCGGCGCAGAGCGCCGCTTCAGCAGGGGGTAGTGGGCCGGGACGAAGAACTGGGAGCCCAGGGCGTCTCCCACGGACAGCCCACGCAGGCTGGCCAGGGCGCGTTCGAGGCGCCGCTCGGAAGCAGAATCAGCGGTCATCGCCCTGCCACTCTATCCGGTGGCGCCGTAGGGCTCAGGGGTGCGCCAGCGCCGGAACGGCCGGTCGATGGTGTACCGGCCGTCGGCGCCCAGAAGCAGGGTCCGGGTCTCACCGTTGTCCGGGTTGGACAGCGATTCGAACTCCGCGACCGACCAGTGGAACCAGCGCATGCAGAACAGCCGCATCGTCAGCCCGTGGGTGACCAGCAGGACGTTCTCCGGGTGGTCCGGCTCCTCGAAGCTCCGGTGCAGACTCTCCAGGAACGCCCCGACCCGGTCGTACACGTCGGCGCCGGACTCGCCCTGGGCGAAGCGGTAGAAGAAGTGCCCGTAGGCGTCCCGGTGGGCCTTCTGGAGCCGCACGTCGTCGCGGTCCTGCCAGTTGCCCCAGTCCTGCTCGCGCAGCCGGGGTTCCTCGCGGACCCGGACGACCCGCCCGGGGTCGAGGCCGAAGGCCCGGAAGGTCTCGTGGGTGCGCCGGTAGGGCGAGATGTAGACGCTGACGCGCTCCCGGCCGAACTGCTCGCGCAGCCGCTCACCGGTCTCCCCGGCCTGCCGCAGACCCCTGCCGGTGAGCCGGAGCGCGTGGTCGGGCTCCCGCTCGTACACCGTGTCGTCGGCGTTGCCCTCGGACTCGCCGTGCCGGACGAGGACAATGCGCTGCGGTCGTGCCATGCCCCGACCCTAAAGCAGGTGCGGAGACCGGGTCCGGCGGGTCGCTGCGGTCCGGCGGCCCCCGAGACCGGGGCGATCGGTCCGTCAGACCGTCCAGGACGGTTCGAGCTCCACCACGTCCCCCGTCAGGGCGGCCACGTCCGTCTCCGTCTGCGCGCGGGCCGCCAGTCGCTCCGCCCCGACCGCGCGGTACTTTCCGCGTTCGGCGCTCGACTTCCACAGGGACAGCACCAGGAACTCGTTGCCGGGGGCCTCACCGAAGACCCCGCGCAGCATCCCGGGCGAACCGGCCATCGCCGGGTTCCACACCTGCTGCTGCATCAGCACGAAGTGCTCGGCCCGGTCCTCGTGGACCCGGCTGTGCGCCACCCGTACGACGTCCGCCTCGTCGAAGTGCGGCTCGAACCCCGTCTTGACGTCGAAGCGGCGTTCGAACAGCGTGACCTGCATGTCGCGGAACATGCCGGACTGCCCGGCCGCCAGCCGGTCGTGGCCGCGGGCCATGAAGGAGTCGTAGAAGACCCGGTTCTCCCAGAAGGCGAAGACGTGCGCGACATCGGGGCGCGTTCGGCTCCACCCGCCGCTCTGCCCCCTGAACCCCGGCTCGCCGAGCAGCCCCGCCCACTGACGCTGTCCCCGCTCGAAACCATGACGGTCCACCACGGAGCAGCGAATCCACTTCACCAGCACCGCGCCATCGTACGGCGCGGAACGTGGCGCGGGTCACGCGCGTGGGCCCGCTGGAAGCCCCCGCTCCGGATACCGCACCGGTGGCGGTGAGCGGTGCCGCCGCCCATGGCGCGAAATCCGTCGTCCGTCACCACCGCGGTTGGCCTCGTGGCCTGTTCCGTACATGATCGGGTGGTGCGGGTACCGCGTATCGGGTGATGGGAACGGCCCAGGGGCCGTCCGCCGGGGAGGGAAGTCCGTTGAGCACTCCGAACAAGGACATCGACAAGGTGGAAGTACGGGTCAAGTGGGACCCGAGTGCCCCGGGGGAGGCCGCCAACGACCTCGACATCATCGCGGCGACGTACGAGGCGGGGGATCCGTACGGCAGCCCCGCGTATCTGGTGCACTTCGACAGCCGCTCGCCCGACGGCACCATCACGCTGAACCGCGACAGCAGGACGGGCCAGGGTTTCGGCTTCGACGAGGTCATGACCGTCGAACTGGACCGGCTGGCGGACCGCTACACGCGGGTGGTGATCGGTGTCGCCATCCAGCAGCGCGACGGCCGCAAGACCTTCGGTGACATCGGCAGCACGGCGATGGAGATCGGCGAGGGGTACACGAAACTCGCCGGGAGCGACTTCTCGGAGGTCGCGGGGGCGACCGCGGCCGTCGTCGGCGAGTTCGCCCGGGACGGCGCGGGGCCCTGGGTGTTCCGGTCGTCCGTGCGCGGATTCGACGGCGATCCCGACGCGTTCGCCGCGGTGATGGGTGACCGGCAGGCCGAAGCCTGACCGCAGGCCCGCCCGGTCCGCCGGTCCGCCGGGGTCCGGTTCCGGCCAACCCGGCCGAGACGTCGCAGGGGCGGGACGGGGCGCCGGGAACGACGGAACGGCGGAGGGGACCGGCCATCGGCCGGTCCCCTCCGTGCTGTCCGTGCGTCACCGCACCGGGGTCACCGCTCAGGCGTCAGCCCGGGTCAGCTGCATCCGCTGGTCGAGCCGCAGCCCTCGCAGATGTAGCAGGAGCCGGCGCGCTGCATCTTCGTACCGCAGGAGAAGCAGAGCGGGGCGTCCGCGCTGATGCCCAGCTGCATCTCGACCAGCTCGGCGGAGGTGTGCGCCGCCGCCGGTGCGGGCTTCGGGGCGGCCTCGCCGGAGGCGGCCACCGCCCGCAGGGGCTCCGGCTGCACCGGAGCCGACTGGGCCAGCGCCTCGGTGTCCACGTCCGCCTCGTAGGCGAGCTCGTAGGAACCGGTGTCGAGGTGACGCTGACGCTCCTCGGCGGAGTGGATACCGAGGGCGGAGCGGGTCTCGAAGGGCAGGAAGTCCAGCGCCAGGCGGCGGAAGATGTAGTCGACGATCGACTGGGCCATCCGCACGTCCGGGTCGTCCGTCATTCCGGCCGGCTCGAAGCGCATGTTGGTGAACTTCGAGACGTACGTCTCCAGCGGAACGCCGTACTGGAGCCCCACCGAGACGGCGATGGAGAAGGCGTCCATCATGCCCGCGAGGGTCGAGCCCTGCTTGGACATCTTCAGGAAGACCTCGCCGAGACCGTCGTCCGGGTAGGAGTTGGCGGTCATGTAGCCCTCGGCGCCGCCCACCGTGAAGGAGGTGGTGATGCCGGGACGGCCCTTGGGGAGGCGCTTGCGGACCGGACGGTACTCGACGACCTTCTCGACCGCCGTACGGATGGTCTCCTCGGCCTTCGCGGTGACCTCTTCCTTCTCCTTCTCCTTGGTCTTGGCGGAGAGGGGCTGGCCCACCTTGCAGTTGTCGCGGTAGATCGCGAGCGCCTTGACGCCCATCTTCCACGCCTCGAAGTAGACCTCCTCGACGTCCTCGACGGTGGCCGTCTCGGGGAGGTTCACCGTCTTGGAGAGCGCGCCGGAGATCCACGGCTGGATGGCCGCCATCATCCGGACGTGGCCCATCGCGGAGATGGAACGCTCACCCATCGCACAGTCGAAGACCTCGTAGTGCTCGGTCTTCAGGCCGGGGGCGTCGACCACGTTGCCGTGGTCGGCGATGTGGGCGACGACCGCCTCGATCTGCTCGGGCTGGTAGCCGAGGCGGCGCAGGGCCTGCGGCACGGTGCCGTTGACGATCTGCATGGAGCCGCCGCCGACGAGCTTCTTGAACTTGACCAGCGCCAGGTCGGGCTCCAGGCCGGTGGTGTCGCAGGACATCGCGAGGCCGATGGTGCCGGTGGGCGCGATGACCGAGGCCTGCGCGTTACGGAAACCGTTCTTCGCGCCGAGGCGGAGGACGTCCTGCCAGGCCTCCGTGGCGGCGGCCCAGACCGGGGAGTCCAGGTCGTCGACGTGGACGGCCTTGGCGTTGGCGTCGGAGTGCTGCTTCATGACGCGCTGGTGCGGCTCGGCGTTGCGTGCGTAGCCGTCGTACGGGCCGACGACCGCGGCCAGCTCGGCGGAGCGCTTGTAGGAGGTGCCGGTCATCAGCGAGGTGATGGCTCCGGCGAGCGCGCGGCCGCCGTCGCTGTCGTACGCGTGGCCGGTCGCCATCAGCAGGGCGCCGAGGTTGGCGTAACCGATGCCCAGCTGACGGTAGGCGCGGGTGTTCTCGCCGATCTTCCGCGTGGGGAAGTCCGCGAAGCAGATCGAGATGTCCATCGCGGTGATGACCAGCTCGACGACCTTGGCGAAGCGCTCCGACTCGAAGGACTGGTTGCCCAGGCCGTCGTCCTTGAGGAACTTCATCAGGTTGAGCGAGGCGAGGTTGCACGAGGTGTTGTCCAGGTGCATGTACTCGCTGCACGGGTTCGAGCCGTTGATCCGGCCGGACTCCGGGCAGGTGTGCCAGGCGTTGATGGTGTCGTCGTACTGGATGCCGGGGTCGGCGCAGGCCCACGCGGCCTCGGCCATCTTGCGGAAGAGGGACTTGGCCTCGACCTCTTCGATGACGTCGCCGGTCATCCGGGAACGCAGGCCGAACTTGGACCCGTCCTCGACGGCCTTCATGAACGCGTCGTTGACGCGCACCGAGTTGTTGGCGTTCTGGTACTGGACGGACGTGATGTCGTCGCCGCCCAGGTCCATGTCGAAGCCCGCGTCGCGCAGGGCGCGGATCTTCTCCTCCTCCTTCACCTTGGTCTCGATGAAGGCCTCGATGTCGGGGTGGTCGACGTCCAGGATGACCATCTTGGCCGCGCGCCGGGTGGCTCCGCCGGACTTGATGGTTCCGGCGGAGGCGTCGGCGCCGCGCATGAAGGAGACCGGGCCGGAGGCGTTGCCGCCGGAGGAGAGCAGCTCCTTGGAGGAGCGGATACGGGAGAGATTCAGGCCGGCGCCGGAGCCGCCCTTGAAGATCATGCCCTCTTCCTTGTACCAGTCGAGGATCGACTCCATGGAGTCGTCGACGGACAGGATGAAGCAGGCGGACACCTGCTGCGGCTGGGGCGTGCCGACGTTGAACCAGACCGGGGAGTTGAAGCTGAAGACCTGGTGCAGGAGCGCGTACGCCAGCTCGTGCTCGAAGATCTCGGCGTCCGCCGGGGAGGCGAAGTAGCTGTAGTCCTCGCCGGCCTTCCGGTAGGTCTTGACGATCCGGTCGATCAGCTGCTTGAGACCGGTCTCGCGCTGCGGCGTGCCGACGGCTCCGCGGAAGTACTTGCTGGTGACGATGTTGACCGCGTTCACCGACCAGAAGTCGGGGAACTCGACGCCACGCTGCTCGAAGTTGACCGAGCCGTCGCGCCAGTTGGTCATGACGACGTCACGGCGTTCCCACGCCACCTCGTCGTACGGGTGCACGCCGGGGCTGGTGTGGATGCGCTCGATACGCAGCCCCTTGCTCGCCTTGGCGCTCTTGGTGCGGGAACCTCGTGCCGGGCCGCTCGCCGTCTCTGTCATGCCGCCTCCCATATACGGGCGAAAACGCCCAGAAGTGCCCAGTTCTTCCCAGGCACAGTGTGTGTCTCGTCGCCCCGCCGACCGACTCGGCCAGGGGGAACAGGTCTGAAGGGCCCGGTCAGCGGCCGGTGGACGTGAGTCCGGACCGTGACGGGCTGGTACCGCTCAGTCGGCGACGGCGGCGGGCGCGGGGGCCTCTAGGGTCTCGCCGCTCCCGCAAGCCTCCGCGGGGGGCCGCTGAGCGCGCAGTTCCACGATGGCGGCCTCGAAGTCTTCCAGGGAATCGAACGCCCGGTAGACGGACGCGAAGCGCAGGTACGCGACGAGGTCGAGTTCCTGCAAGGGGCCGAGTATGGCCAGTCCCACGTCGTGGGTGGTCAGCTCGGCGCTGCCGGTGGCGCGCACCGCCTCCTCGACCCGCTGGCCGAGCTTGGCGAGGGCGTCCTCGGTGACGGGCCGTCCCTGACATGCCTTGCGGACGCCGGAGATGACCTTGGTACGGCTGAAGGGTTCGGTCACGCCGCTGCGCTTGACCACCATCAGCGAGCAGGTCTCCACCGTGGTGAAGCGGCGGGTGCAGTCGGGGCACTGCCGACGGCGGCGGATCGACGTCCCGTCATCGGTGGTGCGGCTGTCGACGACCCGGCTGTCGGGGTGCCTGCAGAAGGGGCAGTGCATGGCTCCCAACCCCTCCCTCACACGCACGACTGTGGAGCCCCTTGGGGGCCCGTCGCGGACCCTTGGAGGCAGTCCCCAGCATAGGCGATGACCTCGGCTCGACCGAACCGGGACCACAACTTCTGGGTGACCGGAACAATCCAACCACTAGATCTAGGGTTGGGTCGCGTTATCGACCCCCGCGCGTGTCGGAGCCCGGAACGACGGCCGGGAGCCGCGCCGACCGGGGAAGCCGGGGAAGCCAGGGAGGAGGGCACGGGACGGGCCGGGGCGCCCGGCCGCCGGGAGCCCGGCCGCCGAGCCCCGGCGAGAAGCCGCGAACCTGATGAAAGACTGGGCGCGGCTCCGGGCGACACAGGGCGGCGCCCCGGTCCTCCGCCACCCGGCCCGGCGCCGCGCCCAGTGCGCTCATACACCTGCGGGAAGCCCCGCGATAGGGCTTTATTCGTTTTTCACTCGAACGTGTGTTTGGCGCAACCTTTCGAAAGCTACTACCGTTGTCCAGCTAGGGAGACCATTCGAGAGGGGCCGACGTGACCACCACCGCAGACAGTGCCACCATCACCGCCCGGGACCACCGCTCCCCGAGCCGACTTGAGCCGGTGCATGCCATGAATGACTCAGTCACGAACACGGACGGGACCGAGCCCGCGCGCGCCGGGCGGTCCCTGCCCGGGAGGCCGCCGGGCATCCGGGCGGACAGCTCGGGGCTGACGGACCGGCAGCGGCGGGTCATCGAGGTCATCCGCGACTCCGTGCAGCGGCGGGGCTACCCGCCGTCGATGCGGGAGATCGGCCAGGCGGTGGGTCTGTCCAGCACGTCGTCCGTCGCCCATCAGCTGATGGCTCTGGAGCGCAAGGGCTTCCTGCGCCGCGACCCGCACCGGCCCCGCGCCTACGAGGTGCGCGGCTCGGACCAGCCCAGCACCCAGCCCACCGACACGACGGGCAAGCCCGCCGCTTCCTACGTACCGCTGGTGGGCCGGATCGCCGCCGGTGGCCCGATCCTCGCGGAGGAGTCCGTCGAGGACGTCTTCCCGCTCCCCCGCCAGCTCGTCGGCGACGGCGAGCTGTTCGTTCTCAAGGTCGTCGGAGACTCGATGATCGAGGCCGCGATCTGTGACGGCGACTGGGTCACCGTGCGCCGCCAGCCCGTCGCGGAGAACGGGGACATCGTCGCCGCGATGCTCGACGGCGAGGCCACGGTCAAGCGCTTCCGCCGCGAGGACGGCCACGTCTGGCTGCTCCCCCACAACGCCGCGTACCAGCCCATCCCCGGCGACGAGGCGACGATTCTCGGCAAGGTGGTGGCGGTGCTGCGCCGGGTCTGAGGCCCGAAGGCCTGCTGCGCACGCCGGTCTCGGCAACCGCCCCGGGGACATCTCAGGACGTCGGTCATGACGTCGGTCCCGGGGCTTTGCCATGTCCGCTCCGCCCGTCGTCTGCCAGGCAGGAGCCCCGAGTCCCCGGGAGGGGCCTCGTCAGACCCCCTCGGCCTTCGCCTTCGCGTCGATGGCGGCCAGTGAGCGGCGCGCCTGATTGCGGTCCGTGGTGTACCAGAAGTCCGGGAGCGAGGCGCGCAGATAGCTGCCGTACCGGGCGTTGGCCAGCCGGGAGTCGAGGACGGCCACCACCCCCTTGTCGCCCGTCGCCCGGACCAGCCGGCCCGCGCCCTGAGCCATCAGCAGAGCCGCGTGCGTCGCCGCCACCGCCATGAACCCGTTGCCCCCCGCCTCCTCGACCGCCTTCTGCCGGGCACTCATCAGCGGATCGTCGGGCCGGGGGAACGGGATGCGGTCCATGACCACCAACTGGCAGCTGGGGCCCGGGACATCGACGCCCTGCCAGAGCGACAGGGTGCCGAAGAGGCAGGTCTCCGGGTCGGCCGCGAAGTTCTTGATCAGCTCACCGAGGGTCTCCTCGCCCTGGAGCAGGATCGGCTTGTCCAGCCGGCCGCGCAGCTCCTCGGCCGCGGCCTTGGCCCCCCGCATGGAGGAGAACAGGCCCAGCGTGCGCCCGCCCGCCGCTTCCACCAGCTCGGCCAGCTCGTCGAGCATGTCCGTACGGGAGCCCTCACGGCCCGGGGTGTTCAGGTGCCGGGCGACATAGAGGATGCCCTGCTTCGGGTAGTCGAACGGGGAGCCGACGTCCAGCCCCTTCCACTGCGGCACGTCCTCGCCCGCCATGCCCTCGGGGGCCAGGCCCAGGGACGCGCCCACCCCGTTGAAGTCGCCGCCCAGCTTCAGCGTGGCCGAGGTGAGCACCACGGAGCGCTCGGTGAAGAGCTTCTCGCGCAGCAGCCCCGACACGGAGAGCGGAGCCACCCGCACGGAGGCCCCGAACCGGTCGTGCTGTTCGTACCAGACGACGTCGTACTCGGAGCCCTGGGTGATGCGTTCGGCGACGCCGTGGACCGACTCGACCGAGGCCAGGGCCTGCTTGCGGACCGCGTTCTCGTCCTCCACGGACTTGTCGCGGGTGGCGCCGATGGCGGAGATCACCGTACGCGCCGCGTCGCGCAGGGCCATCAGCGCGTACCCCAGGTCCTCGGGGACCTCTTCGAGGCGGCCCGGGAGTGCCAGCTCCATGACCCGCTCGAACCCCTCGGCGGCGCTCTGGAGGGCGTCGGCCGCCTTCTCGTTGACGAGCTTCGCCGCCCGGCGGACCGCGCGGTTGACCTGGGCGGGGGTCAGCTCGCCGGTGGCGACCCCGGTGACCCGGGAGACCAGCTCATGGGCCTCGTCGACGATCAGGACCTCGTGCGACGGCAGCACCGGCGCGCCCTCGATGGCGTCGATCGCGAGCAGCGCGTGGTTGGTGACGACCACGTCCGCGAGCTTGGCGCGCTCCCGGGCCGCCTCCGCGAAGCACTCCGCTCCGTACGCGCACTTCGTCGCGCCCAGGCACTCGCGCGAGGAGACCGAGATCTGCGCCCAGGCCCGGTCCGAGACGCCCGGGGTCAGATCGTCCCGGTCACCGGTCTCCGTCTCGTCGGACCAGTCCCGCAGCCGCAGCAGGTCCTGGCCGAGCCTGCTGGAGGGCGCGGCCGCCTCGAACTGGTCGAAGAGCCCCTCCTCCTCGTCCTGCGGGACCCCTTCGTGCAGGCGGTGCAGGCAGAGGTAGTTCGACCGGCCCTTGAGCATGGCGAACTGGGGGCGTCTGCGCAGCAGCGGGTGCAGCGCCTCGACCGTACGCGGAAGGTCCCGCTCCACGAGCTGCCGCTGAAGGGCGAGGGTGGCCGTGGCGACGACGACCCGCTCCCCGTGTGCCAGGGCGGGCACCAGATAGCCGAGCGACTTGCCCGTGCCGGTGCCCGCCTGGACGAGGAGGTGGGACTGGTCGTCGACGGCCGCGGCGACGGCCTCGGCCATGGTGGCCTGGCCGGGCCTCTCCGTACCGCCGACGGCGGTGACGGCGGCGTGCAGGAGCTCGGGGAGGGATGGCTTCGTCATAGCCCGACCACCCTACGGCGCACCAGTGACAACGGCGGTCACTCCCGGTCCCGGGCGCAGGGGTGCAGGGGGTTCGGCACGGTGCCGTGGATCGCCGCGTGCGGGCGGCTGGCCCGGTCGCGGTAGCCGTCCACATGCAGGCGGTTGCGGTTCAGACAGAGGCGTTCGATCTCCGGGGTGAGCATGTCGAACAGCTCGAACCGTTCCTTCAGCTCCGGGAAGCGGGCGTGGTGGCGGAGTATCTCCGCCCGGACGAGTGACCAGAACTCGTCCTCGGGGACGCCGAGCTGCTCCTCGCACAACGGCGAGAGGTAGCGGAAGACGCCGACGAAGAGACCGGAGTGGATGAACTGGGTGAGGAAGGACGGCTCCTCGGTGAGGAGGACGGCCCGGACCTCAGCGGGCATGGTGGCGTGCTCCGGCAGCGGGTGGGCGCTGATGTTGACGTCGTCGACGAAGTCCTTGATGGCGAGGCGTACGGGGACATCGTTCTCGTCGAAGACGACGATGGCGTTCTCGCCGTGCGGGGAGAAGACGGTGCCGTAGCGGTAGAGGAAGTGCAGCAGGGGCGGCAGCAGGGCGGCGAAGAGCCGCTTCAGCCAGGTGGCCGGGGCCAGTCCGGAGCGCTCGACCAGCTCGGCGGTGAACGCGCGGCCGGCCGGGTCCGTATGCAGGAGGGAGGCGAGGGTGCGGGCCCGTTCGCCCGGGGCGAGGCGGGGCGGCAGGGGTTCGCGCCAGATCGCGCCGAGGATCTCCTTGTACTGGTAGGGCACTTCGGGGAGGCGGTCGTACAGGGGGTGTTCGACGGTCACGGAGGCGACCTCGCCGAGGAGGATCACCCGGCAGGTCTCGCGGAGGAAGGCGTCGCCCTCGCACAGGCCCTGCACCCAGGCGGTGACGGCAGGGGCGGCGACGGTGCGCTCGGTCGGAAGGCCGCGCCAGACCAGGGTGTTGAGGATGGAGAGCGGCAGCTTCACGGTGTGCCGGTCGGGCCGAGCCACGTTGACGAAGGTGCGGATGGACTGCTGCGGGAGGCGTTCGTCGCCGTCGGTGCGCAGGGCGACGATGTCGCCGTCGGCGATGGCCGGGGCGAAGAGCGGGACGATCCATTCGTCCCACTGCCAGGGGTGGACGGGGAGGTAGAAGTACCGCTCCGGGTCCAGGCCCCGGGCGCGCAGCGTCTCGGCGAAGGCGTCCCGCAGGTCCGGGTCCAGCTCCTCCGCGTAGAGGCGGCCGGGGGTGGTGAGGCGGCCGACGCCCCGGTACTCCGCGATGCGGGTGCTGACCGCGATCCACGGCAGCCGGAGCGGGGCGCGGGTCTCGGGGGCGAAGCGGGCCGCGTCGGCGGCGGAGAAGCCGAGCCGCCCCTTGCTGGCCACCAGCCAGGGGTGGCCGGTCTGGTGGCCCTCCAGCTCCGCGTAGTCCAGGGCGGCGAGCCGGTCGGCGGTGAGCGCGCTGTGGTCCAGGCGGGCGTCGGCGGTGAGCGTGAGGGTCAGCTCGCGGATCAGGTGGCCGAGGGTGGTGCCGTCGAGGCCGAGGAGGTCCCGGGCCCGGGTGAGGAAACGCAGCGGGTCGCGGAACGGGCGGGGTGCGGCGGCCGAGCCGTTGGACCGGGCGTCGGTGTGGCCGGGGGCGGGCGCGTCGGCGGGCGCGGGCGAGCCGTTCGGGTGCGCGTCGGCGGGCGGCGCCGTGGGGGCGCCCGGGGGACGCCGGGTCTCCTCGATCGAGTCGGGGTCCACGCGCCAGCTGCCGTAGACGCCGCGGCGGGCGGTGAAGCCGAGCACTCCCCCGTCGTCGAGGGTCAGCAGGTGGAGTCCGCCGGGGCCGGGCTGCGGGAGGGGCTCGATGATCTCCTCGTAGGCGAACTCGCCGAGCATCTTGGCGAGCAGCCGGGCTCCGGCGCGGTCCCAGATCTCCCGGTTCAGCTCCGGCGGACTGAACAGCTGCGGGGACTCGGCTGAATCATGGCTCGCGGGATATGTCGGCACGGGGACTCCTCCGGATGGAACCTATGAGGTTCGAGCGGTGTGGACAGTGCGGCGAGTTGGTCACAGCTGTGCTCGGTGTGGTCGGTCGCGGATCATCAGCGCGGCGCGTTTGTCGGGGAGTTCCACTTCGGCGGAGAAGCGGAAGCCGGCGCTGAGGAACGCGGATACGGACGGGGTGTTGCGCAGGTCCGGCTCGGCGACGACCCTCCCGCACAGCGGGAGATTGTCCAGGACGAGGTCGGCGACGGCGCGGATCAGGGTGGTGCCCACGCCCCGGCCCCGGTTCTTCACGCCTCCGAGGAGGAGGTGCAGGCCGGTGTCGTGGGGGCGGGCCGGGTAGTGACGGGCCAGGGGGTCGAGGTCGGCGCGGTAGATCTCCCAGTAGCTCATGGGGGTTCCGTCGAGCAGGCCGAGGCAGGGGATGCTGCGGCCGTCCCCTTCGAGCTGGGGCCGCAGATGGCCGGCGGTGACGGACGCGGGCCCAGCGAGCTCCCAGAAGGCGGCCACGGCGGGGTCGTTCATCCAGCGGGTCAGGAGGGGGAGATCGCGATCGGGCCGGACGGGCAGCAGGCGGAACTCCCCCGCCCGCGTGGCCGCGGGCGGCCAGGTCGCGGGGGCGCCCAGCAGGTCCGGGAGGGGTGCGGCGGACCTGCTGCTCCCGCCCGCCGGTCCCGGCCGCGCGCCCCGGGCCTGCGCGTGCTCCTCGGCGATCAGGGCGAGCAGTTCCTCGGTGAGCCCCAGGTCGAGGGTGTCCTCGCCTCCGCCGCCCCCGCTGTCGGCGTCGTGCGGTGCGGCCGGGCCCGCGGGCTCCGGTGCGGTGTCGGGTTCCGCGGGCGCGTCGGCGGGAGGCACGGTGGCGCTCTCCTCTCTGGACCGGGTGCGGTCGGTGGGTGCGGGCGCGGTCGGACGGTGACCGGTGCGGTGGTTCAGCTGTAGAGCGGGTTGGCGATGGTGACGTAGACGGACTGGGTGTCGACCGGACCGACCAGCTCGTCCAGGCCGTGCAGTCGGGTCATCAGGTTGGCTTTGCAGCGCAGTTGGCGGTTCTCCAGGAGATACCCGGGCAGAGACGATCCCAGTTCCGCGTTCTCGGTGAGGAACTGGCGGAGAACGGTGAGGAGTTCCTGTTCGTCACCCAGTCGCTGGGCACCGAACGCCCCGATCAGCCCGAGGACGTTGTTGATGCCGAGGTAGTACGCGAACCGCTCGTCGGTGACCGGGTCGGAGACGAAGGTGTCGCTGACCGCGCCGATGCCGGGCAGCCGCCTCTCCAGCTCGGCGCGGCGCGAGTCGCGGAAGTAGTAGCCCTGGTTGTCGCGGTAGCGGCCTCCGGCGGGCCAGCCGTCCGGGTCGAGGACGACCAGGGTGTTCTGCTGGTGGGCTTCGAGGGCGACACCCGCGTGGGCGTCGAGCCAGAGGACCGGACGCACGACATGGTCCAGGTAGCGCCGGAACCACTCGGCCGAGATGTCGTGGGAGGTGTGGCCGGTCCGGGTGGCCAGGCGGGCGACCGCTTCGGCCAGCCGCGAGCGCAGCGCGGGCTCTTCGGGCCGGGGGCGCTGGGCGGTGAGTCCGGCGACGCAGGCGGCGTCGTCGTACGGGCCGAAGGGGTTGTGGCGGAGCATCACGTCCAGCCCGGTGACGTGGTCGCCCTCGGGGTCGTCGACGGCGATCCAGGCGGGGTCGCGGACGATGTCGAAGCCGGGGTGTTCCCGCCGCCACTGCTCGGCGAGCCCGGTCGACAGGAGGCGGTGGACCTCGACGCCCCGGTGCAGCTCCTTGCGGAGGTTCTCCCGGCGGGAGTTGGTGATGCGGACGCCGAGGGAGAGCTTGAGCATCACCCGCGCCCCGGGCCGGTGGACGGTGCGGATGGAGGAGGTGGGGTGCCACTGCTCGCCGTGCGGGCCGAGGTCGTGGAGCAGACCGGCGTCGGCGAGGGCGCGGACCTGGGGGCGGTGCAGGAGGTCGGCGGCCTGCCAGGGGTGGACGGGGACGGCGACGGTGCCGGGGGGCCGGGTCAGCCCTTCGGCGTGCGGGGCGAGCAGTTCCTCGGCGGTGGCCGGGCCTCCCTCGGTCCACGCGGAGTCGGTGGCGGTCAGGGTCCGGTCGACGGCGAACCAGTGGAGCGGGAAGGAGCCGTGGAGCTCCGGCGAGTAGCGGCGGGACTCCGCCTCGGAGAGCCCTTCGCGGCTCTTGGGCGTCGGGTGCAGGGGGTGGCCCAGCAGCAGCGCCTGTTCGGCGGTGAGGAAGGGGCCCGACCCGGCCGGGTCGGCCGGAGCGCGTCGCCGCTGCTCGATGAAGCCCGCGGTGTGCCGTACGGAGTCGGCGACCCGGGCGACCAGGTCGGCCGTCCCGCTCCGCCCGCCCTCGCGGGCGATGAGGGCGGCGACGGTGACGGCGTCGGCGGGCGGGGCCCCGGGGGCGCTCTCCAGGGCGGGGGCGCCGAAGCGGTGGGCGCCGGTGGCGGACCAGTAGCGCACAGGGACGAGCAGGGCGGTGCCGCTGGCGGGGAAGGCGATGCGCAGGGTGTCGCCGTCGGGGCGGGCGAGGCCGGTCTCCCGGGTCCAGCACCGCAGCAGGCTCTCGGTGCCCGCGGCGTCGGCGGCCCGCAGCGGGTCCGGGTCGTCGAGCGCGTCGGGTGCGCCCTGCGCGCGGCCGGAGGCGGGACCGGCGGCGGGCGTCAGGGGCTCGGCATCGTCCCGGTGGACGTCCTTCTGGCGGGGCACGGTCGTCGCCTCGGCCGTCTCGGGGGCGGCCGTTCGGTCCTGCCCTCGGTGCTGGGGGGTGGCGGGGCCGTCGGCCTCGGGCGCGGGGGTGGGGTTCACGGCGCTCTTCCTTGTGAGGATTCCGGGATCAGCTGATCGATCCGGCGGTGGCCCGACGGTGCGGCGCGCGTTCTGCGGCGGCCAGCGCGTCGGCGAGACGGTCGACGACGGCGGTCGCCTGCTCGTCGGTGAGGGTGAGGGGCGGCAGAAGGCGCACGACGGCACCGTGCCGGCCGCCCAGTTCGACGATGAGGCCGCGGCGCAGGCACTCCTGCTGGACGGCGAGGGCGAGGGCCGGGTCCGGCGGCGGCGCCGGGTCGGCGTCGCCCGCGTCGGCGGACAGGGGCGCGCGCTCGGGATCCACCAGCTCCAGGCCGATCATCAGTCCACGCCCCCGTACGTCACCGATCGCCGGATGGTGAGCCCGCAGCTCCGTCAGGCGGGCGAGCATCCGGGCCCCCAGGACCGCCGCGCGCTCCGCCAGTTGGTTCTCCCTGACGTACGCGAGCGTGGCCGCGCCCGCCGCCATGGCGAGCTGGTTGCCCCGAAACGTACCCGCGTGCGCGCCCGGCTGCCAAAGATCCAGCTCAGCGCGGTAGACGATGACGGCGAGCGGGAGGGAGCCGCCGATCGCCTTGGACAGCACCATGACGTCCGGGACGATGCCGCTGTGCTCGACGGCCCAGAAGGCGCCGGTGCGGCCGACGCCCGTCTGCACCTCGTCCACGACCAGCGGGATGGACCGCTCCTCGGTGATCCGGCGCATGGCGCGCAGCCAGGTGTCGGGGGCGGGGTTGACGCCGCCCTCGCCCTGGACCGGCTCCACGATCATCCCGGCCGGGGCGGGCACACCGCCCTTGCGGTCGTCCAGCAGGTGTTCGGTCCAGCGGGCGGCGAGGGCCGCGCCGCGCTCACCGCCGGTGCCGAAGGGGCAGCGGTAGTCCTGCGGGAAGGGCAGCCGGGTCACCCGGACGTCGGCCGCGCCGCCGGAGGCCTCCAGCGCCCCGGCGGTCATGCCGTGGTACGCGCCGGTGAAGGACAGCAGTCCGGTGCGTCCGGTCGCGGCGCGGACCAGCTTGAGGGCGGCCTCGACGGCGTCCGTACCGGCGGGGCCGCAGAACTGGATGCGGGCGTTCCCGGCCAGCTCCGGGGGCAGGGTGGCGAACAGCTCGGTGGTGAAGGCGTCCTTGACCGGGGTGGCGAGGTCCAGCACGTGCAGGGGGGCGCCGGAGTCGAGGACCTTGCGGATGGCTTCGAGGACGACGGGGTGGTTGTGGCCGAGCGCCAGGGTGCCCGCGCCGGAGAGGCAGTCCAGATAGCGGCGTCCGTCGGCGCCCTCGATGGTGAGCCCGCGGGCCCGGACCGGGACGATCGGCAGGGACCGCGCGTAGGTGCGGGCCGCCGACTCGCGCAGCGACTGGCGGCGCAGGATGCCCTCGTGCGCGGGAGGCGGTGCCACCGGAGCGGGTTCGGTCACGGACACGGCTCTTGATCCTCCTGCGGTAACAGTTGCGTTGCACGTCGGCACGTTCTCGCGCGGACGGACTGAGGGGGTGAACGCTGTCCTGGTGTCCCCCGTACGTACCAACGACGCCGGACCCGATGGATCACGGGTGCGTCGGGACATCCACGCGGCGGCGGAACCGCGGACCTGCCGGGAACCGTCACCATCGGCACCCGGCATAGTGGGGGCGCACAGCGGTGCGGAGCACTCGCCTCCGCGCCGGATTGTCCGCAGTGCAGCACCGAGTACCGAGTGACGAAGTCCCAGGGGGATCACGAGATGCGACCCATTCGCCCGACCGATACCGCGCGCCGCGGCAGGCGCGTTCGGCGCACGCGCTCCACGGCGCTCGCCGCGACGGCTATCACCGCCGTCCTGGCGCTCACCGCCACCGCCTGCGGCCCCGAGGAGGACAACGGGGGCGGTTCGCCCAGCGCCTCAACCGACCAGGGCTCCGACGGCAAGGTCGCGATTCCGGACGACCTGAAGAACCGGCTCAAGGAGCACGGGATCGACCCGGACAAGTGGCGCGACGGCGAGTGGAAGAACTGGGACAAGGACAAGTGGCTGCGTGAGGCCAGGGACTTCGTCAACCCGGTCATCGAGGGGCTCTGGGACCCGGACCGGATGCGGGAGGCCGACAAGCCCCCGGAGAACCCGGTGGACAACGACATCTCCGGTGACGAGGGTGTGACCGATCCGACGCCCGCCCCGGTCCGGGCGGCCGGTGTCGCGACGCCGTACCACGACAATGCCCCGGAGTCCGGGAAGCTGCTGTTCGACGGTCCGCAGGGCTCGATGGTCTGTTCCGCGACGGTCGTGAAGGACCCCGCCAACCCCGGCAGGTCCAACATGGTGTGGACGGCCGGGCACTGCGTGCACGCGGGCAAGAAGGGCGGCTGGTACCGCAACATCGCCTTCGTGCCCTCGTACAACAACGACGGTCTGTCGCAGGCGGAGCTGGAGGCCGCGCCCAGGGAGAAGATCGCGCCCTACGGCGTGTGGTGGGGCCGGTGGGCCCAGACCTCCCAGCAGTGGATCGAGCAGGGCGCGTCGGTCGGCGGGCAGGGGGCGCCGTACGACTTCGCGGTGCTGCACGTGACGCCGGAGAAGGGCGCGGGCGGCAAGTCGCTGGAGGAGACGGTCGGTTCGGCGCTGCCGGTCGACTTCGACGCTCCCGCGGTGCCGGAGATCGACGGGATGACGGCGACCGGCTACCCGGCCGCGCCGCCCTACGACGGTCAGAAGCTGCTCCGGTGCGAGGACGAGCCGGGCCGGCTGGCGCTGCGCGAGGGCCAGCCGACGATGTACCGCATCGGCTGCACCATGACCGGCGGCTCCTCGGGGGGCGGCTGGGTCGCGACGGGCCGGGACGGCAAGCCCGCCCTGGTCTCGAACACCTCGATCGGACCGGTCACCGCGGGCTGGCTGGCCGGTCCGCGGCTCGGCGAGGAGGCCGAGGGCGTCTACCGCGCGGTGAGCGAGAAGTACGCGGGCCGGTAGCGGTACGCCGAAGGCCCGGCCCGCACCCTGCGCAGGGTGCGGGCCGGGCCTTCGGCGTGTGCGGGGTGGTGCGGCCGTCAGCGCGCGGCGAGGACGAAGGTCTCCAGCTCGGCGGCCAGCTCCTCGTGGACCTGGGCCTTGAGCAGGGTGCCTTCGGCGGTGTGCTCCTCGGAGAGGACCTCACCCTCGGCGTGCACCCGGGAGACCAGCGCTCCCTGGATGTACGGCACGAGCACCTCGATCTCCACGGACGGGCGGGGCAGCTCGGAGTCGATGAGCGCCAGCAGCTCCTCGATGCCCTCGCCGGTGCGGGCCGAGACCGCGATGGCGTACTTCTCGTTGCGCAGCAGGCGCTGGAGGACCAGGGGGTCCGCCGCGTCCGCCTTGTTGATCACGACGATCTCGCGGACGCCGACCGCGCCGACCTCGCGGATCACCTCGCGCACCGCGGCGAGCTGCTCCTCGGGCACCGGGTGGGAGCCGTCCACCACGTGCAGGATGAGATCGGACTCGCCGACCTCCTCCATGGTGGAGCGGAACGCCTCGACGAGGTGGTGCGGCAGATGCCGGACGAACCCGACGGTGTCGGCCAGGGTGTAGACGCGGCCGCTCGGGGTCTCGGCCCGGCGGACGGTCGGGTCCAGGGTGGCGAACAGGGCGTTCTCGACCAGGACGCCGGCCCCGGTCAGGCGGTTGAGCAGGGAGGACTTGCCCGCGTTGGTGTATCCGGCGATGGCGACCGAGGGCACCTTGTTGCGCTTGCGCTCCTGCCGCTTGATCTCGCGGCCGGTCTTCATCTCCGCGATCTCCCGGCGCATCTTCGCCATCTTCTCGCGGATCCGGCGCCGGTCCGTCTCGATCTTGGTCTCACCGGGACCGCGGGTGGCCATACCGCCACCGCCGCTGGAACCGCCGCCGCCCATCTGACGGGAGAGCGACTGACCCCAGCCGCGCAGCCTGGGCAGCATGTACTGCATCTGCGCGAGCGAGACCTGCGCCTTGCCCTCACGGGACTTGGCGTGCTGGGCGAAGATGTCGAGGATCAGGGCGGTCCGGTCGACCACCTTCACCTTGACGACGTCTTCGAGGTGGATCAGCTGGCCGGGGCTCAGCTCACCGTCGCAGACGACGGTGTCGGCGCCGGATTCGAGGACGATGTCACGCAGCTCCAGCGCCTTGCCGGACCCGATGTAGGTCGCCGGGTCGGGCTTGTCGCGCCGCTGGTACACCGCGTCCAGCACCTGGGCGCCCGCCGTCTCGGCGAGCGCGGCCAGCTCCGCGAGGGAGATCTCCGCGTCGTGCACCGTGCCCGAGGTCCAGACGCCGACCAGCACCACGCGCTCCAGGCGCAGCTGCCGGTACTCGACCTCGGTGACGTCTTCGAGCTCGGTGGAGAGACCGGCCACCCGGCGCAGGGCGGCGCGCTCGGTGCGGTCGAGCTGTTCGCCGTCCCGGGCTCCGTCGATCTCCTGGCTCCAGGCGACGTCCTCTTCCATCAGGGCGTCGGCCCGGCGGGCCTCGGTGAGGCTCTCGGTGGTGTACTCCGTGGCGCTCCGCGCGTTCTGCGCGTCCTGGGGAAGAGAGGAAGAGGAGGTCATTGGATCCTTACGTCAGAGAAGTACGTACGCCAGTCACAACGTGTGATCTTCCCGGATGATTCCCCCGACGGGAACCCCGGTGCGCTGCGCCGTGCCGACGCGTCGATGGTGGCACGGCCCCGGCGGGCCCGTCACGCGGGTTTCGCGCTGCGCCACTGCGGGTGGCCGGGCATCGGCGGCGTCTTCCTCGCGTACAGCCAGCCGTCGAAGAAGGCGGTCAGGTCGCGTCCGGCGATGCCGGAGGCCAGCCGGGTGAAGTCCGCGGTGGTGGCCGTGGAGTCCCGGTGGACCCGGACCCAGGTGCGCTCCAGCCGGTCGAAGGCCGCCTGGCCGATCTCCTGGCGCAGGGCGTAGAGCACCAGAGCGCTGCCGTCGTACACGACCGGGCGGAACAGGCTGAGCTTCTGTCCCGGGGCCGGGCCGTCCGGGTGCGCCGGGGGGCCGCCGTCCGCGCGCCAGCCGTCGGACAGCTCGTATGCCTCGCGCATCCGGCGCTCCAGGGTCGGTCCGCCGTTCTCCGCGGCGTGGCGGGCCTCGTACCAGCTGGCGTGCCCCTCGTTCAGCCATAGGTCGGACCAGGTGCCGGGCGAGACGCTGTTGCCGAACCACTGGTGGGCCAGCTCGTGGACCATCACGGAGTCGACGTACCACTGGGGGTAGGCGGGCTCGGTGAAGAAGGACTTCCCGAACAGCGACAGCGTCTGGGTCTCCAGGGCGAACCCGATGGGGCTGTCGGCGACGAGCACCCCGTACGTCTCGAAGGGGTAGCGGCCGATCTGCTGCTCCATCCACTCCAGCTGGGCCGGGGTCTTCTTCAGCCAGGGCTCCAGCTTCTCGCGGTCGGCGGCCGGGACGACGTCGCGCACCGGCAGCCCGTGCGGGCCGGTGCGGTGCGCGACGGCCGAGCGGCCGATGGAGACCTGAGCCAGTTCGGTGGCCATGGGGTGCCGGGTCCGGTACGTCCAGGTGGTCGTGGCACCGTGCCGGGTCTCTCCCACGGGCAGCCCGGCCGCGACCGCGGTCAGCTCGCGCGGGGCGGTGATCCGGAAGGTGAAGAACGCCTTGTCCGAGGGGTGGTCGTTGCCCGGGAAGACCCGGTGGGCGGCGTCGGCCTGGTTGGCCATGGCGAGCCCGTCGGCGGTACGGACCCAGCCGCCGTCGTCCGCGGCCCCGGCCGGGTCGCTGGTGTGGCGGACGGTGATGTTCAGCGGGGCACCCGCGGGGAGGGGGCGGGGCGGCTGGAGGACGAGGTCCTCGTTCTTGCTGCCGAAGTCGACGCGCCGCCCGTCGACCTCGACGTCGCGGACGGTTCCCCGGGCGAAGTCGAGGTTGATCCGGTCCAGCGGGGCGGTGGTGCGGGCGCTGATCTTCGTGACGGCGTCCAGCGGCTTGGTGTTGGAGCCGTGGTACGTGAAGGCGATGTCGTACGCGAGGACGTCGTAGCCGGGGTTGCCCAGCTCGGGGAAGAGCCGGTCGCCGAGGCCGAGGGGCTCCGGCGCGGGCAGGGTGGCGGCGACGAGGGTGGCCGAGGCGGTGGCCAGCAGGGCGGCCCGCAGGCGGCGGGAGAGGAGCGGCATGCCCCTACCGCTACCAGCGTGCGGCGGCCGGGCCGGGGAGCCGCGCGCCGCACCACCCGAACGGGGCCCGCCCCGTCTGCCGGCCGCGACCCGCCGTGCGGCCGCTCAGCCCGTCGCGGCCGGGTGCTGGGCGCGGCTGACGTCGTAGACCCCGGGGACCTCGCGCATCGCCCGCATCAGGGCGGGCAGCCCGGCGGCGTCGGGGAGCTGGAGGGTGTAGGTGTGGCGGACCCGCTGTTCGCTGGGCGGCTCCACGGTGGCAGAGACGATCGCCGCTTCGGCGGTGGCGATGGCCTCGGTGAGGTCGGCGAGGAGGTGGGGGCGGCCGAAGGACTCCGCGACCAGGGTGACCCGGCAGCCCGTGGCGGCTCCGCCGCTCTCGGCGTCCGCCCAGCGGGCCGCGACCGGGGCACGGCCGATCTCCCGCATGGCGGCCACGGCGGAGCACTCCCGGCGGTGGACGGTGACCGTGCCGCCGCGGACGACGAAGCCGGTCAGCTCGTCGGGCGGCACCGGCGTACAGCATCCGGCGAGCCGTACCGGGGCGTCGGGTCCGTCGACGACGACGTCGGCGGTGCGCGGCCCGGACCGGGTGCGGGCGGGTGCGGCGGCCCCCGGAGCGGCGCGGCCGGGGACACCGCGGGCCGGGGCGCCGACGAGGGGCTCGGTGGGGTCGCCGGGGTCCACGGTCTCCGGGTCGGGCTTCGCCTCGTCGGGGTGGTCGGTGAGCCAGCCGGTGATCGCGATCCGTGCGGCGGGGGTACGGACGTGGTCGAGCCAGTCCGGGGAGGGGCCCGAGGCGGTGTCCTGGGCGAGCAGCAGCTGCACGGTGTCGCCGTCGCTGAGGGTGGTGCTGAGGGTGGCGAGGCGGCCGTTGACGCGGGCCCCGATGCTGGCGTGCGCCCGGTCGCCGTACTGCGCGTAGGCGGCGTCGACGCAGCTGGCCCCGGCGGGCAGCCCGAGGGTGCCGCCGTCGGTGCGGAAGACGGTGATCTCGCGGTCCTGGGCGAGGTCGGCGCGCAGGGTGGTCCAGAAGGTGTCGGGGTCGGTGGCGGACTCCTGCCAGTCCAGCAGCCGGGAGAGCCAGCCGGGCCGGGTCGGGTCGGCGCGCTCGTCGGACGGCTCGGCCGACGGGGCCGCGCCGGGGTCCTGGGCGTACGGGTTGCCGAGGGCGACGACGCCCGCCTCGGCCACCGTGTGCATCCGGTGCGTACGGATGAGAACTTCGGCGACCGCGCCCCCGGGCCCGACGACGGCGGTGTGCAGCGACTGGTACAGGTTGAACTTGGGGGCGGCGATGAAGTCCTTGAACTCGGAGATCACCGGGGTGAAGCAGGTGTGCAGCTCACCGAGGACGGCATAGCAGTCGGCGTCCTCCCCGACGAGGACGAGCAGCCGCCCGAAGTCGGTACCGCGCAGCTCGCCGCGTTTCCTGCGGACCCGGTGCACGGAGACGAAGTGGCGGGGCCGGATGAGGACTTCGGCGCTGATGCCCGCGTCGCGCAGGGTGGTCCGTACGTGGTCGGCGATGGTGTCGAGCGGGGCGTCGGCGCCGTTCGCGGCGGTGATCAGCGCGCGGGTGCCCTCGTACTCCTCGGGGTGCAGGATCGCGAAGACCAGGTCCTCCAGCTCGGTCTTGAGCGCCTGGACGCCGAGCCGTTCGGCGAGGGGGATCAGGACGTCGCGGGTGACCTTGGCGATCCTGGCCTGCTTCTCGGGGCGCATCACCCCGAGGGTGCGCATGTTGTGCAGCCGGTCGGCGAGCTTGATCGACATGACCCGGACGTCGTTGCCGGTGGCGACGAGCATCTTGCGGAAGGTCTCCGGCTCGGCGGCGGCGCCGTAGTCGACCTTCTCCAGCTTGGTGACGCCGTCGACCAGGTAGCAGACCTCCTCGCCGAACTGCTCCCGCACCTGATCGAGCGTCACATCCGTGTCCTCGACGGTGTCGTGGAGCAGGGAGGCGGTGAGGGTGGTGGTCTCCGCGCCCAGCTCGGCGAGGATCAGGGTGACGGCCAGCGGGTGCGTGATGTACGGCTCGCCGCTCTTGCGCATCTGGCCGCGGTGCGAGGACTCCGCGAGGACGTAGGCCCGGTGCAGGATGGTCAGGTCGGCGTCGGGATGGTGGGCGCGGTGCGCCTCGGCGACGTGGCCGATGGCGTCCGGCAGCCGGTCGCGGGAGACCGGCCCGCGCAGCGCGACCCGGCCCAGTCTGCGCAGATCGATCCGGGGGCGGCTCCGCCTGCGAAGGGGAGCACCGGGATCGGCGGCCTCTGCACTCATCGGGGCACCTCCGGCGTCGACCGGCGGGGCGAGGGCTGGATGCGCCTCGGGGCCGGTGCTTGATGCTACCGAGCCCACCACGTGGCGCAGTCCAGCTCTCGCCCAGCGTGAAACGGATCACCCATTCGAGGGAACCTCCGCCCGATCACCGTTTCGAGCGGGCGGGGCGCCGGGGCATCGGCTGCCGGTGCCCCGGATGCCGGGCTCCGGGAGCCGTCAGGGGGCGTCGAGCCAGGCCGGGTCGATGGTGCCCTCGGCGACGATCACGGCGGGTCCGGTCATGTCGATGCCGCCGTCGGGGTGCTCGGTGATGACCAGGGTGCCGCCGGGGAGGTCCACCGTGTACGTCACGGGCAGGCCGGTCCCGGCGGGGTCGGCGCCGTCCCGGCGGGCGGCGGCGACGGCGACCGCGCAGGCCCCGGTGCCGCAGGAGCGGGTCTCGCCCGAGCCCCGCTCGTGGACGCGCATCCCGACGTGGTTCGGACCCCGGTCGACGACGAACTCGACGTTGACGCCTTCGGGGTAGACGGCCTCGGGCGTGACGGGCGGGGCGCTGAGCAGGTCGCCCGCGTGGTCCAGGTCCTCCACGAAGGCGACCGCGTGGGGGTTGCCCATGTTGACGTTGCGGGCGGGCCAGCTGCGGTCGCCGACACTGACCGTGACACCGTCCTCGGGCAGCAGGGCGCGCCCCATGGAGACCGTGATGTCGCCGTTCTTCGCGAGGTGCACCCGCTTGACGCCGGCCCGGGTGGCGACGGCCAGGTCGCCCTCCTCGACGAGGCCCGCGCGCTGGAGGTGATGGGCGAAGACCCGCACCCCGTTGCCGCACATCTCGGCGATCGATCCGTCCGCGTTGCGGTAGTCCATGAACCACTCGGCCTCGTCCGCCATGGCCCGCGCCTCGGGGTGCGCGGCGGACCGCACGACGTGCAGCAGTCCGTCTCCGCCGATCCCGGCCCGGCGGTCGCAGAGCCGGGCGACGAGGGAGGCGGGCAGGACCAGGGCGTTGTCCGGGTCGGGGATGATCACGAAGTCGTTCTCGGTGCCGTGACCCTTGAGGAAGGCGATCTGCGAGGTGCTCACGGGTCAACTGTACGAGGCGGCGCCGACAGTCCGCCCGGCCGACCCGGCCCGCCCCTGCGCGCGTCTCAGCGGAGGCGGGCGACCCGCCAGACGGCGAGGGCGACGAGCGCGGCGGCCGTGGCGGCGTACAGGGCGATCACCCGCCAGTCGGGGCGGTCCCCCGAGCCCCGGGCGGGCAGACCGGGCCAGGTGTGGCCGACGCGGCGGGCGGCCATCATGCCCCAGCCCGCGGCGCAGCCGCTGATCAGGAGCCCCAGCATGGCGACCACGGCGCCGCCGTCACCGAACTCGAAGGCGAGCGGGAAGGCGAACATCAGCGAGCCGACCGCGGCGAGCATCACGATGGGCGCGAGCTGCCAGATCCGCAGTCTCCCGGCGGGCCGGAGCTCGACCTCGACCTCCGGGGTCACGTCCTGCTCGTCGGGCCCGTCCGGGCTCAGCCGTCCCGCGCTCTCCCGCGGCGGCGGTACGTCGTGCTCGGTGTCGCGCTGCTCCGTGTCGCGAGGGCCGGCCTCCATCGCCACGCGCCCTCCCAACTCGGACTCCACTGGTGGATCGATGCTCGATGATGGCACGGTCACGGGTGCCGAACTGACGGGCGGGGCGTCCCGATGCCATCACGTGATCAGGCTGTGACCGCCCGTTCGATCAACGTCAGGGCGCGCCGCGGGAGTTCCCCCCGGTCACGGCGCCCGCCGCCGAGCCAGACGACGCGCGGGTCACGGCGGAACCACGAGTCCTGACGGCGCGCGAAACGCTTGGTGGCGCGTACGGTCTCGGCCCGCGCCTCGTCCTCGGTGCACTCCCCCGCGAGCGCTGCCAGGATCTGCTGGTAGCCGAGCGCCCGGGAGGCGGTGAGTCCCTCGCGCAGCCCGGCCGCCTCCAGGGCCCGGACCTCGTCCACGAGCCCCGTCTCCCACATCCGGTCGACGCGGGCGGCGATGCGTTCGTCTAGTTCGGGGCGGTCCACGTCGACGCCGATCTGGACGGCGTCGTAGACGGGCCGCTCCCCGGGGAGGTTGGCGGTGAAGGGTCTGCCGGTGATCTCGATGACTTCGAGGGCGCGGACGATCCGGCGGCCGTTGCTCGCGAGGATGGACCGGGCTGCCTCCGGGTCGGCCTCCGCGAGCCGGGTGTGCAGGGCACCGGAACCGCGCTCGGCCAGTTCCGCTTCGAGGCGGGCTCGCACTCCGGGGTCCGTACCGGGGAACTCCAGGGCGTCGATGGCGCCCTTCACGTACAGCCCGGAACCGCCGACCAGGACCGGGGTGCGGCCCTCGGCGAGGAGCCGGTCGATCTCCTGCCGGGCGAGGCGCTGGTACTCGGCGACGCTGGCGGCCTCGGTGACGTTCCAGATGTCCAGCAGGCGGTGGGGTACCCCGTCGCGCTCGGGGAGCGTCAGCTTCGCCGTGCCGATGTCCATCCCCCGGTAGAGCTGCATGGAGTCGGCGTTGATCACCTCGCCGTCGAGCCGCTGGGCGAGAAAGACCCCCAGATCCGATTTTCCGGCGGCGGTGGGGCCGACGACGGTGATGACGCGGGGGGCGGAAGCGGGAGGGATCACCGTCACAGTCTCCCAAATCCCCGGGCCCCTCCCGCACCACTGCACGGGCCTGCCCGGACCACGGCCCCGGGGCCTCCGGCGCCACCTCCCGCGGCCTCCCGGACCTCCGCCAGGGGTCCCTGAAAGCGTCAGGGAAACGCTAAAGGGCGAGTAAAGTCGGCAGGGAGGGGCAGGTGGCGGACAATGGGGGTGGGAGAACGCTCCCGCAGACAGTCCTCACTGCACGGAAGGTGACCCAATGGGGTTCCTGGACAACCTGAAGGCCAAGCTGGGACCGGCCAAGGACAAGGTCGGCGACCTCGCGCAGCAGCACGGGGGCAAGATCGAGCAGGGTCTCGACAAGGCCGCGCGTACCGTCGACCAGAAGACCAAGGGCAAGTACAGCGACAAGATCGACTCGGGCACGCGCAAGGCCAAGGAAGCGGTGGACAAGCTGGGCCAGAAGGAGGGCGGTCCGACCGGTACGCCGGGCGCCCCCGGGGCGCACGGCACTCCCGGCACCCCTGGAGCTCCGGGGGCACACGGCACCCCCGGGGCTCCCGGTACGCCCCCCGGCACCCCGGGCCACACCCCGCCTCCGCCGCCGCCCGCCTCCTGACGCGGTGACGCCCCCCGATGGCGGGTGCGGAGCTTCAAGCTCCGCACCCGCCATCGGGCTGTCCGGGGCCGGTCGCGCGGAGCGGGCGCCCGGCCTGTTCAGGACCAGGCGGCGACGGTGTAGCCCACGCCGTACGGGGCGTCCTCGTACAGCAGTCGTCCGGCCAGTCCGGCGCTCCGTGCGGCGCCGCCGAGCAGCTGCCAGGGGGCACGGCCCGCGGCCTTGAGTTCGCGGGCGAGCCCCGGGTCGAGGGCCGCGAGGGCGTCCAGGTCCGCGGAGCCGAGCGCTTCGGTGGCCCCGTGGTCGAACGCGGCGGCCCGCTCGTCGAGGTAGCCGGGTGCCTTGAGCGTCCGGCAGGCGCTGCCGTCGCCCACCACAAGCAGCGCGACGCGCTCCGCCCGCCGGGCCAGGTCCGCTCCGGCCGCCGCGCACTGGCGGGCACCGCTCCGGGTGTCCACCACGAGCCCCTCGACGGGTGCGCCCGTCCAGCGGGTCCGGCCCAGCAGCCAGGCGCCCACCGCGAGGGACTGCGGCAGCGGACGGCCGCCCGGAGCACCGTCCCGCCCGTCGCCCAGCGCCACGTCGAGGCCGACGCCGACGCCCCGGAAGGAGCCGCGCGCCCCGGCCGGGTAGAAACCGGCTTCCCCCTCGTCGCCCGGCCCGACGACGACGAGCAGGTCCGGGCGCGCGGCGGCGAGCACCCCCAGGGCGTCGAGGCAGGCGTCACGGGCGGCATCGAGCTCGGGCGCGGCCCCGGCGGCGACCTCGGGCACCAGGAGCGGCGGGCAGGGGCACACGGCGGCGGCGACAAGCATGCCGGTCAGCGTACTGCCGGTCTCCCCGGGCCGGGCCGGGGAGACCGGTGGCCGGTCCGCCCGTCAGCCTGTCGTGCCCGCGGTCCGGTCCGTCCAGCGGTTGCGCCCGCGGGGAAATGCGTCAGCCGGTCCGGCCGGTCGTGCCCGCGATCCGGTCGCGCGGCCCGGCAGCCGTTCGCGCCCCTGTACCGGGCCGGTTCAGCCCGTCCCGCAGGCCGGGGCCGCGACGGCCGGGAGGGGGGCCGGGGCGCCGATTCCGGGCAGGCCGAGCATCACACCGGCGGGCTTGGCGGCCGCGGCCGTGGTGCGCTTCTCCCAGGCGTCGCCCGCGCGGGTGGCCCGTACGGCGAGCGGGGTGCCCTCGGCGAGCAGGTGGTGCGGGGCGGCGTAGCTGATCTCGACGGTCACCACGTCGCCGGGGCGCACGCTCTGCTCGGGCTGGGTGAAGTGGACCAGGCGGTTGTCGGGGGCCCGGCCGGAGAGGCGCCGCGTCGCGCCGTCCTTGCGGCCCTCGCCCTCGGCGACCATGACCTCCAGGGTGCGGCCGACCTGCTTCTTGTTCTCGTCCCAGGAGATCTGCTCCTGGAGGGCGGACAGCCGCATGTACCGCTCCTGCACGACCTCCTTGGGGATCTGGCCGTCCATGTCGGCGGCAGGGGTCCCGGGGCGTTTGGAGTACTGGAAGGTGAACGCGTTGGCGAACCGCGCCTCGCGGACCGCGTGCATCGTCTGCTCGAAGTCCTCCTCGGTCTCGCCGGGGAAGCCCACGATGATGTCGGTGGAGATGGCGGCGTCCGGCATCGCGGCCCGCACCTTCTCGATGATCCCGAGGAAGCGCTCCTGGCGGTAGGAGCGGCGCATCGCCTTCAGGACGCGGTCGGAGCCGGACTGCATCGGCATGTGGAGCTGCGGCATCACGTTCGGCGTCTCGGCCATGGCGGCGATGACGTCGTCGGTGAAGTCGCGGGGGTGCGGCGAGGTGAACCGGACGCGCTCCAGGCCCTCGATCTTTCCGCAGGCGCGCAGCAGCTTGGAGAAGGCCTCGCGGTCGCCGATGTCGGAGCCGTAGGCGTTGACGTTCTGCCCGAGCAGGGTGATCTCGGATACGCCCTCGGCGACCAGGGCCTCGATCTCGGCCAGGATGTCGCCGGTGCGGCGGTCCTTCTCCTTGCCGCGCAGCGCCGGGACGATGCAGAAGGTGCAGGTGTTGTTGCAGCCGACGGAGATGGAGACCCACGCCGCGTAGGCGGACTCGCGGCGGGTGGGCAGCGTGGAGGGGAAGGCCTCCAGGGACTCGGCGATCTCGATCTGCGCCTCCTCCTGGACGCGGGCGCGCTCCAGCAGCACGGGCAGCTTGCCGATGTTGTGCGTGCCGAAGACGACGTCGACCCAGGGGGCGCGCCGGACGATGGTGTCGCGGTCCTTCTGGGCGAGGCAGCCGCCGACGGCGATCTGCATCCCGGGGCGCTTGGTCTTCATGGGCGCGAGCCGGCCGAGGTTCCCGTACAGCTTGTTGTCGGCGTTCTCCCGCACCGCGCAGGTGTTGAAGACGACGACGTCGGCGTCGCCGTCGGCGCCTTCGGGGGCGCGGACGTAACCGGCGTCCTCCAGGAGACCCGACAGCCGTTCGGAGTCGTGGACGTTCATCTGGCACCCGTAAGTGCGCACTTCGTAGCTCTTCTGGACGTCCACTGCTTCGCTCCGGTTGCCGCTGCTCATGGGAACAAGGGTAGGCGGTCACCGGACAGGGGCGTCCCGGGCCGTCGGCTGTGGGCCGGGCCTCACCGGGAGACCTGGTCAGTGGGCGGGTGAGCTGGCAGGATCGCGCGCATGCCCCACGCTCTGTCCCGATTCGGCCTCCGGCGCAGCCTTCAGGCGGGCGCTGTCCTCGCGGTCGTGCTCGGGCTGCTCGCGTGGTGGCTGCTGCCCCAGCGGGAGGGGGAGCCCAGCGGGACGCTCACCTTCTCGACCGGGGTGCCCAGCGGGGTCTACCAGCGGTACGGGGAGCGGCTCGAGGGCGCGCTCGCCAAGGACATGCCCGAGGTGTCCATACGGCTGCGGACCAGCGAGGGTTCCCAGCAGAACCTGGCCCGGGTGGCGGCGGGCGAGGCCGACTTCACCATCGCCACCGCCGACGCCGTGGCCACCTATCTGCGGGAGGGCAGGCCCGGGGCCCAGCGGCTGCGCGGCTGTGTCCGGCTGTACGACGACTACGTCCAGCTGATCGTCCCCCGCGACTCCGACGTCCGTGAGGTCGCCGATCTGCGGGGCAAGCGGGTGGGCGTCGGCCAGCAGGGTTCCGGGGTGCGGCTGGTCGCGGACCGGCTGCTGACGGCGGCGGGGCTCGCCCCGGACGAGGACATCACCCCCGTGCAGGTGGGCATCGACACGATGCCCGTGCGGCTGGTGAACGGGCAGCTCGACGCGTTCTTCTGGTCGGGCGGGCTGCCGACGGCGGCGGTCCAGGAGCTGTCGGGGCGTTTCGACGTCCGGCTGGTGCCGCTGGAGGCCGACCTGGTGGCGAGGTTGCAGGCGGCGAACGGTCCCACCCGTTTCTACCGGTCCGCGATGATGCCCGCCGACGCCTACCCGGCGGCCCAGCAGGGCCAGGCGGTGCCCACGGTCGCCGTCTCCAATCTGCTGGTGACGACCGACCGCACGGACCCGGCGCTGACCGAGGCCTTCACCCGGACCGTGATCAACAGCCGGGACCGGATCGGCCGGGAGGTGCACGCCGCTCAGCTGGTGGACCTGCGGACGGCGATCTACACCGACCCGCTGGACGTGCACGAGGGCGCCAAGGACTACTACCGCTCGGTGAAGCCGTGACATCCACCGCTCGATGAGGGCTGACGTCCACCGCCGGTGAGCGGGGACGTCGTCGGGCCGGGCGGAGTGGCGGGGCGGGGCCTTCAGCCGCGCGGTGAGTGGCGGGGCACCGACACCCTCACCCGCAGCCCGTGCGGCTCGTGGTGCTCGTACGCGATCGAGCCGCCGCCCGCCGCGAGCAGGGCCCGGGAGATGGAGAGGCCGAGGCCCGACCCGCTGACGTTCTGGTGGCGGGTGCTGCGCCAGAAGCGGTCCCCGACGCGCTCCAGCTCCGCTTCGCTGAGCCCCGGGCCCCGGTCGGCGACGACGACACTCGTCGCGTCGGCGGTCGCGGCGACCGTGACCCGTACGTCCTCTCCGGCGGGGGTGAACTTCAGGGCATTGTCGATCACCGCGTCCAGGGCGCTGGAGAGCGCGATGGGGTCGGCCCACGCGGTGGCCGCCGGAACCCCGTCCAGGGTGAGCTGGACGCCTTTCTCCTCCGCCATCGGGCGCCAGGAGGCGACGCGCTCGGCGGTGAGCGGGACGATGTCGGTCAGCTGGAGGTCCGCCTCGGCGTGCTCGGCGAGCGCGAGGTCGAGGAGGTCGTCCAGGACCCGGGCCAGCCGCTTGCCCTCGGTGCGCACGGCGGCGATCTCCTCGTTGCCGTCGGGCAGCTCCAGGGCGAGCAGTTCGATGCGCAGGAGGAGGGCGGCGAGCGGGTTGCGCAATTGGTGGGAGGCGTCGGCTACGAAGGCGCGCTGCTGCTCCAGAACGTCTTCGACGTTGTCTGCCATCTCGTTGAACGAACGCGCCAGGCGTCTGAGTTCCGGCGGCCCCGCCAGGGCCGCGACCCGGGAGCGCATCCGCCCCCCGGCGATGTCGTGGGTGGCCGCGTCCAGGGTCCGTACGGGCAGCAGCACCCAGCCGGTGAGCCGGACGGCCGCGCCGATCGCCACCAGCAGGGCCAGGGCCTCGCCGAGGCCGATGAACAGCCAGGTCCGCAGGGTCCGCGAGCGCATCTCGCCGGTGGGCGAGTCGATCACGACCACGGCGACGACGTCCCCGTCGCGGACGACGGGCGAGGCGACGACGACCCGGCCGTCGCGCCAGGGCCACACCTGCGGGGGGTCGTGCGAGCGGCGCCCCAGCAGCGCCTCCTTGAAGGCCGTACGCCCCTCCCCCTCGGCGGGCAGGGTCCAGAGGCTGGGCGCCTTCGCCAGAGCCCGGTCGTCCCGGAAGAAGACGCCCGCCCGGATGTCGTACACCGAGGTGTAGACCTCCAGGTCGGTCTGGAGGATCCGGCGGCGTTCCTCGCTGTCCGGCGAGGTGTCGGTGATGGACTGCGCGAGGGCGGCGAACCGCGCCGTGTCGTCGATGCGGTCGACCACGAGGCGCTGCTGTTCGGCGGCGGCGACGCTCACCCCGAGCGGGAGGCCGAGGGTGATCAGGATGGCCGCCATCAGCATGATGAGCAGCGGGAGGAGACGGGTGCGCACCGGGGACGTACCCGCCTGTTACGCGGACGGCGCGACGAGCCGGTAGCCGACGCCCCGCACGGTCTCGATCAGGGCGGGCAGCCGCAGCTTGGAGCGCAGGGAGGCGACGTGGACCTCCAGCGTGCGCCCGGTCCCCTCCCAGCTGGTGCGCCACACCTCGCTGATGATCTGCTCGCGGCGGAAGACGACGCCGGGCCGCTGGGCGAGCAGGGCCAGCAGGTCGAACTCCTTGCGGGTGAGCTGGACCTCCTCGCCGCCGACGCTGACCCGCCGGGTCGGCAGCTCGATGGCGACCGGGCCCAGGCGCAGGGCGGCGACCGGGGTGGGCCCGGTGTCCTCGCCGCTGGTGGTGCGCCGGGCCACCGCGTGGATACGGGCGAGCAGTTCGCCGGTGTCGTAGGGCTTGGTGACGTAGTCGTCGGCGCCGAGGTTGAGTCCGTGGATGCGCGAGCGCACGTCGGCGCGGGCGGTCACCATGATCACGGGGGTCGCGGTGCGCTTGCGGATCTTGCCGCAGACCTCGTATCCGTCCTGGTCGGGCAGGCCGAGGTCGAGGAGGATCACCCCGAAGGGCTCCTTCTCGGCGGGCAGCAGCGCGCGCAGGGCCTCCTCGCCGCTGCGGGCGTGCTTGACCTGGAACCCGTGGCGCGCGAGCACGGCGGACAGGGCCGCCGCGACATGGTCGTCGTCCTCGACGAGCAGCAGTCTCACGGGCCTCCTCTCCGTCCTCTCCGTCGCACGGCGTCACCGGCTGAAAGCCCGACCTTAATCGGCGCTTCAGCCGGGGCAGCCCCGGTGAGGCTTCCCGTTCAGCGCCGCTTCACATCGGCACCGCTCAAGGAATCCACGCCGATGACCGGCACCCAGTCAAGAGCCCGTCGGTTTCCCAGGGGTTTCCGTTATGCACCCGGTACGCCCCGACGGCGGAGCGGAGCGTCCCGTTCACACGGAGTGTCCGGTTGCGGCCGGATCGTTATCCTCAATTTCCGCTCAGATGTAATGACGCTGGTCGCACTGCGTCACTAGGGTCCTTGGCAACCGAGGAGGACGGAGCAAGAAGCCGATGAGCGGAGTTTCAGTGACCAAGGCCGCCGAGGAGGCCGCACCTGCGGCGACCGACCTGGTCGTACTGAGCAACGTCAACAAGCACTTCGGCGCGCTGCATGTGCTCCAGGACATCGACCTGACCGTCGCCCGGGGCGAGGTCGTGGTCGTCATCGGGCCCTCCGGGTCCGGCAAGTCCACGCTGTGCCGCACGATCAACCGCTTGGAGACGATCGACTCGGGCGCGATCACGATCGACGGCAAGCCCCTGCCCCAGGAGGGCAAGGAGCTGGCCCGGCTGCGCGCCGACGTGGGCATGGTCTTCCAGTCGTTCAATCTCTTCGCACACAAGACGGTGCTGGAGAACGTCATGCTGGGCCAGGTCAAGGTCCGCAAGGCCGACAAGAAGGCCGCGGAGGAGAAGGCCCGGACCCTGCTCGACCGGGTGGGAGTCGGCGTACAGGCCGACAAGTACCCGGCCCAGCTCTCCGGCGGTCAGCAGCAACGCGTCGCGATCGCGCGGGCGTTGGCGATGGACCCGAAGGTCATGCTGTTCGACGAGCCGACGTCGGCTCTCGACCCGGAGATGATCAACGAGGTCCTCGAGGTCATGCAGCAGCTGGCCCGGGACGGGATGACGATGATCGTCGTCACCCACGAGATGGGCTTCGCCCGCTCCGCCGCCAACCGCGTGGTGTTCATGGCCGACGGCAAGATCGTCGAAGAGGCCACGCCGGAGCAGTTCTTCAGTAATCCGCGCAGCGACCGGGCCAAGGACTTCCTGTCGAAGATCCTTCACCACTGACGGCGGACCACCCGGGGCGGACCGCCCGAAGGCGCGAGGCACTGAACGCCTGAGTGCCCGACCGCCCGATGACAACGACCCACGACCTTAAGGACTGCTCGCATGAAGCTCCGCAAGTCGGCCGCCGTCGCGGCCATCGCCGTACTCGCCCTGACCGCGACCGCGTGCGGCGGCAAGGAGGGCTCCGCCGGTGACAAGCCGGGCGGCACCAAGCCCGGTTCCTCCGACGCCCCCGAGCTGCCCACGTACACCGCGGCCAAGGACGTCACCCTGGACTCGCCGGTCTTCAAGAAGGCCAAGGAGCGGGGCAAGCTGATCATCGGCGCCAAGGCCGACCAGCCCTACCTCGGCTTCGAGGACCAGGCGACCAAGGAGCGCTCCGGCTTCGACATCGAGATCGCCAAGATGGTCGCGGCCGACCTCGGCTTCTCGGAGAAGCAGATCGAGTGGAAGACCGTCGACTCCGGTGTCCGTGAGACGGCCATCTCCAAGGGCCAGGTCGACTACTACGTCGGCACCTACACGATCAACGACGAGCGCAAGAAGCAGGTCGGCTTCGCCGGTCCGTACTACAAGGCGGGCGCGGACCTCCTGGTGCGCAAGGACGAGACGTCGATCACCGGCAAGGACGCGGTGAAGGGCAAGAAGGTCTGCTCGATCGTCGGCTCCACGCCGCTCCAGGAGATCAAGAAGCCGGAGTACGGCGCGAGCGTCGTCGAGCTGGCCAAGTACTCCGACTGCGTGCAGCAGCTGCTGACCCAGCAGGTCGACGCCGTCACCACGGACGACTCGATCCTCAAGGGCTACGCCGCGGCCAACAACGGCAAGCTCAAGGTCGTCGGCAAGCCGTTCACCGACGAGCCCTACGGCGTCGGCCTGGACAAGGACGACAAGGTGCTGCGCGAGGCCATCAGCAAGTCGCTGGAGGACCGCGTCAAGGACGGCACGTACAAGAAGATCTACGAGGCCACCCTCGGCCTGTCCGGCTCGGACTACACCGAGCCGCCGGCCATCGAGCGCTACTGACGCCCTCGGTCCGCGGCCGACCCCCTTCAGCCGTCCGCGGGCCGACACCTCGTCACCGATGCCTCGCGTGTGACCCGGGCGTCCCGTACGCCGCCCGCCCTGTCCGAACCGCCTCGGGCGCGGCGGGCGAGCGGGACGCCCTCCTTCCCCTGCCCCCGATGCCGATGACCGCCGACGCGGAGACCTCATGAACGTACTGCTCGACAACTTCCCAGCGTTCCGCGACGGCTTCATAGGAACCGTGTCGATCACCGCCGTCAGCTCGGTTATCGCCCTGGTTCTCGGTGTGGCCATCGCCGGGTTCCGGGTGTCGCCGGTGCCGCCGCTGCGGTACTTCGGCACCGCCTGGGTGACGCTGATGCGCAACACCCCGCTGACGCTGCTCTTCCTGATCTTCTTCTTCGTCGTCCCGGAGATCCTCTTCCCGGGGATGAGCCCGTTCGTCCTCGGCTCGCTGGCGCTCGGCTTCTACACCTCCTCGTTCGTGTGCGAGGCGGTCCGCTCCGGCATCAACACCGTGCCGCTGGGCCAGGCGGAGGCCGCCCGCTCGATCGGGATGACCTTCTCCCAGACCCTGAGCATCGTGGTGCTCCCCCAGGCGACGCGGACCGTCATCCCGCCGATGAGCAGCATCTTCATCGCGCTCACCAAGAACTCCGCGATCGCCGGCGCCTTCAGCAACGCCGAGCTCTTCGGCTGGCAGAAGCTGATGAGCGACAAGGGGTACGACATCGTCCCCGTCTTCATCTGGGTGGCCCTCGGCTACCTGGTCGTCACGTTTACCATCAGCGGCCTCTTCCGGCTGCTGGAGCGTCGTATGGAGGTCGCCCGATGAGCGCCAGCGTTCTCTACGACGCACCGGGCCCCAAGGCTCTCGTCCGCAACCGGATCTACGCCGTCGTCGGCTCCCTCCTCATCGCGGCGCTGATCGTCATCAGCGTGGTGCGGCTGGCCGACAAGGGGCACCTCGCCCCCGAGATGTGGGACATCTTCAACTACGCGGGGATCCGGCAGAACATCGCCGACGCCCTCGTCGCCACGTTGAAGGCGTTCGGTCTGGCCGCGGTCGGTTCGCTCGTCCTCGGAGTGGTGCTCGCGGTGGGCCGGCTCTCCGAGCACAAGCCGGTCCGCTGGGCGGCGACCACGTTCATCGAGCTGTTCCGCTCGCTCCCGCTGCTGATCACGATCTACGCGATCTGGGTCGGCTTCCTCACCGACTACTCGATGTGGGCGCTGGCCGCGGGGCTGTCGATCTACAACGGCTGTGTCCAGGCCGAGGTGCTGCGCGCCGGTGTCAACGCGGTCCCCCGCGGCCAGAGCGAGGCCGCGTACGCGCTCGGCATGCGCAAGACGCAGGTCATGGTCACCGTCCTGATGCCGCAGGCCGTCCGGTCCATGCTGCCGACGATCATCAGCCAGCTCGTGGTGACCCTGAAGGACACCTCGCTCGGCTTCATCATCCTGTACCCGGAGCTGCTCCAGACCGCGCGTCTGATCGCCTCCAACACCCAGGTGAACGGGCAGTACCCGTACGTCTCCACGATCGCCGTCATCGGCACGATCTACATCCTGCTGTGTCTGCTGCTGTCGTCGCTGGCCACCTGGATCGAGAAGCGCGGCCGCCGCGCCAAGACCGGTATCGCGGTCGCCCCGGCCGTCCAGGCGGCGCCCGGAACCGTCGACGCGGTGACCGCCGGGGCCGGCCAGGACACCGGGGGCGCAGGGGGCGCGGGCACCGGGACCGACGGTGCCGGTGGGACCGGAGCGACGAAGGACTGACCCCCACCGGGTTCTCCCGGCAGGAGCATTCGAGGCAGCGGCGCACGCGCCGCTGCCTCGGTCACTTGACGCAAGCACCACCAGTGGGTTGCATACGTTCTGTGATCACGTATCCGGCTTCCCCTGCCACGGCCCACAGGTCTCTGTGGGCCGTCAGCATGACCGTACGGTCCGTCAGCTCGACCGTACGGGCCGGAGAGTGAGCGCCGTGGACCCGGTGATCGTCGTCGGCGCCGGACCTGTCGGTCTGACCCTGTCGCTGGCCCTCGCCGCCCAGGGCGTCCCCTCGGTCGTCCTCGGCGAGGGCACCGGTACGGAGGAGCCCCGGCTCGCCCGTACGGTCGTGCTGCGCGAGGACACCGCCGACCTGATGGACCGTCTGGGCTGCCGGGACCTGGACCGGGTGGGGCTGCGCTGGTCCGGGTGGCGCTCGATGCGCCGGAAGCAACTGGTCCGCCACGTGCCGCTGGACGGCGACGCGCTCGGGGCCGGGGTCCAGGGCGAGAACCCGGGCGACGGCGACGGCCCGGCGCCGGACGTGCGGTCCGCGGAAGCGCTGCCGCCCGCCCCGCTGCACATCCCGCAACACGCGCTGAGCGTCGCGCTGCGGGCCGCGGCCGCGGCGGAACCGCTGGTCCAGATGGGGCCACCGAGCCGGATCGACACCCTGGAGCAGGATCCGCACGGTGTCACGGTGCACACCAAGGGCCCCTCGTCGACCTGGTGGCGCGGGAGTTACGTGGTCGGCTGCGACGGCGCCCGCTCGACCGTGCGCAAGCTGCTGGACATCCGCTTCCCCGGCCGTACGGCGGTGGAGCGGCACGCCGTCGCGGCGCTCCGGGCCGAGTTGCCCTGGCCCGGCGAGGCCGTCCTGCACCGGCAGCCCCCCTGGCGCACCGCGGGCGCCGAGATCAGCGCCCGCCCGCTGCCGGACGGGGTCTGGCGGGTCGACTGGCTGCTGCCGCCTCGTGGTGAACTGGTCACCCCCGAAGCCCTGATCACCCGTATCCGGGACAGCCTGGCGGGCTGGTGCGGCGAGACCCCGGCGTACGAGCTGCTGGACACCGGCGTCCACACGCTCCACCACCGGCTCGCCCGCCGCTGGCGACGGCAGCGCGCCTTCCTCGCGGGGGACGCGGCGCACCTGCTGGGTGCCCTGGGCACCCAGGGCCTGGACGAGGGGATCCGGGACGCCGAGAACCTGGCCTGGAAACTGGCCCACGCCTGGCACGACGGTCCCGCCGACCCACTGCTCGACAGCTACCAGTCCGAGCGGCGGGCCGCGGTGGCCTCCCGGCTGCGCGCCGCCGACCAGTCCCTGCCGATACTGCGCGGCGGAGGCGGCCTGCGGGCCCTGATCCCTGGGGCCGCTCGCGGTCACGACAGCCTGCTCGCCGACGGGCATCTGGGGCGTGGCGCACTGGGCGCGCCCCCCTCGTACTCGCACTCCCCCCTCGCACCGCCGCACTCCGAGGCGCACACGGCCGTCGGTACGCCCCCCGGTGCGCCGGTCGCCGATGTACGGGTGACGGCCCCGGACGGGACGACGGTACGGCTGCGGGAGCGGCTCGGTCAGGGGCATCCGCTGGTCGTCCTGGTCGCGCCCGGAACGGGTGTGTGGGACCGGCGGCACTGGCGGACGGCGGGCGTCATGCCGCGTCTGACGGACGCCGTGGCGGCGCTGCCCGTGACGGCGGAGCTGCTGGTCACCGAGAGCTACCCGGGGGCATCGGCCCACACCGTGCTGCTGGTCAGGCCGGACGGGCATCTGACGGCGGCCTTCAGCGGCGTCCATCCGGCGGAGCTGCACACCGCGACCCTGGCCGCGCTGGGCCGCGGGCCCCGCGCCGTGGAGGACCCCTCGGAGCCGGAGAGGGCGCGGCCGGTGACGCCCGGGGATTCCGAGGAGGACCCCGCCGACGAGGACCCGGGACCGGAACAGCCCCCCGGGTCCCGCGCCCGGGTCCACGCCGACGGGGCCGCCCGGCCCCGCTGATCCTCGCGCGCGCGGCGGCTGTCGCGAACGCGCGGGGTATCAGGGCGAATGAGGGACAGGGCGGATGAGGCCCCGCATGGGCGAAGTCTCGTACGGACGAGGTCCCGCATGGGCGAAGTCTCGTACGGACGAAGTCCCGCACGGGCGAGGCCCAGCACGGGCAGCGCCGACTTTCGGGGGTGCGGATTGGTGCGGTGCGGATGCCCTTGGTGGGTACGTATGCCCTCGCTGACGCGTGCTGACTGTCCGGCGCACGCAAGCCCTTGACCGCGTACATCGACGGTCCGGGGCGCACATTGACCCTCACGGACGCACATGGTGTACTCCAGATCATGACCGACACCGACGTGCGCCTGTGGCGGCGGGTCCATATGGACCTCGTCCGTTACGCGGGCTGCGTGTGTCGCCCGTCCTGCTGAATCGCCTTCCTCCGCCGGTCCCGTGCTGTTGTGCGCGCGGTCGGCCTCTCGCGCGAACTCTCAGGACGGTCCTCGTGTCTTCCCCTCGTACCGCCGCCGTGCCCACGCCCGCGGCCGACTCCGCACCCGTATCCGTACCCCCTGCCGCCGCCTCCGACGTGCTGGCCGCTGCCGCTGTCCCGACGCCGGGGCCCTCGCCCGCTTCCAGGTCCGGTTCCGGATCCGTGCTGGGGTCCGGGCTCGCTTTTTCCGACCCGTTGCCGACGCCCGGCTCCCCCGAGGTGCGGCCGGGCCCGTCCGGCTCCGGCCCCACGGTCACGGAGCTGCTCGACTTCGTCCGCCGCACCGCGCGGGACGCGGCGCTCATCGCCTCGCTCCCGCTCGATCCGGAGGGCCGCACCTGGATCCGGCTCGACGGGCCGGGCGGCAGTGAGGCCTGGTTGATCGGCTGGCCTCCGGGCACCGGCACGGGCTGGCACGATCACGCCGACTCGGTCGGCGCGTTCACCACTGCCGCGGGCACCCTCCAGGAGCACTCGCTGGCCGTACGGCTGCCCACCGACGGCTGGAAGACTCTGGAGCTGACCGACGGGGTGGACCGGTCGAGGGAGCTGACGAGCGGCCAGGGCAGGGCCTTCGGCAGGAACCACGTCCACGAGGTGCTCAACGCCTCCGTCGATGTGCACGCCGTCTCCGTCCACGCCTACTACCCGCCGCTGCCCCGCATCCGCCGCTTCAGCCGCACCGGCCCGGTGCTCCGCCTGGAGCAGACCGAGAGTCCGGAGGACTGGCAGTGAGCGAGAACAGGACCGAGAACACCTCGGACGCCATCAGCACGGGCGCTTCGGCCCCGGAGGGCGTCGAGGCCCCCGTGGGCATCGACGAACTGCTGGAGCGGGTCAGGGCCGGGTACGACCGGATCGGCCCGCGGGAGGCCGCCGCGGCAGCCGAGGCCGGAGCCCTGCTGGTGGACATCCGCTACGCGGCACTCCGCGACCGCGACGGGCTGATCCCCGGCGCGCTGGTCGTCGAACGCAACGAGCTGGAGTGGCGGCTCGACCCCCAGGGCAGCCATCGGGCCCCCGAGGCGGTCGGCCACGATCTCCCCGTCGTCGTGATCTGCAACGAGGGCTACGCGTCCAGCCTCGCGGTCGCCTCGCTACGGCAGCTGGGACTGCGTCGGGCCACCGACCTGATCGGCGGCTTCCAGGCATGGCGCGCCACCGGCCTCCCGGTCACCCCACCCCAGGGAACGTAGCGCCCACGGGCCCCGCGAGGGCCGACGGAGCCTGACAGGCCCCAGGCGGGAAGTGACCCGGGCCGGAAGGGGCCGGGGCGGAAGGGGCCCGGGGTGGGAAGGGCCCCAGGCGGGGTCCAGTCAGGCGCCGCGAGGGCAGGCCCGGCCCGGGGGCCGAACGTCGCCAGGTCCGGGCCCGGCGCGGGGGCCGAGGGCCGAACGTCCCCGGCTCCGGGCCGGGCCCGGAGCCCTGACGTCACCCGCCCACGAACGACACACACCCGAACGCCACGCTCCAGTGGAGCGATCGCCGTGCGTGACCGACATTCACCTCACACCGAGGACCGAAATGTACGGAGATGACGCACTCATGGCGACCGCTCTCCTCACCCCCGACGAGCTCGACGCCCAAGCGGCCCAGCTCCACGACACCCAGGCATGGCAGCGGATCATCGCGGGCTGGGAGCACACCGCCGCCGAGTCCGCCCCCACCCTGACCCGTCCGGCGGAGCACGGCCCCGGGGCCCCGTCCGAGCACCGGATCGCGCACGGGGTGACGTACGGGACCGCCTCTGAGCCCGACCCCGCACCCGCACGCCCCGCCGACTGGCGGAGTCTGCTCTCCGTCCCCGTGGACCGGCTCATCGACGACTCCTTGCGGACGCTACCCGCCGCGCCTCCGCGGGAACGTCCGCTGCCGGGACGCCTGGGTGCGGTGCTGCCCGACCGCCTCCACGTCTGGCGGCGGGTCGGCCAGAGCGACCTGCGGCCCTCGGCCCATCTCGGCTACGCCCGGCGGATCCTGACCGAATGGGGCTGGCAGAACACCCCGTACCGACTGCGGAACGCTCGCGGCGCACGCTGCGTCTGCGGCGCCATGCTCTCCGCGCACCGCCTCGGATACGGGTCCCCCGACACGGTGAACCGGGCGGGAGCCTGGCTGGTCACGGAGCTGCGCTCACAGGGCTGGCCCGGCCTGATCGGCCCCTGGAACCGCCACCCCGGCCGCACCGCCGCGGACGCCCTGGCCCTCCTCGACGCCACCATCCGCCGCGCCGCCCTCGCCGGTCACTAGGGCCCCTCCACACGGCGGCTCCGGGCCGACGCGAAGACGTGGGTCAGAAGCGCTCAGGCGACAACGACCCCCGCACGCCCTGCTCGCCCGGACAACGGCTCACGCTGCTCACACGCACACTGACGCGCACAACACAGCTCACCTCGCTCGCCCCGGCCCCGCTCGCCCTCGCCCGCAACGACCCGCTGTTCTCAGAACGGCTCGTCCAGGCCCTCCGTGTCCTCTCCCTCCTCTTCCAGCGCCCGGCGCACCACGCGCAGGGCCATGCCCTCCCCGTACCCCTTGCGCGCGAGCATCCCCGCCAGTCGGCGCAGCCGCTTGTCGCGGTCCAGGCCTCTGGTGGAGCGGAGCTTGCGGGCCACCAGTTCGCGGGCCGTCTCCTCCTCCTGGTCGGAGTCGAGCCGGCCGACCGCCTCGTCGATCACGGCGGAGTCCACCCCCTTCGTCCGCAGCTCACGGACGAGGGCCCGGCGGGCGAGCCCCCGGCCGTGGTGCCGGGACTCCACCCAGGCACCGGCGAAGGCCGCATCGTCGATCAGCCCGACGTCCTCGAAGCGCGCGAGGACTTCCTCGACGGCCTCGTCCGGGGTCTCCCGCTTGCGCAGGGCGTCCGCGAGCTGCTTGCGCGTTCTCGGCGTGCCGGTGAGCAACCGCAGGCAGATGGAGCGCGCCTGCTCGACCGGATCGCGCGGCTCCCCCTTCTCGGCCCTCGACGAGGAAGGGGAGCCGCTGCCTCTGCCGGAGCGGGGACGGCGTCCCGCTCCTTCGCCGAACCCGCCGTCCGGGTCGGACCCTCCGGGTGAGCGGCGCCGGGAGCGCCCCGCACCACCACCGGCCCCCGGCTCGGCCGCGAACGCCCCGGTGGGCGCGTCGTCGCCGAGCCGGGAACCGGCTCCGTACCCGACGACGGGTCCGGCCCCGTGCCCGGACCCGTCGTCGGTGCTGGAACCTGACGCGCCGGGGCCGGGCCCTGCGGGAACCTCCGGCCACTCCGTACGACGTGTCACGGCCTAGCTCTTGGCCGCCGCGGTCTTGGCGGTCTTGGCCTTGGGTGCCGCACCGGCCGCCGGCTTCGCCGCCGCTTCGGCCCCCGGTCCCGCCGCGTCCGCCGCTGCCGCCGGCGTCTCGCTCGACGCGGTGTCCGCGCGGACACCGACACCCAGCTTCTCCAGGATCTTCTTCTCGATCTCGTTGGCGAGGTCGGGGTTGTCCTTGAGGAAGTTGCGGGCGTTCTCCTTGCCCTGGCCCAGCTGATCGCCCTCGTACGTGTACCAGGCGCCCGCCTTGCGGACGAAGCCGTGCTCCACGCCCATGTCGATCAGGCCGCCCTCGCGGCTGATGCCCTGGCCGTAGAGGATGTCGAACTCGGCCTGCTTGAACGGCGGGGCGACCTTGTTCTTGACCACCTTGACGCGGGTGCGGTTGCCGACGGCGTCGGTGCCGTCCTTCAGCGTCTCGATCCGGCGGATGTCGAGGCGCACCGAGGCGTAGAACTTCAGCGCCCGGCCACCGGTGGTGGTCTCCGGGGAACCGAACATCACGCCGATCTTCTCGCGGAGCTGGTTGATGAAGATCGCGGTGGTCTTCGACTGGTTGAGCGCGCTGGTGATCTTACGGAGCGCCTGGCTCATCAGACGGGCCTGGAGACCCACGTGCGAGTCACCCATCTCGCCCTCGATCTCCGCACGGGGCACCAGCGCCGCGACCGAGTCGATGACGATCAGGTCCAGGGCGCCGGAGCGCACCAGCATGTCGACGATCTCCAGCGCCTGCTCACCGTTGTCCGGCTGGGACAGGATGAGGTTGTCGATGTCGACGCCGAGCTTCTTCGCGTACTCCGGGTCGAGCGCGTGCTCGGCGTCGATGAAGGCCACCGAGCCGCCGAGGCGCTGAGCGTTGGCCACGGCGTGCAGCGTCAGCGTCGTCTTACCGGAGGACTCCGGTCCGTACACCTCGACCACGCGGCCGCGCGGCAGGCCGCCGACGCCGAGCGCGACGTCGAGCGCGGTCGATCCGGTGGGGATGACCTCGACGGGCTCGTTGGGACGCTCGCCGAGGCGCATCACCGCACCCTTGCCGAACTGTCGTTCAATCTGTGCGAGTGCGGCGTCCAACGCCTTCTCGCGGTCGGTTCCTGCCATGGGTTCCACCCGATTTGCTTGAGTCGATCGCTTCACGTCAAAGACGCTAACCCCTGCCACTGACAATGGGCCTCGACGTCCTCCCGGCCTGTGGAAAACTCCACGGTCGAGCCTGGGAAACCCCTGGAATCCCGGGCCGGAAATCCCATCAGAATGGATGTTCGATTTCCGTGTCAAGCGCACCACGCGGGACCTGTGGACAACGCCATCGGCCACGCTCCCGGCGGCCAGGCACCGGTCCGGCCCTGGGTCAGCCCCCGACCCGGCCCGGGATCAGCCTTCGGCCCGGCCGTGGCCGCCGAGCGCCCGGCGCATCCGCGAGAGGACCGGTTCCCCACGCCGCGGGCGGGGGCCGCCGTGCACCCGGGGGTCGTCGGTGACGTCGTACCGCTTCACATAGGCGGCGAGGAACGCCTGGAGCGTGGCGATGGCGGGGATGGCGATCAGCGCGCCGACCGCGCCCAGCAGGGCCGTCCCGGCGATGACCGAGCCGAAGGCGACGGCGGGGTGGATGTCGACGGTCCTCGCGGTCAGCTTGGGCTGGAGGACGTAGTTCTCGAACTGCTGGTAGACCACGACGAATCCGAGCACCCATAGCGCGTACCAGGGGTCGACCGTGAAGGCGATCAGCATCGGCAGGGCGCCCGCCAGGTACGTGCCGATGGTGGGGATGAACTGGGAGACGAGACCGACCCAGACCGCGAGCGCCGGGGCGTAGGGCACGTCGAGGATCTCCAGCAGGATGTAGTGCGCGACGCCGGAGATCAGCGCCATCAGCCCGCGGGAGTAGATGTAGCCGCCGGTCTTGTCGACCGCGATCTCCCAGGCCCGCAGCACCTCGGTCTGCCGGGCGGGCGGCAGCACGGAGCACAGGGCGCGGCGCAGCCTGGGGCCGTCGGCCGCGAAGTAGAAGGAGAACAGGAAGATCGTCAGCAGTCGGAACAGTCCGCCGAGGACGGTGGTGGAGATGTCGAGGACGCCGGTGGCGCTGTTCTGGACGTACTTCTGAAGCCAGTCGGAGTGCAGCAGGCTGTCCTGGACCTCGACCCGGGAGAGCTCGGTGTGGAAGGTGTGGTTGACCCAGTTGATCACCGAGTCGATGTACTGGGGGAAGTCGTCGACCATGTCGACGATCTGGCCCGCGAGCATCGACCCGAGCAGCACGGTGAACCCGGCGCCGAAGACCAGCAGGCCGAGGAAGACCAGGAACGTGGCCAGTCCTCGGCGCATGCCGCGCGCCGACATCCGGCCGACCGCGGGCTCGATGGCCAGGGCGAGGAAGAACGCGATCAGCACGTTCGTCAGCAGCCCCAGCAGCTGGTCGAAGGCCCAGCTGCCGACCTGGAAGCAGGCGTAGAGCGCGAGAGCCAGCACCATCGCGCGCGGCAGCCAGCCGGGCATCCGTGTCGCTCCCGCGCCGGGCGGGGGCGCGGGCGGCGAGGCCGGCGGGACGGGCGGTGAGGTGGGCGGCTGGGCCGGGGCGGTCTCGTCTGTCGATGACACGGCACAAGTCTGGCCCATGCCACCGGCGGTCCGTCCCCCGGCCCGAGTGCCCCGCCCCGGCCGGGAGGAGAGTCCGGCGAAGGTCAGCGCTTGTCCGCGGGAACGTCCATGGCGGCGCAGACCGCGCGCCAGACGTCCTTGGCGTCCCAGCCCGCGTCCAGGGCCTCAAGGACCGTACGGCCGCCGAGTTCGGCCATCACATGGTCACGGGCGAAGGAGTCCGCGTAGGCCGCACCGAAGTGGTCCGCCATCCGCTCCCAGAAAATCGTCAACCGCATGCCACCAGTATCGCGCTCCTGAGAGTGCAGCCCGTCCGCCGGGCGTGTGCCGGGATCTCTTCCGTTCTACGGTCGGCTCATGGCTGGAACCGGATCAGACCCCCTCGCCCGCGCCGAGCAGTTCATCTGGCTGACGGCCCGTGTCCTCGAACAGCGCAGGTTCGCCCACGGCTTTCTGGAAGGAGATCCCGATGCCGTCGAGACGGCCCTCACCGCCTATCTGAACGAGGACGGCGGCTACGGTCACGCGCTGGAGCCCGACCTGCGGGGGCCCGTCAGCCAGCCGCTGCACACCGCCCACGCTTTGAGCGTTCTCGATTCGATCGGTCGCTGCAACGGACCACGCGTGGAGCGGATCTGTCGCTATCTGACCGAGGTGTCCACCAGAGAGGGAGCTTTACCGGCGCTGCTCCCCTCGCAGCGGGGCTACCCCGCGGCGCCCTTCATCCCGGTCGTCGACGATCCCCCGGCGGAGCTGCTGGCGACCGGCCCGGTCGTCGGACTGCTGCACGGCAACCAGGTGTGGCACGCCTGGCTGTTCCGGGCGACGGACTTCTGCTGGAACGCGGTCGACACCCTGGAGCAGTCCCACCCCTACGAGATCGAGGCGGCGGTCGCCTTCCTGGACGGTGCCCCGGACCGGGCCCGCGCCGAGGCGGCGGCCGACCGGATCGGGCGGCTGGTGCGCGACCAGCGGCTCGCGGTCCTCGATCCGTCCCGACGGGCGGAGTACCCGGTGGCGGCGGGCTACGCCCCCGGGGAGCACCACTTCCCGCACGACTACGCCCGTACGCCCCGCTCCCTGGCCCGCCGCTGGTTCACCGACGAGGAGCTGGACCGCTCGCTGGACCATCTGTCCGACCAGCAGCAGGACGACGGCGGCTGGCCCGTGACCTGGCGGCAGTGGGCGCCGGGGACCGCGCTGGAGGGACGCCCCCTGGTGACCCTCAGGGCGCTGGAAACGCTCCGCGCGTACGGCCGTCCGCTCGGCTGACGTCCCGGCCCTCCCGCTCGGGTGACCGTGCGGGCCGTGCGGACCGTCCCCGCCGCTGTCCTCCCGGGCCTCCCGCTCCGCCGCGTGCTCGGGCGGGCGCGGGTCAGCCCAGGGCGCGGACGGCGGCCGTCACGACCACCGCGGCCGCGACGACGACCAGGAAGTGGGCGCGCAGGACCAGGGCCAGGGCCGCGGCGGCGAGCCCGGCGCTCCGGGCGTCGAGGACCAGTTCCTGGCCGGTCCCGAAGGTCTGCTGCGCGGTGAGCGCGGCCAGCAGCGCCACCGGCAGCAGCGCGGCCATCCGCTGGACGAGCGGCCGCTCCAGAGCCCCTGCGGGCACCAGCAGCCCGAGAAGCTTGGCGAGATAGCAGCCGACGGCGGTCAGTCCGATGGCGATCCAGATGGTCATCGTCCCGCCCCGGAGGCACCGGCGGATCCGGTGGCATCGGCTGTGTCGACGGGGTCGGCTGTGTCGGCTGTGGGCACCGGCCGCTTCGCGCGTCCCCCGAGGAAGAGGACGACGGGAGCGGCGAGTGCGGACAGCAGAACCGGAACACCCGCGGGCAGGACCGGCAGCAGGCCGAGGGCCAGCAGCACGGCCAGCCCGGCCGTGAGCCGTTCGACGGTGCTGGTCAGCATCGGGGCGAGCAGTGCGAGGAACACCGCGGGGCTCGCCGCGTCCAGCCCCCAGGCGTCGGTGTCGCCCAGGGCCCCCGCCCCGAGCGCCCCGAGCAGCGTGGTGAGGTTCCACAGGACGTACAGGGTGAGCCCGGTGACCGTGAAGCCGATGCGCGCCGAGCGCCGGCCGGGCTGGGACAGGGTGACCGCGGTCGTCTCGTCGATCACCCAGTGGGCGGCGAGGGGCCGCACCGCGCGGGGCAGGGCGAGCAGTTGCGAGAGCCGTAGACCGTAGAAGGCGTTGCGGATCCCCAGGAAGAACGCCCCGGCAGCCGCCGTGTAGGGGTTGCCGCCCGCGGCGAGTGCGCCGATCAGCGCGAACTGCGAGGCGCCGGTGAAGACCAGGAGGCTGAGGGCGCAGGTCTGGAGCAGGCTGAGCCCGGCCCCCGCGGAGGTGACGCCGAAGGCGAATCCGGAGAGTCCGACGGCGACACCGACACCGAGCGCGTCCCGGACGACGGCCGCGTCGGGCTTGGCGGGGCCTCCAGGTGCGCCGCCACGGGTGACGGGCCCGTACGTCCTGCTGTCCGGCGCTGGGCCGTCAGGCGTTCGACCGTCAGGCGTTCGGCCGGTCCGGCCTACGGCTGTGGCACCGCCGACGCAGGTGTCCTGCGGGGATCCGGTGCCCTCTGGTGATGTCGTCCGTTCTGCCACGACCGGGACGCTACGGGGACGGGCGGGGACCGGTCTTGTACGTTCTTGCGCGCTCGCGCCGGTACGCGCCGGGCGGCACCCCCACGATCCGGGTGAAGTGCCGGTTGAGGTGCGGCTGGTCCGTGAAGCCGACGACGGTCGCGGCCTCGGCGGGGGCGGCGCCCGCGTCCAGCAGACGGCGCGCCCTGCGCACCCGGGCGTCGGTGAGCCAGGTGTGCGGGGGCATCCCGTACTCCTTCTTGAAGGCCCGTAGCAGCGCGAACGTACCCGTTCCCAGCTCGGCGGCGAGCGCCTCCAGGGTGGGCGGGGCGGCCATCCGCTCCTCCAGCAGGGCACGGGCGCGTACGACGTCCCGGGCTCCCCCGGCGCGCGCGGTCAGGCCGGGCAGCGGGCCGCCGTGCCGGTCGAGAAGGCGGACGACCAGCACCCGCAGCAGGCTGTCGGCGGCCAGTGCGTTGCCCTCCTCCGCCGCCCGGTGCACCTCGGTGATCAGCCGGGAGGCCAGGGGGTCGGTCACCCGGGTCTCGGCGAAGCCGACCGTGCCCCGCAGGCGCGTCACCTCGGCCGCTATGGCGCTGACGACCTGGGCCGCGGGGTAGAGCGTGGCGTACGACCAGCCCTCGGGCGCTCCGGAGCGGGCCGTGTGCGGCACCTCCGGGTTGATCATGACGACGGTCCCCGGGACGGCGTGCACCGTGCCGCCGGGGAGCCCCACGTCCTCGACCCCGTGGGTGACCGCCCCGAGGACGTATCCCTCGTGGCTGTGCCGGGGGAAGGTGTGGCCGACGTAGTGGGCGCGCAGCAGATCGAGGTCGGGCAGCTCGGCGTACCGCCAGTGCCTCGCCCACTCCTCCGCACCGCCCGTTCCCGCCATGAGGCCATTCTCGCAGCTCCCGGCCCCGCGCCCCGGGGGTGAACGGAGGCCGTTCCCGTAGCTCCCGGCCCCGCGCCCGGGGGTGAATCGACGGCGGCGGGCGGCGTCGGCGGCCCGTTGTCAGTGGCGGGGTGCACGATGGGGGACATGACCGGCTCCGCTCTCGATTCGTTCTCGCCCGCGACCCGAAACTGGTTCGCCGGTGCCTTCAGCGCGCCCACCGCCGCGCAGGAGGGCGCCTGGCGCGCCATCGGCGAGGGCAGCGATGTGCTGGTCGTCGCGCCGACCGGTTCCGGCAAGACGCTGGCCGCGTTCCTCGCCTCGCTGGACCGGCTGGCCGCCGGCGCGCCGCCCGCCGAGGCCAAGAAGCGCTGCCGGGTGCTGTACGTGTCGCCGCTCAAGGCGCTCGCGGTCGACGTCGAGCGCAACCTCCGTTCTCCGCTGACGGGCATCCGGCAGGAGTCGGTACGGCTGGGGCTGCCGGAGCCGGATGTACGGGTGGGCATCAGGTCCGGCGACACCCCGCCAGCCGAGCGGCGCTCCATGGTGACCAGGCCGCCGGACATCCTGATCACCACCCCCGAGTCGCTGTTCCTGATGCTGACGTCCTCCGCCCGGGACGCCCTCGCCGGTGTCGAGACGGTGATCCTGGACGAGGTGCACGCGGTCGCCGGGACGAAGCGCGGCGCCCATCTGGCCTTGTCGCTGGAGCGACTGGACGGACTGCTGCCCCGGCCCGCCCGGCGTATCGGGCTGTCGGCGACGGTCCGGCCGGTCGACGAGGTGGCCCGCTTCCTCTCCCCGCAGCGCAAGGTGGAGATCGTCCAGCCCGCCTCCGCCAAGGAGTTCGACCTCTCCGTGGTCGTGCCGGTCGAGGATCTGGGCGAGCTGGGCGCCTCCCCCGCCGCCGACGGGGACGCCGGCCAGGCGGAGAAGCCGTCGATCTGGCCGCACGTCGAGGAACGCATCGCCGACCTGGTCCAGTCGCACCGCTCCACCATCGTCTTCGCCAACTCCCGGCGCCTGGCGGAGCGCCTGTGCAACCGGCTGAACGAGATCGCCTACGAACGGGCCACCGGCACCGCGTTCGACCCCGACGCCCCGGCGCCCGAGCTGCCGGAGGCACACGCCCCCGCCGAGATCATGGCCCAGTCCGGTGCGGGCAGGGGCGCTCCTCCCCTGCTGGCGCGGGCGCACCACGGCTCGGTCTCCAAGGAGCAGCGGGCCCAGGTCGAGGAGGATCTGAAGGCGGGGAGGCTGCCCGCCGTGGTGGCCACCTCCAGCCTGGAGCTGGGCATCGACATGGGCGCGGTCGACCTGGTCGTCCAGGTCGAGTCCCCGCCCTCCGTGGCCTCGGGTCTTCAGCGGGTGGGCCGGGCGGGGCACCAGGTGGGCGCGGTCTCCACCGGCGTGGTCTTCCCGAAATACCGGGGTGATCTGGTGCAGGCCGCCGTCGTCACCGAGCGCATGCGCGAAGGGGCCATCGAGGCGCTGCGCGTCCCGGCCAACCCCCTGGACGTCCTGGCCCAGCAGCTGGTCGCCATGGTGGCCCTGGACAGCTGGCAGGCCGACGACCTGCTCGCCCTGGTCCGGCGGGCCGCCCCGTTCGCCTCGCTCCCCGAGTCCGCGTTCGACGCCGTCCTGGACATGCTCGCCGGGCGCTACCCCTCCGACGCCTTCGCAGAGCTGCGTCCCCGGGTGGTGTGGGACCGGGTCACCGGCACGGTCACGGGCCGCCCCGGGGCGCAGCGGCTCGCCGTCACCTCGGGCGGCACCATTCCGGACCGCGGGCTGTTCGGGGTCTTCCTGGCGGGCGCCGACCCGAAGAAGGGCGGCGGCCGGGTCGGTGAGCTGGACGAGGAGATGGTCTACGAGTCCCGGGTCGGTGACGTCTTCACCCTGGGGACGACGTCCTGGCGGATCGAGGACATCACCCGGGACCGGGTCCTCGTCTCGCCCGCACCGGGCGTTCCGGGGCGGCTGCCGTTCTGGAAGGGCGACCAGCTGGGCCGCCCGCTGGAGCTCGGCCGTGCCCTGGGAGCCTTCCTGCGTGAGATCGGCGGGCTGTCCGAGGAGGACGCCCGGCTGCGCCTGCTGGCCGCCGGGCTCGACGCCTGGGCGGCGGACAACATCGTGGCGTACCTGGACGAGCAGCGCAGGGCCTGCGGCCACGTGCCGGACGACCGGACGATCCTGGTCGAGCGGTTCCGGGACGAGCTGGGCGACTGGCGGGTCGTGGTGCACTCCCCGTTCGGCGCCCAGGTGCACGCCCCGTGGGCGCTCGCCCTCTCCGCCCGCCTCGGTGAGCGGTACGGGATGGACGCCCAGGTCATGCACGCCGACGACGGCATCGTTCTGCGGTTGCCCGACGCGGATCTGATGGGTCTGGACCTGCTGGACTTCGACAGCCCGCCCGCCACGTCACCGGAGAGCGACGCCCCGGCGCCGGGGGCCCTGGCGTACGACAGCGACCAGCCGCCGGTCGCGGCCGCCGACGTCGTCTTCGACCAGAGTGAGGTCCAGCAGGTCGTCACCGAACAGGTCGGCGGCTCGGCGCTGTTCGCCGCCCGGTTCCGGGAGTGCGCCGCCCGCGCCCTGCTGCTGCCCCGCCGCTCCCCCGGCAAGCGGACCCCGCTCTGGCAGCAGCGCCAGCGCGCGTCGCAGCTGCTCCAGGTGGCCTCGGAGTTCGGCTCGTTCCCGATCGTCCTGGAGGCCGTCCGCGAATGCCTCCAGGACGTGTTCGACGTCCCCGGACTCACGGAACTGATGGGCGACCTGGAGGCGCGCCGGGTCCGGCTGGTCGAGGTGACCACCCAGGAACCCTCGCCGTTCGCCCGCTCCCTCCTCTTCGGTTACGTCGCCCAGTTCCTGTACGAGGGCGACTCCCCGCTGGCGGAGCGGCGGGCGGCCGCCCTCTCCCTGGACTCCCATCTCCTCGCCGAGCTGCTGGGCCAGGCCGAGCTGCGCGAGCTGCTCGACCCCGAGGTGCTCGCCGAGCTGGAACAGGAGCTCCAGTGGCTCACCGAGGAGCGCCGGGTCAAGGACGCCGAGGGAGTCGCCGACCTGCTGCGGGTGCTGGGGCCGCTCACCGAGGCCGAGCTGGCCGAGCGGGGAGCGGAGCCCGCCTGGGCGCGGGAGCTGGCGACCGCCCGCAGGGCGATCCAGGTCCGGATCGCCGGGGCCGGTCACTGGGCGGCGATCGAGGACGCGGGCCGGCTCCGCGACGCCCTGGGCACCGCGCTCCCCGTCGGGGTGCCGGAGGCGTTCACCGAGCCGGTGAAGGACCCGCTCGGCGACCTCCTGGCCCGCTTCGCCCGGACACACGGCCCGTTCACCGCCGCTCGGGCCGCCGAGCGCTTCGGGCTCGGCACCGCCGTCACGGACGGCGCGCTGCAACGGCTCGCGGCCTCCGGCAGGACCGTGCAGGGGGAGTTCCACCCGGCGGGCATCGGCCAGGAGTGGTGCGACGCCACCGTGCTGCGCCGCCTGCGCCGCCGCTCGCTGGCCGCGCTCCGCCAGGAGCTGGAGCCGGTGCCACCCGCGGCGCTCGCCTCCTTCCTCCCGCAGTGGCAGCACTTCGGCTCCAACGCCCTGCGGGGCATCGACGGGCTGGCCCGCGCGATCGAGCAGCTCCAGGGAGCGCCCGTGCCCGCGTCGGCGCTGGAGAAGCTGATCCTGCCGAGCCGGGTCACGGGCTACACCCCGACGATGCTGGACGAGCTGACGACCACCGGCGAGGTCGTCTGGGCGGGCGCCGGGGCGCTTGCCGGCAAGGACGGCTGGGTCTCCCTCTACCTGGCCGACAGCGCGCCGCTGCTGCTGCCCGCACCGCACCCACTGGAGCTGTCGGCGCTCCACGAGTCCGTTCTGACCACCCTCTCCGGCGGATACGGACTCTTCTTCCGGCAGATCGCCGACCAGGTCCGGGCCACCACGCACCCGGACGGCACGGACCAGCAGCTGGCCGACGCCGTGTGGGAGCTGGCCTGGTCCGGTCGGCTCACCAACGACACGCTCGCCCCGCTGCGCTCGCTGCTGGGCTCCGGGCGGACGGCGGGCGCCACCGCCCACCGCTCCCGCCGCAGCGTCCCGCGCGGGCGCTACGGCTCGCTCACCACCGCCGCCCGTACCGCCTCCCGCGGCGGCCCCCCGACGGTCTCCGGCCGCTGGTCGCTGCTGCCCCCGGCCGAACGGGAACCAACCCATCGCGCGCACGCCCTGGCCCGGACCCTCCTGGACCGGCACGGTGTGGTGACCCGGGGCGCCGTGCAGGCCGAGGGGGTCGAGGGCGGATTCTCCGCGACGTACCGCGTTCTGGCGGCCTTCGAGGACAGCGGACAGGCCCGGCGCGGCTATGTGGTCGAGGGGCTCGGGGCCGCCCAGTTCGCGATGGACGGGGCGGTGGACCGGCTGCGAGCGGCGTCCACCGCCCGCGACCGCCGGGACCCGGGCGTCGCGTCCCAGACCCTGGTGCTCGCCGCCGCCGACCCGGCCAACGCCTACGGAGCGGCCCTGCCCTGGCCGGAGTCCCTGGACGGCGCGGGGCACAAGCCGGGCCGGAAGGCGGGTGCCCTCGTGGTCCTCGTCGACGGCGAGCTGACCCTCTACATGGAGCGCGGCGGCAAGAGCCTCCTGGCCTGGCCCTCCGACCCCGACGATCCCGCGCTGCGCGCGGCCGCGGAGGCGCTGGCCGCCTCGGCCCGTGCCGGGGCGCTGGGCACCGTCACGGTGGAGCGGACGAACGGCGTCTCCTCCCTCACCTCTCCGCTGGGCCGGACCCTGGAGGCGGCCGGGTTCCTCGCCACGCCGAAAGGACTGCGACTGCGCGCCTGAGCCCGCCGGGGCCGTGCCGCCTCACCCGCCCGGTGCCCGCACCCACTGCGCCCCGTTTTCCGTCCCCGGCCCCATCATGGAGATATGCCCGAAGGAGACACCGTCCTGCAGACCGCCGCGCGTCTCCATCGAGCGCTGGCCGGGAGAACCCTGACCCGGTTCGACCTCCGCGTCCCCCGGTTCGCCACCGCCGACCTCACCGACCGTGGCGTCCTGGACGTCACCGCGCGTGGCAAGCACCTGCTCACCCGCATCGAGGGCGGCCTCACCCTGCACAGTCATCTCCGGATGGACGGCGTCTGGCGGGTGTTCGCACCGGAGGAACGCTGGCGGGGCGGCCCGGTTTACCAGGTCCGCGCGGTGCTCGGCAATACGGAGCACACCGCCGTCGGCTACCGGCTACCCGTCCTGGAACTGCTGCGCACCAGCGAGGAGGAGCGGGTCGTGGGGCATCTGGGGCCGGACCTGCTGGGCCCCGACTGGGACCCCGAGCTCGCCGTGGAACGGCTGCTGGCCGCACCGGACCGCCCCATCGGCGAGGCGCTTCTGGACCAGCGCAATCTCGCGGGCATCGGCAACGTCTACAAGTGCGAGCTGTGCTTTCTGGCCCGCGTCACGCCCTGGCTCCCCGTGAACGCCCTCCCCGACGGTGTCCTGGCCCGGCTGGTCGCCCTGGCCGAACGGCTGCTGCACGCCAACCGGGACCGCCCCACCCGCACCACCACGATCACCGCCGAACTCCGCACCCCGCCGGGCTCCCGCCCCACCACGCCCCCCGGGCGTCCGCTGCCCCCCGTCCGGGTACGGGAGCGGCTGTACGTCTACGGCCGGGCCCGGCGCCCCTGTCTGCGCTGCGGCACCCCGATCCGGCTGGCCGACCAGGACGACCGGCCCTCCTACTGGTGCCCCGGCTGCCAGTCGGGGCCGACGCCCTGACCGCCCCACCCGCACCGGGCACCCACCGACGCCCTCCACACCGAGGACTAGCGGGGACTTACCGACGACTTGGCGACAACCCATTTATTGACGCTCCGTCAGATTCAGCCGTACGGTCCGGTCATGCCCCTCTCCGCGTACGACCTCACGGGCCGCTCCGCCTTCATCACCGGTGCGGCGAGCGGCATCGGCCGGGCGAGCGCCCTGCTGCTCGCCGAGGCCGGCGCCGAGGTGCACTGCGCGGACCGCGACGAGACCGGTCTGCGACGGACGTACGACCTGGTCGCCGAGGTGGGCGGCAGCGGCCGCACACATCCTCTCGACGTCACCGACCGCGAGCAGGTCCGCGCCGCCGTCGCCGCGGCGGGGGACCTCGACATCCTGGTCGCCGCGGCCGGGATCATGCACTCCAGCAGCGTGCTGGAGACGACGGACGAGGATCTGGCCCGGGTGCTGGCGGTCAACTTCACCGGGGTGCTGTACGCCTGCCAGGAGGTGGCGCGGTCCATGACGGCCCGCTCCTCCCCCGGTTCGCTGATCACGATGGCGTCCGGCGCCGTGGACTCCGCGAGCGCCGGTCTGCTCTGCTACAGCGCGGCCAAGGCGGCCGTCGTCCAGCTGACCAGGACGCTCGCCACCGAGCTGGGCCCGTACGCCATCCGGGTGAACGCGGTCGCGCCCGGCTGGATCCGTACACCGATGACCGCCCGGCACGACGCCGAGGGGCAGCACCGGGCGGAGGCGATGATGACCCGGATCTCCCCGCTGGGCCGGGTCGGGGAGCCCGCGGACGTCGCCCACACGGTGCTCCACCTCGCTTCGGACGCCTCGGCCTTCATGACCGGCCAGATCCTCCGCCCGAACGGTGGCGTCGCCATGCCCTGGTGAGGACCGCGAGGACGCCGGAGAGCGAACCGGCACTCGCCCGGCCGAGGGATTCGACGACGCGACCCGCCGCCCCGGTGGACCCCGTCCGGCCCTCCCGCCCGCCTGCGCGCACGACGTCTCCGCACCCGCCCACGCGCCCCGCACCCTCCGGGCCATCCGCTCCGTCCGCACCCTCGACGCCCCCCACGCCCTCCCGGCCGTCCGCGTATCCGGCGCCCTCGCGCCTCCCGGGCGGGCCCCCCTGGACGACGGAAGCCACGTGGACCGGCAGCAGGCTCAGCCCCCAGCCGCCCGCCGCGACCGCCCCCTCGACCAGCCCCGCCTGCTCGGGTTGCAGAGCCAGCCGCAGCACCGCCCACCACCACAGCCCGCCGAGGACCAGCGCCGGTGCCCACCGCCGTCCCATGGCTGCCTCCCGCGGCCGACGTCCTTTCCGGCAGTTTCCCCTGGCGAGGGCGGCTCCGCACCCAGAACGTCCGGGAATGCCCGGCCGGAGAACCTCGCACCCGCGATCGCCCGTTCGGGGTCGTACCGGGGTCATGGAGGGCCAGGCGAGGCCCCACGCAGGAGTGCCCCCGCCGAATCGGCGGGGGCACTCGACGCGCTGCGCGCGGATTGAGGAGGCGGAATCAGGCCTCGTCGTCCCGGCGGAGGGAGTCCGTGACGCCCTTCGCGCGATCGCCGACCTCGTCGGCTGCTCCCTTGACCTTGCCCTTGGCCTGGTCGGCCTGGCCCTCGGCCTCCAGGCGGCGGTTGCCCGTCGCCTTGCCGACCGCTTCCTTGCCCTTGCCCTTGATCTTGTCCATGGCGCTGTCACCGCTCACGATGCCACTTCCTTCCATCCGTACGTGGTGGGTTCGGACCTTCCGGGACGGGGCGCCGGATCAGGCGCTCTCCGCCTGGAACATCCAGGCGTGCTTCTCGAGTTCTGCCGTCAGGGCGATCAGCAGGTCCTGGGTGACCGGGTCGGGCTCGTCGGTGACCTCGATGCGCTCGCGCATCCGGCCGATGACCACGCCCAGCCCGTCCACCAGGATGCGCACGGCGTCGGTGTCCTTGATCCAGCCCTCGGGCACGGACGCGATGGCGGTCTCCTTGGCGACCGTGCCGGCCCGCCCGTCGGGGTTGACCCCGACCGCCGAAGCGCGCTCGGCGATCGTGTCGGAGTGCTGCCGGGCGGTGACGACGACGTCGTCGAGCTGGAGGTGTACGGAGCGGAAGCGCGGACCGACCACGTTCCAGTGGACCTGCTTGGCCACCAGGGAGAGGTCCACGAGGTCGACCAGCGCGCCTTGCAGCGCCTTGCCGACGACCTTGAGATCCCCCTCGGACAACGTGCTCTTGACCACAGACATGTGCGCTTCTCCCATTCCGTCAGCCGCTTCACTGACCGTCTCGGTGCATCACCCACGATGGCACATATAAAGCAAAACGGTCATGTGGGCCTTGTCCTCCGTGTGCCCGCTGCCTGTCGGCTCACACACCCGCTTCCGGAGAAAAAGCACGGATCTCACCGACCTGGGCCACCCCGGCTCCGCCGCGGCCCGGCCGGACACGAAAGTCCCGGCCGACCCCCGGTGGGGGGCCGACCGGGACCCGGTCGTGCGTATGCCGCGCGGATTAGGCGGCGACGACGTCCACCGCTTCCGCGGGCGCCTTGATGGTCACCCGTCCCGTCGGCACACCTGCCACCGACGACACGGAGACGGAGTTGAGCATGGGGCGAACCGGTACTGGCACCGGATCGCTGGCAGCCGCCGACTCGGCCAGCTCGGCGAGCGAGAGCTCGTCGCTCACCTCTCGCATGAGCTCGGACATCCGTACGTCAAGCGCGTCGCAAATCGCGGAGAGCAGTTCGGAGGATGCCTCCTTCTGCCCCCGCTCCACCTCGGAGAGATAACCGAGCGAGACCCGGGCGGACGAGGAGACTTCGCGCAGAGTACGGCCTTGGCGCTGGCGCTGCCGACGCAGCACGTCACCCAGCAGGCGACGGAGCAGGATCATCGGTGGCTCCCTCCTCGGACCGCGTAGCCGCATCCTTCACGCCCTACCGTACCGCCTTGCGCTGCGGCCGTGCGGGGAGCGATGTCGTGTTCACTCAGGGCTGCAAACATCCATTCCCCCCGTTCTGTTCCGTATCCTGTGCCCGCACATTCCCGGAGAGTTCGTCCGCGAGCAGTTCCAGGGCGCTTCGCACACTCTCTCTACGAATATCCGCCCGCCCACCATTCAACCGCAGAGCGGCCACTTTCTCGACGCCGGAGGGTCCCACGACGGCCACGTAGACGGTGCCGACCGGTTGCCCGTCCTGCGGCCCCGGACCCGCGACCCCGGTGGTGGAGATCCCCCAGTCCGCGTCGAGGACCCGGCGCACCCCCGCCGCCATCTGCCGTGCGACCTCGGGATCGACGGCTCCGCGTTCCGTCAGAAGGGCTTCGTCGACCTCCAGCACCCGCTGCTTCAGAGGGGTGGCGTACGCCGTCACCGATCCCCGGAAGGACTGCGAGGCACCGGGTACGGCGGTCAGCTCGGCGGCCACCAGGCCGCCGGTCAGGGATTCCGCGACGGCGAGGGACTGTCCGTGTTCCGCGAGCAGCCGCAGCACCCGGGCGGCGGCTGTCACCGCTCGGCCTCCGCGGCGCCCCTCGTCTCGGACGCCCGCACGGCCGGCGCTCCCGCGGTGTCCCGCTTCTCGGACGCCCGTACCGCCCGCGCCTCAGCGGCGCCCGTCCTCCCCCGGACCTCCACCGGGCCCCGTACGCCACGGGCCTGCGCCGAGGCGCTCCCGGGCCCGGACGTTCCGGCCGCCTCCAGGGCCTCCGCCGTCTGCCGTGCCTGTTCGGCGGTGACGGCGGCGCGTTCGGTGGCCAGGCTCTTGCGGCGCAGGACGACGGCCTGGCGTACGTAGTCGAGTCCGGTGACGACCGTCAGCGCGACGGCGACCATCATCATCCAGAAGCGCAGGGTCGCCAGCGGCCCGGTCAGCGCCAGGACGTACATCCCGACCGCCGTCCCCTGCGCGAGGGTCTTCAGCTTGCCGCCGCGGCTGGCGGGAATGACCGCGTGCCGGATCACCCAGAACCGCATGAGCGTGATGCCCAGCTCGCGGGCGATGATCACCCCGGTGATCCACCAGGGCAGGTCCCCCAGGATGGACAGCGAGACGAGCGCGGCCCCCATGATCGCTTTGTCGGCGATCGGGTCCGCGATCTTCCCGAAGTCGGTGACGAGGTTGTACGTCCGTGCCAGATGACCGTCGAAGAGGTCGGTGATCATCGCGACGGCGAAGGCCGCCCAGGCGAAGGAGCGCCAGGCCGGGTCGTATCCGCCGTTGTGGAACAGCAGCAGGACGAAGCCCGGTACGAGCAGCAGCCGCACCATGGTCAGGATGTTGGCGATGTTCCAGAGGCTGGCCTGGTTGACGGCCGCAGTGCCCAGCTTGCCGCCGCGGACCGGCCTCGCGCCGGAGCCGCCTGCCGCGGATGCCGGGACTCCCGTCATCTGGCTGCCTCCGCAAGCTCGTGGTGTTCGGCCACCAGGTCCACGCCCTCGGTGCCCACTGCCTTCGCCTCGACCATAAGGCCCGGCACGAGTCCCTCGCGTGTGGTGAAGACCACCTGTCCGTCCGTTTCGGGGGCCTGGTGGGCGGCCCGGCCGATCGCGACCTCGCCGTCCTCCTCCGACTCCACGGACTCCACCAGCACCTGGAGGGTCTCGCCGACGCGCTCCTCGGCACGCTGGGAGGTCAGCTCCTCGGCCAGCTGGGAGATGTGGGCGAGGCGCTCCGCGATGACGTCGGCGTCCAGCTTGTTCTCGTAGCCGACCGCCTCGGTGCCCTCCTCGTCCGAGTAGCCGAAGACGCCGATCGCGTCGAGCCGGGCGCCGGTGAGGAAGCGTTCCAGCTCGGCGAGGTCGGCCTCGCTCTCGCCGGGGAAGCCGACGATGAAGTTGGAGCGGGCTCCCGCCTCGGGGGCCTTGCTCCGAATGGTGTCCAGGAGCTCCAGGAAGCGGTCGGTGTCGCCGAACCTGCGCATCGCCCGCAGCACGCCGGGGGCGGAGTGCTGGAAGGAGAGGTCGAAGTACGGGGCGACCTTCGGCGTCGAGGTGAGGACGTCGATCAGCCCGGGGCGCATCTCGGCGGGCTGGAGGTAGCTGACCCGGATGCGCTCGATGCCGTCCACGGCGGCCAGCTCGGGCAGCAGGGTCTCCAGGAGCCGGATGTCGCCGAGGTCCTTGCCGTAGGAGGTGTTGTTCTCGGAGACGAGCATGACCTCCTTGACCCCCTGTTCGGCCAGCCAGCGGGTCTCCTGGAGCACGTCCGAGGGGCGCCGCGAGATGAACGAGCCGCGGAAGGACGGGATGGCGCAGAAGGAGCAGCGGCGGTCGCAGCCGGAGGCGAGCTTCACCGAGGCGACCGGGCTGGTGCCCAGTCTGCGGCGCAGCGGCGCGCGCGGGCCGGAGACCGGAGCGACGCCTTCGGGCAGGTCCTCGGGCACGGGGGCGGGCTCGGTCTCCTGGGCGTGCCCGGGGAGGGACACGGCGGCGGACTGGCGCTCGGCGGGGCTGATCGGCAGCAGCTTGCGGCGGTCACGCGGGGTGTGCGAGGCGTGGATACCGCCGTTGAGGATGGTCTGGAGCCGGTCGGAGATGTCGGCGTAGTCGTCGAACCCGAGGACGCCGTCCGCCTCCGGCAGGGCCTCGGCGAGGTCCTTGCCGTAGCGCTCGGCCATGCAGCCGACGGCGACGACGGCCTGGGTGCGGCCGTGGTCCTTGAGATCGTTGGCTTCGAGCAGGGCGTCGACGGAGTCCTTCTTGGCGGCTTCGACGAACCCACAGGTGTTGACGACTGCGACATCCGCGTCCGAGGCGTCCTCGACGAGGTCCCAGCCGTCCGCTGCCAAGCGGCCTGCGAGCTCCTCCGAGTCCACCTCGTTACGGGCGCAGCCAAGAGTGACAAGGGCGACGGTACGGCGTTCGGGCATGGACTCAAGACTACGTTGTCCCGGCGGCCCCCTCACCGTGCAGGGTTGCCGCCCCGCTCCGGCCCCCGTCCCCGCTACGGGGAGTGACCGGGCTCCGGGCGGGGAACGGCGAACGGGCGCCCGGCCGGAGCCGGACGCCCGTCGTGGCGGGACGGTGGCCGGATCAGCCGGCCTCGGGGTCGCCCTTGGTGTACGAGAGCCGCTCGACGGTGCCGGGACCGAAACGGTCCTGGACCTGCTTGCCGTTGACGAAGAGTTCGATCGCCCCGGCGTCGCCGAGGACGAGGTCGATGCGCTCCTTGTCCTGGAAGGTCTTGGACTCGCCGCGCAGCAGCAGTCCGTCGAAGAGAATCCGCCCGTTGTGGTCCTTGGCGGAGATCCAGCTCTTGCCCTGGACCGCGCTGAGCTTGACCGTCACCTTGTCCCGCGGGGCGGCGGCGATGGCGCTCTCGGAGGGGACGGGCTTGGACTCGGACGGCTTGGCGGTGGGCTTCACCGCCGTCTTGTCGGGCTTGGAGCCCTCCCCTACCTGGGCGGTGGTGGAGGGCTTCTCCTCCTCGCCGCTGAAGAGGGTGAACCCGACGAACCCGATCACGACGACGATCGCCGCCGTCATGGCCGCGGTCCAGTTGGGCCGTCGGGGTTCGGAGCGGATACGTTCCGCCTCGAACAGCGGAGCCGCCGGGGTCGGGGCGGGACGGCCGCCGTGGCCGGCGTCGTACTCCTCGATCAGCGGTTCCGGATCGAGACCGACGGCGTGGGCGAACGTGCGGATGTGGCCGCGGGCGTAGACGTCGCCGCCGCAGCGGGAGAAGTCGTCCTGCTCGATCGCGTGCACGATGGGGATGCGCACCCGGGTGGAGCTGCTGACTTCCTCGACCGTCAGACCTGCGGCGATTCGAGCCTGCTGGAGGGCACGACCGATCGAAGGCCGGTCGTCTTCGGGGGAGTTGCCGATGGACACGGGGGCGCCTTTCGAGCGTGAGCCACCTGCTGGGTGTTCAGTCTAGGGGGGGTACGAAAGGGAGGGGCAACCGGGAGGGACGACTTTGTACGCCATCGGGTTCGCCGGACGGCCCCGTACCCGGCTCCGGGGGCGGAGCGGGGACGGGGCACAGCCCCGATCGAGGACTGGGCAACCGGTAGTGGGCCGAACGAGGTGGAGGTACGGACGGGAGGAGCGGCGCCGCGCACAGGTGCATGGTTCCGTCCCTCCCCTTCAACTGGACGTACGGCCGCACGAAACGGTTGCCCACAAAACCTTTACGGGTGGATTCACCTGCCCCTTACGGCCGACCGGCCTCAGGGTGCGGATTCCCCGCGGATGACGGCCAACACCCCGTCGAGCTCGTCGGGTTTCACAAGGACGTCGCGGGCCTTGGACCCCTCGCTGGGGCCGACGATGGAGCGGGACTCCATCAGGTCCATCAGCCGCCCCGCCTTCGCGAAGCCGACCCGGAGCTTGCGCTGGAGCATCGAGGTCGACCCGAACTGGGTGGAGACGACCAGTTCGGCGGCCTGGCAGAGCAGGTCGAGGTCGTCGCCGATGTCCTCGTCGATCTCCTTCTTCTGCTTCGAGCCCACCACCACGTCGTCGCGGAAGACCGGGGCCATCTGGTCCTTGCAGTGCTGGACGATGGCGGCGACCTCGTCCTCGGTGACGAAGGCCCCCTGCATACGGGTGGGCTTGTTGGCGCCCATCGGCAGGAACAGCCCGTCGCCCTTGCCGATGAGTTTCTCGGCGCCCGGCTGGTCGAGGATGACCCGGCTGTCGGCGAGCGAGGAGGTGGCGAAGGCGAGCCGGGAGGGCACGTTGGCCTTGATGAGCCCGGTCACCACGTCGACCGAGGGGCGCTGGGTGGCGAGGACCAGGTGGATGCCCGCCGCACGGGCGAGCTGGGTGATACGGACGATGGAGTCCTCGACGTCGCGGGGGGCGACCATCATGAGGTCGGCCAGCTCGTCGACGATCACCAGCAGATACGGGTACGGCGACAGCTCGCGCTCGCTCCCCTCGGGGAGCTTCACCTTGCCCTCGCGGACCGCCTTGTTGAAGTCGTCGATGTGCCGGTAGCCGAAGGCGGCGAGGTCGTCGTAGCGCAGGTCCATCTCGCGCACGACCCATTGCAGCGCCTCGGCCGCCTTCTTGGGGTTGGTGATGATCGGGGTGATCAGGTGCGGGATGCCCTCGTACGCGGTCAGCTCGACGCGCTTGGGGTCCACGAGGACCATCCGGACGTCCTCCGGGGTCGCCCGCACCATGATCGAGGTGATCAGACAGTTGATGCAGGACGACTTTCCGGACCCGGTGGCTCCGGCCACCAGCATGTGGGGCATCTTCGCCAGGCTGTGCATGACGTAGCCGCCCTCGACGTCCTTGCCGAAGGCCACCATCATCGGGTCGTCGTCCTCGGCCAGCCGCAGCACGTCCCCCAGGTTGACCATCTCGCGGTCGCTGTTGGGGATCTCGATGCCGACCGCCGACTTCCCGGGGATCGGGGAGATGATCCGTACGTCCGGACTGGCCACCGCGTAGGCGATGTTCTTGGTCAGCGCGGTGATCTTCTCGACCTTGACGGCCGGGCCCAGCTCCACCTCGTACCGGGTGACCGTCGGCCCACGGGTGAAGCCGGTGACGGCGGCGTCGACCTTGAACTCGGTGAAGACGGTGGTGAGCGACTCGACCACCCGGTCGTTGGCCGCGCTGCGGGTCTTGCCGGGGCCGCCGCGCTCCAGCAGGTCGAGCGAGGGGAGCGCGTACGTGATGTCCCCGGAGAGCTGGAGCTGTTCCGCGCGTGCGGGCAGCCCCAGCGACGCCTCGGGGGCCGGTTTGGTCAGATCGGGCACGCCTCCCGACGACTCGCCCTGGCCCGGGGAGGCCGGCTCGGTCCGCTTGACGCCCGGCTTCGGCCCGCCGTCCCGCTCGGCCTCCCGCGCCCCGGGCACGGGCGTGCCGGTGCGCTCCCGGTCGGCGGAGACGCCCTGGGTGAGGTCGGCGACGACCGGGGAGGGCGGCATGCCGTTCAGTACGGCTCCGTCGAGCGCGGCGGCCGCCGCGGCCGCGACGTCCACCGCGTCCATGGACCGGTTCATCGCGGGCTGCGCCGAGGGGCGCCGGGGCCTGCGGCGCTTGGTCAGCGCCTCCTCCTCGGCCTGGTCGTGGTCGTACGGCTCCGCGTCCGCGCCCCGTGCCGAGCCGCGGCGCGACCGCCCGGGCAGCGCCTCGCGCCACTGCTCGTCGTAGCGTTCGTCGTCGCCGTAGCCCTGTTCGGGCTCGGGCGGGGCCTCGACGATGCCGAGGCGGACGCCGAGCTGGCGCAACCGCTGCGGGATGGCGTTGACCGGGGTGGCGGTGACGACGAGCAGCCCGAAGACGGTCAGCAGGACGAGCAGTGGTACGGCGAGCACCTCGCCCATCATGAAGATCAGCGGCTTGGAGACGCCCCAGCCAACGAGCCCGCCCGCGTTCTGCATCGCCTCGGTGCCCGCGTCCCGGTCCGGCGAACCGCAGGCGATGTGGACCTGCCCGAGGATGCCGACGACCAGGGCGGACAGCCCGATGACGATACGGCCGTTGGCCTCGGGGCGCTCCGGGTAGAGGATCAGCCGTACGCCCATCGCGCCCAGCAGTATCGGCGCGAGCAGGTCGAGCCGGCCGAAGGCGCCGGTGACGAGCATCTCGACCAGATCGCCGACCGGACCCTGGAGGTGGGACCAGGTGCCCGCGGCGACGATCAGCGCCAGGCCGAGCAGGAGCAGCGCGAGCCCGTCCTTGCGGTGGGCGGGGTCAAGTCCCTTCGCACCGCGCCCTATCGAGCGGAACACCGCGCCCACGGTGTGTGCCGCGCCGAGCCAGACGGCCCGCACCAGGCGGAAGAGGCCGCCGGTGGGTGAGGGCGCGGGTTTTCTGGCCGCCGCCTTCTTCGCGGGGGCCTTCTTCGCCGCAGCCGCCGGTTTCTTCGGCGCGCTCTTCCTGGCGGGCGCGGCTTTCTTCGCGGGGCCCGCGGTACGGCCGACGCGTTTGGTGGTGCCCGCCGTGCCCTGGGAACCCTTGCCGGACGTACGTGAGGCCATGGTGCCGAGGTTACCGCTGTCGCCGCCCGTGAACACGTTCGCCTACTGGTTCACCCGACCGTGTCGTCCCCGCCGGGCCGGGAACTGACGGTGCCTCACGGCGGAGGGAGGCTCCCGCGGGGCGGGCGGAGGCGGCCGGGGCGGAGACGGGGCGGTCTCCCGGGCGAGGGAGCGGGGACCGGACCGGAGGCGTCAGCCCGGTGCGGGCAGCACGCCCGCGCCGCCGCCCGTGCCCGGCTCCAGGGCGTCCAGAGCGCGGCGCAGTCCGGTCAGCTTGCGTTCGAGGTGGGCGGCTGTGGCGACGGCGGCGGCGTCGGCCGACTCGTCGTCGAGCTGTTTGGAGAGGGCTTCGGCCTGCTCCTCGACGGCCGCGAGCCGGGCGGACAGCTCGGCCAGCAGACCGGCGGGCTCCTTCTCGTGCTCGCCGCCCGCCTGGCTGTCGCCGTCCAACTGGAGCCGCAGCAGCGCGGCCTGCTCGCGGAGCTTGCAGTTCTTCATGTACAGCTCGACGAAGACCGAGACCTTGGCGCGGAGCACCCAGGGGTCGAACGGCTTGGAGATGTAGTCCACCGCCCCGGCCGCGTAGCCCCGGAAGGTGTGGTGCGGGCCGTGGTTGATCGCGGTGAGGAAGATGATCGGGATGTCCCGGGTCCGCTCCCGGCGCTTGATGTGCGCGGCGGTCTCGAACCCGTCCATGCCCGGCATCTGGACGTCCAGCAGGATGACCGCGAAGTCGTCCGTGAGCAGCGCTTTGAGCGCCTCCTCCCCTGACGATGCCCGGACCAGGGTCTGATCGAGCGCAGAGAGGATGGCCTCCAGCGCCAGCAGATTCTCCGGCCGGTCATCGACCAGGAGGATCTTGGCCTTCTGCACCATGGCCCGCCCTCCTCGCCCCGGAAATGCACCGGGTGCCGCCCCAGAGGACGACTCCCTTACGCCGTCCGTCCTTGTGCCGGTCATGGTAGCCGCACCCCGCCCGTCACCACACCCTGTCACCGCGATGTCACCGTGCACGTACCTCAAACGCGGTGAGAGACCAGAAGGTTCCCCGGATGCAGCGCGTTCACACCCATTCGCGCACAGTCGGTCAACAACTCACGCCAAATTGTTCAACGTTCGATCACTCTCCGTGCATCCATCGCTCCATCACCGCGAGCAGGTGATCCGGATCGACCGGCTTCGTCACATAGTCGGAAGCTCCGCAGTCGATCGCCTTCTCCCGGTCGCCCTTCATCGCCTTCGCCGTGAGCGCGACGATCGGCAGACCGGCGAACTGCGGCATCCGGCGGATCGCGGTCGTGGTCGCGTAACCGTCCATCTCGGGCATCATGATGTCCATCAGCACGACCGTCACATCGTCGTGCTGCTCCAGGACTTCGATGCCCTCGCGCCCGTTCTCCGCGTACAGCACGGCCAGTCCGTGCTGCTCCAGCACGCTGGTCAACGCGAAGACGTTACGGATGTCGTCGTCGACGATGAGCACCTTCTCGCCGCGGAAGCGGAACGTCCGCCGGGGCTCCGCCTCCTCCGCGACGGCCTGCCCCGGCTCCTGGGCCGGGTCCTGGCCGGGCCCCTGGCTCCCGCGGACCCACTCGTCCCGGGGCGGGGCGCTCCGCACGGTGCCGCGGCCGGCCGGCAACGCGGGCCGCCGGGCCGCGTCGCCGAGCGCCTTGCGCCGGCGCCGGAACATCCCGGCGGAGTTGGCCGGGTCCCCGAGCGGCGCCTGCTCGCCCGCCGGGAGCTGCCCCTGCCCGTTCTCGCCGGCACCCCCCAGGGCCTCGGCCGGACCGGAACCCGCCTGCGGGTAGCCCTGGGGCGGCAGTTCGGCCGGGTGCAGCGGGAGGTACAGGGTGAAGGTGGAGCCCCGGCCCGGCTCGCTCGCCGCGTGGATCTCACCGCCGAGCAGCCGCGCGATCTCCCGGCTGATGGAGAGCCCGAGGCCGGTGCCGCCGTACTTGCGGCTCGTCGTGCCGTCCGCCTGCTTGAACGCCTCGAAGATCACCAGCATCTTGCTGGACGCGATCCCGATCCCGGTGTCGGTCACCGAGAAGGCGATCAGATCGGCGTCGGCGTCCCGCAGCGACCCCGCCTCCAGCAGATGCTCCCGGATCGTGTTCGGCACATCGGCCCCGGCCGGGCGGATCACCAGCTCCACCGCCCCGGTGTCGGTGAACTTCACCGCGTTGGACAGCAGGTTCCGCAGCACCTGGAGGAGGCGCTGCTCGTCGGTGTGCAGCGTCGCGGGAAGCTCCGGAGAGACCCGTACGGAGAAGTCGAGACCCTTCTCCGCGGTGAGCGGCCGGAAGGTCGCCTCCACGTAGTCGACCAGCTGGACCAGTGCGATCCGCGTCGGGCTGACATCCATCTTGCCCGCCTCGACCTTGGAGAGGTCGAGGATGTCGTTGATCAGCTGGAGCAGGTCGGACCCGGCGCCGTGGATCGTCTCGGCGAACTCCACCTGCTTCGGCGAGAGGTTCCCCTCGGCGTTGTCCGCCAGCAACTTCGCCAGGATCAGAAGCGAGTTGAGCGGCGTACGCAGCTCGTGCGACATGTTCGCCAGGAACTCCGACTTGTAGCGCATCGAGACCGCGAGCTGCTCGGCGCGCTCCTCCAGCACCTGCCGCGCCTCCTCGATCTCGGTGTTCTTCACCTCGATGTCACGGTTCTGCTGGGCCAACAGCTCGGCCTTCTCCTCCAGTTGGGCGTTGGACTCCTGGAGGGCCTTCTGCCGGTTCTCCAACTCCTGAGAGCGATCACGCAGTTGCTCGGTCAGCTCCTGGGACTGCTCCAGCAGCTTCTCGGTCTTGGTGTTGACGCTGATCGTGTTGACGCTCGTCGCGATCATCTCGGCTAGCTGGTTGAGGAAATCCCGCTGGATGTGCGTGAACGGCTGGAACGACGCCAGCTCGATCACCCCGAGCACCTTGCCCTCGAAGAGCACCGGCAGCACGATCACATGCGCCGGAGGCGCCTCCCCCAGCCCGGAGGAGATCTTGAGATAGCCCGGCGGGACGTTGTCGACCTGGATCGTCCGCTTCTCCTCCGCCGCCGTCCCGATCAGCGTCTCACCGGGCCGGAACGACGTCGGCATCGAGCCGGCGGAGTAGCCGTAACTCCCCCGCATCCGCAGCTCGTAGGAGCTGTCACCGCTGTTGTCCGGACCCACCTCCTTCGAGTCGCCCGGCGAGATGGCGAGGAAGAACGCGCCGTGCTGCGCGGAGACCACCGGCGTCAGCTCGCTCATGATCAGCGAGGCCACGTCGTCCAGATCGCGGCGGCCCTGCATCAGACCGGAGATCCGCGCCAGGTTGCCCTTCAGCCAGTCCTGCTCCTTGTTGGCGAGGGTGGTGTCGCGCAGGTTGGCGATCATCGTGTTGATGTTGTCCTGGAGGACCTGGATCTCCCCGGCCGCGTCCACATCGATCTTGAGGTTCAGATCGCCGCGCGTCACCGCCGTGGCGACGGCCGCGATGGCGCGCACCTGACGGGTCAGGTTCCCGGCCATCTCGTTCACCGACTCGGTCAGGTCGCGCCAGGTGCCGTCCACGTCCCGCACCCGCGCCTGACCGCCCAGCTGACCCTCGGTGCCCACCTCGCGGGCGACCCGGGTCACCTGCTCGGCGAACGAGGACAACTGGTCGACCATCGTGTTGATGGTGTTCTTCAGCTCCTGGATCTCACCGCGCGCGTCGATGTCGATCTTCTTGGTCAGATCGCCCTTGGCGATGGCGGTGGTGACCGTGGCGATCTGCCGCACCTGCCCGGTGAGGTTGGACGCCATCGAGTTCACGGATTCGGTGAGGTCCTTCCACGTCCCCGAGACACCCGGCACCCTGGCCTGACCGCCCAGCTCGCCCTCCGTGCCCACCTCGCGGGCCACCCGCGTGACCTCGTCCGCGAACGACGACAGCGTCGTCACCATGGTGTTGACGGTGTCGGCCAGCTCGGCGACCTCGCCTCGCGCCTCCACGGTGACCTTCTTCGTCAGGTCGCCGTTGGCGACCGCGGAGGAGACCCGGGAGATGTTCCGCACCTGGCTGGTCAGGTTGTTGGCCATCAGGTTGACGTTCTCGCTGAGGTCCTTCCAGATGCCGGTCGCCCCGCGCACCCGCGCCTGACCGCCGAGGATGCCTTCGGTGCCCACCTCACGGGCCACCCTGGACACCTCGTCGGCGAAGTTCAGCAGCTGGTCGACCATCGTGTTCACGGTGGTGACCAGTTCGAGGATCTCGCCCTTGGCGTCGACGGTGATCTTCTTGGAGAGATCGCCCTTGGCGACCGCCGTGGTGACCTCGGCGATGTTGCGGACCTGGAGGGTCAGGTTGTTCGCCATGCCGTTCACGGACTGGGTGAGGTCCTTCCACGTCCCCGAGACGCCCTGCACCTCCGCCTGACCGCCGAGGATCCCCTCCGTACCCACCTCGCGGGCGACCCGGGTGACCTGCTCGGCGAAGTTCGAGAGCTGGTCGACCATCGTGTTCAGGGTGTTCTTCAGCTCCAGGATCTCGCCCCGGGCATCCACGTCGATCTTCTGCGACAGGTCACCGCGCGCCACCGCCGTGGCGACCTGCGCGATGTTACGGACCTGGGCGGTGAGGTTCCCCGCCATGCCGTTCACCGAGTCGGTGAGATCCCGCCACACTCCGGCCACGCCCGGCACCTGCGCCTGACCGCCGAGACGGCCGTCCGTGCCCACCTCGCGGGCCACCCGGGTCACCTGGTCGGCGAAGGCCGACAGCTGGTCGACCATGGTGTTGATGGTGTTCTTCAGCTCCAGGATCTCGCCCCGGGCGTCCACGTCGATCTTCTGCGACAGGTCTCCCCGCGCCACCGCCGTCGTGACCTGGGCGATCTGCCGTACCTGGGAGGTCAGGTTCCCGGCCATGAAGTTGACGGAGTCCGTCAGCTCCTTCCACGTCCCCGAGACACCGTCCACCCGGGCCTGTCCGCCCAGGCGGCCCTCCGTACCCACGTCCCGCGCCATCCGCGTCACCTGGTCGGCGAAGCTGGACAGCTGCGCCACCATCGTGTTGACGGTGTTCTTCAGCTCCAGCATCTCCCCGGCCACGTCCACGGTGACCTTCTGGGAGAGATCACCGTTGGCGACCGCCGTCGTCACCTGCGCGATGTCCCGGACCTGACCGGTCAGGTTGCGGAAGGCGGTGTTCACCGAGTCCGTGAGGTCCTTCCACGTCCCCGCGGCCCCCGTCACCTCGGCCTGACCGCCGAGCCGCCCCTCGACCCCGACCTCGCGGGCCACCCGCGTCACCTCGGAACCGAAGGCCTGGAGCTGGTCCACCATCGTGTTGACGGTGTTCTTCAGCTCCAGCATCTCCCCGGCCACGTCGACCGTGACCTTCTGCGACATGTCACCGCTCGCCACCGCCGTGGTGACCTGCGCGATGTCCCGCACCTGCGTCGTCAGGTTGCGGAAGACCGTGTTCACGGAATCCGTGAGGTCCTTCCACGTCCCCGCCGCCCCCGGCACCTGCGCCTGACCGCCCAGCAGCCCCTCACCACCGACCTCGCTCGCCACCCGCGTCACCTCGTCGGCGAAGGTGCGCAGCGTCTCGGTCATCTGGTTGATCGTCTCGGCGAGCTGCGCGACCTCGCCGCGCGCGCTCACCGTGACCTTCTGCGTCAGGTCACCGTTGGCGACAGCCGTCGTCACCTCGGCGATGCCGCGCACCTGGGACGTCAGGTTGCCCGCCATCGTGTTGACGGAGTCGGTGAGGTCCTTCCACACCCCGGCCACGCCCGGCACGGCCGCCTGCCCGCCCAGCTCACCCTCCGTACCCACCTCGCGGGCGACACGCGTCACCTCGGAGGAGAACGAGGACAGCTGGTCGACCATCGTGTTGACGGTGTTCTTCAGCTGGAGCATCTCGCCGTCCACATGGACGGTGACCTTGCGGGACAGGTCCCCCTTGGCGACCGCCGTCGTCACCAGCGCGATGTCCCGCACCTGGGCCGTCAGCCGGTACGCCATGGTGTTGACGGAGTCCGTGAGGTCCTTCCAGGACCCGGACATCCCGCGCACCTGGGCCTGCCCGCCCAGCTTGCCCTCGGTCCCCACCTCCACGGCGACCCGGGTCACCTGCTCGGTGAACACCGACAGCTGGTCGACGAGGTTGTTGACCGTACGCGCGACCTTCAGGAACTCGCCGCGCAGCGGGCGCACCGTCTCGTCCGTCGTGTGCGACCGCAGCTCCATCCGCTGCTCCAGGTCGCCGTCGGCCACCGCCGACAGCACCCGGCTCACCTCGGACACCGGACGGGCCAGATCGTCGACGAGCTCGTTGGAGGCGTCGACGGCCGCCGCCCAGGAGCCCTCCAGGGGCCCCGTCTCCAGCCGCTCCGTGAGCTTTCCCTCACGCCCGACCACCCGCCGCACCCGGGCCAGCTCGCCGGTGAGATGCAGGTTCCGTTCGGCGACCTCGTTGAAGACCGCGGCGAGCTCCGACATCACGTCGTCGCCGGAGCCGGAGACCGTGAGCCGCCTGCGGAAGTTGCCGTCGCGCATCGCCGCGAGTCCCGCGAGCAGTCTGTTCAGAGCTGCCGCGTCGACCTCGACCGTGCCATTGCGCTGCTTTTTCACGGACTGTCCGCCTTTAGTACGCGCCTTCGAACCCCGCGCCGCCACGCCAGACTCCACCGTGTCCCTCCCGCAGGGGTTGACCGTTTCGCTCGGGCCTATCCGGAAGCTTGCCCAGTTCCACTTTGGCTCACCGCCCCGGCCCACCGTCAACGGGAGGCCGGTCGGACGTCAAATCGTTGCAACGTACCAGGCCGGGACCGGTCGACGGGCAACCTCCCCCCGTTGCCCCCCATCCCCTGCACCGGCGGTCCATACTTGTGCGCCCGCGCGCCCCCGCCGGACCGTCCTGTCCCGATCTCGGCCCTCGTGTACCGGACACCCGGGGCTAGCGTCTAGCCTGGCAGGCGAATCGAAGCGGCGAGAAACGGGCACAGGACTCGGGGAAGCGACGAGACACCAATATGGGGAGTGCTGTGATCACCGCGCGCGCGGCCGCCACCTTCGAACCGGTCGGGCGCTCGGTCGCGACCGCCCGCGCCTTCGTCCGGGACACCCTCCAGGGGTGGGGCTACAACGATGTCGTCGACGACGCCGTCGTCCTCACCAGTGAGCTCGTCACCAACGCCGTCATCCACGCGGGGACGGCGGCCGACGTCCTGTGCCTGCGCTCCGAGGACGCCGTCCGCGTCGAGGTCTCCGACCACTATCCGGAACGCGAGGTGCCGCTCCAGAGCACCGGCATCGACTTCGGCAGCCCCGACCGCGAGAACGGCCGCGGGCTGCTCCTCTGCGCCGCCCTCGCCACACGCTGGGGCGTGGAGTACTCCCCCACCCGCAAGCACGTCTGGTTCCAGCTGGACCTGCCCGACCGCCCGGTCGGCATCCGCTCCGCGGGCCCGGTCCTGCCGGCCTCGCTCCTGCCGGTCACCGACCAGCGGGTCCGGGTCGCCGTCGTCCAGATCGACAGCACCGGCTCGATCAGCGCGTGGAACGAGGACGCCGCCTACGTCTTCGGGCACACCGCGGAACAGGTCACCGGCAAGCAGTTCACCGACTTCGTGGCCTGGCCGCACACCCCCGGCACCAACACCGGCATCGCCGACGCCCTCCGGCTCTCCCGCTGGGAGGGCAGCTACGGGATCCGCGGCGCCGACGGGCGGACCATCCCCGTCTACGCCTCCCATCTGCGCGTCCGCGACAACGACGGCGAGCCCTCCACGGTCTGCCTCCTCGTCCGCGACGACGAACGCGCCGTGCTCCAGACCCCGGTCCGCGCCCCCGTCTCCGACTCCGCGTCCGACCACCGCGCCACGGACCCCTTCGAGGTCTTCATCGGCTCCCCCGCCCCCGACGACCTGGACGGCCTCCTCCAGCGGACCGTCGAGCGGGCCCGCGACATGCTCGACGCCGACGCCGCGTTCCTCCTGCTCGCCACGGACGACGAGACGGAGCTGGAGGTCCGCGCCACGACGGGCCTCCCCTCGGCCCGCCAGCGCTTCGCCCGCGTCCCCGTCGAAGCCGGAACGGGACGCTACGGCTCCGCCCGGATGCCCGCCGTCCACGAAGACCTGACCGCCGTCCCCGGCGCCGTCCCGCTCCTCACCGACACCGGGATGCGCTCGGTCGTCACGGTCCCCCTGAAGGTCGAGGGCCGCCTCACCGGCTCCCTCGGCGTCGCGGCGGAGAACCCGGGCCGCTACTCGAACGAGGAGGCCCTGCGCCTCCAGTTCGCCGCCGACCGGATCGCGCTGGCCGTGGAGTCCGCCCGCCTGGGCGAACTGGAACGGCTGCGCCGCGGCTCCCTGTCCTTCCTCGTCGAGGCCTCCGACCTGCTGGCCGGGACGCTCGACCGGGACCAGACCCTCGCGCTCATGGCCCAGATGACCGTCCCCACCCTGGCCACCTGGTGTGCCGTCTACACCATCGCCGACCAGTCCTCCGACCCGTACCTCTCGTACGTGCTCCACGAGGACGAGGATCTGATCGACGGCCTCAAGGCCCTCCTCTCCAAGGTCACCCCACCGGATCCGGTCCCGACCCCCGGCGCCCGCACCTGGTCGGCCCCCTCGGAGGCGGGCCGCCGCGCCGCGCTCTCCACCTCGACCCGCAGCCTCGCCCACGACGCGCCGCTGAGCATGAGCACGGCGACCCGTACCACGCTGGCCACCGCCCAGGCCGTCGGCGGCGAGACGGTGGTCCTGCCGCTGGTCGCCCGCAACCGGGTCATCGGCATGCTGACGCTCGGCAAGCCCTCGGACGACCACTTCCGCCAGGAGATCCTGGAGCTGGCCGAGGACCTCTCCCGCCGGGCCGCCCTGGCCCTGGACAACGCCCGCCTGTACTCCGAGCGCATGGCCATCAGCCAGTCCCTCCAGCGCAGCCTGCTGCCCCCGGGCCTCCCCGACGTCCCGAACGTCGAGATCGAGGTCATCTACCGCGCCGCGGGCGAGGGCAACGAGGTCGGCGGCGACTTCTACGACGTCTTCCCCATCCGCGACGGCGCGTACGGCTTCGCCATCGGCGACGTCTGCGGTACGGGCCCCGAGGCGGCCGCCGTCACCGGCCTGGCCCGCCACGCGCTGCGCCTGCTCGCCCGCGAGGGCTTCGGCGGCCCCGCGGTCCTGGAACGCCTCAACGCGGCGATCCTCGACGAGGGCGCCCGCAGCCGCTTCCTGACTCTCCTTTACGGCGAGCTGTGGCCCCAGGATGACGGCAGCGCCCTCCTGAAGGTCGTCTGCGCCGGCCACCCGCTGCCGTTGCGCCTGCGCCAGGACGGCTCCGTCGAGCCCGCCGCGGAACCGCAGCCTCTCCTGGGTGTCATCGACGACCTGGAGCTCTTCGAGGAGGAGGTCACCCTCAGTCCGGGCGACGTCCTCCTCTGCGTCACGGACGGCGTCACCGAACGCCGCGAGGGAACCCGCATGCTGGGCGACGACGGCCTCGCGGACGTCCTGTCCACCTGTACGGGCCTGACGGCCGGCGCGGTCGCCGCACGCATCCTGAGAGCGGTGGAACGCTTCGCGGCGGAACCCGCCTCCGACGACATGGCCATCCTCGCGATGCGTGTTCCCGAGCCGCCCCACATCTGATTCGGCACTCGCACCGACAACGCGAAAGGCCCCCGCCGAGCGGCGGGGGCCTTTCGTTTCCTGAGCCCCAATGCGGAATCGAACCGCAGACCTTCTCCTTACCATGGAGACGCTCTACCGACTGAGCTATTGGGGCCTCGTTGCGCTGCGGCAACGAGGTAAACCATACACGGGATCAGGGGGTACGCATAATTCCGGGTGTGCAGGCCAGGAAGGGCCCTTGGCCGACAACTTTCAAACCCTCACGCCGGGCCGACCACGCCCCCTTAAACGCAGGAAAGCCCCGTACCATACGGTACGGGGCTCCCCCACAATAATCGTTCGGCGGCGTCCTACTCTCCCACAGGGTCCCCCCTGCAGTACC
>NZ_JBIWOX010000005.1:137244-332787 GCF_044767975.1 Streptomyces sp. NPDC101181 | reverse complement strand
AACCCCCCCCCCCCCCCCCCCCCCCCCCCCCCGTCGGGCGTGGGCGGGCGTGCGCCGCCCCCGGGGGGGGGGCGCCCGGGCGGGGGGGGCCCCCCCCCCCCCGGCCCCCCCCCCCCGCCCGCATTTCTCCGGGATGCGCCCGGCAGTTCGCCGGGATATCCGTCAGACGCGACGGTGGCGGCCGTAGTACTCACCGGTCGTGCGGTGGAAGTCCGCGTCACCGATGTGCTTGTCCTTGTCGAACTCCGGCGCTTCCTTGATCTGGTCCTTGGTCAGGTCGATGTAGACCTTCTTGTCGTCGTTGTCGACCCGGTTGACCGTGCCCGCCGGAAGCAGGACGTGCTTGCCGAAGATCCACACTCCGGTGTCGACCACCAGGTAGGACGAGGTCACGTCGTCGGAGTGCTTGTCGACCTTGCCGATGCTGCCGTCGGTCGCCTCGACCTTGTAGCCGATCAGGTCGGTGCCCACGGTGTGGCCGGCGGTCGGCTGGTAGCCCCAGAGGTTCTCGCTCATGATGTCTCCCTCGATTTCGCTAGAATGAAAAGATGTACAGAAACGTGCGTGAAAAGCATGAAGTTTTAGAGCGGTGTGCGAAAGAACGCCGACACCGAAGGGATGCGACCTTCCGGGCGGATCATTTTCTCTCAGCAACCGCTGACAGCCTCGTGCCCTCCACCACGCGGTACATGTCCGCGAAATCGGTTGTTTCTCCGGGCGATTAAGGGGAACTCGAAGCTCGTCGGGTCTGTCCGCGTTCCGATGGGACCGGGGCGCGGACAGACCTCGCGAGCACCCCCGCGCTCAGTGCCGCAGCGACCGCCCGAACCCGGCCGCCAGGGGCATCCGCAGCCCCAGCGGCGGTGGCGCGGCCAACGCGTCCGCGACCGGCCGGGCGTAGGACCGGGCGAAGAGCGACCCCCGTACGAAGTCGGCGGCCAGCGCGAGGACTTCGGACCGGTGCTGGCGCAGCGCGTGACCGTCGGAGTGCACCTCGAAGCGGCAGATGTCCTGGTGGGACTTCTTCGCCCGCTCGGCCAGCCGGTACGACAGCTCCGGGTCGGTGTGCTCGTCGTTGGTGCCGTGCACGATCAGCACCCGCCGCCCCGCCAGCTGCTTCACCGGCTCGGGGGAATCCGCCGACCCCTCCGGCAGCCAGGGGGCCATCGCCAGGACGGAGTTGACGGCCCCGTGCCCCGCCGCCCGCAGCGCCGCCCGGCCGCCCATCCCGTGACCGGCCAGGCACACCGGCACGTCCCCGTAGCGCCCCTGCACCTCGGTGGCGGCCCACACGGCGTCCTGGACGGGGTCCTCGGCGTCCGCGTTCCACCCCCGGTGGCGGTAGCGCACTACGTGCACCGCCAGGCCGTCGTCCTGCCCGGCGCGGGCCAGGGCGCGGGCGAGCGACAGCTGGGCGGCGTAGGACAGGGTGGAGGGGCGGCGGAGTGAGTCGGCCTCGCCGTCCGGGAGCAGCAGGACCACGCCGCTGACCTCGTTCGGTGCTCCGGCCGTCTGCACGGCCCGCCCCAGTCTGGGGGGTGTCAGGGGAAGTGCGCGCTGTCCCATGACAGAACAGTCTCAGAAGCGCAGATGTACTCCACTGGTCCTCCCGGTCACTGTTGCGCATCGGCGGCGGGCGCCGACGGGCGTTCTACGCGCGTAGGCGCTAGAGTGCGGAGATGACGAGCCAGACCCTCAACGTCCCTGATTCCGACCAGATCCGGCGCGCCCCCAAGGTGCTGCTCCACGACCACCTCGACGGCGGCCTGCGACCGGGCACGATCATCGAACTGGCCCGCGCGCAGGGGTACGACTCCCTCCCCGAGACCGAGGCCGACAAGCTCGGCGTCTGGTTCCGCGAGGCCGCCGACTCCGGCTCGCTGCCCCGGTATCTGGAGACCTTCGCCCACACCTGCGCCGTCATGCAGAGCCGTGACGCGCTGTTCCGGGTGGCCGCCGAGTGCGCCGAGGACCTCGCCGAGGACGGCGTCGTCTACGCCGAGATCCGCTACGCCCCCGAGCAGCACCTGGAGGGCGGGCTGACCCTCGAAGAGGTCGTCGAGGCTGTCAACGCGGGCTTCCGCGAGGGCGAGCGCATCGCCCGCGCCAACGGCCACCGCATCCGCGTCGGCGCCCTGCTCACCGCCATGCGGCACGCGGCCCGCGCGCTGGAGATCGCCGAGCTGGCCAACGGCTACCGCGACCAGGGCGTCGTCGGCTTCGACATCGCGGGCGCCGAGGCCGGGTTCCCGCCCACCCGCCACCTCGACGCGTTCGAGTACCTCAAGCGGGAGAACAACCACTTCACGATCCACGCGGGCGAGGCCTTCGGGCTGCCGTCGATCTGGCAGGCCCTCCAGTGGTGCGGCGCCGACCGGCTCGGCCACGGGGTCCGGATCATCGACGACATCGGGGTCGCCGACGACGGCTCGGTCACCCTGGGCCGCCTCGCCTCCTACGTACGGGACAAGCGCGTCCCCCTGGAGATGTGCCCGACCTCCAACCTCCAGACCGGGGCGGCCGCCTCGTACGCCGAGCACCCGATCGGGCTGCTGCGCAAGCTGCACTTCCGGATCACGGTGAACACGGACAACCGCCTGATGAGCGGGACGAGCATGAGCCGGGAGTTCGAGCATCTGACCGAAGCCTTCGGATACACGCTCGACGACATGCAGTGGTTCACCGTCAATGCGATGAAATCAGCTTTCATTCCTTTCGATGAACGTCTCGCGATGATCAATGACGTCGTCAAGCCCGGGTACGCGGAGCTGAAGTCCGAATGGCTCTTCCGTCAGACGGCTGTGACCAGCGGTTCTTCGGCCTCGGTCGGCTGACCGCGCTCGCTGTGGGAAAGGGCCCGGGAGCAGAATCCCGGCCCTTTCCCGCGTGTCGGGATGTTTGCGGCCGGGGCGGCGGGATGGCTAGTTTGCAGAGCCGCTCACATCCCCTTCCCCAAGGATGAAATCCCCATGAAGAAGTCTGCTGCCAAGACGCTCGGTGTCGCCGCTCTCGGTGCCGCTATCGCCGCCGTCGGCGCCGGTTCCGCCTCCGCGGCCGCCTCCCTGCCGCTCGACACCGCGGCCGGAGCCCTCCCCGTCTCGACCATGGCGCTGGACACCGTCGCGACCTCCGTCCAGAACGCCCCGGTCCAGGAGACCGTCGGCAAGGTCCTCGGCGGCGACGCCACCGACGCGGCCGCCCCGGTGACCGGCCTCCTCGGCGGACTGCCCACCCAGGGCCTCTCCGCCAACGGCATCCCGCTCGGCGGCTGATCCGCCACCCCCGCTCACGCCCGTGGGGCGCACACCCTGAGGATCCAGGGTGTGCGCCCCACGGCGCGTTCTCAGGCCCGCGGACGGCGCACGGTCACCACGCCGACGCCGACGAGGCGGACTTCTCCGTGGGCAGCAGCGCCCAGAGCGCCAGGTAGAGCAGGAACTGCGGGCCGGGCAGCAGGCAGGAGACGACGAAGATCACGCGCATCGTCCCGGCGGAGGTGCCGAAGCGGCGGGCGAGTCCCGCGCACACGCCGCCGATCATGCGGCCTTCGCTCGGGCGGACAAGTGCGGCCATGGTGGGCTCCTTCGCGAACCGTCGAGGTGGGGAGCGGGTGGATGTGCTCCCGATGTATCCAGAGTGCCCCCGGGACGACGGACAAGGCATCGCTCTACGGGGCGATGCCGACCCCGGTAATCGTCGGGGTCGCACCCTGAGGGGCCTCGTCCCTGAGACGGGTCTCCTGGTGGTACCGGGGAAGGTCCCGCACCCCCGGCAGCCCCCGGCGGCGCAGCCGGGCCCGGCACAGCGGCACCACCAGCAGATGGGCCAGCGCGATCCCGCCGGTGTTCAGCAGCACCGAATCGACGTCGACGACCTGACCGGGCACCCCGGTCTGCCCCAGTTCGATCGCGAGCGAGATCAGGGCCCCCGCGGTGACCGTACGCAGCAGCGAGACCCAGGGCGACACGAAGATCCGCCCCCCGGCCATCGGCAGCAGCACCCCCAGCGGAGCCAGCAGGAGCACCGCGCCCCCGATCCGGCGGACCGCCTCGGCCCGGCCGAGCGCGAGGTCCGCCCGGATTCCGGCGAACGGCTCGAAGTTCGCGGCCGCGATCCAGGGCACGTCCAGCGGGCGCAGCGTCAGCCACCCCACGAGCAGCAGATGGGCGAGGAGGAGAACGACCCCCGCCGCGCGGAAGTGGATGACGGTCTGACCGCCCGAACCTTGACGCACGACCACCAAGACGCCCCGGCCGGCGGGATCGGTTCCGTGACGTACCCGACAGCCCACGCGCACCGCTCGCCGGGCGGGCGGTCCGGGGGCCGCGTCAGTTCAGCCCGAGCGCGTCCGGGGTGGTCAGGTCCTGCGGGCGCGCCTTCGTCTGCGAGGTGCACAGATAGCCGCGCGGCGGGTACGTCCCCGGGCCGCCCAGGACCACCGAGCCGTCCGTGGGCAGCGCCCCGGCCTCCGCGTACGTGCACACCAGCTGGGCCAGCGCCTCCGCCGACAGGTCCTCGGGCTGGCTGCTGAGCCGCAGAGTGCCCGCCGGATCCCCGTCCCGCGCCGGGCCGACCACCAGACCCGCCGGGACCGCGGTGGAGAACCCGGCCCGCCGCTCGCTCTCGGGCGGCGCCTGCTGGACCTCCTCCAGCAGCGCCCGCGCCACCTCCAGCCGGTCGGAACCGGCGGCGCCCGCCGCCACCTCGCGGTCCACGGCCACCAGCTGCGAGGCGCACACCAGATACACCGGGGCGCTCACGCTATCCGGCGACCGGGTCGCCACGTCCGAGGCGGCCAGGCGGCACGGCACCCGCGAGGGCGCCCCGCCCGCGTCCACCGGCACCGATGTCGTCCGGATGCCGCAGCCGGAGACCAGCGCCGCCACGGCCAGTACGGCGGCCAGCGAGACCGCCGTACGCCGGGGGCCCCGTGGACCGGAGCGGCGCCGGCCCCGGCCGTACGTGCCCTCGCCGCGCCTCACGCCGCACCGCCTCCGTTCCCGTCCCGGTCCGCTGGGTCCGGGTCGCCGGTGTCGCTCCGCGTCAGCTTCTCCGCGTCGCGCGGCAGCCGCAGTTCGAAGACGGCCCCGCCGTCCGGGGAGTTCGCCGCCGTGATGTCGCCGCCGTGGATGTGCGCGTTCTCCATGGCGATGGAGAGCCCGAGCCCGCTGCCCTCCGACCGCGGCCGGGAGGCACTGGCCTTGTAGAACCGGTCGAACACGTGCGGCAGGACCTCCTCGGGGATACCAGGGCCGTGGTCCCGTACCTCGATGACCAGTTCGTCGCCCTCGGTGCGCACCCGCACCCCCACCGGCGACCCCCCGTGCTTGAGGGCGTTGCCGATCAGGTTGGCCAGGATCACGTCGAGCCTGCGCGGGTCGAGCCGGGCCATCGTGCCCCGCTCCGCGTCCAGGTCCACCGCGTCCAGCCAGGCGCGGGCGTCGATGCACGCGGTGACCTGGTCGGCGACGTCGACGTCGTCCAGCACCAGACGGGCCGTGCCCGCGTCGAAGCGGGTCACCTCCATGAGGTTCTCCACCAGGTCGTTCAGCCGCCGGGTCTCGCTGACCACCAGGTGCACGGCGGGCGCGATCATCGGGTCCAGGCTGTCCGCCTCGTCCTCCAGCACCTCCGCCACCGCGGTGATCGCGGTCAGCGGGGTGCGCAGCTCGTGCGACATGTCGGCGACGAACCGGCGGCTCGCCTCCTCCCGGGCGCTCATGTCCGCGACCTTCTTCTCCAGCGACCCGGCGGTCTTGTTGAACGTACGGGAGAGATCGGCCAGTTCGTCCGTGCCGGAGACCACCAGCCGGGTGTCGAGCTTGCCCTCGCCGAGCTTGCGGGCCGCGTCGCCGAGCCGCTGCACGGGCCGCAGCACCGTCGTCGCGGCGGCCTGCGCCAGCAGCGCCGAGCCGATCAGCGCGAGGGCGGTGGCGATCCCCAGCGACCAGGCCAGCGAATTGAGGTCCTGGCGCTCCTGGTCGAGGGACTTGAGCATGTACCCGGTCGGGCCGCCGCCGATGATCCGCGTACCGGCGACCAGGTAGGGCGTGCCCGCGATGCTCGTACGCTGCCAGAACAGGTGGTACTCGTGCTCGTTGTTCGACGTCAGCGGCTGCCTGCGGGCCACCTGGCTCTGCAACGACTCCGGCACGTCGGCCCGGGTGAAGGTGTCCAGGTCGGAGTAGCCGACGATCGGCTTGCCCCGCTCGCGCTCGTCCTCCAGCAGCACGCTGTAGCCGGGGCTGTCGCTGGCCATCCGCGCCGCGGCCCGCTGGAGGTCGTCCTTGGTGGGCCGTTCCGGCAGCGCCGCCGCGGTCTCCTGCATCTGCCGCCTGAAGTCGTCGAGCGCCGTCCCCTGCGTCCGGGTCAGCACGGCCTCGCGGTTGAGCCAGTACGCGATGCCCGACGCGGACACCGCGGCCACCAGCGCCACCAGTGCGAACACCACGACCAGGCGCAGCCGGAGACTGGTCCAGCGCAGCCCCGCCCGCAGGGACCGCTTGGCGGTCTCGGTCACTGAGGCGTGTCCAGCCGGTAGCCCACGCCCCGCACCGTACGGATCAGGGTCGGCGAGGACGGCACGTCCTCCACCTTCGCGCGCAGCCGCTGCACACAGGCGTCCACCAGCCGGGAGTCGCCCAGGTAGTCGTGTTCCCAGACCAGGCGCAGCAGCTGCTGCCGGGACAGGGCCTGGCCGGGGCGACGGCTCAGCTCCAGCAGGAGCCGCAGCTCGGTCGGCGTGAGCTGCAGATCCTCCCCGTCCTTGGTCACGGTCATGGCCGAGCGGTCGATCACCACGCTCCCGAAGGTCGCGGAGTCGGTCGACTCGCGCTCGCCGCGGCGCAGCACCGCCCGGATCCGGGCGTCCAGCACCCGGCCCTGCACGGGTTTGACCACGTAGTCGTCCGCGCCGGACTCCAGTCCCACCACGACGTCGATGTCGTCGCTGCGCGCGGTCAGCAGAATGATCGGCAGCTGGTCGGTGCGCCGGATCCGGCGGCACACCTCGAAACCGTCGATCCCGGGCAGCATCACATCCAGCACGACCAGGTCGGGCCGCTGCTCGCGCAGCAGCTCCAGGCCGTCCTCTCCCGTCGCCGCGGTGGCCACACGGTGGCCCTGGCGTGACAGCGAGAGTTCGAGGGCCGTGCGGATGGCGTCGTCGTCCTCGATCAGCAACAGGAAAGGCACGGACGTCATTCTGGCCCATGGTGGCGCTTCAGTTCGACCTGCGGTCCGGTCCTCTTCCCGGGGCACGGCCGCGACGGCCCCTGTGACAGGTCTGTGACAGTCGGGGGACAGCGCCATGAAACTGCCCCGGCAAGCTCTTGGGCACCGGGAACGAACGGACTCCACCGATAGGGGGCGCGGAATGAACGCACTGCACAGCACGAGCTCAAGCGCGGTTGTCACGCGTCTCCACGACATCGGGCGGGGTGCGGAGAAGTCCGGCGGCGGGCACGCACGGGGGTGTGTCCGGACCGCCGGGCGTCAGCATCTGCCGTCGCAGTCGACCGCGGAGCAGCCGCGTGCGGCGTACATGACGGTGGTTGACGCGCCCACCGGGAAGATCACGGGGGGCAACGGGGGAAGCGCGTACGGGGAGGCCACGGGGGATCGCACCACCCGGGCGGAGGACGCGGACGCCGAAGCGGCGTTCACGGCCTACGTCCAGGAGCGACGGGCCTCTCTGTACGCCACCGCCTACCACCTGACCGGCGACCGGTTCGAGGCCGAGGACCTGCTCCAGAGCGCCCTGTTCTCGACGTACCGGGCCTGGGACCGGATCAGCGACAAGGCGGCGGTCGGCGGCTATCTGCGCCGCACCATGACCAACCTGCACATCAGCGCCTGGCGCAGGCGCAAGCTGAACGAGTACCCGACCGAGGAGCTGCCGGAGACGGTGGGCGACACGGACGCGATGCGCGGCACGGAGCTGCGGGCGGTGCTGTGGCAGGCCCTCGCCCGACTGCCCGAACTCCAGCGCACGATGCTGGTCCTGCGCTACTACGAGGGCCGCACCGACCCGGAGATCGCGTCGATCCTCGACATCAGTGTCGGCACGGTGAAGTCGAGCATCTGGCGCTCCCTGCGCCGGCTGCGTGAGGACGAGGTCCTCAGCTTCGGACGTGACGAGCAGGAGTCCTTCGGCGAGCTGGTGGCCTGAGGCAGGGCCCTTCGCCTCGGGGGAGGCGGGGGCCGCGGGGGAAAACGGGGGAAGCACGGGGGAGCAGGAAAACGGGGACCGAGGGGGACCCGGGGGGAACACGGGGGAAGGCCCGTCGCTTCGGGGGAGGCGCGGGTCAGGGGGGAACACAGCGGGGTCGTACGGGCCGGGGGGTCCTGTACGGCCCCGCTGTCCGCGTGCGGTACACCCGCCCCGGCCGATCAGCTCCGCGCAATCCCGGCTGTCCGTGTGCCGTTCACCCCGGCATCTGGGTACGGGCCCGCTGTCCGTGTGCCGTTCACCCCGTCACCTCGGTACGGGCCCGCGCCCCACCGGCGTACGCCGGCACCGGCCCGCCGCCGCGGCGGCCAGCCTGCCCAGCGCCTCGTCCTTGCCGCAGGGGTGCGCCCCCAGCGCCGTCTGGCGGGCCACGATCCGACGTTCGGCCCGCATCAGCCGCCAGCCGCGCCGCAGCAGGAACGGCACCGGCTTGCGGCCCTCGCGCAAGTCCCGTGCCAGCCGCCGCCGGAACGTCGTGGAGGGGCGGCCGCGCAGACACAGGGCGTCCGCCAGCAGCCCCAGCTCCTGGCAGCGTTCGACGATGTCCGCCGCGAAGATGCCCTCGGCCACGAAGAGCGGCGAGCGCTCCAGGTGGAAGGTCTCGTGGCCGGTGCGGGAGCTGGTGGCGATGTCGTAGACGGGAACGTCCGTACGGCCGGTCCGGCACAGCTCGGCGACGGCCGCCACCGCCGCGTCCGCGTCCCAGGACGCCGCGGAGTCCCAGTCGATGTCCGCGGAGCCGGGCACGCGGGGCAGCGAGGGGTCGTCGTACTCCTTGTAGAAGTCGTCCAGGCGCAGCACGGGAAGGCCGGTGCGGGCGGCCAGGACGGACTTGCCGGAGCCGGAGGGGCCCGCGAGCAGCACGACGCGGGTCGGGATCGGTTGGGAACTCACAGGACAGAAGTGTGCGCCATTGACCCGCGCAGGCGACCACCCGGGCCCTTTGTTGGTATCGGGCATCCCACCTCAACTACTCTGCGCTTACAGACGATGACCCGAACAGGCTCGATCAGGTGGAAAACATGGCACTTCATGCACGTAAGCCCCAACGTCGCGTCCTGCTGCGCGCCGGTCTGACCGTCTCCGCGCTGGGGGCCGCCCTCGGGGCCGGGGCGGGCTCCGCGCAGGCCGTCTCGCTGCCCGCGCCCGCCGAGGTACCCGAGCAGGGCGTGTCCGCCCTCCAGGCGGTCGGGGAGACGGCCGGGCCCGCGGTGACCAGCGCGCTCGGGACCTCGCTGGCCAGCAGCGTCGCCCCGCTCACCGACCTCCAGCTGGACCCGCTGGCGAACACCGGCGTGGACCCGCTGGACAACGCCGTGGGCACCCAGATCGCCGACTTCAAGCCGGTGACCACCGCGATCGTCACCGACCCCGTCACCAGCGGCGGGGCGCTGAGCGATCTGCCGGTGGTGGGAACGGTGACCGGCCTCGTCACCGGCTGACCGGCACGGCCCCCGCGGCGAACGGGGCCGCGCCCACCACTCCGGCCGGTGGGGGCGGCCTCGTTCGCGTGTCCGAGCGGTGATCTAGTACGAGGAGCCCGCCGCGCCCAGCGCGCCCGTCGGGTGCCACACCGTCTTGGTCTCCAGGAACGCCGTCAGGCGGTCCGTGCCGGGGGAGGCCAGCCAGTCCGCGGAGCCCGACGCGCCGTCCGCCTCGCCGCTCCGCGGGCGCAGGACGCGCTTCAGGTTGTCGGCGGCCGCGATCTCCAGCTCCTTCGCCAACTCGGCGTCCGCGCCGGTCAGGTCGATCGCGTTGACGTCGCCGTGCGCGGCGAGCGGCGTGGCGATCTCCGCCGTCCCGCCCGACAGGATGTTGACCACACCGCCGGGGACGTCCGAGGTGGCCAGCACCTCGCCCAGCGACAGTGCGGGCAGCGGGGCGTCCGCCGAGGCGACGACGACGGCCGTGTTGCCGGTCGCGATGACCGGGGCGAGGACCGACACCAGCCCGAGGAGCGACGACTTCTGCGGCGCGAGGACCGCGACGACACCGGTCGGCTCGGGGGTGGAGAGGTTGAAGTACGGGCCCGCGACCGGGTTCGCCCCGCCCGCGATCTGGCCGATCTTGTCGGTCCAGCCCGCGTACCAGACCCAGCGGTCGACCGCCGCGTCCACCGCGGCCGCCGCCTTGGACCGGGACAGCCCCTCGGAGGCGGCGACCTCGCGGACGAACTGCTCCTTGCGTCCCTCCAGCATCTCCGCGACGCGGTAGAGGACCTGGCCGCGGTTGTACGCGGTCGCGCCCGACCAGCCGCCGAACGCCTTGCGCGCGGCGACGACCGCGTCACGGGCGTCCTTGCGGGAGGACCGCGGAGCGTTGGCGAGCCACTGGCCGCTGCCCGAGCCCGTGGCTGATGTCTTCGTCGTCACCTCGTACACCCGGCCGCTCTCGGAGCGGGGGAACTTGCCCCCGACGTACAGCTTGTAGGTCTTGAAGACGCCGAGGCGCCGCTCGGCCGAGCCGTTGCTTGCTTCGCGGTCAGACATCGAGGTACGCCTCCAGGCCGTGGCGGCCGCCCTCGCGGCCGTAGCCCGACTCCTTGTATCCGCCGAACGGCGACGTCGGGTCGAACTTGTTGAACGTGTTGGCCCAGACGACGCCCGCGCGGAGCTTGTTCGCCACCGCGAGGATGCGGGAGCCCTTCTCCGTCCAGATGCCCGCCGAGAGGCCGTACTGGCTGTTGTTGGCCTTGGCGACCGCCTCGTCCGGGGTGCGGAAGGTGAGGACGGACAGGACCGGGCCGAAGATCTCGTCGCGGGCCACCGTGTGCGCCTGGGTGACGTTCGTGAAGAGCGTCGGGGCGAACCAGTACCCGGAGGAGGGCAGTTCGCACGGGGCGCTCCAGCGCTCCGCGCCCTCCGCCTCGCCGGTCTCCACCAGGGCGGTGATCCGGGCCAGCTGCTCGGCGGAGTTGATCGCGCCGATGTCGGTGTTCTTGTCCAGCGGGTCGCCCAGGCGCAGCGTGGCCAGGCGGCGCTTCAGCGCGTCCAGCACCTCGTCCTGGACCGACTCCTGGACCAGCAGCCGGGAGCCCGCGCAGCAGACCTGGCCCTGGTTGAAGAAGATGCCGGTGACGATGCCCTCGACGGCCTGGTCGACCGGGGCGTCGTCGAAGACGATGTTGGCGCCCTTGCCGCCCAGCTCCAGGGTGACCTTCTTGTCCGTGCCCGCGACGGAGCGCGCGATGGCCTTGCCGACGGCGGTCGAACCGGTGAAGGCCACCTTGTCGACGTCCGGGTGCGTCACGAGCGCCTCGCCCGCGTCCCCGTAGCCCGTCAGGATGTTGACGACGCCCTTGGGAAGCCCGGCCTGGCGGCAGATGTCCGCGAAGAACAGCGCGCTCAGCGGGGTCGTCTCGGCGGGCTTCAGGACCACCGTGTTGCCGGTGGCGAGCGCCGGGGCGATCTTCCAGGCGAGCATCAGCAGCGGGAAGTTCCACGGGATGACCTGGCCGGCCACGCCGAGCGGACGGGGGTTCGCCCCGTATCCCGCGTGGTCCAGCTTGTCGGCCCAGCCCGCGTAGTAGAAGAAGTGCGCGGCCACCAGCGGGAGGTCCGCGTCGCGGGTCTCCCTGATCGGCTTGCCGTTGTCCAGGGTCTCCAGGACGGCCAGCTCGCGGCTGCGCTCCTGGACGATCCGGGCGATGCGGAACAGGTACTTGGCGCGCTCGGAGCCGGGCAGCGCCGACCACTTCCCGAACGCCTTGCGGGCCGCCTTCACCGCCCGCTCCACGTCCGCCGCGCCCGCCCGCGCGACCTCGGAGAGCACCTCCTCGGTGCTCGGCGAGACGGTCTTGAAGACCTTGCCGTCGGCGGCCTCGGTGAACTCACCGTCGATGAACAGCCCGTAGGACGGGGCGATGTCGACGACGGAACGGGACTCCGGCGCCGGTGCGTACTCGAATGCGGATGCCATGGCTTATCAGTCCACCGTCACGTAATCGGGGCCGGAGTAACGGCCGGTGCTGAGCTTCTGGCGCTGCATCAGCAGGTCGTTGAGGAGGCTGGAGGCGCCGAACCGGAACCAGTGCGGGTCCAGCCAGTCCTCGCCCGCGGTCTCGTTCACCAGGACCAGGAACTTCACCGCGTCCTTGGTGGTGCGGATGCCGCCGGCCGGCTTCACCCCGATCTGCACGCCGGTGGCCGCCCGGAAGTCCCGGACCGCCTCCAGCATCAGGAGGGTGTTGGCGGGGGTGGCGTTGGTGGCCACCTTGCCGGTCGAGGTCTTGATGAAGTCCGCGCCCGCGAGCATCCCGAGCCAGGAGGCCCGGCGGATGTTGTCGTACGTGGACAGCTCGCCGGTCTCGAAGATCACCTTGAGGCGGGCGGCCCCGCACTCGGCCTTGACGGCCACGATCTCCTCGTAGACCTTCAGGAACCGGCCGGAGAGGAACGCCCCCCGGTCGATCACCATGTCGATCTCGTCGGCCCCGGCCGCCACCGCGTCCCGGACGTCCGCCAGCTTGACGTCCAGCGGCGCGCGGCCCGCCGGGAAGGCGGTCGCCACGGACGCCACCTTCACGCCGGAACCGGCCAGCGCGGCGACGGCGGTGGCCGCCATGTCGGGGTAGACGCAGACGGCCGCGGTGCGCGGGGTCGTGCGGTCGGTCGGGTCGGGGTGGACGGCCTTGGCGGCGAGGGCCCGGACCTTGCCCGGGGTGTCCGCGCCTTCCAGCGTCGTGAGGTCGATCATCGAGATGGCGAGATCGATGGCGTACGCCTTGGCCGTCGTCTTGATCGACCGGGTGCCGAGGGCGGCGGCGCGCGCTTCGAGGCCGACGGCGTCGACGCCGGGCAGCCCGGACAGGAAGCGGCGCAGCGCACTGTCGGACGCGGTCGCGTCGGTGAATGCGGGAGCAGTGGTGGGCATGGTCACCAGATGAGCATATCTACGCGCGTAGCGACCTGTACAGGGGGCCGGACGATCCGGGCGATCCACCCCCGGCGTCCGGGCGCGGGCGGGCGCTCCGCCGGGCCGCGCGTCCATCGGGCAGAATCGGCCCCATGACGAGCCCCACACCCCCCGCAGAGCCGCCCCACGCCGAGCGGACCTACCGGTCCACGGCCGCGCTGGTCTGCGGGGTGCTGCTGCTCCTGCTGGTCGCCTGGATGGCCGGGGACGCCATGGTCCGGGGCGAGGGCCGGGTGCCGTGGCTGGCACTGGCCGCGCTGCTCCTCGTGGTGCCGCTGGTCGTCGCGTTCACCCTGCGGCCCGCGGTGTTCGCGGACGACGAGCGCATCCGCGTCCGCAACCCGTTCCGGACCGTCCTGCTGCCCTGGACGGAGGTTGCCGACGTCCGCGCCTCGTACTCCTCCGAGCTGATCGCCCAGGACGGCAGGAAGTACCAGCTGTGGTCCGTCCCCGTCTCCCTGCGCGCCCGCAAGCGCGCCGCCCGTACGGCGGCCCGCGCGGCGCACGACGACCCCTACGGCCGGACCTCGGTCAACGCCGACGTCCGCGACGCCGCCGGGCGCACCGCCTCCGCCGACCAGACCGTCCGCGATCTGCGGGACCTGGCCGAGAGCGCGGGCGGTACGACGCCGGAGGGGGCGGCCGCGGTCTCGGTGCGCTGGGCGTACGAGGTCATCGCCCCGGCCGCCGCGGGCGCGGTGCTGCTGGCGGTGCTGGTCGCGCTGGGCTGAGCGGCGGGCGACGGGAGCTGCCCGCCCCGTCACGCCGGAAGGGCCGGTACCCACCCGGGGATACCGGCCCTTCCCGCGTTCCGGTCCGCGCAGGGTTCTCGTCCGCGCAGGGTTCTCGTCGGCGTCGGGTTCCCGTCCGCGTCGCGAGGTGTACGCGCCGCGGGGTGTGCGCGGCGGTCAGATCCCCGCTGCCGCCGCCAGGTCCCGCTTGATCCCGGCGAGCAGCTCCGCCCCCCGCTCCCGCGCGGCGGGCAGCGAGGCGGCGTCGGCCACCGGGACGACCACCTCCAGGTAGCACTTCAGCTTCGGCTCGGTGCCGCTCGGGCGGACGATCACCCGGGCGCCCTCCAGCCGGTAGCGCAGCCCGTCGGTGGGCGGCAGCGCCTCCGAGCCCCGTGACAGGTCCTCGGCCGAGGTGACCGCGAGGCCCGCGAGGGCGGTCGGCGGCTGCTCCCGGAGCCGGGCCATGGCGTCCGCGATGACCCTCAGGTCCTCCACCCGCACCGAGAGCTGGTCGGTGGCGTGCAGCCCGTGCACCAGCGCCAGGTCGTCCAGCAGATCCAGCAGGGTGCGGCCCCGCTCCTTGAGCACCGAGGCCAGTTCGGCCACGAGCAGCGCGGCCGTGATGCCGTCCTTGTCGCGGACGCCCTCGGGGTCGACGCAGTAGCCGAGCGCCTCCTCGTAGCCGTAGCGCAGGCCGTCCACCCGGGCGATCCACTTGAAGCCCGTCAGCGTCTCCTCGTGGCCGATCCCCGCCTTCCCGGCGATCCGGCCGAGCAGGGAGGACGACACGATCGACTCCGCGAACACGCCGCTCACGCCCCGCTCCACCAGGTGCGCGGCGAGCAGCGCGCCCACCTCGTCGCCGCGCAGCATCCGCCAGCCGCCCTCCGCGGCGGGGTCGGGCACGGCGACGGCGCAGCGGTCCGCGTCCGGGTCGTTGGCGATGACCAGGTCCGGGGCGGCCCGGCGTGCGGTGGCGAACGCGAGATCCATCGCGCCGGGCTCCTCCGGGTTGGGGAAGGCCACGGTGGGGAACGCCGGGTCCGGCTCGGCCTGCTCGGCCACGAGCACCGGCGCGGGGAACCCGGCCCGCGCGAACGCGGCGGTCAGCACGGAGGTGCCGACGCCGTGCAGCGCGGTGTACACGACGCGTGCCGTACGGGGGCTGCCGGAGGCCAGGACCGCGTCCGTACGGGCGAGGTAGGCCTCCAGGACCTCCTCGCCCAGGGTCTCCCAGCCGTCCTCGGGGCGGACCACGCCCGCCAGCGGGCCGACCGCCTCGATGGCGGCCGCGATCTCGCCGTCGGCCGGGGGCACGATCTGCGAGCCGTCGCCGAGGTACACCTTGTAGCCGTTGTCGCGCGGCGGGTTGTGGCTGGCGGTCACCTCGACCCCGGCGACAGCCCCCAAGTGCCTTATGGCGTAGGCCAGTACGGGGGTGGGGAGCGGCCGGGGCAGGACGGCGGCGCGCAGCCCGGCCCCGGTCATGACAGCCGCGGTGTCGCGCGCGAAGTCGGCGGACTTGTAGCGGGCGTCGTACCCGATGACGACGAGGCCGCCGCCGTGCCCCTGGTCCCGGAGATAGGCCGCCAGGCCCGCCGCCGCGCGGATCACCACCGACCGGTTCATCCGCATCGGCCCCGCCCCCAGCTCACCGCGGAGCCCCGCCGTGCCGAACTGGAGGGTGCCCGCGAACCGGGCGGCCAGCTCGTCGGTGTCGCCCGCCTCGATGAGGGCGCCCAGCTCGTCGCGGGTCTCGGGGTCGGGGTCCTCGGCCAGCCAGTTACTGGCCTGCGCGATGAGGTCGTGCTGCACGGGGGCCGCCTTTCGGAGTGCGGAGTGCGGAGTGCGGGGTCGGGGCGGGGGCGAGGGACGGGGACGGGGCGGGACGGGCTGGGGCGGCACGGGCGGGTCGTACGGGCCGTTCGGACGGGGCGCCGTACGCACGGGGTGGGGCGGGGGCCCCGGGGTCAGATCCGCTCCAGCACCCGCGCCAGCAGGGCGCCCATCCGGGTCGCGGAGTCGCGGCCCGCCTGGAGGACCTCCTCGTGGTTGAGGGGTTCCCCGGAGAGGCCCGCCGCCAGGTTGGTGACGAGGGAGAGGCCCAGCACCTCGGCGCCCGCCTCGCGGGCCGCGATGGCCTCCAGGACCGTGGACATGCCCACCAGGTCGCCGCCGAGCACCCGGACCATGTTGATCTCGGCCGGGGTCTCGTAGTGCGGGCCGGGGAACTGGACGTACACGCCCTCTTCGAGGCTGGCGTCGATCTCCTTGCACAGCGCGCGCAGCCGCGGCGAGTACAGGTCGGTCAGGTCGACGAAGTTGGCGCCGATGATCGGGGAGGCGGCCGTCATGTTGATGTGGTCGCTGATCAGCACCGGCTGACCCGGACGCATGCCCTCGCGCAGGCCGCCGCAGCCGTTGGTCAGGACGACGGTCTTGCAGCCCGCGGCCACCGCCGTACGGACCCCGTGAGCGACGGCGGCGACGCCCCGGCCCTCGTAGAAGTGCGTGCGGCCGAGGAAGACCAGGGCGCGCTTCTCGCCGATTGTGTACGAGCGGACCGTGCCGCCGTGGCCCTCGACCGCCGGGGCCGGGAAGCCGGGCAGATCGGTGACGGGGAACTCGGCCTCCGGGGCGCCGAGCGCCTCGCCCGCGGGCGCCCAGCCGGAGCCCATGACCAGGGCGACGTCATGGGTCTCGGCGCCGGTCAGCTCGCGCAGGCGGGCGGCGGCCCCGGCGGCGGCCGCCTGCGGGTCGCCCTGGATGTTGTCCGGAATAACAGATGCGTTCACGCGGACGAGGGTAACCGCTGATTCCCTACGCGCGTAGATGACCTGGCGCAGAGGCTATCAGGGAGTCTTTGTGGCTTCGCACGAAAGAGGTCCGCCCGGAGCGCGAAGGAGATCCGCCCGGAGGCGGATACGCCCTGCTCAGCAGGGGCGCTTGCGCAGCTCCATCACGTAGTCGTGCGGGGCGCCCGCGGACTCGGCCGCGTCCGCGATCTCGCCCAGATACCGCGCCGAGGGCAGCCCGCCCTCGTAACCGTTCAGCACGTAGATCCAGGCCGGCTCCTCGCCGTCCAGGGTGTGCACCCGGATACGCATCCGGCGGTAGATGTCGAGACCGACGCCCTCCCAGCGGTCCATGGAGTCCTCGTCCATCGGGGCCAGGTCGTACAGCGCGACGAAGACCTGGGAGCGCGGCGCCTCCACCACGGTGGCCAGCGCCCCCTCCCAGCCCATCTGCTCCCCGCCGAAGGTCAGCCGCCAGCCGCTGAGCCAGCCGGTGCTGCGCATCGGGGAATGCGGGGCGCGGCGGGTCATCAGCCGCGCGTCGAGGTTGCCGGCGTACGCGGCGTAGAGCGACATGGGTCCGAGGGTACGGGAGGCGGGCGGGGGAGCGGCGGTTCCTGTGACGAAGGCCCCGGACGGGATGTCCGCCGTACGGGCCTCCGGTCCTCCGGGCGGGCCGTCGAACGTGATCGCCGAGCCGTACGGCGGCTCCGGCTCGTACGGTGCACGCCATGGTGCACGCCCGCGCGCCCGTATGGAGGGCCCCGGGGCGAAGCACCTTGGCGCGTGCGGAACAATGGAGTACGTACGGCATTCCCCCGGGGCGACCCCCCGGACCCCGGCCCGGGCGGCAGACGGCCGCGGGTTACCAATGCGAGGCGGACTTTTCGTGACCCGGATCGTGATCATCGGCGGCGGCCCCGGCGGCTACGAGGCGGCCCTGGTGGGCGCCCAGCTCGGCGCGGAGGTGACCGTCGTCGACTGCGACGGGCTCGGCGGGGCCTCGGTCCTCACCGACTGCGTGCCCTCCAAGACCCTGATCGCGACGGCCGAGGTGATGACCACCTTCGACTCCTCCTACGAGGAGCTGGGCATCATCGTCGCCGACGACACCCCGCACATCGAGCAGGCCGCCCGGGTCGTCGGCGTGGACCTCGGCAAGGTCAACCGCCGGGTCAAGCGCCTCGCGCTCGCCCAGTCGCACGACATCACCGCCTCCGTCACCCGCGCCGGGGCCCGCGTGATGCGCGGCCGGGGCCGGCTGGACGGGCTCCAGGCCGCCGACGGCTCCCGGCAGGTCGTCGTCACCGCCGCGGACGGCACCGAGCAGCGGCTGACCGCCGACGCCGTGCTGGTGGCGACCGGCGGCCACCCCCGGGAGATCCCGGACGCCCAGCCCGACGGCGAGCGCATCCTGAACTGGACCCAGGTCTACGACCTCGACGAACTGCCCGAGGAACTCATCGTCGTCGGCTCCGGTGTGACCGGCGCCGAGTTCGCCGGGGCCTATCAGGCGCTCGGCTCCCGCGTCACCCTCGTCTCCTCCCGCGACCGGGTGCTGCCGGGCGAGGACCCGGACGCGGCGGCCGTCCTGGAGGACGTCTTCCGCCGCCGCGGGATGAACGTCATGGCCCGCTCCCGCGCCCAGTCCGCCAAGCGCGTCGGCGACCGGGTCGAGGTGACACTGGCCGACGGCCGGGTCATCACCGGTTCGCACTGCCTCATGGCGGTCGGGGCCATCCCGAACACCGCGGGCATGGGCCTGGAGGAGGCCGGGGTCCGGCTCAAGGACTCCGGGCACATCCTCACCGACCGGGTCTCGCGCACCAGCGCTCCCGGCGTCTACGCGGCCGGGGACGTCACCGGGATCTTCGCGCTGGCCTCGGTCGCCGCGATGCAGGGCCGGATCGCGATGTACCACTTCCTCGGCGACGCGGTAGCCCCGCTGAACCTCAAGGCCGTCTCCGCCAACGTCTTCACCGACCCGGAGATCGCCACCGTCGGCTACAGCCAGGCCGACGTCGACGCGGGGAAGATCGAGGCCCGGGTCGTCAAGCTGCCCCTGCTGCGCAACCCGCGCGCCAAGATGCAGGGCATCCGCGACGGCTTCGTCAAGATCTTCTGCCGTCCCGGAACGGGGATCGTGGTGGGCGGCTGCGTGGTCGCGCCGCGCGCCAGTGAGCTGATCCACCCGATCTCGCTCGCGGTCGACAACAACCTGACCGTGGAGCAGATCGCGAACGCCTTCACCGTGTACCCGTCCCTGTCCGGATCGATCGCCGAAGTGGCCCGCCAGCTGCACACCCGCAAGCTCACGGACGAGGGCTGAGGGCCCGGCGAGCCGGACGATCCGCGTCAACCCCCGGCCGTCCGGGCGGTGCACCGACCCCTCCGGGACCACCGGGAACAACACCGGGGCCTCCTATACCACTTGGAGGCCCCGGTGAAGTACAACTTCTGTTATTCGGCGCAAACTGCTGAAAACCCACGAGCGGTCAGGTTACTGTCAGTTTCGTGTTCGCTGCAGAACGTCGTCAATTGATCCTCGAAATGGTGCGTGCCAACGGGGCGGTATCGCTCCGTGAGCTCGCCCGCGTCGTCCAGACCTCCGAAGTGACCGTACGGCGGGACGTGCGGGCGCTGGAGGCAGAAGGACTCCTCGACCGCCGGCACGGCGGTGCGGTCTTGCCGGGCGGTTTCACGCGGGAGTCCGGCTTCCCGCAGAAATCCCATCTCTCCACCGCGGAGAAGACGGCCATCGCCGACCTGGCGGCCGGACTGGTCGGCGAGGGCGAGGCCATCGTGGTCGGTGCCGGGACGACCACCCAGGAGCTGGCCCGCCGGCTCGCCCGGGTCCCCGGCCTGACCGTCGTCACCAACTCCCTGCTGGTCGCCCAGGCGTTGGCCCATGCCAACCGGGTCGAAGTCGTCATGACCGGCGGCACCCTGCGCGGGACCAACTACGCGCTGGTGGGCAGCGGGGCCGAGCAGTCCCTCCAGGGGCTGCGGGTCTCGCGGGCCTTCCTCTCCGGGAGCGGTCTCACGGCGGAGCGTGGCCTGTCCACCTCCAACATGCTCTCCGCCAGCGTCGACCGGGCACTCGTGCAGGCCGCCGCCGAGGTGGTGGTCCTGGCCGACCACACCAAGCTCGGCTCGGACACCATGTTCCAGACGGTGCCCACCGAGCTGATCACCCGCCTCGTCACGGACGAACCGCCCCACCACGACGAGCGGGCGGCCGCCGAGCTCCAGGCCCTGGCGGACCAGGGCGTGGAGATCACGGTCGCCGGTCCCGAGGGGGAGGTCTCCGGCGGGGAGGGGCACCCACCGGGGCGTCAGCCCCGCCGCGACATGCCGCTGCCCGGTCAGCGCCGCACCCAGAACGGCGGCCTCGGCCCGCAGTTGCGCAGCGCCTCCGCCCTGGCGGACGTGCCGGGCGAGCGGAGCGCCCGCGTGGCGGACCTGCGGCGGCGGTAGACGCCGGGGAGGGTGCGGGACCCGGGGCCTCAGGCCTGGGGAGGCGGTAGGGCCCGGGGCCTCAGGAGGTCCGGAGGCGGCGGTGAGGGTCCCGGGGTCCTAGGAGGTCCGGGGACGGCGGTGAGGGGCCCGGGGCCTCAGGGCCTCACTTCAGCCCTCGGAGCGTCAGCCGCAGCAGCCGGTCCGCCAGCTCCGGTTCGTCCGGGGACTGCTCGGCCGCCAGCGCGATGGCGTTCGTCAGCTGGAGCAGGTCGTCGATGGACACGTCGTCCCGTACGGACCCGCTCTCCTGGGCCCGGCGCAGCAGTCCCGCGCCCGCCTCGCGGAGCGGCAGATGGCACTGGGTCAGCGCCGACGTCTCGTCCCGGGAGGCCGACATGAGCGCGCGGGCCAGGCCCCGGTACTCACCCGCATGAGTGATGATCGCGCCCAGCCACTCCACCAGCGCCCGGCACGGGGCCTCCGCCGCCGCCAGCTCCCGGGAGCGGTCCAGGAGGGAGCGCAGGGCGTCCTGGAAGACCGCGTTCATCAGGGCGTCCCGGTTGGGGAAGTGCCGGTAGAGGGTGCCGATGCCCACGCCCGCGCGCCGGGCGACGTCCTCCAATGAGGCGTCCGTGCCGTGCTCGGCGAAGGACCTGCGGGCCTCGCCCACCAGCCGGTCGTGGTTCCGGCGCGCGTCCGCGCGCATCGGCCGGACCGACGGCCGCGCCGTGCTCGTTTCTCTCGGGATCGCCCCTGCCATGGCCTCCGCCCTCCCCGGTCCCCGGGACCGCTGTGGGGTCCAGGATGCCACTGCGCCGAGGGGCCCGGTCCGCGCCGTCACGGCGCGGACCGGGCCCCTCGGCACAGGCCGGTTCGTCAGTCCTTGATCTCGCAGATCAGGGCGCCGGAGGAGACGGAGCCGCCGACCTCGGCGGTGAGGCCCTTGACGGTGCCGGAGCGGTGGGCGTTGAGCGGCTGCTCCATCTTCATCGCCTCCAGGACGACGACGAGGTCGCCCTCCTTGACCTCCTGGCCCTCCTCGACCGCGACCTTCACGATCGTGCCCTGCATGGGCGAGGCGAGGGAGTCGCCGGAGGCGGCCGAGCCCGCCTTCTTGGCCGCGCGCCGCTTGGGCCTGGCCCCGGCCGCGAGGCCGGTACGGGCCAGGCTCATGCCCAGCGAGGACGGCAGGGAGACCTCCAAGCGCTTGCCGCCGACCTCGACGACGACGGTCTCCCGCCCGGCCTCGTCCTCCGCGTCCGCCTCGGCGGGAGCGGCGAAGGGCTTGATCTCGTTGACGAACTCGGTCTCGATCCACCGGGTGTGCACGGTGAACGGGTCCGAGGTGAAGGCGGGGTCGGTGACGGCGGCCCGGTGGAACGGGATCGCGGTGGCCATGCCCTCGACCTGGAACTCCGCCAGTGCGCGGGCGGCGCGCTGGAGCGCCTGCTCGCGGGTCGCGCCGGTGACGATCAGCTTGGCGAGGAGGGAGTCCCACGCCGGGCCGATGACCGAGCCGGACTCGACGCCCGCGTCCAGCCGGACCCCGGGGCCGGTCGGCGGGGAGAACAGCGTCACCGTGCCGGGGGCGGGGAGGAAATTGCGGCCCGGGTCCTCGCCGTTGATCCGGAACTCGAAGGAGTGCCCGCGCACGGCCGGGTCGCCGTAGCCCAGCTCCTCGCCGTCCGCGATGCGGAACATCTCGCGGACGAGGTCGATGCCGGTGACCTCCTCGGTGACCGGGTGCTCCACCTGGAGGCGGGTGTTGACCTCCAGGAAGGAGATCGTGCCGTCCAGGCCGACCAGGAACTCGACGGTGCCCGCGCCGACGTAACCGGCCTCCTTCAGGATCGCCTTGGACGCCGCGTACAGCTCGTCGTTCTGCGCCGGGGACAGGAAGGGGGCCGGGGCCTCCTCGACGAGCTTCTGGTGGCGGCGCTGGAGGGAGCAGTCACGGGTGGAGACGACGACCACGTTGCCGTGGGTGTCGGCCAGGCACTGGGTCTCCACGTGGCGCGGCTTGTCCAGGTAGCGCTCGACGAAGCACTCGCCCCGGCCGAACGCGGCGACCGCCTCGCGGACCGCGGAGTCGTACAGCTCCGGGATCTCCTCCAGCGTGCGGGCCACCTTCAGGCCGCGCCCGCCACCGCCGAAGGCGGCCTTGATCGCGATCGGCAGCCCGTTCTGCTCGGCGAACGCGACGACCTCGTCGGAGCCGGAGACCGGGTCCGGGGTGCCCGCGACGAGCGGGGCGCCCGCGCGCTGGGCGATGTGCCGGGCGGCGACCTTGTCGCCGAGGTCGCGGATGGCGGCGGGGGGCGGGCCGATCCAGGTCAGTCCGGCGTCCAGGACGGCCTGGGCGAACTCCGCGTTCTCCGACAGGAATCCGTAGCCGGGGTGGACCGCGTCCGCCCCGGAGTCCGCCGCGGCCTGGAGCACCTTGGCCATGTCCAGGTAGCTGGCGGCCGGGGTGTCACCGCCCAGGGCGAACGCCTCGTCGGCGGCCCGGACGTGCAGCGCGTCCCGGTCCGGCTCGGCGTAGACCGCGACACTCGCGATCCCCGCGTCCCGGCACGCCCGAGCAACGCGGACAGCGATTTCGCCACGGTTGGCGATGAGCACCTTGCGCACGATGACTCCCTCCTGGAAACAAGCTGAGTTTAGGGACTGCCGACACGGCCGTACGATGCGTCCCCATGGGTGAGCTTGCCCACACGGAGTGTGATCCGAGGCTTGCCCCCGTCATGAAATCCCTTGTGGCACCACGGTACGCCGGGATCGTCAACCGCACAGTAACCACCCGGTGTGGCCCAGGTCTCTGTCTTGAGGGTCAACGCCGGACGCCGATTCTTTGTGGACTCCCTACGAACGGCCGATGGATTCTTTGCGTGACGTGCGGGGCGGTCCGACCCCTTGTCCGAAGGAATACCGCTGAGTAGGGTCCGCGCTACGCACGTACCGGAGGTAACAGGGGTGGGACGCTGATGCGCAGGCCGGTGGCGATCATGACGGCACTCGTGCTGTTCGGGGAGGCGGTGGGCATCGTGCTCGTCAACGCCGTCCTGGCCACGGTGACCGAGAACCAGAACATGTCGCTCGCCGGTATGGACCCGCGGGCCATGTCCGCCGGCACCTGGGCGCTCGGCGGGGCCGGCGGGCTGCTCCTGGTGCTGTGCGGACTGACGGCCCTGCTGGCCGGGGTCCGGGACCGCTCGCCCGGCCGCGTCGGACGCGTCGCCCTGACCGGCTGCGCGGTCGTCCACGGCGTTCTCGGCGCGCTCACCGTCGGCCTGGTGGGCTGGTCCGCCTTCGCGTTCATGATGGCCGTACTGGCGCTGCTCGTCCTCACCCTGCTGTCCTACGGCCCCGGCCCCCGCGAGCCCGGCATGATCAGCGAGGCGCCCGCTGGACCCACAACTCCGTGACGGAGATGCCCAGTTCGCCGAGCAGGCGGCGCAGCAGCGGGAGCGAGAGGCCGATCACATTGCCGTGGTCGCCCTCGATGGAGTCGACGAACGGGGCCGAGCGGCCGTCCAGGGTGAACGCCCCCGCCACATGGAGCGGCTCGCCGGAGGCGACGTACGCGGCGACCTCGGCGTCGCTCGGTTCGCCGAACCGTACGACGGTGGACGCGGTCGCCGACGCCGTACGGCCGGAGGCGGTGTCGATGACGCTGTGGCCGGTCCGGAGGATGCCGGAGCGGCCGCGCATCGCCTTCCAGCGGGCGGTGGCCTCCTCGGCGTCGGCCGGCTTGCCGAGGGCCTCGCCGTCCAGCTCCAGCACCGAGTCGCAGCCGATGACCAGGGCGCCCGCCGTTCCGGGGCGCTCCGCGACGGCCGCCGCCTTGGCGCGGGCCAGCACGAGGGCCAGATCGGCGGGGGTCGGGGCGCTCAGCGCGTCCTCGTCCACCCCGCTGACGATCACCTCGGGGGCGAAACCGGCCTGGCGCAGCAGGCCCAGGCGGGCGGGGGAGGCGGAGGCGAGCACGAGACGGCGCTGGGGCGGCTGATCAGTCATGCCCGCCATCGTAGAAGGGGCGAGCGCGCCGGGGCGGCGGGTGCCAGGGGCAGCTGCCGGTTCAGTGAAGTGAGAGCGCGGGGGCCGGTTCAGCGGATGCCGAGCACGAACATCGCCAGCAGCATCGCCAGCGCCAGCAGCACGCCGGCTCTGCGCATCATCGCCTGGGCGTCGCGCAGTTCCTTCGGCGGCTGGTTCTCGGGGTCGGACCACAGCATGCGTCCGATCCTGCTGCGCCACGCCCCGCGGCGCCTGAGTACCCGTACTCAAGCCGCCCCCGCCCCCGGTCGCTCAGGCGGGCCAGTACGTCCGGGCCCAGGCCCGCGGGCCCGGACGGAGGCCGCCGGTACGGGCGATGCGGCCCGGGTCGGACCACTGCTGGGGCGGCAGCGGCGCGCGGGAGGAGACGGCGGACGCGGCGGCGGCGCGCGCCTGGACCACCGCGACGGCGGCGGCCAGCTCCTCCGGGGTGGGGTTGCCCCGTACGACCTTGATCATGGGCGGACCTCTCTGGGAACGGGCGGGCGGACCGGCGGCTACAGCGGGATGTTGCCGTGCTTCTTCGGAGGGAGGGATTCCCGCTTCGTACGGAGCTGACGCAGGCCCTTGACGATGTGGGCCCGGGTCTCGGACGGCATGATCACCGCGTCGACGTAGCCGCGCTCGGCCGCCACGTACGGGTTGAGCAGCGCGTCCTCGTAGTCCGCCATCAGCCCGGCGCGGGTCGCGTCCGGGTCCTCGGCGGCGGCGATCGTGCGCCGGTGCAGGATGTTCACCGCGCCCTGCGCGCCCATGACGGCGACCTGCGCGGTCGGCCAGGCGAGGTTCAGGTCGGCGCCCAGGTGCTTGGAGCCCATCACGTCGTACGCGCCGCCGAACGCCTTGCGGGTGATGACGGTGATCAGCGGGACCGTGGCCTCCGCGTAGGCGTAGATCAGCTTCGCGCCGCGCCGGATGATGCCGCCGTACTCCTGGTCCACGCCCGGCAGGAAGCCGGGCACGTCCACGAAGGTGAGCACGGGGACGTTGAACGCGTCGCAGGTGCGGACGAAGCGGGCCGCCTTCTCGCTCGCGTCGATGTCCAGGCAACCGGCGAACTGCATCGGCTGGTTGGCGACGATCCCGACCGGGTGGCCCTCGACCCGGCCGAAGCCGGTGATGATGTTCGGCGCGAACAGGGCCTGGGTCTCCAGGAACTCACCGTCGTCCAGGACGTGTTCGATCGCGGTGTGCATGTCGTACGGCTGGTTCGCCGAGTCCGGGATCAGCGTGTCCAGCTCCCGGTCCTCGTCGGTGGTGGCGAGGTCCGCCTCCTCGGGGAAGGCCGGGGCCTCGGAGAGGTTGTTCGAAGGGAGGTAGGAGAGCAGGGACTTGACGTACTCGATGGCGTCCTTCTCGTCCCCAGCCATGTGGTGCGCCACCCCGGAGGTGGTGTTGTGCGTACGGGCGCCGCCCAGCTCCTCGAAGCCCACGTCCTCGCCGGTGACCGTCTTGATGACGTCGGGGCCGGTGATGAACATGTGCGAGGTCTGGTCGACCATCACCGTGAAGTCGGTGATCGCGGGGGAGTAGACCGCGCCGCCCGCGCACGGGCCGACGATCAGCGAGATCTGCGGGACCACCCCGGAGGCGTGCACGTTGCGGCGGAAGATCTCGGCGAACAGGCCGAGCGCCACGACGCCTTCCTGGATGCGCGCCCCGCCGCCGTCGTTGATGCCGATCACCGGGCAGCCGGTCTTCAGCGCGAAGTCCATGACCTTGACGATCTTCTCGCCGTAGACCTCGCCCAGCGACCCGCCGAAGATCGTGAAGTCCTGGGAGTAGACGCAGACCGGACGGCCGTCGACCGTGCCGTAGCCGGTGACGACACCGTCGCCGTACGGGCGGTTCTTCTCGATGCCGAAGTTGGTGGAGCGGTGCCGGGCGAACTCGTCGAGCTCCACGAAGGAGCCCTCGTCCAGCAGCAGCCCGACCCGCTCACGGGCCGTCAGCTTGCCCTTGGCGTGCTGCTTCTCGACCGCGCGGGCCGACCCCGCGTGCGTCGCCTCGTCGATGCGGCGCGTCAGGTCCGCGAGCTTGCCCGCGGTGGTGTGGATGTCGATCTGCGGCTCGGACATCGGGGGGCGGCTCCCTGCCTGGTCACGGGGACGGGGGTCCGGCTGAGGTCACGGGGGGACGGGGCCGGTCGTCCGTACGGCTGGCTACTGACTCGTAGCGTATCGGCGCGCCTACGGTTCGGCAGTGCGTCCTTTGCCACACCTAGTCTGGCTTGCATGACACCACCGGATGCGCCACACAACCGCTGGTCGGACCTCGACCGGCCGCCCCTGAACCGGACCGCGCTGCGCCGCGGACTGCTGCGACCGGACGCGCTGTGGCGGGCGCTGGACGTCGTGGAGTCGACCGGGTCGACCAACACCGACCTCGCCGGGCGGGCCCGCGCCGGGACGGTGGAGGAGGGCACGGTGCTGGTGGCCGAGGAGCAGACCGCCGGGCGCGGCCGGCTGGAGCGGAGCTGGACCGCCCCCCCGCGCTCCGGACTGTTCCTCTCCGTGTACCTGGAGCCCGGTGACATCCCGATGGAGCGCTGGGGGTGGGTGCCGCTGCTGGCCGGGGTGGCCGCCGCGACCGGGCTGGCCAAGGCGGCGGGCGTCGACACCGCGCTGAAGTGGCCCAACGACCTGCTGGTCCAGGTGGCGGGCGAGGAGCGCAAGGCCGGCGGCATCCTCGCGGAGTTCGCCGGGGACGGCATCGTCGTCGGCCTCGGCGTCAACGTCTCGCTGCGCGCCGACGAGCTGCCCGCGCCCACCGCCGGGTCGCTGGCGCTCGCCGGAGCCGTCTCCACCGACCGCGAGACCCTGCTGCGGGCCGTGTTGCGCTCGCTGGAGCACTGGTACGGGGCGTGGAAGGCGGCCGACGGCGACGCGGCCGCGTCCGGACTCCAGGCCGCGTACGCCGCGGGCTGCGCGACGCTGGAGCGGACCGTACGGGCGGAGCTGCCGGGCCGGACGGCCCTGGTCGGGGAGGCCGTCGCCATCGACGGGGACGGGCGCCTGGTGCTCTCCACCGGGGAGGGGCTGCGGCAGCCGGTGTCGGCGGGCGACATCGTCCACCTCCGCGGCGCGGCGGGCGGGCTCACCTGAGGCCGGGGGCGCGCCCGGGGGACGGGCTCGCCCGGAGGCGTGCGGCTCGCCCGGGACGTACGGGAACGGGTGGTCCCTCGTCCGTCTCCCGGCCGGGCCGGGCCCGGCCGGAGAGCGCGAACGGGCGGGCCGCCGGTGTCACGCCGGGCCCACCCGTATCGGGTGACCGAGGACGTGAGCCAGGGCACACCTGCCGTATCGTTGAGGCGATCCAGCGACAGATCGGCAGGGCAGTGCGCAGGGAACGGGCAGGAGGCGGCTGGTGACCGTCGGCGACGCGACGTCCGGCGCGGGTGAGGAGCCCGGACCGGACTCCTCGGTCCACGCCACACCCCACCACGAGGTCGACCATACGGCCGAGCCGACCGACGACCCCCTCGCGATCCGGCTGGAATCGCTGATCCTGGGCGCGGACCGCCGCTACACGCCCTTCCAGGCGGCCCGGACCGCCGGGGTCTCCATGGACCTGGCCTCCCGCTTCTGGAGGGCCATGGGCTTCGCGGACATCGGCCAGGCCAAGGCGCTCACCGAGGCGGACGTCCTCGCCCTGCGGCGGCTCGCCGGTCTCGTCGAGGCGGGGCTGCTCAGCGAGCCGATGGCGATCCAGGTGGCCCGCTCCACCGGGCAGACCACCGCCCGGCTGGCGGAGTGGCAGATCGACTCGTTCCTGGAGGGGCTGACCGAGCCGCCCGAGCCCGGGATGACCCGCACCGAGGTCACGTATCCGCTGGTCGAGCTGTTGCTGCCGGAGCTCCAGGAGTTCCTGGTCTACGTGTGGCGGCGGCAGCTAGCCGCCGCCACCGGTCGGGTCGTGCAGGCCGCGGACGACGAGGAGATGGTCGACCGGCGGCTCGCCGTCGGCTTCGCGGACCTGGTCGGCTTCACCCGGCTGACCCGGCGCCTGGAGGAGGAGGAGCTGGGCGAGCTGGTCGAGTCCTTCGAGACCACCGCCGCCGACCTGGTCGCCGCGCACGGCGGGCGGCTCATCAAGACCCTCGGCGACGAGGTGCTCTTCGCCGCCGACGACTCCGGCACGGCCGCCGAGATAGCCCTCCGGCTGATCGAGGCGATGTCCCAGGACGAGACGATGCCCTCGCTCCGCGTCGGCATCGCCTTCGGCACGGTCACCACCCGCATGGGCGACGTCTTCGGCACCACGGTGAACCTCGCCAGCCGGCTCACCTCGATAGCTCCGAAGGACGCCGTCCTGGTCGACGGGGCGTTCGCCACGGAGCTGGTCCGGCACGGTCAGGCCCCGGAGTCCGAGGCGCAGGCCGCCGAGGCCGTCGCGGCCGCCGCCGAGCGGGCCCGGCTGGCCGAGAAGGAGGGCCGCGAGCCGGACGAGGAGCCGCCGCTGCCCACGTACCGCTTCGGGCTCCAGCCGATGTGGCAGCGCCCGGTGCGCGGGCTCGGCGTGGTCGAACCCTGGCTGCTGGCCCGGCGCGGCAAGCTGGGCTCCTGAGCCTGTCGGTGTGCCCGCCGCGCTGTCTAGGATTCTGGCGATAACGCTCGTTGACGTCGACCGGCGTCGTCGGCCGGGTTACCGGCCGCGGGCCGTCGTCGACCGACAGGGGTGCAGCCATGACCGTCACGTCCGATCAGTGGTACGGGGAGTTCGTCGTCGTACGGCGGCACGAGGGGCAGGAGTACGTCGCCGAGCTGGTACTCGACCGGCCGAAGGCCATGAACGCCGTCTCCACCGACATGGCCCGCTCCCTCGCCGCCGCCTGCGCGGCGCTCGGCGCCGACCGCGAGGTGCGGGCGGTCGTCCTCACCTCCAGCCACGAGCGGGCCTTCTGCGTCGGCGCGGACCTCAAGGAGCGCAACTCCTTCACCGACGCCGAGCTGGTACGCCAGCGGCCCACCGCCCGCGCCGCCTACACCGGGGTCCTGGAGCTGCCGATGCCCACGATCGCGGCCGTGCACGGCTTCGCCCTCGGCGGCGGCTTCGAACTGGCCCTCGCCTGTGACGTGATCGTCGCCGACGCCACCGCCGTGGTCGGACTGCCCGAGGTGTCCGTGGGCGTCATCCCCGGTGGCGGCGGTACGCAGCTGCTGCCGCGCCGGGTCGGGGCCGCGCGCGCCGCCGAGCTGGTCTTCACCGCCCGCCGGGTCGAGGCCGCCGAGGCCCGCGCGCTGGGGCTCGTCGACGACCTGGTGGAGGCGGGCCGGGACCGCGAGGAGGCCCTGGCGCTGGGCAGCCGGATCGCCGCCAACTCGCCGGTCGGGCTGCGCGCGGCCAAGAAGGCGCTCCGGCTGGGACATGGGCTCGACCTGCGGGCGGGTCTGGAGGTGGAGGACGCGGCCTGGCGGTCGGTGGCCTTCTCCGGCGACCGGGCGGAGGGCGTGGCCGCGTTCAACGAGAAGCGGCGGCCCGACTGGCCCGGGGAGTGAGCGACCGGGAGGGTTACGCAGAGTCAGATATTCCGGTGCGGGCGGCGCGAATCGTTGCGATTAGTTACGCAATGAACTGATCAAAAGTGAACAAAGTTACCTAAACTGGACGAATGGGTGGTGAGGATGCGCGACTGAGGGCCGTGGTTTCGCTGGCGCAGAACATGGCCGCGGCCTACACGCCGCGCGAATCGTGGCGGGCGGCTGCGCTGGGCGCCTGTGAGGCGCTGCACGGCAGCTTCGCCGCGCTCTCCGTCTGGGAGCGGGACCGGGGCAGGCTGCGGGTGCTGGTCAACGCCGGGCAGCGGGCCGAGGGGGAGGAGGAGTTCCCCGAGGAGGAGGCCTATCCGGTCCACCAGTTCCCGGAGATCACCGAGTTCCTGCACGAGCGCTGGGCGGGCGGCGGTGAGCCGGACGCCTGGGTGGAGACCGCCGACGGGCAGCCCGGCGCCGGGGGCCCGGCGCGCGGCGCCCGCCCCTACAGCCACCAGCGCGTCGCCGCGCTCCGGCGGCGCGGCCGTGGCTGCTGCGTCGTCGCGCCGATCGTGCTGCACGGCCGGGCCTGGGGCGAGCTGTACGTGGCGCGGCCCGCCGGGCGGCCCGTCTTCGACCGGGCCGACGCGGACTTCGCGACCGTCCTGGCCGCCGTCGTGGCCTCCGGGGTCGCCCAGACCGAGCGGCTGGAGGAGGTCCGCAAGCTGGCCTTCACCGACCCGCTCACCGGGCTCGCCAACCGCAGGGCCGTCGACATCCGGCTCGACGAGGCGGTCGAGCGGCACCGCGCCGACGACACCGTGGTCAGTCTGGTCGTCTGTGATCTCAACGGCCTCAAGGCGGTGAACGACACCCACGGCCACGCCGTCGGCGACCGCCTGCTGGAACGTTTCGGCTCGGTGCTCTCCCTCTGCGGGGCGCGCCTGCCGGACGCGTTGGCCGCCCGGCTCGGCGGCGACGAGTTCTGCCTGCTCGCCACCGGACCCTCGGCCGACGACGTGGTGGGCGTGGCCACCGAACTCTGCGACCGGGCCGCGGTGATCGATCTGGGCGAAGGGGTGGCCTGCGGGGTCGCGTCGACCGGGGACCCGATCGGCCAGGTGCGCTCGGCCCGGCGGCTCTTCCGGCTGGCGGACGCCGCGCAGTACCGCGCCAAGGCTGCCCGCTCGTCGATGCCGGTGGTGGCGGGGCGGGACGGCGAGGTCGTCCGGCTCGCCGACTCCCCGCCCGCCTCCGCCCACGACCGGCGCAGGCTGCGCGGCCACCGGCCGTCATGAGCGGAGCGGCCGCCTCCCGCGTGCGCCGTCTCCGACCCCGTACGCCCGTGGGGGAAGCGCGTTTCGCGGTAAGGGGTCCGGTGCCGGACCGCTATGGGCTGTCCCGTAATCCCTGGCGGGCGCACGACGACGGCTACGGCACCTCGCCGCGTTGTCGGAACGCCCGAATACATCCAGTATTCGGACGTCCCTCCGCCTTGCGATGCACCGCATCTGACGCCGCACGCTGATCCACCAGGGATTACGGGACAGCCCTTAGTGACATAGCGATGTTCAATCCGTACGCTGCTGAATATGGATATGCACACTGTCGTGGTGGGAACGTCCGGGACCACCGCCGAGGACGTGATCGCCGTGGCCCGCCACGGCGCCCGGGTGGAGCTGTCCGCCGCCGCCGTGGACGCGCTCGCCGCGTCCCGCCTCATCGTGGACGCGCTCGCCGCCAAGCCCGAGCCCGTCTACGGCGTCTCCACCGGCTTCGGCGCGCTCGCCAGCCGCCACATCAGCCACGAGCTGCGCGCCCAGCTCCAGCGCAACATCGTCCGCTCGCACGCGGCGGGCATGGGCCCCCGGGTGGAGCGCGAAGTGGTCCGCGCGCTGATGTTCCTCCGGCTCAAGACGCTCGCCTCCGGGCACACCGGCGTCCGCCCCGAGGTGGCGCAGGCCATGGCCGACCTGCTGAACGCGGGCGTCACGCCCGTCGTCCACGAGTACGGCTCCCTCGGCTGCTCCGGCGACCTCGCGCCCCTCTCGCACTGCGCGCTCACCCTGATGGGCGAGGGCGACGCGGAGGGCCCCGACGGCACGGTCCGCCCGGCGGGCGAGCTGCTCGCCGCGCACGGCATCGCCCCGGTCGAGCTGCGCGAGAAGGAGGGCCTGGCCCTCCTCAACGGCACCGACGGGATGCTCGGCATGCTGGTGATGGCCCTCGCGGACCTGCGCGGCCTCTACACCTCCGCCGACATCACCGCCGCCCTCTCCCTGGAGGCGCTGCTCGGCACCGACAGGGTCCTCGCCCCCGAACTGCACGCCATCCGCCCGCACCCCGGGCAGGGCGCCAGCGCGGACAACATGCTGCGGGTACTGGCCGGTTCGGGTCTCACCGGTCATCACCAGGACGACGCCCCCCGGGTCCAGGACGCCTACTCGGTGCGCTGCGCGCCCCAGGTCAACGGCGCCGGCCGGGACACCCTCGACTACGCGGCCGTGGTCGCGGGCCGCGAGCTGGCCTCGTCGGTCGACAACCCGGTGGTCCTGCCCGACGGCCGCGTCGAGTCCAACGGCAACTTCCACGGCGCGCCCGTCGCGTACGTCCTGGACTTCCTGGCGATCGTCGCAGCCGACCTCGGCTCGATCTGCGAACGCCGCACCGACCGCCTCCTCGACAAGCACCGCTCACACGGGCTGCCGCCGTTCCTGGCGGACGACGCCGGGGTCGACTCGGGTCTGATGATCGCCCAGTACACCCAGGCCGCCCTGGTCAGTGAGATGAAGCGGCTCGCCGTCCCGGCCTCCGCCGACTCGATCCCGTCCTCCGCGATGCAGGAGGACCACGTCTCCATGGGCTGGTCCGCCGCGCGCAAGCTCCGGACGGCCGTGGACAACCTGACCCGGATCGTCGCCGTCGAGCTGTACGCCGCGACCCGCGCGGTCGAACTGCGCGCCGCCGCCGGTCCGGCTCCCGCCCCCGCCTCGCAGGCCGCCGTTGCCGCGCTGCGGGCCGCCGGGGCGCAGGGACCGGGCCCGGACCGCTTCCTCGCCCCGGACCTGGCCGCCGCCGACGCGTTCGTCCGGGAGGGAGGCCTGGTCGCGGCCGTGGAGCCGGTCACGGGACCGCTGGCCTGAGCCGCTTTCCCGGGCCCACGCGACGGGCCCGGGGTGAGAGGTTCTGGGCGAGGGGGTCAGCGCGCCCGGCGCGGGCCGGAGCGGCGCACCGAGGAGGTGACGAAGCCCGCGCCGATGCCCAGCAGGGCGGTGCCGCCGATGAGGTACGGGGTGGTGTCCAGGCCCGGCCCGGTGGCCGCCAGACGCGGCCCGGAGCCGTCGTCGGCCGACCGGCCGTCGGCCTGGTCCGCGGCGGCGGGGGAGGGGGCGCCCGGGGTGTTCTCGACGGTGGCGTTGGCCGAGGGGACGAACCAGAGGGCGGCGAGCAGCGTACCCGCGGTGGTGGCGGTCAGCAGTGTTCGACGAGCGACGGACACAGATTCGATCCCCTTGTGACAACGGTGAGTTAGCCCCGTGGGTCGATGCTAAGCAAAGCAGCGGGTCGGAGGAAAGTCGCGGCCTCACCGCCCCTTACGCTCCGGCCATGAGCACTGATGAGACATCCAGGTTTGTTCGACTTCGCGTGGAGATGGTGCTGGAGATCACCGATCTCGACGCCCTGACCGGCACCGCCCTCGAATCCATCGCCGCCGAGTACGGGGAACCCCTCACGGAGGTCGCCGTGAGCGACCCCGACGAGCGGGGCGAGGAGCGGCGGATGCATGCGGAGGCCGCCGTCCGGGCAGACGGAGCAGAGGCGCTCGCGTCGCTGGTCGACCCCTTCGACCTGGTCGGCGAGGTGCCCGGGGTCGAGCTGGCCCAGGCCTCCTGGAGCAGCGAGAGCATCGACTACGACCCCGACGCGCAGGACTGGGACGACGACGCGGACGACGACGAGGAGGCGCTGTTCCTGCCGCTGGACGAGGGCGACGAGGAGGGCCCCGGCGGCGCGATCAAGCACAATGGGTAGAACGACGGCGAGGACGGTGAACCCGCACATCGGGTCCGACGTGTGAGAACACCGGCCCCGGACCCGCTCGGCGGCGGCCCGGGGCCACTCGGCGCGGCGGCACGGAATCAGCTCCCGGATACGGGAACCACCGCTGCCGCGGGCGCGTCGATGAGTGGTGTTCCCCACATCTTCCGTGGATGCGGAACGGAGCACCCGTTGCGGGTGTTCTTGGAACATCGACGGGAAGAGCCTCCTGGCGGTCCCGTCCGGGGATTTTTGGGGAATCGGCGACGATGGAGAAGCGTGTGATGACGGACAGCAAGCGGCGCAGGGGCCTCGCGGCCGTGTCCGCACTGCTCGGCGGCGTGCTGGTGCTCTCGGCCTGCACCGACGACGGCGGCGGCGAGAAGACGGGTGCCGGGAGTTCGGATTCCTCGCAGGCGCAGGAGGTCGACAAGGCGGCGGCCGCGGACGCCTCCGAGGCGCAGATAGCGATCCAGCCGAAGAACGGCGCGACCGACGCCAGCATCAACAACGCGGCGCAGGTCTCGGTCGAGAAGGGCAAGCTGACCGAGGTCGTCATGACCACCGCGGACGGCACCCCGGTCGAGGGCACCCTGTCGGCCGACGGGGCCACCTGGAAGCCCGCGGCCCAGCTGGAGCGGTCCACCACGTACAAGATCGACGCGACGGCGGAGGACGCGAAGGGCCGCAAGGCGCACGAGAACAGCTCCTTCACCACCGTCTCGCCCGACAACAGCTTCATCGGGAACTTCACCCCCGAGGACGGCTCCACGGTCGGCGTCGGGATGCCCGTCTCGATCAACTTCAACAAGGCGATCACGGACAAGAAGGCCGTCCTGGACGGCATCACCGTGACCTCCAGCAGCGGCCAGGAGGTCGTGGGCCACTGGTTCAGCGACCAGCGGCTGGACTTCCGCCCGCAGGACTACTGGCAGGGCGGCTCCACCGTCACGCTGAAGCTGGCCCTGGACGGCGTCGAGGGCGCGGACGGCGTGATCGGCGTCCAGCAGAAGACCGTGACCTTCAAGATCGGCCGCAACCAGGTCTCCACCGTCGACGCGAAGAGCAAGACGATGACGGTCACCCGCGACGGCAAGACGGTGAAGACGATCCCGATCTCCGCGGGCGCCCCCGAGAACCCCACGTACAACGGTCAGATGGTGATCTCCGAGAAGCACAAGGAGACCCGGATGAACGGTGCCACCGTCGGCTTCACCGATGACGACGGCAAGGGCGAGTACGACATCAAGGACGTGCCGCACGCCATGCGGCTGTCCACCTCGGGCACCTTCATCCACGGCAACTACTGGGGCAAGGGCATCTTCGGCAAGGCCAACACCAGCCACGGCTGCGTGGGCCTCGCCGACGTGAAGGGTGCCAACGACCCGAAGGCCCCGGGTGCCTGGTTCTACGACAACTCCATGGTCGGCGACGTGGTCATCGTCAAGAACTCCCCGGACAAGACCATCCAGCCGGACAACGGCCTCAACGGCTGGAACATGGACTGGGCCCAGTGGACGGCGGGCTCCCAGGCCTGATCCGGGCCCGCCGCCCGTCCGTCCCCGCTCCACCCCCGTCCCCGCGCGAAGGCGGCGGCCCCCGTACACCCCGGGGCCGCCGCCTTCGGCGTTTCGGCGTACGCGCCGGGGCGGCCCGGGGCCGGGAGACGGCTCGGCGCCGGGGTGGTCCGCCGGATCTCAGCCCGTCCGTCCCGCCACGGCCGCCCGGTAGTGCCGCAGGTCCCGGTGGAGCACCTGGCGGACCCCTGCCAGGTCCTCCAGGGGTTCGGCCGGGCAGCCCGCGGGGCGCTCCTGGGCGTGTGCCGCGGTGGAGGGGGACCGGAGCCGGTACCAGGGCTGGAGCGGCAGCCACAGCAGCCCGTACAGCCAGCGCACCACCAGGGGGCGGAAGCCGGGGCGTCCCGCGTCGGGCAGCCGTATCACCCGGACCCCCATGATCAGCTTCCCGGCGCTGGCCCGGACCGCCATGGTCAGCAGCACCTGGTTGGCGAACGACAGCGCGACCAACTGGGCCAGCAGCAGGGCGACTTCCTGGCCCGCCCGGCCGGAGTGCAGCGGTGAGCGCACCAGCAGCCCGACGACCAGCAGGCACAGATAACAGTCGAGGCCGACCGCCAGATAGCGGCGCAGGTCGCCCGTGCCCCGGGGAACGCGGGGCGGACGGGGAAACCCGAGGAACCCCGGGGAGGTGCGCGCGGGATGCGGATACCCGGGATGCTCCGGGCGCCACGGCTTGGTCATGGGGGCATCATGACTGATCGTCAAGAGGGGTGCCCCTGTTCCTGGCGGGTAACTCCCGTACCTCCGCGTTGTTTTACGGACAGATTGCTATCGGCGCGGTCCGCGCGCCTTCCACGTGGCCGGGCAGCCCGGTCCGCCGGAGGCGTATCGGCCCCGCCGATGCGGGACTTCGGGAGCTTGCATGGGCGACGTGTTGTGACGCGGGGCCCGGCGGCTCAGGGTGGGCGGTGCGAGCCGAGCAGAATCCGTGGAGGTGGGCCGTGGTCCAGGACGACCGAGAAGGCCGTTTCGTCGTGGTGGTCAACGACGAGGAGCAGTACTCGATCTGGGCGGAGGAGCGCGAGATGCCCGCCGGCTGGCGGGGTACGGGCTTCGCCGGGTCCCGGGAGGAGTGCCTGGCCCATGTGGACGAGGTCTGGGTCGACCAGCGGCCCCTGAGCGTCCGTCAGGCCGGCTGAGGAAGGTGACCGGCCCGGTGACCGTGCGCCGGGCCGGGGCGCACCCGGCCGGGGTGCGCCCGGTTGCCGTGCGCCGGGCCCGGGTGCGGCCGGCGGTCCGCTCCGGGTCAGGGGAGGTGGGGGAGCCAGCCCCGTTGGGCCGCGCGGACGCCCGCCTCGAATCTGCTGCGGGCCCCCAGCCGGTCCATGAGGCCCGTCGCGATGCGGCGGGCGGTGCGGTGCGAGACGCCGAGGCGTTTGGCTATGCCCTCGTCCGTGTGGCCCTCGGCGAGCAGCCGCAGGGCGGCGGCCTCCTGCCGGTCCAGGGCGCCGTCCTCGCGGCGGGGCTTCTCGCCCAGCGGGCGCGCCGCCTCCCACACCGTCTCGAACAGGGTGAGGAGAGCGGTGAGCATCCCCGTCCCGGGCTCGGCCGCCGTGATCACCATCGCGCCCCTGCTGCTGTCCCGGCTGTCGAGCGGGACCACCGCCGTCGACCGGTCCACGAGCGTCATCCGCAGCGGGAGTTCGGCCACCGTGCGGACCTCACCGCCCATCGCCGTGAGCCAGTCGGCGTGGGCCGCGCTGGCCGCGCAGTTGCGTACGCTCTCCAGATAGATCGTCCGCATCGTCACCCCGCGCCCCAGCAGCTTCTCGTTGAGCGGGCGCGAGGCGGCCATGTTCGCCGGGGTCTGCGCGCCCCCGGGGGCGAAGACCAGCACCTCCTGCCGGACCCGTTCGGTCAGCAGGGCCAGCCGGGTGCGGATCTGCGCCACGTCGTCCAGGTGCTCCACGCCGACCGGGCCCTCCGCCGGACGACGCCCGGCGTACTCCGATATCAGCTGGGAGGCCGCGGTCCGGGCGGCCGTGATGCGCTGCCGCTGGAGGGCGAACTCCGCCTGTCTTCGGGCCAGCAGGTAGTCCAGACCGAGTTCGGGGCTGACGGCCCTCGGCGGCTGCGCCGAGCCGGTGGCGGAGGGCTGGAGGAGGGACAGCTCCGCCAGCCGGTCCCAGGCGGCGCGGACGGCCTCCTCGGAGAGGTCCAGCCTGCGGGCGATCGCGCGGACGCCGTCGTGAGGGTGCTCCAGCATGGACCGGTACACGGCTTCGGTGTGCGTATCCAGCCCCAGCAATTCCAGCATCGCTCAGTTCCCCGTTCCGGCGGTATCGCTCCGTAACCTGCTGCTGCCCGGGGGGCGGCCCGCCGACGGGCCGGTCAGTGACGCCGGTGGCCCCTTCGGGCCATGGCCCGAAGCGCCCAACCGATTCCCTTCCCCCCAAGGTTCACCAGCCGCGATGCTACTTCGCGGCGGACGGGTCCGCCAGGAAACGCCGCTCAGCCGCACCGTTCCCCGTGCATCGCCTGCCGAAAGGACGCCGGTCATGACCCCTGCCCGTATCGCCAGGGCGGTCGCTCTCAGCGCGCTCACCACCGCGGCCCTGCTCGCACCCGCCGTCGTGCTCCCCGCCGCCGCGCCGTCCCTCTCCGCGTCCGCCGCCACGGTGGAGGGCGCCGCCTTTGCCGACGCGTCCCGGGCGGACATGGGCTGGCAGTGATCCCGTGGATCTGAGACAGCTGACCACCTTCCACCGTGTCGCGACGCTGCTGAGCTTCACCCGGGCCGCGTCCGAGCTGAAATACGCCCAGTCCAGCGTCACCGCCCAGGTCAAGGGGCTCGAAGTGGCCCTGGGCGTCGAGCTGTTCGAGCGGCTGCGGGGCGGCATCCGGCTCACCACCGCCGGGGAGCGGCTCGTCCCGTACGCGGAGCGCATCCTCTCCCTCGTCGACGAGGCCCGGGACGAGACCACCGGCTGGGCGGAGCCCTCCGGCGTGCTCACCATCGGGACGACGGAGAGCCTCACGTCCTACCGCATGCCGTCGGTGCTGGAGTTCTTCCACCACCGCTACCCGCTGCTCCAGCTCGCCCTGCGCACCAGCGAGAGCGCCCAGACCTGCGAGGCGCTGCGGCAGGGCGCGTACGACATGGGGTTCCTCATGGAGGCGCGGACGGAGCACCCGGGTGTGCGGACCGAGGTGCTGGGGCGGGAGCCGCTGGTCGCGGTCGCCGCCCCCGGCCACCGGCTCGCCCCGGTGCGCCACCTGAGCACCCGGGACCTGGGTGAGGCGGGCGTCCTCGCCCCCGAGGCGGGCTGCGGCTACCGGGAGATGCTGGAGGCCGAGCTGAACGCCGGTGCGGCGCGGCCGGTGCGGCTGCTGGAGTTCGGCAACACCGAGTCCGTCAAGCGCGGCCTCGCGGCCGGGCTCGGCGTCGGGGTGCTCCCCGAGATGGCGGTGTCCGACGCGGTCGCCGCCGGGACCCTGGCGGTCCTGGACTGGGCGCCGCCGTTCGAGGTGTACACCCAGATCGCCTGGCGCCGGGGCCGCCGCCTCACCCGGGAGATGCGGGTCTTCGCCGACCGCACGGCCCAGTTCATGGCCCAGGACCGGCCCCAGCCGCACCTGGTCGGCTGAGCCGGTCCCGGCCGCTCCCCGCGAGCCGTCACCGTGTCCCCGCCACGTCGTCGGCGTACCGGGGACACGGCGGTCACAGGTGCTCCCGGGCGATCAGCTCCTCCATGATCTGGAACGCGTTGAGCGCGGCGCCCACCCGCAGGTTGTCGGTGACCAGCCAGAGCAGGAAGGTGTTCGGGTTCCCGGGGGAGATCCTGATCCGGCCCAGATGCAGGTGGTTGGGGTCGCCGAGGGTGGCGGGGGTCAGGGCGTCCTCGTCCAGCCCGTCGTCGTGGACCGTCACCTCGGGCAGCGAACCCAGCAGCTTGCACAGCTCCGTGCGGTCCACCGGCCGCAGGCACTCCACCCACAGCGCCGCGGAGTGCCCGTTGACCACCGGCACCCGCACACAGGTCGCCGTCACGTCGAGGCCGGGCAGGTCCAGGATCTTGCGCGACTCCTGGAGCAGCTTGTGCTCCTGGAGCGTGAAGCCGTCGGCCAGCACCTGACCGATCCGCGGCACCACGTTGAAGGCCAGCGCGGGCGAGAACGCCTCGGCGGGCATCGGCGCCTGCGGGTCCTGGAGGGCGAGCCGCGAGGCCTCCTGAAGCTCCTCGATGCCGGAGTGGCCGCTGCCGGAGGCCGCCTGGTACGTACTCAGGGAGACCTGGCGCACCCCCCAGCGGCGCTCCACGTCCCGGACGACCCGGACCAGCGGGATCGTGACGGAGTTCGGGTTGGCGATCACCCCGGCCGCCGGGCGGCGGGCCAGCTCCGCCGCGTTCACCTGCGGTACGACCAGCGGCACGTCGGCGCTCATCCGGAAGGCGAAGGTGTTGTCGATCACCAGGGTCCCGTGGGCGACCGCGACGGGCACCCAGGCCCGGCTGACGGCGTGCCCGGCGGAGAAGAACGCCACGTCGGCGTCGCCGAAGTGGAACCCGGCCAGGTCCCCGACGCGGAACTCCCGGCCGCCGACCCGGACCGGGCGCCCCGCCGAGCGCGCCGACGCCAGCAGGTGCAGCGCCCGGTAGCGCAGCCCGCGGTCCTCGATGACGTCGAGCAGCGTCCCGCCCACCGCGCCGGTCGCGCCGACCACGGCGATCCGCGGGGCGCGGGGGTCGTCGACCAGAGGCATGGACATCGCCGATCACGTAGGGCCGTGGACGCCGGTCGCGTAGGCCGTGGAAGGGGGGTGAGGGGGCGTGGACGGGGGGGTGAGGGGGGCGGGGGCCGCCGGTCCCGGGCGGGGCCTTGTGGGCGGTGCGGACGGCCGGCGCCGGACCGGGGAGTCCGGGAGCACGCGGGGCGATCATCCCCCGGGCCGGACCGGCCCCGATCATCCCCCGGACCGCAACGGCCGACAATCGGCGGAACATGCGCATCCCCGATGGCTCCCATTGGTCCCACCGATCGCGCCGCCCGGCTCCGCCGGGCCGTCCGCCCCGGCCCCACCAGGCGATCCGCCGCGGTTCCCGCGGTCCGGCCCCCGCTGATCGGAATCCCCGAAGCCGACCATCGGAACTGCTCGTGTGACCGACATTGACCGAGAAGTTTCGTCTGGCGAAGGGTGGAGGGCGGAACGGGCCCGCGGGCACGGGAGTTCACCGGTCGTCGATCGAATGGGTGGGTTGATGCAGCAGGCCGTCAAGGTCGTCGGAATCGGCGGGTCCTCCCGGCCCGGCTCCACGGCGGAGCGGGCGCTCCGCGCGGTGCTGGCCGAGGCGGCCCGGCGGGGCGCCGACGTCACCCTGATCGGCGGAGCCGACCTGGTGCTGCCGCTCTACGATCCGCGCGCCGCGTCCACCGAGCCCGGGGCGCGCCGCATGCTCGCCGCGATCGCCGAGGCGGACGGGGTCGTGCTCGCCAGCCCGGTGTACCACGGGACGGTGTCGGGTCTCCTGAAGAACGCCCTGGACCACATCGAGCGGCTGCGGGACGACGACCGGCCCTATCTCACCGGGCGTGCGGTCGGCTGCCTGGCCGTGGGTCAGGGCTGGCAGGGCGCCGCGACCACCCTGGCCACCCTGCGGGACGTGGTCCACGCGCTCCGGGGCTGGCCCACGCCGCTGGGCGTGGCGCTCAACACCGCCACGGCGGGCTTCACCCCGGCCGGGGTCTGCGACCACCCGCACATCCAGGGGCAGTTGACCGAGATGGCCGCCCAGGTCGTGGAGTTCGCCGAGGCCCAGCGGGCCCTGCGGTCCGCCACCGGGCGGCCCTCGGCGCCGGTGACGGGGGCCGAGGGGTCCGCAGCGCCCGCGGAGTCCGCGGCACCGGCCGGGACCGTGGCGCCCGCGCAGTCCGCCGTGCCCGTCGCGTCCGTCCCGCCCGCGGAGGCCACCGTGCCCGCCGCGGCCGGGGAATCCGTCGCTCTGCGGGCGCGGTGACCATGGACACCGGGACGAACCCCTGGATCCGGTGCTTCCACCCGAAGCCCCGGGCCGCGCACACCCTGGTCTGCTTCCCGCACGCCGGCGGTTCGGCCAGCTACTACCACGGCCTCTCGGCGGCCCTGGACCCGGACGTGGAGATGCTGGTGATCCAGTACCCCGGCCGGGAGAACCGGCTGTTCGAGAAGCCCGTCGACGCGGTCGGCGCGCTGGCGGACGCCGTCGCCGACGCCCTGACCGCCCGGCTCGGCGAGGACCGGCGGCCGGTCCTGTTCGGGCACAGCATGGGGGCGGTCGTCGCCTTCGAGACCGGGCGGCGGCTGGAGCGTACGGGCGTCGCCGCGCCCCGGCACCTGGTGGTGTCCGCGTGTTCGGCGCCCTCGGACGGACCGGGGAGTGTGCGCCTGGTCGACGAGCAGCCCGACGCCGACGTGCTCGCCAGGATCATGGGGCTGGGCGGCACCGCCCACGGGGTCGGTGAGGACGCCGAGTTGCTCACCCTGGTGCTTCCGGCGATCCGGGCCGACCTGGCCGCCCTGGAGTCCTACCGGGCGGCGGACGGCGCGGCGGTCCACTGCCCCGTCACCGTGCTCGTCGCGGACGGCGACCCCGAAGTGCGCCCGGAACGGGCCGGGTTGTGGGGACGCCATGCCGCCTCCGGCGAACCCGAGGTGCACGTCTTCGAGGGCGATCACTTCTATCTGCGGGAGAGACCCGGGCGCTTTCTCGACCTGTTGCAGGAAACGGCGCGCACGTCTCACGCGGAGAGCTCACACGGATGACGGCCATGGGTTTCGTGGAAGAGGAGCTGGCCCAGATGTGGGCCGACCTCCTGGAGGTCACCGGTGCCCCGGTCGGCCTGGAGTCGCGGTTCGCCGGTCTCGGCGGCGGCGCGGACGAGGCGGGCCGGCTCGCCGCCCGGATCGACGAGGACCTCGGCGTACGGGTGGCGGCCGCCGAACTGCTGCGGGCGGACACGCTGGAGGGGATGGCCCGCCTGGTGCGGGACACCATGGGGCGGACCGCCGGCCGGTGCGACCCCGTCGGCGGAACGCTCGCCAGCCCCCTCGCGGCGGTCCGCGAGGAGCGGCCCCAGCTGTCGTTCGCCCAGCAGCGGCTGTGGTTCATGCAGCAGATCGACCCCGGCACCACCCTCTACAACGTGCCGACCGTGCTGCGGCTGCGCGGCACCCTGGACCGGGCCGCGCTCGGCCGGGCGCTGGACGCCCTGGTCGCCCGCCACGAGGTGCTGCGGACGACGTACGCGGCGCCCTCCGGCCGCCCCCACCAGGTGATCGCGGACCCGGCGCCCGGCGAACTGCCGTACACCGACCTGAGCGGCGCCGCCGACCCGGCGGGCGAGGCGGAGCGCGTCGCGGCCGATGAGGCGGCGCGCCCCTTCGACCTGGCCGCCGGGCCGCCGCTGCGGGCCCGGCTGGTGCGGGTGGCTCCGGACGACCACCGGCTGCTCGTGACCTTCCATCATGTCGCCGTCGACGGCTGGTCCGTGGAGATCCTCTTCCGCGAACTGGGGCAGCTGTACGGCGGCGAGCCGCCCGCCGAGGTGACCCTGCACTACGCCGAGTACGCCTCCTGGCAGCGCGACCGGCTCCGGGGCGAGACCCTGGACGCCCTGGTGGACCACTGGCGCCGGGCGCTGGGGGAGGACCCGAAGGCCCTCGCCGTACCCACCGACAAACCGCGCCCCGCCACGCGCGGTTTCCGGGGCGCGGTCGCGACGCGTGAATTGGGACCCGAACTCATAAGCGCGGTCAAGGAGTTCAGCCGCCGGGAGCGGGTCACCCCGTACATGACCCTGTTCGCCGCCCTGCACACCCTGCTCGCCGGGTGGTCCGGGGAGCGGGACATCACGGTCGGCACCCCGGTCGCCGGGCGGAACCGGCCCGAGTTGCAGGACCTGGTCGGCTGTCTGATGAACATGGTGCCGGTCCGGGTGCGGCTGGAGGACGACCTGGGCTTCCGCGAGCTGCTGACCCGGGTCCGTACGGCGGTGCTCGACGCCTCCGCCCACCAGGAGCTGCCCTTCGACAAGCTGGTCGAGGCGCTGGTCTCCCGGCGGGCCCGCGACTTCCTGCCGGTCTTCCGGGTGATGTTCAGCTTCCTCAAGGAGCAGCCCGAGCCGGTCTTCGCCGGGCTCGGCCGCTGCACGCTCGACCTCGCGGGCCCGCAGGACACCGCGAAGTACGACCTGAGCCTGTACGCGCAGGAGCGTGGCGCGGGGCTGGCGCTGACCCTTGAGTACGACACCGATCTGTTCGGCCCCGACACCCCGGCCGCACTGCTGGCCGCCTTCGAGCGGACGCTGGCGCAGGCGGTGGCCCGGCCCGGGATCCCGGTGGGCGAGCTGGGGGCGGCGGCCCGCTTCACCACCGGGTCCGCTCCCGCTCCCGCGCCCGGCCCGACGACCGGCTCCGAGTCCGGCCCGCCCGGCCCCGGCACCACGCCCCGCCCCGGCACCGCGTCCGGGCCCGCGTCCGGCACCGAGAGGAACCTCCACCGTGACCGCTGACCTCACGGCCACCCCCGCCACCGACCCCGGAGCGCGGACCATCGACGCGTGGTTCGCCCGGCAGGCGGCCGCCCGCGGTGACGCCGTCGCCGTGACCGGCGTCGACGGGCGGCTGACCTACCGCGAGCTGGACCGCGACGCCAACCGCCTCGCCCACCGGCTGCGGGACCTCGGCGTCGGACCGGAGACCACCGTCGCCGTCCGCGTCGAGCGCACCACGTCCCTGGTCACCGCGCTCCTCGCGGTGCTGAAGGCGGGCGGGGCGTACGTCCCGGTCGACCCGTCCGCCCCCGACGAGCGGCTGCGCTTCACGCTCGCCGACGCCGGGGCCGCCGTCCTCGTCACCGACCGGGCCGACCGGACCGGGGCCGCCCCGCACGTCCCGCACACCGTGCTGACCGGGCGCGGGGGCGACGACCTCTCCACGTACCCGGACACCGCGCCCCCGGCCCCCGGGACCGGCCCGAAGAGCCTCGCGTACGTCATCTACACCAGCGGTTCGACCGGCGTCCCCAAGGGCGTCATGGTCGAGCACCGCAACGTGACCGGCCTGCTCACCGGCGTCCGCGACCGGTTCGGCTTCGGGCCCGAGGACGTGTGGTCGCTGTGCGCCTCCGCCGCGTTCGACGTCTCCGTGTGGGAGATGTGGGGCGCGCTGCTGCACGGTGGCCGTCTCGTCGTCGTACCGGACGAGGTGCGCCGCTCCCCGCGGGAGCTGCACGCGCTGCTGCGCCGCGAGGGCGTCACCGTCCTGAACCAGACGCCCGCGGCCTTCCGTCAGCTCGTCCGTCACGAGGAGGAGAACTCCGGCCACGGGGAGGACCACCCCGGCGTGCCCGCCGAACTCGCCCTGCGGCTCGTGGTCTTCGCCGGGGAGAAGCTGCCGCCGGCGCTGCTGCGGCCGTGGGTCGCCCGGCACGGGGACGCGGTGCCCGCCCTGGTGAACATGTACGGGATCACCGAGACCACCGTCCACTCCACCTACCGCCGGATGACCGCGGCCGACCTGGACGGCGCGGCGGACAGCATGATCGGCGGCCCGGTCGGCGGGTGGAGCGCGGCCGTGCTCGGCCCGGACGGCACCCCGGTGCCCGAGGGCGGGGAGGGCGAGCTGTACGTGGGCGGGGCGGGCGTGGCCCGCGGCTACCTGGGGCGGCCCGCCCTCACCGCGGAACGCTTCCTGCCCGACCCGGACGCCGCCGTGCCCGGGGCCCGCCGCTACCGATCCGGCGACGGCGTACGGCGCGCCCCGGGCGGCGACCACGCCTACCTGGGGCGGCTGGACCTCCAGGTGAAGATCCGCGGCCACCGCGTGGAACTGGGGGAGATCGAGAACGCGCTCGGCCGCCACCCGGCAGTCCGGGACACCGCGGTCACCGTCGACGAGGACGCGGCGGGCGACCCGCGCCTGGTCGCCTACTGGACGGGCGCCCCCGGGACCCCGGTGGGCCCCTCCGAACTGCGCGAGCACCTGGCGCTGATCCTGCCCGCGTACATGCTGCCCAACGTGTACGTGGCCCTGGAGCGGCTGCCGTTGACCGGCAACGGCAAGGTCGACCGGCGGGCGCTGCCCGCCCCCGACGGCGAACGACCGGAGCTGGAGGCGGAGTTCGCCGCGCCCGCCACCGGCGTGGAGAAGACCGTCGCCGACATCTGGGCCGGGCTGCTGTCGGTGGACCGGGTGGGGCTCGACGACGACTTCTTCGAGCTGGGCGGCCACTCCATGCTCGCCACCCAGGCCGTCGCCCTCACCAGGGAACAGCTCGGAGTCCCGGTCACCCTGCGGCTGTTCTTCGACCTGCCGACGGTACGGGAGCTGGCGGGCGCCCTGGACGAACTGCTCGCCGCACAGCACGACACCGGCCACCGCACCGCACCGCACCCGCACGGGGAGAACGCATGAGCAACGAGACGGCTCCGCCACTGCCCGAACAGGCCGTGGCCATCATCGCCATGAGCGGCCGCTTCCCCGGCGCCGCCGATGTCGACGCGCTGTGGCGGCTGGTGGCGGCGGGCGAGGAGGGGCGCACCTCCTACACGGACGAGGAACTGGTCGCCTCCGGAGTGAGCGAACAGCTGCTCGACGACCCGGCGTACGTGAAGTCCGGCTTCCCGCTGGCGGGGTTCGACCGGTTCGACGCGGACTTCTTCGGCGTCACCCGGTCCGAGGCCGAACTCATGGACCCCCAGGCCCGGTTGCTCCTGGAGACGGCCTGGCAGGCGCTGGAGCGGGCCGGTTACCCGGCGCGGACCTTCCCGGGGCGGACCGGGGTGTTCGCCGGGACCTCCGGCAACGGCTACCTCCAGGAGCGCGTCGCCCCGCACGGCGCGTCCGGCGAGGGCCGGGTCTCCGACGAGATCCAGGTGGCCGTCGGCAACGACCCGGGGATGCTGGCGCTGCGCCTCTCCTACAAGCTGGGGCTGACCGGCCCCAGCTTCACCGTGCAGAGCGCCTGTTCCTCGTCGCTGGTCAGCGTCCACCTGGCCGTGCAGTCCCTGCTCAGCCGGGAGTCGGACCTGGCGCTGGCGGGCGGCGTCGCGGTGCGGGAGTTCGAGCCGCGCGGCTACCGCTACGAGGAGGGCGCGATCCTCTCCACGGACGGGCACTGCCGCCCCTTCGACGCGGACGCCTCCGGCACGGTCTCCGGCGACGGGGTGGCCTTGGTCGTCCTCAAGCGGCTGGAGGACGCGGTGGCCGACGGCGACCACGTCCACGCGGTGATCCGCGGCAGCGCGGTCAACAACGACGGCGCCGCGAAGATCGGCTTCACCGCCCCGTCCCCGCACGGCCAGGCCGAGGTGATCGCCGAGGCGCTCGCGGTCGCCGGCGTCGAACCCCGCACGGTCCAGTACGTCGAGGCGCACGGCACCGCGACCCCGCTCGGCGACCCGGTCGAGGTGCAGGCGCTCACCGAGGCGTTCCGGCCCGACGCCCCCGCCCGGTCGGTCCACCTGGGCTCGGTCAAGTCCAACGTCGGGCACCTGGACGCGGCGGCCGGGGTCACCGGTCTGATCAAGGCGGCCCTGGCGCTGGAGCACCGCTTCATCCCGCCGACCGCCCACTTCCGCGCCCCCAACCCCGCGCTGGGGCTCGACAAGGGGCCCTTCCAGGTCAGCGCCACGGGCCTGCCCTGGCCCGCGACCGAGCAGCCGCCGCGCGCCGGGGTGAGCGCCTTCGGCATCGGCGGCACCAACGCCCACGTCGTGCTGGAGGCCGCGCCCGCCCCGGCCCCCCGGCCGGCCGCGGACACGGACGCCTGGCAGGTGCTGCCGCTCTCCGCCCGCACCCCCGAAGCGCTCGACGCCGCCGCCGCCAGCCTCGCCTCCGCGCTCACCGGCGCCGAGCGCCCCGCCGCGCTCGCGGACGTCGCGTACACCCTTCAGGCCGGGCGCGCCGCTCTGCCGTACCGCCGCGCCGTCGTCGCGGACGGCCGGGCCGCCGCTGCCGCCGCGCTGGAGCGGGCCGCCTCCGCCGCCACCGCCGCGCCCGAAGAGGCGCCCGGCGTGGTGTTCGTCTTCCCCGGGCAGGGCGCCCAGTACGCCGGTATGGGCGCGGAGCTCTACCGCACCGAGCCGGTGTTCCGCGCGGCGCTCGACCGCTGTGCCGAACTGCTGCTGCCCGAATTGGGCTGGGACGTACGGGAGGTGGCCTTCGCCTCCGCGGAGACGGAGACGGTGGCGGATACGGAGGGGGAGAGGGCGGCGGCCCGGGAGCGGCTGCGCCGCACCCGCTACACCCAGCCCACCGTCTTCAGCCTCGACTACGCCGTCGCCCAGCTGCTGATGTCGTGGGGCGTGCGCCCCGACGCGATGACCGGGCACAGCCTCGGGGAACTCGTCGCGGCCTGTCTGGCAGGGGTGTTCCGCCTGGAGGACGCGCTGCGCTTCGTCGCCCGGCGGGCCGCCCTCATGCAGGACCTGGCGCCCGGCCGGATGCTGTCCGTCCTGCTGGACGAGGCCGCCCTGACCGAGGCCCTGGAGGGGCGCGCGACGATCGCCGCCGTCAACGCGCCCGCCTCCTGCGTCGTCGCCGGAACCCCCGAGGAGGTCGCCGAGGCCCGCCGGGTGCTGGAGGCGAAGGGCGTGTCCGTGAAGGAGCTGGAGACCTCCCACGCCTTCCACACCGCCCTGGTCGAACCGGCGCTGCCCGGCCTCGCCGAGGTGCTGCGCCCGATGCGGCTGAACCCGCCGCGCATCCCGTTCCTCTCCAACGTGACCGGAACCTGGATCACCGACGAGCAGGCCACCGACCCCGGCTACTGGGTCTCCCACACCCGCGCCCCCGTCCGCTTCTCCGACGGGATCACCGCCCTCGCCGAGCGCGGGGACGCCGTGGTCCTGGTCGAAGCCGGTCCGGGCAGCCAGCTCAGCGGTCTGGTCCGGATCCACCCGGAACCCCCGCCCGCCGTCACCCTCCTGCGCAGGCCGCGCGGCGAGGAGCCCGCCACCGAGGCCCGCACCGTCCGCGAGGGCCTGGCCGAGCTGTGGCGGCTCGGGGTGTCCGTCGACTGGGCCGCCCTGCACGGCGACCGGGCCCGCCGCCGGGTGCCGCTGCCCGCGTACCCCTTCGAGGGCCGCTCCTACCTGCTGCCGAAGCCGGATGCGGCGACCGGCGGCGGGGCCCTGCGGACCGACCCGAAGCGGTGGACCTACGCCCCCGTCTGGCACCCGGCGCCCCGCCCCCGGCCGGAGCCCGAGGAGACCCCGCTCAGCTGGCTGGTGCTCCAGGACGGCATCGGGCTCACCGACGCCGTGACCGCCGGACTGCGCGGCCGGGGCCACACCGTCACCACCGTACGGAAGGCCACGGCCTACGCCCGCACCTCCGCGCACGCCTTCGACGCCGACCCGGCCGACCCGGAGCACCTCACGCGGATCGTGGACGAACTGCGGCGGGCGGACTCCGTGCCCGACCGGGTGGTGCACGCCTGGTCCGTCACCGGGCCCGGCGACGACGAGCGGGCCGCGGCGGCCCGGTACACCACCGGACTGGACACCGGCTTCCACAGCCTCGTCTCCCTCGCCCAGGCGCTCGGCGGCACCGGCGAGGACCGGCCGGTCCGCGTCGACGTCCTCACCGACCGCCTCCAGGACGCGCACGGCACCGCCGTACTCCACCCCGAACGGGCCACCCTGTACGGGGCGGTGACCGTGCTGCCGCAGGAGTACACCTGGCTGAGCTGCCGCGGCATCGACGTCGTCGCGCCCGCCACCGACGCCGAACGCACGGTGCTCACCAAGCAGTTGGACGCCGAGCTGACCGGTCCGGGGCGGGAGCACCTGGTCGCCTACCGGGGTGCCCGGCGCCTCCTGCGCGGCTACGCCCCCGTGGAGCTGGAGCCCGTCCCCACCGGGCGGGCCTGGCGCGAGGGCGGCGGCTACCTGCTCACCGGGGCGTCCGGCGAGACCGGGCTGAACTTCGCCGAACAGCTCGCCGCGAGCGGCGCCCGCGCCGTACTCGTCGGCGAGGCGGACTTCCCCGCCGAGAACACCTGGAGCGCCTGGCTCGACGGCACCGCGGGCGACGACGAGAGAGTCCGCGCCCGGGTCGCCCGGCTCGCCGCCCTGCGCGCCGCCCACCCCGAGGCCGTCGTCTACCGCACCGCCGACCTGGCCGACCCCGGCCAGGCCCGCGGGACCGTCGAGGCGGCACGCACCACGCTCGGCGCGATCGACGGGGTGCTGCACCTCGCCGAGGTGCGGGGCTCCGGTCTGACGGCGCTCAAGACGCGGGCGGACTTCGACGCCGTCCTCGCCGCCCGGGTCAGGTCGACGCTGCTGCTCGACGAACTCCTCCACGACGACCCGCTCGACTTCTTCCTGACCTCCTCGGCCACCACCGGGATCGTCGGCGGCTTCGGCCAGGCCGAGAACTGCGCCGCCGCCGCCTTCCTCGACGCCTTCGCCCAGGCCGCCACCGCGGCGGGCCGCACCACGGTCACCGTCGACTGGTCCCAGTGGGACTGGGACGACTGGTTCGAGCAGCAGATGGCGGGGCTGCCCGAGGTGCGGGAGCTGTACGAGCGGCTGCGCCTCGCCCAGGGCATCCCGGCCGCCGACGGCCTGGCGCTGGCCCGCGCCGCGCTGTTCGGGGCGCTGCCCCAGGTGGTCGTCTCCCGGGCCGACTTCGCCGACGTACTGGCCGACCAGTCCGGTCTGACCGCCGCCTCCTTCACCGACTCGCTCGGCTCCGGCCGGGGGCGCGGTGACGACGACTGGGATCCGGCGACGGTCTGGCCGGACGACGAACTGGCCCAGGCCGTGGCCCGGGTGTGGCACGAGATGCTCGGTGTCTCCCCGATCGGGCCCGACGACGACTTCTACGACCTGGGCGGCAACTCGCTGTTCGCGATCCAGATCGTCGGGCGGCTGCGGCAGACCCACGGCGACTTCCCGATGAGCGCGGTCTTCGAGGCGCCGACCGTCCCGGGGCTCGCCGCCGCGATCCGCTCCCACCAGGCCGAGGCGATCGGCCTGGACGAGTTCGAGGCACTGCTGCGCGAGGTCGAGAGCCTCTCCGCTGGCGAGGCCGAGGCACAGCTGAAGGGTGACGAGCATGTCTGAGGAGACCGGGGCCGAGACCGGGGCCGGGGACGGGACCGAGGCCGCGCGCCGCATCCGGGAGCGGCTGTCCTCGCTCTCGCCCGAGCAGCGCGCCGTACTGGAGCGCAACCTGCGCGAGCGCAACGTGAAGGCGCCCGCCGCCGTGGACCCCGGCGCGGGGGAACGGACCGCCGCCCGGTCCACCGCCCCGCGCCGGCGGAAGCGGCCCGGCAGCACCATGGACTTCAGCCTGTTCTTCTTCTCCGGGGACGGCACCACCCAGGGCCCCGGGAAGTACCAGCTGCTCCTGGACAGCGCCCGGCACGCCGACACCAACGGCTTCGACGGGATCTGGGTGCCCGAACGCCACTTCGTGGACTTCGGCGGCCTCTACCCCAACCCCTCGCTGCTGGCCTCCGCCATCGCCGTCCTCACCGAGAACATCCAGATCAGGGCGGGCAGTTGTGTGCTGCCCCTGCACCACCCGGTGCGGGTCGCCGAGGAGTGGGCGGTCGTCGACAACCTGTCCGGCGGGCGGGCCGCGATCTCCGCCGCCTCCGGCTGGCACCCGGACGACTTCCTCCTCGCCCCCGGCGACGGACAGGCCCGCTACCCCCGCCGCAAGGACGAGATGTTCGCGTCCATCGACACCGTGCAGCGGCTGTGGGCGGGCGAGAGCGTCGACCTGCCGCGCGCCGACGGCACCTCGCAGACCGTACGCACCCTGCCGCGCCCCCTCCAGCCGAAGCTCCCGGTGTGGGTGTCGGCGCAGGGCAGCGTCGAGACGTTCGTCCGGGCCGGGGAGATCGGCGCCTACGTCCTGACCGGCCTGGTCGCCCAGCGCCCCGCCGACCTCCGGGACAAGACGGCCGCCTACCGCGAGGCGCTCGCCGGGGCCGGGCACGACCCCGCCCAGGGGCGGGTCACCGCGATGGTCCACACCTACCTCGGCTCCGACGAGAACGAGGCCAGGGAGACCGTCCGGGGACCGCTCACCGCGTACCTCAAGACCTTCCTGGAACAGCAGGACAGCTTCGGCAGCGAGTTCTCCAAGCTCAACGACGCCGAACGCGACGTCATGCTCGACGCCACCTTCGAGCGGTACTTCGACCAGCTGGCGCTGCTCGGAACCGTCGACAAGTGCGAGTCGCTGATCGAGGATCTGGTCGACATCGGGGTGGACGAGGTCGCCTGCCTGGTCGACTTCGGGCTCGACCCCGGCCAGGTGCTCAAGGGCCTGGACCACCTCACCGAACTCAAGGACCGCTACCGCCCGCGGGGCGCGGGCGAAGGAGAGCCGTCGTGACCGAACTAGCGGACCGGCTGGCCGGACTCACCCCCGCCCAGCGCGCCCTGCTCGACCGGCGTATGCGCGAACGCAGCACCGCCGCCGTCACCAACGCGCCGATCCCGCGCCGCACCCGCGGCGACCGGGTGCCGCTCACCGTGGACCAGGAACGCATCTGGCTCATCCACCAGTTCGACCCCGAGGACCCCGCGTACAACGTGTACTTCGCCTCCCGGCTGCACGGCGCGCTGGACACCGGGGCGCTCCAGCGCGCCGTGGACGCCTTCGTCCAGCGGCACGAGGCGATGCGCACCACCTTCGAGCAGGACGGCCACGCCCCCGTCCAGGTGATCCACCCCGCCATGGCGGTGCCGCTTCGCCACCAGGACCTGCGGTCCGTGCCCGGGGAGCGGCGCGAGCAGGAGATGACGCGGCTGGCCAACGAGGAGCTGCGGGCCCCCTTCGACCTGGTGCGGGGGCCGCTGCTGCGGATCGCCCTGCTGCGGATGGCCGACGAGGAGCACGTGCTCGTCGGCACGGTCGACCACCTGGTCTGGGACCGGGGCTCGATGGGCATCTTCAACGCCGAGATCGCCGAGCTGTACACGGCGTTCGCCACCGGCCGCGAACCGGACCTGCCGCCCGTCGCGGTGCACTACGCGGACTACTCCGAGTGGCAGCCGACGTGGCTGGAGGAGGAGGTCGCGCGCAAGCACCTGCCGTACTGGAAGAAGCAGCTGGCGGGCGCCGACCTCGTCCTGGAGCTGCCCACCGACCGGCCCCGCCCGCCGCTCCAGACGGCGAACGGCGCCCGCTACCAGTTCCCGCTGACCCCGGAGCTCACCCAGGCGGTCCGCGACCTCGCCAAGCGCGAGGACGTCACGGTCAACATCGCGCTGCTGGCGGCCTGGCAGCTGATCCTGCACCGGCTCACCGGCCAGCAGGACATCGTGGTCGGCACCACCTCCTCCACCCGGAGCAGGCCCGAGACCGAGCCGATGGTCGGCTACTTCCTCACCATGCTGCCGCTGCGCACCACGGTCCGGCCCGGCATGACCGTGACCGAACTCCTCCAGGCGACCCGCACCACGATGATGGGCGCCTTCGACCACCACGACATCCCCTTCGGGACGCTGCTGGACGAGCTGGACATCGACCGCGACCCGAGCCGTACGCCGATCTACCAGACGTCGTTCATCCTGGTGGACTTCCTCCACGAGGAGGAGACCTTGATGGCCGGGCTGCGGGTCGAGGAGCTGATGCTCGACAACGCCACCGCCAAGGACGACGTGCTGCTGGGCTTCTTCGACGACCCGGCGGTGGCGGACGACCACTTCCACGGGATGCTGGAGTACAACACCGACCTGTTCGACGAGAGCACCATGGCCCGCACGGCCCGGCAGATCACCCGGGTCCTGGAGCAGATGTGCCAGGACGCCGGGCACACCGTGCGCGACCTGTCGCTGCTCGGGCCCGACGAGGCGCACACCGTGCTGGTCGACTGGAACCGCACCGACCGGCCCCGCGAGGACGGCCTCTCCCTGGACATCCTGGTCCGCCGCCAGGCCGCGGCCACCCCGGACGCGGTCGCCGTCTCCTGCGACGACGAGCGGCTGACGTACGCCGAACTCCTGGAGCGTTCCGGCCGGCTGGCCTCCTACCTCCAGGGGCGGGGGGTGCGGCCCGAGACCGTCGTCGGGGTCTGCCTGGAGCGCTCGGTCGACCTGGTCACCGCGCTGCTGGGCGTCGTGCTGTCCGGCGGGGCGTACCTGCCGCTGGACCCGGGCTACCCGGCCGAGCGCCTCGCCACCATGACCGAGGACGCCGGCGCCGCCTTCCTGCTGACCCGCTCCGGCCTCCAGGAGCCGCCGGCCGGCTGCACCGGTGAGCGGATCCGCCTGGACACCGACGCGGCGGACATCGCCGCCGCCCCGGCCGTCCCGGCCGCGCCCGCCACGGGCGATGACCGGCTGGCGTACGTCATCTACACCTCCGGCTCCACCGGCCGCCCCAAGGGCGTCGAGGTCACCCACCGCAACCTCGCCAACCTGCTGCTGGCGATGGCCGCCGAGACGGGGCTCGGTCCCGGCGACACGCTCACCGCCGTCACCCCGGTCACCTTCGACATCGCGGGCCTGGAGCTGTACGCCCCGCTGATCAGCGGGGCCCGGGTGCACGTGGTGCGCAAGGAGGAGGCCGTCGACGGCCGCCGTCTCGCCGCCCTGCTGGAGCGGACCGGCGCCACCGTCATGCAGGCCACCCCCGCCACCTGGCAGCTGCTGGTGGAGGCCGGGTGGCGGGGCGACGGCTCGCTGCGGGTCCTGGTCGGCGGCGAGGCGCTGCCCCCGGCCCTCGCCGAACAGCTGGTCACCTCGGCGGGCCGCACCTGGAACGTCTACGGCCCCACCGAGACGACCATCTGGTCCACCGCCCACCGCCTGGACAGCGCCACCGGGCAGATCTCCATCGGCCGCCCCCTGGACAACACCCGGGTGTACGTCCTGGACGAGCGGATGCGCCCCGCCCCGGTCGGCGTCCCCGGCGACCTCTACCTGGGCGGTACGGGCGTGGCACGCGGCTACCGCGGCCGCCCCGCGCTCACCGCCGAACGCTTCGTCCCCGACCCGTTCGGCCCCACCCCCGGTGCCCGCCTCTACGCCACCGGCGACAAGGCCCGGCTCCGCGAGGACGGCACGCTCGTCTTCCTCGGCCGCGACGACGGCCAGGTCAAACTGCGCGGCTTCCGCATCGAACTGGGCGAGATCGAGGCCCGGTTGGCCGACCACCCGGCCGTCAGCCGCGCGGCCGCCCTGGTCCGCGAGGACCGGCCCGGCGACAAGCGGCTCACCGGCTACGTCGTCCCGGCGGACGCCGAGCACGGCGCCCCGTCCGCCGAGGAGCTGCGCGAGCACCTGCGCCGCTCGCTGCCCGACTACATGGTCCCCTCCGCGATCGTCGCCCTGGACGCGTTCCCGCTGAACACCAGCGGCAAGACCGACCGCCGCGCCCTGCCCGCACCGGTCGTCGAGCGGGACGCGGCCGGCTACGCCCCGCCGCGCGACGCGATCGAGCTGGAGGTCGCCCACCTCTGGGAGGACGTGCTCGGGGTGCGGCCGATCGGGCTGCACGACCGGTTCTTCGACCTGGGCGGCCACTCCCTGCTCGTGCTGCGGCTGATGGCCGAGATCGAGAGGAAGTTCGGACGGCAGCTGCCGATGGCCGCGATCTTCCGGGGCGCCACCGTGGAGCGGTTCGCCCGGATGCTCCGCGAGGGCTACCAGGACGAGGCGGCCGCCCACCTCGTGGAGATCGGCTCAGGCACCGGCGCCCCCGTCTTCTTCGCCCACCCGGCGGGCAGCGAGGTCGTCTGCTACATGCCCTTCGCCGGACTCCTGGCCGGGGCCGACCGCCCGCTGTACGCCCTGGCGTCGCCGCCGCCCGGCGAGGACGGGGCGCTGCCCTACGCGGACTTCGGCGCGCGCGCCGCCGCCTACGCCGACCTCATCCGCGAGGCCCAGCCCGAGGGGCCGTACACGGTGGCCGGCTGGTGCTACGGCGGGACCAACGCCTTCGCCGTGGCCGGGGAGCTGGAGCGGACCGGGGCCGAGGTGTCCGTCGTGATGATGGACGCCCACCCGCCCGCCGAGGTCCCCGAGGGCTCCGAGCCGGACCCCGCCGACATCGTCGAGGCCATCGCCGCCAACCTCCAGTGGGACTACGGCGACGCGCTGAAGTCCGCCGACGAGCTGCGGCGGATGACCGGGGAGGAGCACCTGGACTACCTCCTGGGCATCGCCCGCGCCTCCGGCTACCTGCCGCCGGACGCCGGACGCGAACAGGTCCGCGACATCCTCGACCTGTGGGTCGCCAACCTGCGGCTCGTGTGGAACTTCCGCCCGCTGCGGGTGAAGGGCCCGGTCACCCTGATCCGGGCCGCCGAGGAGGGCCACGACTCCACCGGGGCGTGGCGCGAGCTGACCACCGGAGACAACCTCGACGTCCGGGTGGTCGAGGGCAACCACTACACCATGATGCGCCATCCCCACATCGAGGGCGTCGCCACGATTCTGAACGAGGTGGTCGAGCGTGCTTGAGCTGCTCAAGGACCGTACGTACATCCGCTACTGGCTGGCCGTCGTGGCGTCCTTCCTCGGTGACGCCATCACCAAGATCACCCTGATCTACGTGGCGGCCACCGAGACGTCCGACCCGGTGCTGTACGTGTCCCTCGTGGTTATCGCCCAGCTGCTGCCCTCCGGCATCCTGGGGGCCTTCGTCGGCCCGCTGGCCGACCGCGTCCCCGCCCGGGTCCTCATGGTCGGCGCCGACATCGTCCGGGTGGGGCTGGTCCTCGCGATGATCCCGGCCCGCGACTCGCCGACCCTGCTGCTCGTGCTGATCCTGCTCACCGGCATCGCCAAGGCGTTCTTCGAGACGGCCCGCATCACCGCCATCCCGCTGATCGTTCGGGGCCACAACATCCCCACCGCGGTCGCGCTGTTCCAGTCGACCAACCACACCCTCAACCTGGTGGGACCCGCCCTCGGCGGGCTGCTGCTGGCGTTCGCCAGCGTCTCCGTCGTCTTCGTCATCGACGCGGTCACCTTCGTGGTCTCCGGCATCCTCCTGGCCAGCATGGCCGTGCTGCGCGAGGTCCCGGTGCCCGGTAAGGACAGCGGCCGCGAGTCGTACTGGAAGTCCCTGGCCACCGGAGTCTCCGGGGTGCTCGCCGTGCCGTCGCTGCGCTTCCTCGCCATCATCCTGGTGCCGGTGATGCTCGTCCTCGGACTGTTCACCACCAACCTCAACTCCCAGCTCCTCAACGTCTTCGACCTCTCCGCCTTCACCTTCGGCCTGGCGCAGGCGGCGTTCGGCGCGGGCTGTGTGATCGGGGCGCTGACCGGGCCGCCGCTGGTGCGCCGCTACTCCGACCGGGGGCTGCTCATCGGCTCGATCCTGCTGTTCGGGGTCTCCCTGCTGCTCCTCGCCCCGACCGGCTGGCTGCGGGACTCGCTGGGCCTGACCGTCGTCCTGGTCTGGTGCCTGGTGGCGGGGGTCGGATCCGGCCTCTTCCAGGTGCCGGTCGCCAACACCCTCATCAGCGACCTGCCCGAGGCGATGCGCGGACGCGGGGTCGGACTGCTCAACGCCCTGATGATCAACTTCACCATCCTCGGCGTGGTCCTGGGCGGTCTGGCCGCCGACCTGATCGGCATCGCCCAGTCGATCATCTGGGCGGGCGTCTTCCTGCTGCCCGCCGCCGTACTGCTCGCCGTCGCCTCGGCGCGCGGCGGGAAGAGGGACGGCGGGCGCGGCAGCGGCGACCCCGTCGGGACGGGGGCGGTGTCGTGACCACCGCCGAAGGGCATCTGCCGCTCACCCCCGCCCAGCGCAGACTGTGGGCCCTGGCCCAGCTCCGCCCCGGCGACCCGTTCTTCAGCGTCCCGTTCGCCGTCGGCATCGACGGACCGCTGGACCCCGCCGCGCTCGGCCGCGCCCTCGACGAACTGATCGCCCGTCACCCCGCGCTGCGCACCCGGATCGTGCGCGGCGCCGACGGCGAGCCCGCCGCCCACGTCGAAGCCCCCGCGCCACTGGAGCTGCCCGTCGTGGAGGCGGGTGAGGAATCGGCCGCCCTGGCCGAGGAGTTCGCCCGCGAGCCGTTCACCGTGGACGGCGGGCGGCTGCTGCGGGCCCGGCTGCTGCGGCTGGACGCCACCACCCACCGGCTGCTCGTCGGCGTCCACCACCTCGTCTTCGACGGGGCGTCCCTGGAGGTCTTCGCCGACGAACTGACCGCGCTCTACGACGCGTTCGCCCAGGGCAGGCCCTCCCCGCTGCCGGAGGCCGCCGTCGAGTACGGCGACTTCCTCGCCCGGCGCACCGAGCAGGACGAGCGAGCCGCCGCCACCAACCTCGCCTACTGGACCCGGCGCCTGGCGGGCGCGCCCGAGGTGCTTGAACTGCCCCTCGCCGGACCGCGCCCGGTGCGCGGCGGGCACGCGGGGCAGCGGCGTACGGCCGTCATCCCGCACGAGGTGGCCGAGCCGCTGCGGCGGCTCGCCCGGACCCGGCGGTGCAGCCTGTTCATGGTGCTCAAGGCCGCGTGCGACGTGGTGCTCAGCGGCTACGGCTCCACCGACGTGCTCACCGGCACGGCCGTCTCCGGCCGGGACACCACCCTCAGCGCCGGGCTCGTCGGCTACCTCACCCGGCCCGTGGTGCTGCGCGCCGACCTCTCCGGCGACCCGGAGTTCGGCGAGCTGCTGCGCGCGGTGCGCGGGGACCTGCTGGACGCGGTGGACCACGCCGACCTGCCCGTCGACGAGGTCCTGGACCGGCTCGGGGTCACCCGCGACCCGAGCCACCACCCGCTCTACCAGGTGATGTACACCCACCAGCCCGCCGCGCCCGTGCGCCGGGCGGCGGACGCGGTGTTCACCGTCGGGGAGCTGCGGCTGCCGACCACCAAGACCGACCTGGCCATCGACACCGTCGAGACGGACGAGGGGCTCCTCGCCCTCGTCGACTACCGCACCGCCCTCTTCGCGGACGCCACCGCCGAACAACTGCTGCTCCGGCTGCGCACGGTCCTGGAGCGCGTCGGCGCCGACCCGTCCGCCAGGGTCTCCGCGCTGCTGCGGCCCACCGCCGCCGAGCGGCGGCTGCTGACCCGGGAGTGGAACCCGGCGGCCGGGGCCGGGGTGCCGGAGGAGGTCCCGCACACCCTGGTCGCCGAGCAGACCGCGCGCACCCCGGACGCGGTCGCCGTGGCGCAGGGGGCGCGCACCTGGACCTACCGCGAACTCCACGACGCGGCGGGCCGGGTGGCGGCCCGGCTGCTGGCCGACGGCCTCGCACCGGAGGACCCGGTGGGCCTCTGCGCCCCCCGCTCCTTCGCCCTGGCCGCCGCCCAGCTCGGCGTCCTGCGGGCGGGCGGGGTGTGCGTACCCCTCGACCCGGAGCTGCCCGCCTTCCTGCTGCGGCTGGCCGTGGACGACGCGGGCGTGTCGAGCGTGCTGGCGGGCGAGGACGCCTTCTCGCTCTTCGACCACACCCACGTACGGGTGCGGGAGGTGGACGCACTGGCGGGGGAGCCGGGCGATCCCGTCCCGCCCGCCGCCCTGCCGCTCGTGCCGCCCGCCGGGGCCGCCTGGCTGCTGCGCACCTCCGGCGCCACCGGCGAACCGAAGGCGGTCCTCGCCGAGCACCGCAACCTCGCCTCCCGGCTCCGCTGGGCCCACCGGGAACTCCCGGACGGGGCACTGGACGCGGTGGCGCAGCTCAGCCCGCCCGACTCGCCCGGCGCGGTCCTGGAACTCCTCGCCCCGCTCACCCGGGGCGGCCGGGTCCTCGTCCCTGACGCCGCCGGTGCGCCTGCCCCCGGCACGGTCCACGCCACGCCCGCCGCCCTCGCCGGTCCGCTCGCCGAGGGACGCGGCGCCGGGGCGCCGGTGGTCCTCGCCGGGGGCGGAGTCCTCGTCCCGGCCGCCGTGCGCGCGCTCCACGCCGCCGGAGCGGACCGGGTCCTCCACCTGTACACCGCCGCCGAGACCGCGGGCCCCGCCATCGGCCGGTCCGCCGACCCGGACCCCGCGGACGGCGGCCCGGTGCCGCTGGGGCTCCCGGCCGACTGCACGGCGTACGTCCTGGACGGGCGCGGCGAGCTCCTCCCGCCGGGCGCGGTCGGCGAACTCCACATCGGCGGCGCGGCCGTCACCCGGGGCTACCCGAACGACGCGCGCCGCACCGCGGAGAGCTTCCGGCCCGACCCGTACGGCGAGCCGGGCGGGCGGCTGTTCGCCACCGGTGACCTGGTGCGCCACACCCCGGACGGGCAACTGGTCTTCGCCGGGCGGGCGGTGGAGCAGACCCGGGTGCGCGGGGTACGGGTGGCCGCCGCCGACATCGAGGCGGCGCTGCTGGCCCACCCCGGCGTCGTCCACGCCCACGTCACCGTGCGGGCCGCCGACGGCATCGACGCGGCGGTCACCGTGCGCCCGGAGGCGGCCCCGTCCGCCGGGGAACTCCGCTCCCATCTGCGCGAGTCGCTGCCGGGCCACTTCCAGCCCGCCCGCCTCGGCGTCCTGGAGCACATGCCGTGGCTGCCCGGCGGTCACCCGGACCCCCCGGCCGTGGCCCGCGCCCTGGACCGGGCGCTCGCCGAGGAGGCGCGGGAGCGCGCCGAGCGGCAGCGGACCCAGTCCCCGGCCGGGGAGGCCGAACAGCGCGTCGCCGCCGCCTGGCGTGAGGTGCTGGGCCGCCCGGTCGGCCCCGACGAGGGCTTCTTCGACGTGGGCGGCAACTCCCTGCTGCTGATCCGGCTCCGCGACCGGCTGCGGACCGCGCTGGGGCGCGAGGTCGAGGCCGTCGACCTCTTCCGGCACTCCACCGTGCGGGCCATGGCGGCCTTCCTCGGCGCGGACCCGGCACCGGACACCCCGGCGGCCCCCGCCGACGCCGCCGCCCAGGAACGCGGCCGGGCCCGCGCCGAGGCCCTGCGCGCCCGGACCCGGGGCCGCGCCCCGAGGCAGCCGCGATGACGACGGCGGCAGGACGCACGACCCGCACAGCACGCACCACGGGGGAGGACCTTCCGCACATGACGACCAGCACCACGCCCCGCCCGCCGGAACCCGCGCGGGCCCCGGACGGGCCCGTCCTCGGCCGGGGCTACGCCGAGGACCGGGAGGCCACCGTCGCCTTCCTCGCCCGGACCGAGGACGCGCTGCGCGCGGCGGGCCAGGACCGGGCGGCCACGGCCGGGACGCACACGGCGGCCCGCCGGGCCCGCAGGCGGTTCATGGAACACCACGCCGCCGCCCTCTACGCCGAACTGACCACCGGGTACCGGGAGTTCCTGCGGCTGGACGATCTCGCCGCCCGGACCCGCGAGCTGGTCCCCGGACTCGTACCGACCAAGAGCCAGGCCGAGGAGGAGCGGCGCAGGCCGCAGCGCGACAAGGAGGGCCGGGAGACCGACCACGGGATCTTCTTCTGGGGCCTGCTGCGGGACGACACGGCCGGACCGCACCTGATGGAGGCCATGCGCAGGCCGACCCCCAGGGCCTTGGCCGCACTGCCCGCCTTCCGGGCCACCGGCCGCGCCGACCTCGGGCTCGTCACCGTGGAGCGCCGGGGCGACACCGGGGAGGTCACGGTCGACAACGCCCGCTTCCTCAACGCCGAGGACGACCTGCTGGTCGCCGTCCTGGAGACGGCCGTCGACCTGGTGCTGCTCGACGACGCGGTCCGGGTCGGCGTGATGCGCGGGGCGCCCATGACCCACCCGCGCTACGCGGGGCGGCGGGTGTTCAGCGCGGGCATCAACCTCACCCGCCTCCACCAGGGCGAGATCTCCCTCATCGACTTCTTCCTCGACCGCGAACTCGGCTACATCAACAAGATCTTCCGCGGGCTGAGCGTCCCGGACACCGGCGCCGACTGGCTCGCGGAACCCGTCGAGAAGCCCTGGATCGCCGCCGTCGACACCTTCGCGATCGGCGGCGGCGCGCAGATCCTGCTCGTCTTCGACCGGGTGATCGCCGCCGACGACGCCTACGTCACCCTCCCCGCCCTGCGCGAGGGGATCATCCCGGGCGCGGCCAACCTCCGGCTGCCCCGGGCGGTCGGCAACCGGCTCGCCCGGCAGGCGATCTTCGCCGACCGGCGGATCGAGGCGGCCTCCCCCGAGGGGCGGCTGCTGTGCGACGAGACGGTCCCGGCCGGCCGGCTGACGGAGGCGGTCGCCGCGGCGGCGGCCGAACTGGCCAACCCGGCCGTCGTCAGCAACCGGCGGGTGCTGCACGCCCACGAGGAGCCCGAGGACGAGTTCCGGCGCTACATGGCGACGTACGCCGTGGAGCAGTGCCGCCGTCTCACCAGCGACGACCTGGTGGAGAACCTGGAACGCACCTGGATATCGAGGAAGCGATGACCCACGACACCCTTCCGGGCGCCCTGCCCAGCCGCACGATGTACCAGTGGTTCGAGCAGTCCGCCCTGCGGCTGCCGGACCAGCCCGCCCTGGAGGTCGGCGACACGGTCCTGACCTACGCCGAACTGCGCCGCCTCGCCCTCGTCCTGGCCGCCCGGATCGTGCGCAAGCACGGCGGGCCCCCGGAGAGGGTCGCCCTGGCCGCCGCCCGCTCGGTCGGCGCGTACGCCGGATACCTGGCGATCCAGCGGCTCGGCGCGGCCGTGGTCCCGCTCAACCCGGACCACCCCGCGCAGCGCAACCTGGACATCGCGCAGCGCGCCGGGGTCACCGTGGCGCTCGTCGGGGACCGGGCCACCGGCCTCTTCGGCGCGCTCCCCGAACGCCACCGGCCCACGGTGCTGGAGCTGGCCGACGACGAGCGCGCCGACCCCGCACTGCTGGAGGCGGCGCTCCAGGAGACGCTGCCGCCGGCCCCCGAGGACCTGGACCGCGAGGCGTACCTGCTGTTCACCTCGGGCTCCACCGGCCAGCCCAAGGGGGTGCCGATCCGCCACCGGCACTTCTCCCCGTACCTGGAACACAACATCCCGCGCTACGCGATCGGCCCCGGCAGCCGCCTCTCCCAGGTCTTCGGCCTCACCTTCGACGCGCACGCCTTCGACCTCTTCGCGACCTGGGGCGGCGGCGGCACCCTGGTGGTCCCCTCGGCGGCCGACCTCTACGCGCCGGTCGACTTCATCACCGCGCGGAAGCTGACCCACTGGTTCTCGGTGCCGTCGGTGATCCGCGAGGCCCAACGGCTCGGCACCCTCCCCCTGGGGCGCTGCACCACCCTCAGGTACAGCATGTTCGGGGCCGAGTCGGTCACCGTCCAGCACGTCGCGCTGTGGCGGGAAGTGGCCCCCCACTCCGAGATCCACAACATGTACGGCCCGACCGAGGTGGCCATCTGCTGCGCCGACCACCAGGTGGAGGGGGACCGTTCGGCCTGGGACGGGTTCACCGGCGGGACGGTCCCGATCGGCACGATGTACCCGGGCATGGAGGGCGTCCTGCTCGACGAGGACGGCCGCGAGGCCGGCGAGGGCGAGCTGTGCGTCCGGGGCCCGCAGCGGTTCGACGGCTACCTCGACCCGCGCGAGAACACCGGCCGCTTCCTCGGCTACGAGCACGGCGGCCCGGTCACCGTGTACGACGGCACCGGCCCCCTCACCGCCCGCCACTGGTACCGCACCGGCGACCGCGTCCGCCGCGAGAAGGGGCTCATGGTCCACTGCGGCCGCCTCGACCAGCAGGTCAAGATCCGCGGCCACCGGGTGGAGACCGGCGAGGTGGAGGCGGTCGTGCGCCGCCACCCCGCGGTGGCCGACGTCGCGGTGATCGCGCTGCCCACGGCGGACGGCGAGACGGAGCTCGTCGCCGCCTACGCGGGCCGGGAGGTGGACCCGGCCCGGTTCGACGCCTGGCTGCGCGACCAGATCCCGCTGCACATGGTGCCCGCCCGGCTCACCCGGCTGGAGGGTCTGCCGCTCAACGACAACGGAAAGACGGACCGCAACGCCCTGGCGCGGATCCTCGGCACCCCGGAGGGGTCATGACTGACACGGCAGCGGTGACGGACCTCGCATCCCGGCTGGCGTGGTGGCGGGAGCACCTCGCGGACCTGGAACCGCTGGAACTGCCCACCGACCGCCCGCGCCCGGCACTCCGCCCACCGGGCACCGCCCGCCACACCCGCACCGTGGAGCCCGGCACGGCGGAGGGTCTGCGCAAGGCCGCCGCCGGTTACGGCGCGCCGCTGCCGGTGCTGCTGCTCGCCGCCTACCAGCTGCTGCTGGGCCGCTGGAGCCGCCGCCGGGACGTGGCCGTCGGCGTCCCCCTGGCGGGACACCTCACCGTCGTACGGACCGACGTGGCGGCGGCGGCCTTCGGGGAGCTGGTGGACCGGGCCGCCGCGGCGCTCCGCGACGCACGGGCCCACCAGGGCACCCCCTTCCCGGAGCTGGCCGCCGCCCTCGCCCCGGACCCCGACCACAGCCACCACCCGCTGGTCCAGGCCCTGTTCGCGGCCTCCGACGACCCTCAGGCGCCCCTCGCCGGGGACTGCCCGCCGGACCTGGTCCTGGTCCACGAGGACGACGGGGCCGGGCTGCGCCTCCATCTCCGCCACAGCACCGCGCTCTTCGATGCGGCCACCGCCGAACGGTTCACCGCCAACCTCCTCACCCTGCTCACCGCCGTCACCGAGGACCCCGCGGCCGCACCCGGCGACCTCGACATCCTCGACGCGGCCGAGCGCCGACGCCTGCTCACCGCTTGGGGCACCCGCCCGGCCGCCTTCCCGGCCGGACCCCAGGTCGCCGCACTGGTGGCCGAGCAGGCGGCCCGTACCCCCGACGCGGTCGCCGTCGTCTTCGGCGGCGAGGAGATCACCTACGCCGCCCTCGACGCCCGCGCCGGTCGGCTCGCCCACCACCTGCGGTCGTTGGGGGCAGGCCCCGACGTCCCGGTCGGCGTCTGCCTGGAGCGCGGGCCGGAGCTGATCGTGTCGCTGCTCGCGGTGCTGACGGCGGGCGCGGCCTATGTCCCGCTCGACCCCGAACACCCCGTCGACCGGCTCGACTTCGTCCTCCGCGACACCGCCGCACCCATCGTCGTCACCCAGGAGTCCCTGCGCGGGCGGCTGACCGCCGAGGGCCGGACGCTGGTCGCCGTGGACACCGACCGGGAGACGATCGCCGCCGCCGAGGCCACCGCACCCGCGCCCCCGGCCGGGCCGGACCACCTCGCGTACGTCCTCTACACCTCCGGGTCCACCGGCACCCCCAAGGGCGTCGCCGTGACCCTCGGCTCGCTCACCGGCCTGCTGCACGGGATGCGGGAGATCTTCCCCGCCCCCACGAGCGACCGGGTGCTCTTCACCACCTCGGCGACCTTCGACATCGCGGCCGTGGAGATGTTCCTGCCGCTGGTCACCGGCGGCCGGATCATCGGCGCCGACCGGGAGCAGGTCCACACGCCCGCCGCCCTCGCCGCCCTCGTCGACCGGCACGACGTCACCCTCGTCCAGGCCACCCCGTCCGCCTGGCGCCCCCTCCTGGACGCCCTCGGCGACCGCCCCGAGCCGCGCGGGCTGACCGTCTTCACCGCCGGGGAGGCGCTCCCCGCCGACCTGGCCGCGCGGATGCTGCGCGCCGGACGCCGGGTCGTCAACGGCTACGGCCCCACCGAGATCACGGTCTACGCGACGACCGCCGAGATCCGCGACGCGTCCGGCCCGGTCCCGATCGGCCGCCCCACCCCCAACACCGAGGTGTACGTGGTGGACGGGACGGACCGGCCGGTGCCCGTGGGCGTACCGGGCGAACTCCTCATCGGGGGACGGGGCGTGGCCCGCGGCTACCTGGGCCGCCCGGACCTCACCGGGGAACGGTTCACCCCGCACCCCTTCCCTGCCCTCGCGGGGGACGAGGCCCGCGTCTACCGCACCGGGGACCTGGTGCGGTGGCTGCCGGACGGGAACCTGGAGTTCCTGGGGCGCCTGGACCACCAGGTCAAGGTCCGCGGCTTCCGCATCGAACCGGGCGAGATCGAGGCGGCGTTGCTGGCCCACCCGGACGTGGACGCCTGTGTGGTCGCCGTCCGCGAGGACGTCCCCGGCGCCCTCCCCGGCGAGAAGGCGCTCGTCGCGTACTGCGTGCCCGCCGCGGGCCGCACCCCCGGTACGGGCGACCTGCGCGCCTGGTGCGGGCGGGGGCTGCCCGGCTACATGGTGCCCGGCGCGTTCGTCCTCCTGGACAGGCTGCCCCTGACCACCAGCGGTAAGACCGACCGCTCCGCGCTGCCCGCCCCGGACGGCGAACGCACCGGCCTGGAAACCGCGTTCGTCGCCCCCCGCACCCCAGCCGAACGGGCCGTGGCCCGGGTCTGGGCGGACGCGCTGTGGGCCGACGAGGTCGGCGCCCACGACGACTTCTTCGAGCTGGGCGGCGACTCGCTGACCGCGACCCGGGCGGCGCTGCGGCTCCAGGAGGAGTTCGGCCTGGAGATCCCGGTCCGGACGCTGTTCACCTGCTCGACCGTCGAGGCGCTCGCCCGTGCCCTGACCACGGCGCGCCGCGCCGGTGGATTCCCCGCCCCCGGAACCGACCCCGGAAGTGAGGTCACCCCGTGAGTGACACGCCACTGCTGCTCGTCGTCTACGACACCGGGAGCCTCGCCCCGACCCGGCTGGCCGAGGCCGCCCGGGACCTCGGCTGCTCGCTGGTCTTCGTGACCGCCGGGACCGACCACGCCCGGGAGATGATCCCCACCCTGGAGACGGCCGGCTCCGTGGTGGACGCGGCGGGCCGCACCGAGGCGGAGCTGGTGGCCGAGCTGGGCGCGCTCGGCCCGGCGGGCATCATCACCTTCAGCGAGTTCCAGATCGGCCTGACCGTGCGGCTCGCCGCCGCGCTCGGCCTGCGCTACCACCGGCCCGCCGACGTGGACGCGATCACCCACAAGGACCTCCAGCGGCAGCGGTTCGCCGAGGCGGGCGTCGACAGCGTCCGCTTCCGTACGGTCACCGACGCCGGACAGGCCGACGAGGCGATCGCGCACGTCGGGCTGCCCGCCATCATCAAGCCGGTGATCGGCGCCTCCAGCCGCAACACCCAGGCCGTCACCACCCCCGAGGAGTGCCACGCGGCCCTCGCCGCGCTGTTCTCCGGCGACGACGGCCCCGCCGAGAGCGCCGTGATGCTGGAGGAGCTGCTGATCGGCCGCCCCACCCCGGCCCCCTGGGGCGACTACATCGCGGTCGACTGCGTCGCCGACGGCGACGACGTCCGCCCGGTCTTCGTGACCAGCAAGTTCGCCCTGGCCGCGCCCTTCCGGGAACGCGGCGGCTACGGCGGCCTCTCCGTCGTCCCGCGGGAGGAGGAGCGCGCGGTACGGGAGCTGGCGTGCCGGGCGGTCCGCGCCCTGAACATCCACGGCGTCGCCGACGTCGAGATCAAGCTGACCGCCGACGGCCCCCGGGTCATCGAGGTCAACGGCCGCCTCGGCGCCTGGGTCGACGACCTCGCCGTCCGCTCCGGCACCTCCGACCCGGCCTCCGTCGCCCTCGCCGCCGCGCTCGGCCTCCCGTACGAGACGCCCGGGATCAAGCGGGAGGGCCCGATCGCCTTCCACTACCTGATCGTGCCCCCCGCCGGGGCCCGGAAGGTCGCCGCCATCCGCAACGTCACCGCCCTGCGCCGCCTGCCCGGCGTGGACCGGGTCACCGTCCTCGCCGAACCGGGCGCCCCCGCCGACTGGCGGATCGGCGCCCGCGGCAACACGGCGGCCGTCACCGGCTCCGCCGCCACCCACCGGGAACTGGCCGCGACCGTCGCCGCCATCGAGAACGTGGACTGGATCACCTATGAGTGAGTTCGTCATCTTCGACCTGGACGGCGTCCTGGTCGACACCCAGGACGCCGAGAACGGCGGACTCGCTCATGTCGGCGAGCTGATGGGCCTGAGCCTGGACAAGGAGCGACGCGACGAGCTGTTCTCGGGCAAGAAGATGCAGGAGTGCCTCGATCTCATGGCCGAGATCACCGGCACCCCGCCGCCCGAGGGGGCCATGGCGCTCGCCCGCGCCAGGTGCGACGAGCTGATCGGCCCCCGGCTGGAGCCCATCGAGGGCACCGCCCACGCCCTGGAGCGGCTGAGCGCCGCCGGCACCGGGATGTGCGTCGCCTCCAACAGCCCGCCCGGGATCATGGCGGACCGCCTCGGCAAGGCGGGCGTCCTGCACCACTTCGAGGGCCGCCTGTTCTCCGCGTACGACATCGGGGTGTGGAAACCGGACCCGGGGCTGTTCCTGTGGGCGGCCGCCGAGTGCGGGGCCGCCGTGGCCGACTGCGTCGTCGTCGAGGACAGCCCGGTCGGCGTGGACGCCGGGCTCGGCGCCGGGATGCGGGTCCTCCAGTACACCGCCGACCCGGCCACCGGCCCGCACCGCGACGGGGTGCGCACCTTCGCCTCGCTGCGCGAACTGCCCGGCCTGATCCGCTCCGCGCACCACCTCACGGCCCCCGCCCGCTACGCCAGCGCCCACCCCGGAGGTACCGCATGAACCCGTCCCGCAGAATCATGGTCCTCGGAGCGGGCGACCTCGGCCGCCGCGTCTTCCACGAACTGGCCCACACCACCCGCGAGCGCCACGTCCAGCTCGTGGGCCGGGACGAGGAGGTGGCGCTGCGCGCGGCCAACCTCACCCGCTTCAGCGCCCTCCAGCGCGGGTTCACCCCCACGGTCGGCCACGCCTGTACGGACCTCACCGACGTGGCCCGCACCGCCGAGCGCATCGCGGCCTTCGCCCCCGACATCGTCTTCCTCGCCGCCAGCTACCAGTCCTGGTGGGTGATCTCCACCCTGGAGGCGGCCGCCTTCCAGCGCGTGTACGCCGCCAACTACGGCCCCTGGCTGCCGATGCACCTGGTCCCCGTGATGAAGGCCATGGAGGCCGTGCGGCTCTCCGGCACCGAGGCGCTGATCGTCAACGCCGCCTACCCGGACGCCGTGCACCCGGCGCTCGCCGCGGTCGGCCTCTCGCCCGACATCGGTATCGGCAACGTCGCCAACAACGTGCCCGGCATCACCGCGGCCGCCGCCGACGAGCTGGGCCGCTCCACCGCCGACGTGCAGGTGCGGCTCGTCGCCCACCACTACGTCTCGCACCGCCTCTCCCGCCACGGCGACAGCGGCCCGGCCGCCATGGGCCTCGGCATCCGGCTGGACGGCCGCGACGTGACGGCCGAACTGGACACCGCCGCGCTGCTGCGCCGCCTGCCCGCCCAGTACCGCCGCACCGGGGGCCTGGCGGGCCAGACCATGACGGCGGCCTCCGCCCTCAGCGTGCTGGAGCCGCTGGCCGACGGGCGGGACGCGGTGGTCCACGCGCCCGGCGTGGACGGGGCGCTGGGCGGCTGCCCGGTGGCGATCGAGTCCGGCAAGTTCCGCGTGCTGCTGCCGGACGGCATGACGGACGAACAGGCCCACGCGATCAACGTCTCGGGTCAGGCCCAGGACGGCATCCGGGAGATACGCGCGGACGGAACGGTCCTCTTCGAGCCCGCCTCGATGGCGGTGATGACCGAGGAACTGGGCTACGACTGCCCGGAGATGAGACTGTCGGAGGCGGAGGACCGGGCCCGCGAGATCGCCGAACGCTTCGCGGAGTACCGCACCCGCACGACAACCTGACACCCCGGCACCCCGGTCGGCGGCCCGGCACCCCTGGCGAACGCCCGACACCCCCGGTGAAGGGTCCGACCGACCCTGACGTACGCCGGACACCCGACGAGAGGAACTCGAACACCGTGAAGCTGCTGCTGCTCGGCGGAACGGGCTTCGGGGGCCGCGCGGTCGCCGAAGCCGCCCGCGACCGGGGCTGGGAGGTCACCGTCCTGCACCGGGGCGAGCACCCGCCCCCGCCCGGCGTCCGGGCCCTGCACGGCGACCGCACCGCCCCGGACGGCCTGGCCGCCCTCGCCACCGGCGAGTGGGACGCGGCCGTCGACACCTGGTCGGCCGCCCCCACGGTCGTCCGCGACGCGGCCCGCCTCCTCGCCGCCCGGACCGGCCGCTACGCGTTCGTCTCCAGCCGCTCCGTGTACGCCTGGCCCGCCCCGGCGGGGCTGGACGAGTTCGGCCCGCTCGCCGAGGGGGACCCGGACGCCGCGGCGAGCGACTTCGCGGCGGACAAGCGGGGCTCCGAGCTGGCCGTGCTCCGGGAGTTCGGCGAGGACCGCACCCTGCTCGTCCGCCCCGGCCTGATCCTCGGCCCGCACGAGACGCCCGGCCGCCTGACCTGGTGGCTGGACCGCGTGGCGCGGGGCGGCCGGGTGCTGGCCCCCGGCCCGCGCGACACCCCCATCCAGTACGTCGACGCCCGCGACCTCGCCGACTGGCTCCTGGACGCCCTGACGACGGGCCTGCACGGCCCGTACAACCTGGTCGGCCCCCCGGACCGGACGACGATGGGCGACCTGCTGGACGCCTGCGTCAGGGCCACCGGCTCCCCGGCCGAGCTGCGGTGGACCTCCCCGGAGGCCGTCGCGGCGGCGGGCCTGGAAGGCTGGAGCGACCTGCCCCTGTGGGCCCCGCCCGGCAGCGAACTCCACGCGGCCATCCACGCGGGCGACGTCACCCGCGCCCTCGCCACGGGCCTGCGCTGCCGCCCGCTCCAGGACACGGTCGCCGACACCTGGTCCTGGCGCCGCTCCCTGCCCGAGGGCACCACCCCGCCCCTGGCGGACGGCCTGTCCGCGGAGCGGGAGAAGGAGGTGCTGGCGGAGCTGGGGTGAAGGGGACGGGCGCGGCCCCGGTGCGCCGCCGCCCTGAGGGCGAAGCGCCTGCGGAGCGGGGACGCGCCCTGCCAGAATCGGGTCCACGCACGCCCCGGGGGGTATCGGGCGCGTGCTCCGACCTGTAGGGGGGTCCGTTCCATGACTGTCACACCCGCTGTCCCCGGCCAGCCGCCGAGCCGGAGCATCTACGACTGCGACGCGGCACACCGCAGCCCGCTGCGCTCCGACTACGAACGGGTCTTCGCCTCCGGCCTCATCGCGCTCGACACCAACGTCCTGCTCAATCTCTACCGTTCGAACGAGAGCACCCGCCGGGACACCCTCGCCGCCCTCGGCAAGCTCCGTGACCGCCTGTGGATCCCGCACCAGGTGATCACGGAGTTCTGGCGCAACCGCGAGTCGCCGACCGTGCGCCACCACCACGCGACCAAGGCCAGGGAGGCGGGCCGCGCGCTCGACAAGGCGGTGGACGCGGCCCGTTCGGCGGTGGCGACCTGGGTCAACGCCGTCCAGCTCAAGGACGACGAGGACGTCGGGCGGAGCACCGCGGAGGAACTGGCCGAGCTGACCGGGGCCGCCGAGCGGCTGAAGACGTTCATCGAGGCGCAGGCGGAGAGCGACGCGCTCACGGAGACCGCCACCACCCACACCGACCCGGTGCTCAAGGCCCTGGAGCCGCTGCTGCACGGCCGGATCGGCGAGCCGCTGTCGCTGGACGCCCACGACCGGGCGGTCAAGGAGGCCCAGGAGCGGGCCGAGGAGGAGATCCCGCCGGGATACGAGGACTTCCGTACCAAGGAACCCGAACTGGCCGCCGGTGACTACCTCGTGTGGACCCAGCTCATGGCGGAGGCCGGGCGCCGCGGGGAGGACGTCCTGCTCGTCACGGGTGACGTCAAGAAGGACTGGTGGACCCACCGCGGCTACGACATCCCGCCCCGCCCCCGCGCGGAACTCCTCCTGGAGATGCGGGACCGCGCCGGGGTGGAGCTCTACATGGTCACCCCGGGGGAGCTGCTGCGCTGGGCCAAGGAGCTGCTCGACCTGAAGGTGGACGACGGCTCGGTCCGTGACCTGGAGCAGCTGGGCGAGGTCTCGGCCGGCGAGGCGGCGGAGGACAGCGCCTGGACCGCGGAGGCCCTGGAGTTCTTCATGGACACGCTCCTGTCGCGCTACCCCTCCCGGGTCAAGGCGATCGTCGCCGCCGCGGCGAACGGCGGCTTCGTGGACCGGGAGACGGTGTACGCCCTGGCCGGATACGAACCGACCCGCAGTCTCCGCGGCTTCACCCAGCCGATCGGAACCCTCTCCCGCGACCTCCAGTCGCTCGGGGTGCTGACCGGCCGGGAGCCGTTCCTGCTCACCACCGTCTACGGGCACGCCATCGACCCGTCCTGGGCGAAGGGCTTCCGCATCCCCGACGAGGTGGTCCCGCTGATCCGCGACCTGTACGAGGACGACGACCCGGGGCCCGCGGAGACCGCTGCCACCGCCGGGAACGCCGCGCCCTAGCGGCGCCCCGGACGCATCAGGCCCCGGACGCATCCGGGGCCTGGACGGACCTGGGCCCGGCCGGACCGGGGCCCGGACGGCCGGGGCGGCCCGGTCAGCCCTCGGCCGGGGCCACGCCGATCGGGCAGGAGACGCCCGTGCCGCCGATCCCGCAGTAGCCGCCGGGGTTCTTGTCCAGGTACTGCTGGTGGTACGCCTCCGCGGGCCAGAACGGGCGGCCGTCGGCGGGCAGGATCTCCGTGGTGATCTCCCGGTGGCCCGAGGCCGTCAGGACCTTCTGGTAGGCCTCGCGGGAGGCGTCGGCGGCGGCCGCCTGGGCGGGGGAGTGGGTGTAGACCGCGGAGCGGTACTGGGTGCCCACGTCGTTGCCCTGGCGGAAGCCCTGGGTCGGGTTGTGCGACTCCCAGAACAGCTTCAGCAGCTGCTCGTAGGAGACGACCGCCGGGTCGAAGACCACGCGCACGGCCTCGGTGTGCCCGGTCAGGCCCGAGCAGGCCTCCTCGTACGTGGGGTTCTCCGTGTAGCCGCCCTGGTAGCCGACGAGCGTCGTCCAGACGCCCTCGGTCTGCCAGAACTTCCGCTCCGCGCCCCAGAAACAGCCGAGCGCGAAGTCCGCCACCTCCAGGCCCTCCGGATACGGCCCCACCAGCGGGTTGCCGAGGACGGTGTGGCGGGAGGGGACGGTGAACTCGGGCACGGGGCGGCCGCGCAGGGCCTGCTCCGGGGTGGGGAGCACGGGGGTGCGGTGGTTAAGGAACATGCTGGGCTCCTCCGGGGGCCGGGGTTCGCTGCGTACGACCGGGGGGTCGGGGTTCGTCTGCTTGGCGGCGCCACGTACAACGTCGGGGTTCGCCACGTACAACGTCGGGGTTCGTCACGGACGACGTCCGGGTTCGCCTCGTACAACAAAGCCGCCCGCGCGTGGATTCCGGGCGAGAGCGGGACGTCTCACTGCGGCAGCGTCGCCGGGGAGCCGCCGTTCGCCTCGTAGCCCGCCACCGCCAGCGCCCGGTAGACCGTGTACTGCGCGGCCGGGTCCTCCTCCGCCGTCCAGGGCAGGGCGCCGACGTGGCCGTCGACGCGGACCAGCTGGTGCATCGCCTCCGACCAGCGCTCCATGTGCACCAGGAACATCACCAGCAGATGCCGGACGTGGGCGAGCATCGGATCGCCCTCGCGGGCCGCGTGCACCGCGAACATCGCGCCCTCCACCGCCCGCGTCACCACCTGGCCGCGGTAGAAGCCCTGCACCAGGTTGACCTCCGGCAGGTGCTCGTACACCGCGAACAGCGGCAGCGCCGCCAGCAGCGAGCCCTGCGGGGCGCGGGCGGCGGCCGCCGTGGCGAAGGCGTCGGCGTCCTTGCGGGAGCCGTGCCACCGCTCGGAGTGGAAGTGCAGGGCCGCGATGTGCGCGCCCATGTGCGCCGGGGCCCGGTCGATGATCTTCGCCCACAGCTGGTCGAACTGCTCGGGGGTGTAGCCCAGCCCCCGGGCCACCGCCAGCTCCACGATGTACGGCACGGGGTCGCCGGGCGCCAGCAGGGCCGCCTCGCCGCTCACCGTACGGGCCTCCTCCAGGATGACCCGGAAGTCCTCGCTCCCCGCCGACGAGGAGCGCCACGCCTGCTGCACCAGGAACTCCGCGTGCACCGCCGCACCGCCCGCGTCCTTCGGGGACTCCGCGCGCCACTTCCGCAGCCACGCCCCGCCCTCGCCCGGCCGCCGCGCCAGCTCCAGCGAGGCCGCGCCCGCGAAGGCCTGGACGCGCTGCCAGCGCACCTCGCCCTCCTTCGGCGTCCCGGCCAGCAGCTGGGAGGCGGCCCGCCACTCCTGGGTCGCCTGCACGACGTCGAGCACGTCCAGGAGGTCCTGGTCGGGACCGGGCATCCGGACGTCCAGCTCCTCCTGGCGTGCGAAGCCGTAGGTGTCGGGGTCGGCGGCGTCCGGCGAGCCCGGTTCGACCTGGCGGATACCGCCGCGCCGGCGCATCGCCCAGGGGAGCACCACCGCGGCGAGCATGCACATCGCGAGCAGGAACAACAGAATCTCCATGCCCCCATTGTCCCCGCTGCCGCGAGTGGCCGGTAAGGGCCCTCGGGACGAACTACGCTCGGGGCCATGAGCGACCAGCACAGCTTCGAGACCCTCGCGATCCACGCGGGCAACACCGCCGATCCCCTCACCGGCGCCGTGGTCCCGCCCATCTACCAGGTGTCCACGTACAAGCAGGACGGTGTGGGCGGGCTGCGCGGCGGCTACGAGTACAGCCGCAGCGCCAACCCCACCCGGACCGCCCTGGAGGAGAACCTCGCGGCCCTGGAAGGCGGCCGCCGCGGTCTCGCCTTCGCCTCCGGTCTCGCCGCCGAGGACTGCCTCCTGCGGACGCTGCTGACCCCCGGCGACCACGTGGTCATCCCGAACGACGCCTACGGCGGCACGTTCCGGCTGTTCGCGAAGGTCGCCGCGCGCTGGGGCGTGGAGTTCTCGGTCGCCGACACCTCGGACGTGACGGCGGTACGGGCCGCGCTCACCCCGCGTACCAAGGCGGTCTGGGTGGAGACCCCGTCCAACCCGCTGCTCGGCATCACCGACATCGCCGCCGTCGCCCAGGTCGCCCGCCAGGCCGGGGCCCGCCTCGTCGTCGACAACACCTTCGCCTCGCCCTACCTCCAGCAGCCCCTGGCCCTCGGCGCGGACGTCGTCGTGCACTCCACCACCAAGTACATGGGCGGCCACTCCGACGTCGTCGGCGGCGCGCTGGTCACCGACGACCCGGAGCTGGCCGAGGAGCTGGCCTACCACCAGAACGCCATGGGCGCGGTCGCCGGTCCCTTCGACGCCTGGCTGGTGCTGCGCGGGATCAAGACGCTGGCCGTCCGCATGGACCGGCACACCGAGAACGCCACCAAGGTCGCCGACCTGCTGACCCGCCACCCCAAGGTCTCCCACGTCCTCTACCCGGGACTGCCCGAGCACCCCGGCCACGAGGTCGCCGCCAAGCAGATGAAGGCCTTCGGCGGCATGGTCTCCTTCCGCGTCGCGGGCGGCGAGGAGGCGGCGGTCGAGGTCTGCGACCGGGCGAAGCTGTTCACGCTGGGCGAGTCACTCGGTGGGGTGGAATCGCTGATCGAGCACCCCGGACGGATGACGCACGCCTCCGTCGCGGGCTCCCTCCTGGAGGTCCCCGCCGACCTGGTCCGCGTCTCCGTCGGCATCGAGAACGCCGACGACCTGATCGCCGACCTCACCCAGGCCCTGGGCTGACCGACGGACCGACTGCCCGGTCGGCCGGTCTGTCGGCCGACCGGCGAGGGGCCGGGCCCGCCCGCTCAAGGCACCCGGCCCCTCGCGGTCCGGCCGCGGACCGACGCCACCGGGCCCCCGACCCGGCGGGGCCGGGCCCACGTGCCGAGGCCCCGGCCCCTCAAGGCTCCCGCCTCTCACCACCGCTCCAGCGGCGGCGTCACCCGGGCCGGTTCCCGGTCCCACGGTTGTTCGGCCCCCGCCCACACCAGGAACACCGCGAGCGCCGCCGCCAGCAGCCAGCCCGTCGTACGGTGCACCGCCCGGCGCAGCCGCAGCCGCCGCCCGCCCCGCCGGGCGGCCCGCGCCGCCAGGTCCGGCGACAGCGCCGGATGCGGGCCGTCCAGCATCCGGCGCACCTGCTCCGTCCGGGAGTCCGGCCGCGGCGGCCGGTCGGTGTTCACGACGCCCTCCGCCGCGGGCCCACCGGCCCGGCGGAACCGCGCGACCCGGGTGAGCGCAGGGCCGCCACCGAGCGGGCGCACACCGCGCGGACCCGGTCGGCCGGGAGCCCGAGCAGCGCCGCCGTCTGCTCCTCGCCGACCTCCTCGTACACCCGCAGCACCAGCACCAGCCGCTCCACGGGCGTCAGCCGCCCCAGCACCCCGCCGCGCGAGCGGCGGTGGCGGCGGGCCTCCCGGGCGAACCGCAGGGCCAGCTCCCGGCGGGCCAGGTCGTAGGGGTCCCCGCCGCCCGCCCGGCTCCAGCCGGCGTACGTGCGCGCCAGCGCCGCGCACAGCAGCCGCTCGGCCCGTGCGTACGCGCCCGGCGGCTCGGGGGGCTCGGCGGTCAGCAGGGTCGCGGTGTGCAGCAGACGGCCGCCCGCGCCCGCCACGAAGGCCTCGAACTCCCGGGCGCGGAGCCGGTCCCGGTGCTCGGCCCGCTCGCTCATGTCCTCATCCGAGCCCCGGCGCACCGCCCGGGTCAAGAGTCTCGACAGCCTCGGCGGCACCGGACTCCGGGCCTACGGGTGGCGTCAGTCGGACTGCTGGGGCTGGTAGGCGGCCTGCCGGGCCGCGAGCGAGGCGTTGAACCGGGTCAGCAGGGTGCAGAAGGTGTCCCGCTCGTCCTGCGACCAGCCGTCCGTGACCTGCGACATCAGCTCACGCCGGGAGGCGCGCACCTCGTTGAGGCGGGCCTGTCCGCGCGGCGAGAGCTGGAGCACCACGGCCCGGCCGTCCTCCGGGTGCGAGGTCCGCTTGACCAGGCCGGTGTCGACGAGCGGGGCCACCTGCCGGGTCACCGTCGAGGAGTCGATACCCATCCCGGCCGCCAGCGCCTTGACGCCCATCGGGCCTTCCTTGTCCAGCCGGTTCAGCAGCAGATAGGCCGCCCGGTCCATGGAGTTGCGGACCTGGCCGACACCGCCGAGACGGGTCTGTTCGGCGCGGCGGGCGAAGACCGCCACCTGGTGCTGGAGCGAGTCCAGCAGGTGGTCGGGGCCCGGGTGTTCGGGGACGGCGCCCCCGGAAGGAGACGCAGCAGTCGTCATGTCCTGAGGGGGCATGGCCGGGGGCTCTCTTCATTGCGGTGTCGGATGGGTGGGGGACAGAGTACGCGGCCCCGGGGCAACGCGTACCAGTGCCGCACAAACCTGCGGACACCCCCGCAGGCCCCATGAGACACGTCCGCCGCGCCCCGTCCGAGCTGCGAGACTTGCCGCCATGAGCTTCCGCGCGACCGCCCCTCACCCGGCCCTGATCCTCGACGATGTCCGGGGCGCGCAGAAAATGCTGAGCGGCGTCGCACGGGTGACCGCCCTGGAGGGCAGCCGCCACCTCAGCGAGCTGGTCGGCGCCCCGGTCCACCTCAAGTGCGAGAACCTCCAGCGCACCGGCTCCTTCAAACTGCGCGGCGCGTACATCCGGATCTCCGGCCTCACCCCGGTGGAGCGGGCGGCCGGGGTGGTCGCCGCCAGCGCCGGGAACCACGCCCAGGGCGTCGCCCTCGCCTCCTCCCTCCTCGGCGTGCGCTCCACCGTCTTCATGCCGGTCGGCGCGCCCCTGCCGAAGGTCGCCGCGACCCGGGAGTACGGGGCCGAGGTGCGGCTGCACGGCCAGTTCGTCGACGAGACGCTCGCCGCCGCCCAGGAGTACGCGGACCGTACCGGTGCGGTCTTCATCCACCCCTTCGACCACCCCGACATCATCGCGGGCCAGGGCACCGTCGGGCTGGAGATCCTGGAGCAGTGCCCGGAGGTCCGCACCATCGTCGTCGGCCTCGGCGGCGGCGGTCTCGCGGCGGGCATCGCCGTCGCGGTGAAGGCGCTGCGCCCCGACGTCCGGATCGTCGGCGTCCAGGCCGAGGGGGCCGCCGCCTACCCGCCCTCGCTGGCCGCCGGGCACCCCGTCTCCCTCGACGCCCCGGCCACCATGGCCGACGGGATCAAGGTGGGCCGCCCCGGCGACGTGACGTACGGGCTGGTCGAGGAGTTGGTGGACGAGGTCCGCACGGTCACCGAGGACGAGCTGTCCAGCGCCCTGCTGCTCTGCCTGGAGCGGGCCAAGCTGGTCGTCGAGCCGGCCGGGGCCAGCCCGGTCGCCGCGCTGCTCAGCGACCCGGGGGCGTTCCGGGGCCCGGTGGTGGCCCTGCTGTCGGGCGGCAACGTGGACCCGCTGCTGATGCAGCGCGTCCTGCGGCACGGGATGTCCGCGGCGGGCCGCTACCTGAGCCTGCGGGTGCGGCTCACCGACCGTCCGGGCGCCCTGGCCGCGCTGCTCGCCGCGCTGACGGTGGCCGACGCGAACGTCCTCGACATCAGCCATGTGCGCACCGACCCGCGGCTGGGGCTGACCGAGGCGGAGGTCGACCTGTATCTGGAGACCAAGGGCCCGGAGCACTGCGCGGAGGTGGAGGCGGCGCTGCGGGCGGAGGGCTACCGGGTGATGGGCTGAGAGCCCGGCGCACACCGGCGGCCCACCAGGGCCCCTTCCCACCGGAGGCTCAGGGCCTCCTCCCGCCGGCCGCCCCGGGGCATGCTCCCCCCGGCCGTTCCGGGGGCTGCCCGCAGCGGCCGTTCCGGTCCCGTCGTCGATTCACCCGGTTGATTCACCCTGTTCATTCACCTTTATTCACCGCGCGGTGAAGCCCGGCGAATCCTAGGATCGCCTCATCAAGCCACGTACCGGCGAAGCCATCCGCGAACGACGGGGGAAACCTTTCATGCCAGGTGCGATCCATGCCGAGGGACTGGTGAAGTCCTTCGGCGACGTACGAGCCCTGGACGGCGTCGACCTCGACGTCCCCGAGGGCACCGTCCTCGGCCTGCTCGGCCCCAACGGGGCGGGCAAGACGACCGCCGTCCGGGTCCTGACCACCCTCCTGCGCCCCGACAGCGGCAGCGCGTCGGTGGCCGGGATCGACGTGCTGGCCAAGCCCAACGAGGTACGGCGCTCGATCGGGCTCTCCGGGCAGTTCGCCGCGGTCGACGAATACCTGACCGGCCGGGAGAACCTCCAGATGGTCGGGCAGCTCTACCAGATGAGCGGCCGGGCCGCGAAGGCCCGCGCGGGGGAACTGCTGGAGCGGTTCAACCTCGCCGACGCCGCCGACCGCACCGCCAAGACGTACTCCGGCGGGATGCGCCGCCGCCTGGACCTCGCGGCCGCCCTGGTCGTCTCGCCGCCGGTGATGTTCATGGACGAGCCGACGACCGGGCTCGACCCGCGCAACCGGCAGCAGCTGTGGGACGTCATCGAGGACCTGGTCGCGGGCGGTACGACGCTGCTGCTGACCACGCAGTACCTGGAGGAGGCCGACCGCCTCGCCCACGACATCTGCGTCATCGACCGGGGCAAGGTCATCGCCCGCGGCACCTCCGACGAGCTGAAGGCCCGCACCGGCGGCGAGCGCGTCGAGGTCGTCGTGCACCGCCCCGACGAGATCGAGGCCGCCCGGTCCGTGCTGACCTCCCTGGGCAAGGGCGAGGTCACCGTCGTCCAGCTCTCCCGCAAGCTCACCGTCCCGGTGAGCGGCGGGGCGAAGCTGCTGGCCGAGATCATCCGTGAACTGGACGCGCGAGGGGTGGAGATCGACGACATCGCCCTGCGCCGTCCCACCCTGGACGACGTCTTCCTCTCCCTCACCGGCCACGCGGCCGAGGCCGACGGCGCCGAGGACCACGACGACAAGGAGGACACCCGGTGAGCGTCACCGCCAAGGACGTCCCGGCGCTGGCCCCCCGCCCCGCCGGCGGTGTGGTCCAGTCCGTCCGGGACTCCCTCGTCGTCGCCAAGCGCAACCTCATCCGGATGACCAGGATTCCGGAGATGATCCTCTTCGGGGTCATCCAGCCGGTGATGTTCGTCGTCCTGTTCACCTACGTCTTCGGCGGCTCGATCAGCATTCCGGGGGCCGGGGTCAGCAAGGCGGCCTACACGGAGTTCCTGATGGCCGGGATCTTCGCGCAGACGGTCACCTTCGCCACGGCCGGCGCGGGCGCGGGCATCGCCGACGACATGCACAAGGGGCTCATCGACCGGTTCCGGTCGCTGCCGATGGCCCGCGGCGCCGTACTCACCGGCCGCACGCTGGCGGACCTGGTCCAGACGGCCATCACGCTGGCCGTACTGGCGGTCGTCGCCCTGATCGTCGGGTGGCGCACGCACGAGAACATCGGCAAGGTGCTCGCGGGCTTCGCCCTGCTCCTGCTGCTCGGCTACGCGTTCACCTGGATCGGCGCCCTGATCGGGCTCTCGGTGCGCACCCCGGAGGCGGCGACCTCGGGCGGACTGATCTGGCTCTTCCCGCTGACGTTCATCTCGAACGCGTTCGTGCCCGTCAACGGGATGCCGAAGTTCCTCCAGTACGTGGCCGAGTGGAACCCCTTCAGCGCCACGGTCCAGGCCGCGCGCGAACTGTTCGGCAACACGATCCCCGGCGGACCGAAGTCCGTGACGGGAGCCTGGCCGATGGAGCACCCCGTCTGGGCCTCGCTCATCTGGTCCGTGCTGATCATCCTGGTCTTCCGCACCCTCGCGGTGCGCAAGTACCGCAAGGCGAGCGGCTGAGCGGACCATCCGTACACGCGGGGGCCCCGCCCTTCAGGAAGGGCGGGGCCCCCGCGTGGTCACGTCGTGACGGGCCGGGCGTCAGCCCGTGTACGGCTTCGCCGCCAGGATCTTCACCGTGGCGGTCCTGCCGTTCGGCAGCTCGTACTCCGCGTTCTCACCGGTCCGCTTGCCGTTCACGCCGATGCCGAGCGGGGACTGCGGGGAGTACGTCTCGATCTCCGTACTGGCGTACTCACGGGAGGCGAGCAGGAAGGTCGTGGTGTCGTCCTCGTCGCCGTCGAAGGCGATCGTGACGACCATGCCGGGCTCGACCACACCGTCGTCGGCCGGTGCCTCGCCGACCTTCGCGTGCTCCAGGAGCTGGGTCAGCTGGCGGACCCGCAGCTCCATCTTGCCCTGCTCCTCCTTGGCCGCGTGGTACCCGCCGTTCTCCCGGAGGTCACCCTCCTCACGGGCCGCCGCGATCTTGACGGCGATCTCCGTGCGCGCGGGACCAGACAGGTGCTCCAGCTCGGCCTTGAGCTGGTTGTACGCCTCCTGCGTGAGCCAGGTGACGTTTTCGCTGGTCTGAGTCACAGGTGCTCCTCGTCGGTACTGGGATTGCTGGGATTGCCGGCTGACTGGACTGCCGGCACGTTCTGGGAAGTGCCGGGAAGACAAAGCAACGCCCTACCCTGAAGCATGTGCCTCTGCGGGTGGGCGAAACCACGAGCCTAACAATTCCGCAGGAAAAGGGGGAGAAGGTAACGGTCCCCACGCCCACGTGGCCCCTCGGGCCGGGCGTCTTCGCAGGTCAGCGCCGGTATGACCGGATCAGTTCGCCGGGCCGTCGTCGGCGGTGCACCCCATCGGCTCGACGGCGGTCGCCCGGGACCGCGTCACGACGCTGAACACCTCGTCGACCCGCTCCTCGGGCCCGTCGAAGCGGACCTCCTTGCGGCCCACCTCGGCGCCGTCCTCGCTCAGCGCCCGCACCACGCAGTAACCATGCCCCTCGCGGTCCTTGCGGACCTCCAGGTGGACGTCGGCGCGGGTGTCGGAGACGACCTTGAACTTGATCATCTCGCCGCTGATGCCCTGACCGCCCACGTAGTCGAAGCCGATCCAGCCGACCACGCCGAGCAGGGCCACGCCCAGGATCGATCCGACGATCTTCAGCTTGCGGTCCGCACGCTGGTCCGCGGTGCGGCCGTACCGCCCCTCGGGCGTCGTCTGGCGAACCGCCGTCATGATCGTTCCCTTCGGGTCGGGCATCGAGGAATTTTCCGGCCCCTCGGTCAGTCACTATAGAAGTCGTCCGCCCGCCGCCCGACCGCGCCCCATACCGACGTCGCGGGCCGGCACCTCGTCGACAGAGACCTTCTTCGACAGACACCGGACCGACCAGAGCGACCGAATGACTGAGGATCGAGCTTTGACTGAGCAGCTGCGACTGATGGCCGTTCACGCCCACCCCGACGACGAGTCGAGCAAGGGCGCGGCCACCATGGCCAAGTACGTGTCCGAGGGGGTGGACGTGCTGGTCGTGACCTGCACAGGCGGCGAGCGCGGCTCCATCCTCAACCCGAAGCTCCAGGGCGACGCGTACATCGAGAAGAACATCCACGAGGTGCGCAAGAAGGAGATGGACGAGGCCCGGGAGATCCTGGGCGTGAAGCAGGAGTGGCTCGGCTTCGTCGACTCCGGGCTGCCCGAGGGCGACCCGCTGCCGCCGCTGCCCGAGGGCTGCTTCGCCCTGGAGGACCCCGAGGTGGCCGCCGGGCGCCTGGTGGCGAAGATCCGCGCGTTCCGCCCGCAGGTCATCACCACGTACGACGAGAACGGGGGCTACCCGCACCCCGACCACATCATGACGCACACGATCTCGATGATCGCGTTCGACGGCGCGGCCGACGCGGAGAGGTTCCCCGAGGAGGAGTTCGGCCCCCTCTGGCAGCCGCAGAAGCTCTACTACAACCAGGGCTTCAACCGGCCGCGCACCGTAGCCCTGCACGAGGCGCTGCTCGCCCGGGGCATGGAGTCCCCCTACGGCGAGTGGCTGGAGCGGTGGAAGGAGTTCGAGCGCGTCGAACGCACCCTGACCACGCACGTTCCCTGCGACGAGTTCTTCGAGATCCGCGACAAGGCGCTGATCGCGCACGCCACCCAGATCGACCCCGAGGGCGGCTGGTTCCGGGTCCCGATGGAGATCCAGCGCGAGGTCTGGCCGACCGAGGAGTACGAGCTGGCGAAGTCCGTGGTCGATACCTCCCTCCCCGAGAGCGACCTCTTCGCGGGCATCCGCGACAATGCCTGATATGTACGCGACCCAGGCACTGACGCACCTCGTCCCGCTCGCCGCCGAAGAGCTCGACAAGAACAAGGTCACCCCCGGCGTCCTCGGCTTCCTCGTCTTCGCCGCGCTCGCCGTCGGCGTGTGGGCGCTGATGAAGTCGATGAACCGCCACATGGGCCGGGTGAACTTCGAGGAGGCCCCCGACCCGGACGCGGCGAAGCCCGCGACCACCGGGGACCGGGCGGCCACGCCCGGCAAGTAGCGCACCGGCCCCGCGCGCACGGACGGACGGCCCTACGGGAGGGGCGGGGTGCCCGGCGTCACCGCCGGACCCCCCGCTTCCGTACGGACGTCTCCCGCTTCCGTACGGACGTCCTTCGCTTCCGTACGGACGTCCCCGGGGCGTGCGCCACCGCGGGCGCGACCGGGACGGCACCGGACGCACATGCCCGGTGCGCACGTACCTGCGAGGTGCGTGCGCACCGGGGCGCGGCCCGTCACGAGCCCGCAGTCACCCCCGCGACCCCGGCCACGCCCATGATCTGGCCCGCCCGGCGGGTCGGGGTCAGGCCCAGGCGCCAGGCCTGCCAGCCGTCCTCCAGGTCGACGCCCCGCTCCAGTGCCACCGCGAACGCCGCCGCCGACTGCTCCAGCTTGGTGTCCCGGGCCGGGTGCCGGGCCTCGATCAGCTCGGCCAGCTCCTGCTGGGCGACCACCGTGCCCACCTCGCTGCCCCCGGGCGAGGCGTACGGCAGCAGCGTGCAGCGCAGGAAGCGGGTCCAGTCGCGGCCCCGCTCGTCCCCGTACGAGGTGAACAGCTCCTCCGCCTCACCGCACAGCTCCAGCGCCTGCGGGGCGCGCCCGTTGCCCGCGTCGATCACCGCCAGCTCCACGCACGCCCACGCCTGGCCGTAGGGCACCTTGATCCGCCGGAAATCGGCGCGCGCGTCCATGAGCAACTGCCGGGCGAACCCCGAGTTGCGCAGGTTCCCCGTCCGGGCGGCCCGCTGGTCCCGGGTCACCCGGCCCGAGTGGTGCCGGGCGCACGCCAGCCCGTAGACGTCCCGCATCCGGGAGAACATCGTCCGGGCCCGCTCCAGCTCGCGCACCGCCTGATCGGTGTTCCCGTCGTCCTCCCAGGCCTGGCCCAGGTAGTAGTGGGTCCACGCCTCGCCGCGCGCGTCCTCGTTGTCCCGGTGCCGCTCCAGGGCGTCGCCCAGCTGCTCCAGCGCGGCGGCCGGGTCGCCGTCCACCATCCTGGCCCGCGCCAGCTGGGTGATCGCCCACGCCTCGCCGCGCCCGTCACGGGTGCGGCCGTACAGCTCCAGGGCGGTGCTCAGCGCCTCCTCGCCGGTGGCCACCTCGCCGACGCGCAGCCGGACCTGGCCCAGCTGGAACTGCGTCCAGGCCTCACCGTGCAGGGACTCGCCCTCGCGGTGCAGCCGCAGCGCGTCGTCCAGCAGCGCCAGGGCCCGCGGCAGGTCGCCCCGGTCGCGCTCCACGGCGGCCAGCGCGTGCAGCGTCCAGGCGCGGTCCTCGGCCTGCGCCGGGGAGGACTGGAGGGCCAGCGCCTCACCGAGCCGGGTGGCGGCCTCGGTGAGATTGCCCTGGTGGTGCAGGGTGATCCCGAGCGAACACAGGGCCAGCGCCTCGCCCGCGTCGTTCTGCGCCTCGTGGTAGAGCCCGACGACGGAGGACAGCGTGGTGCGGGCCTTGTCCAGCTCGCCCAGCTGCCGGGCCGCGATGCCCGTACGCCACTGGACCGAGCGCTCCAGCAGCCCCTGGTCGACGGCCTGGGTCAGCTCGCTGATCTCGCCCAGCCGGTACAGGTCGCCGCGCAGCAGGCAGTAGTCGCACAGCGCGCCCAGCAGATGCAGCACCGTGCCCTGGTCGACGCCCTCCGCGTGCCGCAGCGCGGAGGTGATGAAGCTGGACTCGTCGTCCAGCCAGCGCAACGCCGAGTCCAGCGACCCGAACCCGTGCGAACCGAACTGACCGGCCCGCGTCGACATCTTCCCGTCGACCATGCGGATCACCGCGTCGGCCAGCTCCGCGTAGTTCGTCAGCAGCCGCTCCTGCGCCGCCGTCCGCTCCGCAGGCTCCTCCTCGTCCAGCAGCCGGGCCAGCGCGAAGGCCCGCACCAGGTCGTGCAGCCGGTAGCGCGACCCCCGTACGCGGGTGAGCAGCCCGGCCCGCGCCAGCACCGTCAGCAGCCGGTCCGCCTCCTGCTCGTCCGCGGCGAGCAGCGAGGCCGCCGCGGCCGCCCCCAGACTCGCCCGGCCGGCCAGCGCGAGCCGCCGCAGCAACCGCCGCGCCTGATCGCCCTGGTCGGTGTAGCGCAGCCACAACGCCCGCTCCACCGGGGCCACCGGCCCGTAGGCGCCGAGATCCTCCGCCAGCGTGAGGCGGCTACGGGCCCCGAGCGCGGAACCGGCCACCCGCAGCGCCAGCGGCAGCCCGCCGCACAGCTCCACGATCCGGTCCGTCGACGGGTAGTCGTACGGCCCGCTCTCCTCCTCCTCGGCCACCTCGCGCAGCAACTCCTCCGCGCCCGCCGCGTCCAGCGGTCCGACCGGCAGGTGGTGCACCCGGGCCGCCAGGTCATCGGGCAGCTCCAGCGGCTGACGGGCGGTGACGATCACCAGGCTGTCCGAACGCTCCGGCACCAGGGTGCGCACCTGCCCGGCGTCCGTCGCGTCGTCCAGCACGATCGTGACCGGGGTGCCGGTGAGGTGCTGGTGGTACAGCTCGGAGAGCCGCCGCACCTGCTGCTCGGGCGACGCGCCCTCCCGGAACAGCAACTGCTCGCGCGGCGCGCCCAGCCGGTTCAGCAGATGGAGCAGGGCGTCCCGGGTCGGCAGCGGGTCCTCCCCGGCCACCTCGCCCCGCAGATCGACCACGCACGCGCCCCGGAACTGGTCCTTGAGCGCATGGGCCGCCCGCACCGCGAGCGCCGTGCGCCCCGAGCCGGGCTCCCCGTGCAGAACGACGACGACGGGCCGGGTCTGCGTGGACGCGCGGGCCGCGTGCACCCACTGGGCGATCTGCGCCAGCTCCGCACGCCGCCCGGCGAACGGCCCCTCGGCCTGAGGGAGATGGCCGAAGGACTGCTCCAGCACCCCACGGGTCCGGGCCGCCGCGCTACGGTCGCCGCCCCGCAACTGCCGTACGACGGGGGCGTCCCGCTTCTTCGTGGTGCGGCTCTGCGGGGTCAGCATCCGCTGCTGGTCCAGATACGGGCGGATGCCCCGTACCTCCAGCGCGGTCAGCCACTGAAGCCTCAACTGCTCGGCCCCGCCCGGCTGTCCGGCCGCAGCGGCCCGGCGGTGGGCGGCGGGCCAGTGCGACGCGGTCACCTTCGCCACGGTCGTCGCCGCCCCGGCCGCCGCGACGACCGCGCCCGCGCCGAACGCCAGGCCCGTGCCCGCACCCAGCGCCACATCGGCGGTGAACGCCGCGGCCGCGGCGACTCCCGTCACCAGCAGGGGCGTTCCCAGCGCCTCCCGCGTGAAGCGCTCCGCCAGCGGACGCTCTCCCGCCGCCGCCGAGTCCAGCGCCCGGGTGTACGCGGCGTACTCCTCGTCCGCCCCCGCCGCCATGCTGTCCAACGCCGCCCGCGCCCGCGCCATCAGCGCCCCGGCATCCGCCCGCCCACCGGTGCGCCGCGCCTCCTCCTCCACGGCCCGCACCAACAGCCTCTCGGCTTCCGCGCGATGGCTGTCCCGCATATGTGTCCCCCTCCGGGAGCTGGTCCGTCCGACGACCCGAAGCGTCAGGCGCCAATGGTCAGCCTCAAGTGTCCTGCGTACAGCCCTCCGACGCGAGAGCGCTTCGCAAGGGCAGGGCCAAGAAGGGGCCTTGGTGGTGGGTCGGGCCGGTGCATGGCGCCCGCCGCGGCCACCCGCGCCGCCGCTGCCTCTGGCCGACCCGGCTGAGCTTCGCGGGGAATGCCGCACTACGGATAACTTCGTTATGCAGCAGCCCTGATGGCAGGGCAGCGGACCACCTCCGCTCGCGCGGAGAACCCCCAAGAGCGACATCGCCGACCTCCTCGAAGACCGGACCACCTCCGCTCGCGCGGAGAACCCGAGTCGGCCACGATGACCGCCCTGCGGAATGCGGACCACCTCCGCTCGCGCGGAGAACCCGAACCCGCCCTCGTGCCCTATGAGAACTTGCGGGACTACGGACCACCTCCGCTCGCGCGGAGAACCCACGGCGCCCCGTCCCCTACCCCAACCCCTTTTCGGTTCACCTCCGCTCGCGCGGAGAACCCCTCCTGGACGTCGTGATCCGGCCCGGCAGCGGCGGACCACCTCCGCTCGCGCGGAGAACCCTCGACCCGGCCGAGGCCCAGCGCCCCGGTGACCGGACCACCTCCGCTCGCGCGGAGAACCCCAGCCGGTGCTGAGGATGACCCGCCCGCTGACCGGACCACCTCCGCTCGCGCGGAGAGCCCGAGCGCACCTCCCCCGGCAACGCGCACCAGCACGGACCACCTCCGCTCGCGCGGAGAACCCCTGGCCGGGCTGGCGTCGGCGTCGATGAGTTGCGGACCACCTCCGCTCGCGCGGAGAACCCTCGCCCGGCCTGCCACCGGGGGCCTCCAGTGGCGGACCACCTCCGCTCGCGCGGAGAACCCACCTGCCGCCAGTCCGCGTCCTTGGGCATCTCCGGACCACCTCCGCTCGCGCGGAGAACCCGGGACCCGGTCACGCACGATGACGATCTTGGCCGGACCACCTCCGCTCGCGCGGAGAACCCTCGGTGCCGCGCTTGACGACCTCGTAGCCCCACGGACCACCTCCGCTCGCGCGGAGAACCCGACCAGGCAGAAGAGGAGGCGGTAGGGCATCCAGGTAGTCGCGACGGACCACCTCCGCTCGCGCGGAGAACCCCCGAGCTCGCGGACCAGGGCGCTGTACTCGCCCGGACCACCTCCGCTCGCGCGGAGAACCCGAGTAGGTCCTGGCCGAGGTCGGGATCAGCCGCGGACCACCTCCGCTCGCGCGGAGAACCCGGCATCTCACGTACCCGGACATGCGCCGCCGACGGACCACCTCCGCTCGCGCGGAGAACCCATGGGCGGCCTGTCGTCCCATGAGGCGATCTTCGGACCACCTCCGCTCGCGCGGAGAACCCGACCAGAGCGCGGGCGACGGGCTCTTCGGTCGCGGACCACCTCCGCTCGCGCGGAGAACCCTCTGTCTCCAGCGCTGTCTCCAGGCGGTCGCACGGACCACCTCCGCTCGCGCGGAGAACCCCCCACCTGCGCAGTGAGCCCGGCCGAAGACTCCGGACCACCTCCGCTCGCGCGGAGAACCCCCCGGGGTCGCGGGCTGAGCGGCGGCCCGCAGCGGACCACCTCCGCTCGCGCGGAGAACCCTCTTCCTGAGCTGCGACGTTATAGGGGCTTTGCCGTCCCTTTGCCGAGAGGTGTGCTCGGCCGCAGGTTGGTAGCGTGCATGAGATGCACTGTAGACCGCACTATCTCTGAGGGGGCAGGAGCGGCTGAGCGGCGGGTTCCCCACTGTCGGCCGATCGATCGTGCTGCCCGACGCTCAGCGTCGAACAGCCCCCTCGGCGCGCTGCCATCCGAATCCTTTCGAGGCAGGGAGCACGAGCTAGCTGTGCTGTGCCGGATAGCGCGATGCTCCACGTGGGTGAAAAGAGCAGCGCCACCACCCGGGACGAAGCGGCCCGGCAGCCAGCAGCCAGCCTCCGTTCACCGGCATCAGGTGGTACTGGCCTCTGTCTCGTCTCCGTCGTCGGGGCGGAAGGCGATGAGAGTGAGGCCGTCGAAGTCCTGGGGGATCCGGCGTCATTCTCCCGCCGTGTGAAGAGTGAACCCCTGTTCGGTCGGGGCGGGGTGGAGGAGGACGGCGGCTCCGGTGCCGATGGACGCGGTGACGACGGACCAGAGCTCGTTCCGAACGCGGGCGGAGAGGGTTCCGACGTAGAGGCCGGGAGTCGGTTCGATCATCCAGCGCGTGAGTGCACCGCGGACGTGGTCGGGAACGGCAGTGGTGGCGAGGACGGTCATGATGGGCAAGAGCTCTCCCTGATGCAGCAGTGACCGGGGTTCGGCGGGGGGAGGAGCTTGGTCACAGCAGGTCGGGGGCCGGATCGTCGCGAGGGGCAGCCGGGACGGGCGGATCTGCCTGGGGCCTGTCGATGTCCGTCGGAGATCTGTCGGCATCCCGGGCGTAGTTGACGCCCGCGGCGACGGAACCGCCGCTCGGGTCCCAGAGGTTGACCATGCGGACCGTGTGGCCGTCGGGGAGTGGCTCCGCCTCGTCCGGGGCGAGGAGGCTTTGGACGTCGGCGACGATGCGGGGCAGGAGTTTGTACAGGCGCAGCTGTTCACGGAAGCCGCGACGAGCAGCTGCCTCCGGATTGTGCTGGTCGTGCAGGGAGAAGGCGAGTGGGACGGTCAGCTCGGCCTTGTACAGGTCGGCGATGTCGTACACGAAGGCGAGTTGCGAGCCCTGGTGGACGTAGCCGAGGGCTGGGGAGCAACCGAGGGCGGTGAGGGCGGCGTGGACGATGCCGTAGAGGCAGGTACTGGCTGAGGAGAGCGCGAGGTTGACGGGGTCCTGGGAATCCCAGGAGTCCGGATCGTAGTTGCGGCGGAAGCGGCCGATGCGGTGTTGCTGGGCGAGAAGTTTGTACAGGGTCTTCATCCGCTGCCCCTCCAGCCCTCGGAGTTGCTGGAGCGTGATGGTCGCGGGGACGGCGGTCTAGAAGCGGGTGGTGTACATGCGGCGGGCCACATCGAGGCGCCGGTCGGGGTCGCTCCAGTGGTGAACCTGCTGTTCGAGCCAGCGAGTGGTGAGGGCGGACGGGACGGTGGAGGAGTAGCAGCGCACACCACCGGACCCGACGCAGACGACGGTGGTGCCGTGGCGGGCGAACGTGGCGAGAGCGGGCTGGGTGATGGAGGTGCCGGGGCCGAGCAGGACGCAGGAGAGTGCGGAGGTGGGGATGTAGACGCGCGTCGTCTCGTTGTCGACGGTGGTGGTCTCCGCGCAGACGCCGGTGTCGTCCTGAACGATGCGGACGACGTCGGCGTAGAGGAACGAGAGGGAGTCACCCACCCGCAGCAGCAGGGCGAGCGTGGGCGCGGTGATGCAGCGCCGGGCGGGCGGAGCGGGCATGGCGCGGTTACTCCTGTGGGCGACGGAAGGTGATCGCTTAAGGACCAGGCGGTGGAGCTTGTCCTAGACCCTGGCCTTCGACCACTCCGAGATACCGCCGGCGGACGGTCGCCCAGGACGGGCCGAACGACGCTGAGGGTAACCGCTGCCAGGTGAACCCGACGTAGCTACGAGGACGGTCACGGCCAGCACCTCCCGGTCGCCGTGTCGACGCCCTTGCCCTGCGGCCGCGACGCCGCCTCCGGCACCACCCGCTGGAACAGTTCCCACAACTCGTCCGGCACCAGCCGCTCAACGACCCCACCATGACTCACAGACCACCGAGTCCCCCAAATGCGTTGATTTCTTAGCATGATAGAAAATTGCCGCATCGGACAGGAAGCGTTTCCTCCAGTGGCTTTCCAGTGAAGCGAACTTGGCTGCAGTGATCGATTTTTAAATTTAAGCGTTCATCATCGATCAATCTACCTGTTCGGTGAGGTTTCGTAGTCAAGTCCAGTAGGCTTTTGAAATGGTCATCGATAGCGGGCTTCCTTTGGATGTGCCCACGCCCCGTCTCGTCCAAGTCACTCCAGGGATGGCGGAGATCCTACTGTCCCGAACAGTAGTAAATCGTCGCTTGGACTGGGGGCAAGTAGATTTCTTGGCTGATGCAATTATCCGCGAAGAGTGGCAGTTGACACATCAGGGAATTGCCCTCGATGGGCCTCTTGATACTGGATTTCTACTTGACGGACAGCACCGATTGAATGCCGTCATCAAGGCCGGCATTGCCGTGTGGATTTACGTCTTTGAAGGACTTCCGAGAACGGCTTTTCCTGTCCTGGATACCGGGAAGCGTCGAAGCGGCGTGGACACTCTTTCTTCGACCGGTGAGAAGTATCTCCCCGTGCTTTACTCCACTATTCGCCACGTTATTCTGTTTAAAAACATGCCAGATTCCTCATGGAGTGGCAATGCGGCTCGAATCGCGAACGGTCGGATTCTTGCAGCCTATAACGAGGATAGCGGAATGTATCGAGATGCAGTGGCGATGGGCCGTGAGATTTCTAAGCATGTATTTGCTAGTCAAACTGGAATGGCGGTAGGATATTTTGTCACGACTGAGGCGGCCCCTGCAGTGAAGGCGGAAAGTTGGATTGACGGACTAACCTCAGGTGCAAATCTTGAAGTTGGAGATCCGCGGCTTGCACTGACCAAGGTCCCTCATGTGAAGAAGAGGGGTGCCAAGCGTCGATATACCATGCGTGAGCAAGTGGCAATTTACATTAAAGCGTGGAATGCCTGGGTTCAGGAAGAGAAGGTCGAGAAACTGAATTTTAAGAAGACAGAGAACATGCCTATGCCCGTAGAAGAGAAGTTCGACCGATGAATCGATGGCGCGCACACTAGGAGCTCGTAACACGATCTTGTTGAAGTGTGCTGGTTGGCCGTAACCGGTGTGACGATTCGGCCGTTCGTGATGGTGTGAGCGCTCGGCCGTGGATCGTGGACGACGACTTGTGGGCGCTGATCGAGCCGTTGCTGCCGCCGTGGCCGGAGCGGTCGCCGGGGTCGCGGCCGTGTCGGACCGGCTCTGTCTGCAGGGCATCCTGTTCGTCCTCTACAACGACATAGCCTGGCAACTTCTGCCCCTGGATCTGGGGTTCGGCTCGGGGCAGACGTGCTGGCGGCGTCTGGACCGGTGGCAGAAGGCAGGAGTCTTCGACCAACTGCATCGGGTCCTGCTCGCTGAGCTCAACGCGGCCGGTGAGCTCGACTGGTCGCGGGCACGTGTGGACGGCTCCCACGTCCGGGCGAAAAAGGGGGTGGCGACAACGGTTCGTCGCCGGTCGACCGGCGACGAACCGGCAGCAAGCACCACTTGATCTGCGACGGACGCGGCACCCGCTCAAAGTCATCACGACCGCGGCGAACGTCAACGACGTCACCCGGACCCTCGCCCTGGTCGACGGCATCCCACCCGTCGCGGGCCGCCCTGGCCGGCCCCGCCGCCGACCAGACGCCCTGCTCGGCGACAAGGGCTACGACTCCAACCCGAACCGGAAGGCGCTGCGCGAGCGCCGGTTCCTGCCTGTCATCTCGCGCAAGGGATCACCCAACATCAAGAGCATCGGCAAGCTCCGCTACGTCGTCGAGCAGACCTTCGCCCTGCTCCACCAGTTCAAGCGGCTCGCCGTGCGCTGGGAACGCCGCACTGAACTCCACGACGCCTTCGTCTCCCTAGCCTGCAGCCTGATCTGCTACCGACGCCTCAAGAAGACTCGCACATGATCGTGTTACGAGCTCTAAGGTAGGCCAGCGCTGCTGCGGAATAGTGCGTCCCCTGACTCGTTCATTACGACCACAGGTCTGCTTAGAGACTTGGCCAAGCGTTCAATGAAAGCGCGTGACAAAAATGCGTTACCGTCTGTCGGGTGTCGGGCAGTAATACTCACCTCAGTATTTCCCCATGAGGACTTAGTTACCCGCCATCCGATTTTCGTAAATGATGCCAGGATGAACTCATCTTCACTGATGCGTCGGCTGCGCGACAGCTTTTCCTCTGCTTGATTCACTTCCCCTTCTAGGCTCACTCCACGATATTCTATTTTTCGAACCAGCAGTAGAATTTCCTCAAGCATCTCCGCCTCGGACCGTTCAGCTGGATTTCGCACACCTTCTGGGAGAGGCAATTTTTGGGCCTCCTGGAGGGCGCTTTCCAATTCGGGCCAACTTCGCGTGAATGATCGCTCAAGGCGATCCTCCGAAACCGTTCGCCCGGATGATGCCTTGTTCAGGTCGCCAATGAGCTTCCGGACGTCTTGCCGATTTCCCCCTACGGTTGCCTGGAACTTGGATAGCGGTCCGGTTAGGTCTGTAATCTTCATACCTATGAGGAACGGGGTGACATGTGCGATCTCAAATTGTTTTGCAAGTGCCCCTGCTTCGAAGTTGATCCACGTCGATGCCTTGTTCTCGGGAGTCACGCAAATAATCCCGAAATCCGTTGCGGCAAGTTCGTGGGCGAGCTCATCCATCCCCCTACCGCCTTTGGCGATATCTTGACTTGAGACCCATGGGTCAATCTCTTGGATAACATCCGGAAGCCAGTGCTTGAGGGCTTCGGCAACTTTCCTGGAGCGCTCTCCGGACCAACTTAAGAACACTTTCATCAAGGGCTCTTCTCTTCAGCAACTCACTGTCAAAGGGTCAGGCTGTCATGGGCGCCGGTTTGATTTTAGCAGTTCCTCTTGCTCGACTTTGAGCGTGATGTAAGATTCGCGCACGTACGATAGAAAACCGCTTCCCGGGTGACGGATCAACGTAGAATCGTTAACGGCAACGGTTTCCCAGTCGGCCAATAGGGCATCGTAGGTAGCTGCATGAGCGCAGAAGTCAAGTACTACTGACGGCATCTCTCTTTCAATAATGAGATCTCCGCGAGTGGTGACGATTTCTCTTATCTGTTGGGCCCTTGGGGCGAATACCGTCTTAACCCACACGTGCCAACGCGTCGACACCGACTCGGTCAGCGAGCGCTCTGGCGATTCATCCGGATCAAGTGGAAAGTATGTGCTGCGATATTCTTTCCATGCTCTTTCGTTAGTTTCCGCCAAAACGAGAAGCGGGCCGTATAGGTCTTTTAGCTGGCTGCTAACCCAATTGATCCTTTCCTTTCTGAGAGATCTGCGAACTTCACCTCGGTGATTCATCCAGAAGACCATGATCGCGATTGCGACACCGGCCCCAGCCGTCACGATTGATGCGTACATCCCTGTCCTCCATGGTGTGGTCCGCAGGATATCCATGTGAAGTCCATGCTAAACCTCTCCGCCAATAGGAGTATTGTAATGTTATTTGCATTTCTGGGGTTGGTGGGATTGGTTACTGTGGCCGATGGCCAATCTCTTCCAAGCGGCTGTCGGAATATGAAATGCCCAGATTTCTGTTGCCCGTGGACCCCTCGCCGGCCGCGTTGCTGGTGGCCCCCATGTGCCGTGCGGTGCTCCCTGGTACAGCGCCTGTGCTGTCCGGCCGCAGTCGACCGTCGGAGGATACGTTCATGTGCTGGTGGAGCTCGTCCGGATCCTGGCTGCCGCGCAGGCGACGTCCTTGCCGAGCGCCCACGATTATCTTGCTGCTTCCTGCAGTGATGCCTTCGGCCGTCATATGGGGTGCGCAAGTACGTGATCAGGGAGGCTGCGTAGGAATGAAGGTGGGTAATCTCGTCCGGTGGTGCGAGGCCGATGATCTCACCCTGAAAGTCAAGGTCGCTCGCACACGTCCTTACCCTCAAAGAGGCACGCTCCATGACTATGGGCGCTTCGGCGTGTAAAGCCCGGGAACTCCCATGAGCAGGGTGGAGTCTGCAAGAAGCCTGTCGAGGGCGGCCTGAGCCTCAGGGGCTGGCGGACGCAGGGGAGGGGCGTCGTCCGGGATTGCATAGGTGACAAGTACCGTGACCACCACGGTCCGGTCCGCCGTCAGTCGCGGCACCACCCTGAGGCGAGAAGCGCCGATGTAGACGTGAGGTCTTTCCCCTTTCAGGTGGTTCCGAGGTCGACAGTGACGGAGAACGGAGCGCCAGTCTTGATGGCGCCGGTGAACATCTCGCCGTCCCGGTAAGCCTTGGTGGCGGGGTCGAGGACGTAGGTGTAGACGATCGGGACCCCGGTGGCGGCCTGCTCGATGCGCCAGTAGAAGGGGATGCCGGCCTTGGCGTACTGGTCCACCTTCACGATCCGGTCGGTGGTCTCCGAGCCGGGCGACACGACCTCGACGACCAGGAGCACGTGTTCGGGGCGGGTGGGCGTGAGGTCGATGGTCTCTGCTCGGTAGACGATGACGTCAGGGCGGCGGTTGGTGAGGGGGACATCCTGAAGGCGGACGTCGAAGTCGGTGTCGGCGTTCCAGTCCGGGCCCGCAGCCGAGTCCAAGGCGTTGGCCAGGATGCGGGCCAGCCGGTTGTGGCGCTTGGAGGCGCTCGGGCTCACGACGACCATCCCGTCCACGATCTCGATGCCGGCGCACTGCTCCTCGGACCAGGAGTCGTACTGCTCCGCGCTGATCTGCGTGTGCATCCATGCGGGCGCCACCATCTCGGCGGTCATGGAGTACCTCCTTGGAGGATGCGGTGCTGCTCGACTCAGCGTACTGCCCGCTTCCAGTCGGACACCGGCTTTGGCCCGAGGCAGAGCCTTTAGCGTCCGCGGGATGGCCGGGGTGCAAAAGGGGCGATCCGCATTCACCACGTGACGGCGCATGAGTGCAAATCGGTCAAGTGGGGCGGGGGCTCGCGGGCTGAACCGGTAGGGCCGTGCCGACGTGAGAGGCTGTGCCGCATGAACCGGCTGGCTGGTGTGACCTCGCCTTATCTGCTTCAGCATGCTGATAATCCCGTCGACTGGTGGCCCTGGGAAGCGGAAGCCTTCGAGGAGGCCCGGCGGCGTGATGTGCCCGTTCTGCTGTCGGTCGGCTACTCCGCGTGCCACTGGTGCCACGTCATGGCTCACGAGTCGTTCGAGGACGAGGCCGTGGCCGCCTACCTCAACGAGCACTTCGTGCCCGTGAAGGTCGACCGGGAGGAGCGGCCCGACGTCGACGCCGTGTACATGGAGGCCGTTCAGGCGGCCACCGGGCACGGGGGGTGGCCGATGACCGTGTTTCTCACGCCGGATGCCGAGCCCTTCTACTTCGGGACCTACTTCCCGCCCGAGCCCCGGCACGGGTCGCCCTCCTTCCGGCAGGTGCTCGAAGGCGTGGTGACCGCGTGGGCCGACCGACGGGAGGAGGTCGGTGAGGTGGCCGGGCGGATCGTCGCCGATCTCGCGGGGCGGTCACTGGCCCATGGCGGGGACGGGGTGCCGGGGGAAGCGGAGGCCGCTCAGGCGCTCCTCGGGCTGACCCGGGAGTACGACGAGCAGCGGGGCGGGTTCGGGGGCGCGCCCAAGTTCCCGCCGTCCATGACGCTGGAGTTCCTGTTGCGGCACTACGCCCGCACGGGAGCGGAAGGCGCCCTCCAGATGGCCGCCGACACCTGTACGGCGATGGCCCGGGGCGGTATCTACGACCAGCTCGGCGGCGGGTTCGCCCGCTATTCCGTGGACCGCGAGTGGATCGTGCCGCACTTCGAGAAGATGCTGTACGACAACGCCCTGCTGTGCCGGGTCTACGCGCACCTGTGGCGCACCACCGGCTCCGACGAGGCCCGCCGCGTCGCCCTGGAGACCGCCGACTTCATGGTGCGGGAACTGCGGACAGCCGAGGGCGGCTTCGCCTCCGCGCTGGACGCCGACAGCGCTGACGCGACCGGCCGGCAGGTCGAGGGCGCCTACTACGTGTGGACGCCCGACCAGCTGCGCGAGGTGCTGGGGGAGGACGACGCGGCCTTCGCCGCCGCGTACTTCGGGGTCACCGAGAAGGGCACCTTCGAGGAGGGGGCCTCCGTGCTGCGGCTGCCGGGGGACACCGGGCCCGTCGACGCCGACCGGGTCGCGGACGTACGGGCCCGGCTGCTGGCCGCCCGTGAGCAGCGCCCGCGCCCGGGGCGGGACGACAAGGTGGTCGCCGCCTGGAACGGGCTCGCGATCGCCGCGCTCGCCGAGACCGGGGCGTACTTCGACCGGCCCGACCTGGTCGAGCGGGCCACCGAGGCCGCCGATCTGCTGGTCCGGGTCCACCTGGGCGAGGTGGCCCGGCTGACCCGTACCTCTCGGGACGGGCGGGCGGGCGCCAACGCCGGGGTGCTGGAGGACTACGGCGACGTCGCCGAGGGGTTCCTCGCGCTGGCGGCCGTCACCGGCGAGGGCGTCTGGCTGGAGTTCGCCGGGTTCCTGCTGGACATCGTGCTGGAGCAGTTCACGGGCGAGGGCGGGCAGTTGTACGACACCGCCCACGACGCCGAGCGGCTCATCCGGCGACCCCAGGACCCGACCGACAGCGCCACCCCCGCCGGGTGGACCGCCGCCGCCGGGGCGCTTCTCGGCTACGCCGCGTACACCGGGTCCGAGGCCCACCGCACCGCCGCCGAGGGCGCGCTCGGCGTGGTCAAGGCGCTCGGCCCGCGCGCCCCCCGGTTCATCGGCTGGGGGCTCGCCGTTGCCGAGGCGCTGCTCGACGGGCCCCGCGAGGTGGCCGTCGCCGGGCCGGTCGGCGGTGAGCTGCACCGTACGGCGCTGCTGGGCCGGGCCCCTGGCGCGGTCGTCGCCGCGGGCGAGTGGCCGGGCGGCGCAGGCGAGTTCCCGCTGCTGGCGGATCGGCCGCTGGTGGGCGGTGCGCCGACCGCGTACGTCTGCCGGCACTTCGTCTGCGACGCACCCACGACGGACGCGGCGGAACTGGCGGCGAAGCTGGGCGGGTGACGCCCGGGGACGGGGGCGGCTGAAACCTGGATCTACGCACGCAGACCGTCCCGCCCGGGGACGGGAGCGGGGCGGGCGAGACGACTTACGGACCAGACGGTCACGGCCGGGTGCGGGGCGCGTGCCGCCCGGGTGCGGAGACGGTCGCATCCAGGCGCGGGGCGCGTGCCGCCCGCGTACGGGAGTGGGGGCCGGTCGCCGCGTGCGACCTGCCCCCACTCCCGTGGCTCCCGTGACGCGCCCCTACCCGTGCTGGTACGCCACCAGCGAGATGCCCACGTAGTGCGCCACGAACGCCGCCAGCGTCAGCGAGTGGAACACCTCGTGGAAGCCGAACCAGCGCGGCGACGGGTTCGGCTTCTTGATGCCGTAGATCACGCCGCCCGCGCTGTAGAGCACCCCGCCGACGATGACGAGGACCAGCACCGCGATCCCGCCCGCCCGCATGAAGTCGGGCAGGAAGAAGACCGCCGCCCAGCCCATCGCGATGTAGCACGGGGTGTACAGCCAGCGCGGCGCGCCGACCCAGAAGACCCGGAAGGCGATGCCCGCCGCGGCGGCCGCCCACACCGCCCAGAGCAGCGGCCGGGCGGTGGACTGCGGCAGCAGGAGCAGGGTCAGCGGCGTGTAGGTGCCCGCGATGATCAGGAAGATGTTCGCGTGGTCCAGGCGGCGCAGCACCGCCTCGCCGCGCGGCCCCCAGGTGCCGCGGTGGTAGACCGCGCTGACCCCGAACAGCAGGCAGGCGCTGAGGGTGTAGACCGCGCAGGCGATCCGGCCCGTCGTGGTGTCGGTGAGCGCGATCAGGGTGATGCCTGCGATCAGCACCGCCGGGAACATTCCGGCGTGCAGCCAGCCGCGCATCCGCGGTTTCACCGGCGTGGGATCGAGAACGACGGGGCCTCGGGATACGGCGCTAGTGGCGGCGTCAGTCATGCTCGCATGCTACCTACGCCACCGTAGGTAACAGATATGGAGCGCATACGAGTGGCGATGCTCACGTGTGAGGCCCCCTGGACATATGGGCGGAACGGTCGGATGATCAAATGAGTGCAGTCGGCACCGGATGAGCGCCAGGGGAACGAAGGGTTCGAAGCATCCGGGTCGCAGCCCCCACGGGGCCTCCAGACAACTGACACCCTCACCGTAGGAGCGATCGTGGCGCGCGACATCGCGGCTCCCCTCACCGTCCCCACCCACCACCAGGAGTTGATCTCCTGGGTCGACGAGATCGCAGCCATCACCCAGCCGGACCGGGTGGTCTGGTGCGACGGTTCCGAGGCCGAGTACGAGCGCCTGTGCGGGGAGCTCGTCGCCCAGGGCACGTTCACCAAGCTGGACGAGACCAAGCGGCCCAACTCGTACTACGCCGCCTCCGACCCCACCGACGTCGCCCGCGTCGAGGACCGTACGTTCATCTGTTCCCGGGAGGAGAAGGACGCGGGGCCCACGAACCACTGGAAGGACCCCGCCGAGATGCGGGAGATCTTCACCGGACAGGACGGGATCTTCCGCGGCTCGATGCGCGGACGCACCCTGTACGTCGTGCCCTTCTGCATGGGGCCCGTCGGCTCGCCGCTCTCCGCGATCGGCGTCGAGATCACCGACTCCGCGTACGTCGCCGTCGCCATGCGCACCATGACCCGCATGGGCCAGGACGTCCTGGACGAGCTGGGTGGCGACGGCTTCTTCGTCAAGGCCGTCCACACCCTCGGAGCCCCCCTGGCCGAGGGCGAGCAGGACGTCCCCTGGCCCTGCAACTCCACCAAGTACATCTCGCACTTCCCCGAGGACCGCGAGATCTGGTCCTACGGCTCCGGCTACGGCGGCAACGCCCTGCTCGGCAAGAAGTGCTACGCCCTGCGCATCGCCTCCGTGATGGCCCGCGACGAGGGCTGGCTCGCCGAGCACATGCTGATCCTCAAGCTCACCCCGCCGGCCGGGGAGGCCGAGGGCCCCAAGTACATCGCGGCCGCCTTCCCGTCCGCCTGCGGCAAGACCAACCTCGCCATGCTGGAGCCGACCATCCCCGGCTGGACCGTGGAGACCATCGGCGACGACATCGCCTGGATGCGCTTCGGCGAGGACGGCCGCCTCTACGCGATCAACCCCGAGGCCGGGTTCTTCGGCGTCGCGCCCGGCACCGGCGAGCACACCAACGCCAACGCCATGAAGACCATGTGGGGCAACTCCGTCTTCACCAACGTCGCGCTCACCGACGACGGCGACGTGTGGTGGGAGGGCATGACCGAGGAGCGGCCCGCGCACCTCACCGACTGGAAGGGCAACGACTGGACCCCCGCGTCCGGCACGCCCGCCGCCCACCCCAACGCCCGCTTCACCGTCCCCGCCGGACAGTGCCCGATCATCGCGCCCGAGTGGGAGGACCCCCAGGGCGTGCCGATCTCCGCGATCCTCTTCGGCGGCCGTCGCGCCTCCGCCGTCCCGCTGGTCACCGAGTCCTTCGACTGGCAGCACGGCGTCTTCCTCGGAGCCAACGTCGCCTCCGAGAAGACCGCCGCCGCCGAGGGCAAGGTCGGTGAGCTGCGCCGCGACCCGTTCGCCATGCTGCCGTTCTGCGGCTACAACATGGGCGACTACATGAACCACTGGGTCAAGGTCGGCGCCGACAAGGACCAGGCGAAGCTGCCGAAGATCTACTACGTGAACTGGTTCCGCAAGAACGCGGCCGGCACGTTCGTGTGGCCCGGCTTCGGCGAGAACAGCCGCGTCCTGAAGTGGATCGTGGAGCGCCTGGACGGCAAGGCCGAGGGCGTCGAGACGCCGATCGGCGTCCTGCCCGCCAAGGGTGCGCTGGACACCGAAGGCCTGGACCTCTCCGAGGCCGACCTCGACTTCCTGCTCACCGTCGACAAGGAAGTCTGGCGCGAGGAGGCCGCCCTGGTCCCCGAGCACCTCAACACCTTCGGTGACCACACGCCCAAGGAGCTGTGGGACGAGTACCACGCGCTGGTCAAGCGCCTGGGCTGAGCCGCGCGGCGGGGGCGGGGGCAGGGGACGGGGTTGTCGCGAGCCGTGCGGCGGTGGGCGGGGCGCGGGCAGTGGTGCGCAGGGACGCCGCTCGAGTCGTACGCCGAGGTGTCGTCCGAGTCGTACGCCAGCACCCGCCCGCGCCATGCGGCCGGGGCGCCGCCCGCACTGTAAGCCGCGTGCCGCCCGCGCCGTGCGCGTACGCCCCCGCCTGCCACCCGCCCGTCCACCTGACTCCGCGGCCGGGTCCATCGGACACCGCCCTGACCTGTGGGGCCGACGACCCGCCGCGGTGCGGGGCTGCCGGAGACGACAGCCCCTGAGGGGTCCCCGACCAAGGATGCCCTCCCGGCCCCTGGAACCCCCTCATGGTTCCGGGGGCCGACCCTTTTCCGGCCCTCTTTCCCCTGCCCGTTTCCGCTGCGTGGACGGGACTTCGCGCCGATGACGCCCTGCCCGTGAGCCCGGCCGGCACGGCCCCCTACGCCGTGCCGCCCCGGTCCTCCAGATACCTCGTGTGCGACCGCTGGCGCAGCTCCTCCGCCTCCCGCAACGCGTCCACCAGCGCCTGTGCCTCCCCGTGCAGCAGCGACAGCTGCCGCTCCAGCTCCTCCTCCGGTGCCCGTGCGCCCGGCGCGAGCCGCGTCCACCACCGCGTCCGCAGATACGCGTCGACGGACTCCGGAACGTCCCGGCGCACCGCCCGCGCCAGGACGTGTACGGCCTCCGGGTCGTCCGCCAGCGCCTCGGACACCCAGCCGGGGGCCAGCAGCCCGTCCAGCAGGCCGGTCAGCTCGGTGAGCCGGTCCGCCGCGGCGGGCGGCAGGTCCACCTCGTCCAGGTACGCCCGCAGGGTTCCCAGACCGGCCCGCAGTTCGTCCAGCCGCGACGAGGGTTCCTCGAACTCCGGGGCGGGCGGGCGGCGCGGCGGGGCCAGCAGCGCGCCCGCCCCGTAGAGCCCGGCGACCACCACGGGCCAGTACGGGCCTGCGACCCCGGTGAAGGTCAGGACCAGTCCGCCGAGGGCCGCGGTGCACCCGGTCAGGTTCCGGGCCGACTCCAGATAGCCGAGAACCCGGGCCGCCGCGGATTTCCCCTCCGGCGGGCGCCTACTGGTAGCCACGGATCTCCTCGAACGCCCCGTCCAGCGAGCCGGGCCCCTCCTCCTTCGTCCCGTCGAAGAGCCGGCCACCGGTCAGCGCGGCGATCGCGTCCAGCTCCGAGCGGTCGGAGTCCCCGAACACGATCGGGAACACCGGGGTGACCTGCCGGGCCGCCGGGAGCGCCCGGTAGAACGCCGTGAACTCGGCCGCCGACCGGCCCGCCGTGTTCTCGCCGTCCGTCATCAGCACGATGGAGGTGAACGCGGACTCGGTGTCCGGGCCCAGGTGGTCGTAGGCGGCGGCCAGCGACGAGTAGATCGCCGTGTCCCCCTCGGCCGTCAGCGCCGCCGCGTCCGCCCGGATCGCCGCCGGGCCCGCCTTCGGGTCGGCCGGGTCGACGGTGTGGGTGCGGACCTGCTTGACGGCCGAACCGAACGGCAGCAGCGTGACCTGCTCACGCTGGCGGAAGTCGTCGGTCAGTCCGTTCAGCGCGGACTTCAGCTGGGCCAGCCGCCCGCCTCTCATCGACCCGGAGGTGTCCAGCACGTACACCGTCCGCGAGGGACGCCTCAGCCGGTGCTCGTACGAGGACAGCAGCCCGTCCGCGACCGATCGCGTGCCGGGGAAGGGCAGTTCGCGGCGCTGCTCGGGTGAGAGCGGGTCGGCGGGGCGCGCGGCGGCGACGACCGGGCGGCGCAGCGTCAGCGCGGTGATCTCCCGCTGCACCTCCGCAGACCGGAAGTGCTCGGCCAGGGTTCGCACCGCGTCCCGGGCCTCCGGTGCGGCGGCGGTGAGCGCGCTGAGCGGGTAGTCGGCCGTCACCACCCCGTCGCGGGGGCGGATCACCGTCAGCCCGGCGCCGCTGTCCCGGTTCAGCGACAGCAGCACCGACTCGTAGTTGATCAGCCCGTCCACGGTGGAGCGCCGGGCGTACGCGGAGGCCAGCCAGCCCGAGGACCCCGAGGTCAGCCGCTGCCCCGCGAAGAACTCCTTCAGCTTCGGCGCGGCCCTGCGGACATCGGCGTCGGTCAGCGCGGCCTGCGCGCCGGACAGCCCGGACGCCACCGAGATCAGCGCGGCGAAACCGGAGTTGGAGCGGTTCGGGTCGGTCATCCCGTACGTCAGGTCTCCGGCCGCGACCGCCCGGTGGACCTGCGCCCAGCTCACCGCCTCCGGGTCCCAGCCGAGCTTGCGCACCGTCGCGGGCCGCACCCCGAGGGCGACCGGGGAGGCCATCAGCGGGGTCTCGGAGGCGATCCGGCGGGCGGCCTCCGGGTCGAGCCGCAGATAGTCGTTGGACGACAGCCACACCGCGTCGAACGCCCCGTCCGCCTTCCCCGACGCCAGGTGCTCGACGGCATCCAGCGTGCCCGTCCAGGTGGGCCGCACGGTGATCCCGGTCGCCTCCCGGGCCTTGGCCAACAGCGGCTCCATGTCGCTGAGTTCACTGGAGGCCAGCACCCGGAGCGTGCCCGCCCGCGGCCGCCCGTCGTCGGCCCGGCCGCTGTCCGGGCCGGAGCTCCCCTCCGTGGTGCAGGCGGCGAGCGGGGTGAGCAGCACCGTGGCCAGCAGCGGAAGGAGCGTACGCCGGACCAGGAAGGAGCCCCCTCTCGCGCGGCGGCTCATGACCGGCCCCCGTCCAGCGCCCGGTCCGCGGCGCGACTGCGGTCCAACCGGGCTCCGGCCACCTGGAGTTCGGCGGTCAGCGACTCCACGGTGGCCGCCATGGTCTCGGTCGCCCGCGCCTTGTAGGTGTCGATGGCGTCGAGCGTCGCGTAGATCTGCCCGAACGCCTCCCGCAGGGTCTCCATGCCGACCGCCGGATCGGCCGCGATGCGCTGGATCTCCCCGTTCTGCGTGGCGAGCATCTCCGCGTTGCCCCGGATCAGGTCCTCGGTGGTGGAGCGCAGCACCCGCACCTGCTCGGTCACCTGGCGCTGGTTCTCCAGGGCCGATGACAGCATCACGGCGATCCGCAGCGCCGAGACGGTGGTGGTGGCCGCCCGGTCGACGCCCTTGATCAGCTCGTCGTTGTTGCGCCGCACCACGTCCATCGCCAGATACCCCTGGGCGCAGACCGCGATCTGGGTCAGCAGGTCCTGGTGCTTCTGCCGTACGGGGAAGAGGACGTCGGCCCGCAGCGCGTCGGCCCGCACCGGGTCGCCCGCCGTCTCCGCCTCCGCGATCCGCCGCTCCACGACCCCGTCGAGGGCCTCGGTGAGGACCGCGTACTCCTGCAACGTGCCCATGGTCTCCCACAGGCGGGTCCGCTCGGTGTGCAACGCGGCGTTGTCGCGGCGCAGTTCGTCCTGACCGCCGCGGAGCGAGCCGACGATCCGGTCCAGCGTGCCCTTGGCGGAGGCGTACGCGGCGACGTGGTCGCGCAGCCGTCGCCCGCCCGGCAGCCGGGACAGCAGCCGCCGTGCCCCACGCCCGGGGGTGTCACGCGGATCGAGGTCCTCCACCGTGCGGCGCAGCTCGACCAGCGAGCTCCCCACCCGGGCCGGGGCGTCGCCCTCGCCGGAGGCCAGCGAGCGGACGGTGCGCTCCAGCATCCGGTTGGACTGCTGGGCGGCGCCGCGGATGTCGCCCTGCCCGAGCGCGGCGATCTCCTCGACCCGCGCGCCGAACTCGGGCGAGCGGGCGTCCAGTTGGGCGAGCCCGTCGACGTACTCCTCGGCCCGCCGGAGCATGTCGTCCCGCACCGCGTCCCCGACCGGGACGAGCCCGGACGCCTGCCCGGCGCGGACGGGGGCCACGGGCTCCGGCGGGGTGAGCGTCAGCGGGGCGGCCGGTGGGCTGTAGGGGCGTCGGGGGTCCTGGGGCCCGGTGTTCTGGGACATGGTGGTGGTCTCCTGTGCGGCGGGTGCGGGTACGGGAGCTGCGGCGGGTGCGTTGCGCGGCGTGCGGGTGCGGGTGGTGCGCACCGGGGTGCGGGTGTGCGGCCCGGGGTCCTGGTGCGGATCCGGTCCACTTCCGGATCCGCCTGCCGTTCCGGGGCGCGGGGCGCGGGGCGGGGGAGTCCGGGGGTCGTCAGCCGCGGGCCCGCTGCGCCATCGAGCGCAGCACCTCCGCGGTGGGCACGGGCGCCTGACGTACGCCGGTCAGCCGCTGGTCGATGTAGGCGGTGTGGGCCGCGGTCGCCGCGCCGAACTCGGCCGCCGCGCCCTGGGGCCGGAAGCCGTGCCGTACCGCCAGCTTCCGCAGTTCGGGGTCGGTGGACAGCAGCTCGCCCAGCTCACGGCCCTCGTCGCTCAGGGGGACGAGGGTGTGGTCGCTGGAGACCGTGGTGTCCGGGTAGAGGACGACGAGATCGCCGATCTCCTGTCGCTGACTGCTCATCAGGAGTGCGGCCACCTGCGACTCGTAGACCAGGACGAGGGGGTTGCCCACCCCGCTGACGAAGTCGCGGAACGGCGCGTCGCTGCTGGTCTGCTGTGCGCCCTGCACCTGGACGAGCTTGCGCATCAGCGGCGCGGTGCGCTCCACGGCCCGCGCGTCGGTGGCGACCCGGCCGCCGTCGGCGACGTACGAGGCCGCGGCGAGGTAGAGGGCCCCGGAGTTGGACGCGACGGGGTCGGTGCTGGTGATGAACACCGTGCCGCTCAACTCGGCGTGTCCGGAGGCCCCTTCGAACTGCTGCCAGGTCCGGTCGTCCTGCGCCGCGGCCAGGTAGGGGTCCATGAGCAGGGTCCCCTGTGTGGTGAACTTCGAGCCGTTCTCGGCGCGCAGCCGGGCCAGTCCGTTGGCGGCGAGCACCTCGGCCGCGTTGCGGTGGGCCACCACGACGAGCGGGGAGTAGAAGGGGCGCAGCGGACCGCCCTGGACCCCGGCGCGCCGACGCAGCTCGTCGGCCGGGGCCTTGGAGCCGGGGAACGCGAAGTCGTAACCCGTCAGGGGCAGTCGGTCCATCGCCCAGGACCCGGAGGTCTCCGTCCGGACGGTGAACCCCTTGGCCGCGAGGGCCTTCACGGTGTCGGGGTCGGCGAAGAACTCGGCCTTCTCCGACCCGATCACTCCGCGAACGGTCCGGGCGGCCTTGCCGTCGTCCCCGCTGCCCCCGTTGTCGCGGCCCAAGGCGACCGCCCCGGCCACGCCGGCGATCAGGAGGACCGCCAGGACGATTCCCACGATGCGTCTCACCTGAGCAGCGTGCTCCCGGAAACCCACATTCCGGGCTGGGTCGGGTGTACGGGAGATGAAGGAGCCATCCCGGAATGCAACGGACCTGGAGGGGGCGGGCGACTCCAGGGTCCATGGCTCCCGGCGGCTCCGGGGGGTGTGGCACCAGCTGCGGGGGTGGTGAGCCACCGGCCCCGGGGGGTAGTGCGGCACCGGCCCAGGGGGGGCACCTGCCCAGGGGGCACCGGCCCCGAGGGGTTTGTGGCACCCGGTCCGCGCGCCCTCACGGCACGCGGACCGGGGCCGTCAGTGGGCGCCGACCAGCCGTTCCGCGGAAGCGTGGGCGTCGGCGGAGGCGGCGAGGGCCGCGGTGTGGGCGTCCATCCGCTCGGCGGAGAGGATGGCGGCGGTCGTGTCGGCGCGCGAGGCGGCCACCACCAGGGCGCGGCCAGCGAGGGCGTGGGCGCGGCGGTGGAGGTCGGCCGGGGACGCGTCGGTCAGCGCGGCGTGCCGGGCGGGCGGGGCGCCGCGCAGCCGGGCGACCTGCCCGGCGATGCGGTCGCCCGCCGGGGCGAGGCCCAGTTCGTCGGTGACCGCGAGGAGCGCGGCGAGATGTCCGGCGAGCTGGATGTCCAGCTCCTCCTCGCGGCTGCGGTGCGGAAAGTCCGCGTCGTCGGCAAGGGTGTGGACCGATGTGCTGCGGATCGGCTCGTACATGGATGGCCTCCCGATGGTGCGTGCACCCATCCTACCTTAGATCAAGTCTAAAGTTGTGAGTGGTCCGGGAGGGTGGTCGTCCTACGGCTGTCCGTAACCGTCCAGGAAGGTGCCGATCCTGGTCACCGCGTCGGTCAGGTCCTCGGCCGTCGGCAGGGTGACCAGCCGGAAGTGATCGGGCTCCGGCCAGTTGAATCCGGTGCCCTGCACGACCATGATCTTCTCGGCCCGCAGCAGGTCCAGGACCATCCGCCGGTCGTCCTTGATCTTGTAGACCTTGGGGTCGAGCCGGGGGAAGAGGTACAGCGCCCCCTTCGGCTTCACGCAGGTCACGCCGGGGATCGAGGTCAGCAGGTCGTACGCGGTGTCCCGCTGCTCCAGGATCCGGCCGCCCGGCAGCACCAGGTCCTCGATGGACTGCCGCCCGCCGAGCGCGGTGGCCACGGCGTGCTGCGAGGGCATGTTGGCGCACAGCCGCATGTTGGCGAGGATCGTCAGCCCCTCGATGTACGAGGTGGCGTGCGCCTTCGGGCCGCAGACCGCCAGCCAGCCGGAGCGGTAGCCCGCCACCCGGTAGTTCTTGGAGAGGCCGTTGAAGGTCAGCACCATCAGGTCGGGGGCGAGCGCGGCCGTCGGGGTGTGCGTGGCGCCGTCGTACAGGATCCGGTCGTAGATCTCGTCGGAGCACACGATGAGGTTGTGGCGGCGGGCGATCTCGGTGAGCCCGCGCAGCATCTCCTCGTCGTACACCGCGCCGGTGGGGTTGTTCGGGTTGATGATCACCAGGGCCTTGGTGCGGTCGGTGATCTTCCGCTCGATGTCGGCGAGGTCCGGCATCCAGTCGGCCTGTTCGTCGCAGCGGTAGTGCACGGCCGTCCCGCCCGCCAGGGAGACCGACGCGGTCCACAGCGGATAGTCCGGGGCCGGTACGAGCACCTCGTCGCCGTCGTCCAGCAGCGCCTGCATCGACATCTGGATCAGCTCGGAGACGCCGTTGCCCAGGTAGACGTCCTCGACGTCCAGGTCGATGCCCTTGGTCTGGTAGTGCTGCATCACCGCCCGGCGCGCGGACAGCAGGCCCTTCGCGTCGCCGTAGCCGTGCGCGCCCGCGAGGTTGCGCAGGATGTCCTCGAGGATCTCCGGCGGGCACTCGAACCCGAACGCGGCCGGGTTGCCCGTGTTGAGCTTGAGGATGCGGTGACCGGCCGCTTCCAGCCGCATCGCCTCCTCCAGTACGGGGCCCCGGATCTCGTAACAGACATTGGCGAGCTTCGTGGACTGGATGACCTGCATGTCCGCGAGCTTACGGCCGCGTTTCGGGAGGTGCGCGGGGATTGCCCCACCCGTACGCCCGCCGGACACCCGCACCGCCCCGCCCCGGCTTCCATCACGATGCCCGCCGCCGCCCCGGCCCCTGGGATCGCCCGGTCGCGACGGCGCTACGGCTTGGAATGGAGCGCGAGCCCCCCGGACGGGTGAGATACGCCACGCGGGTCCCTCGCGGCGGGGCCACGACCGTTCACCCCACTGGGGTCACTCGGGCAGCCGGGTGCCCTCCGGGAGGTGGACGCCGAAGTCGTCGGCCAGGACGCGCAGGGCCTCCGCGCCGTCCTTCAGCCGTCGCTCGGTGACCGTGCCGTCGTCGGCCGTCTCCACCAGGTCCAGCCCGGCCAGTGCCAGGTGGGAGCCGATCCGGGTGTGCTGCGCGTACACCGCCTGCCGGAACGGCGAGCGCGGATGCGTCGCGATGTGCCAGTTGATCACCTCGTAGTCCGGCGCCTCGAACGGTTCCAGGGTGAACGCGTACTGCGGCTCCCACGAGCCGCCCTTCTCCGCCTGGAGCTCCCACATCGGCAGCGGGCCGTCGTGCGCGGTGTGCACGAGGCGGTGGTGGCGCGGGGCGTCGGACAGCTCGGCGCCCGCCACCAGCTCGACCGGCTCCAGCAGCGCCCCGATCGACCCGAACCCGACGTCCACGAGGTACGGGTGCGGCTCACCGGGCACGTCCACCCGCATCAGCATGTGCGTGCGGGGCCGGATGTCGCCCGGCGCCGCGCCCAGCAGCACCCGGGCGGTCAGCGGGGTCACGGAGAAGCCCACCCGCTTCAGCACGGCGGAGAACAGGGTGTTGTGCTCGTAGCAGTACCCGCCGCGCCCGCCGCGGACCAGCTTCGCCTGGAGGTCGTCGAGCGCCAGCGACGGCGCGGAGCCGAGCACGGGGTCCAGGTTCTCGAACGGGATGCCCAGCAGATGGGCGCGTTGCAGGGAGCGCAGCACCTCCACCGTGGGCCGGGGGTTGCCGGTCCAGCTGATGCGGGCGAGGTAGGCGTCGAGGTCGAGTGTCATGCCCCGACCGTACGCAGCCGGAGCGCCGGAGCGGGGGCGGGCTCAGATGTTGCTCAACTTCGGTGAGGCGTCGGGCCGGCCGGGGAACGGTGGCCCTATGAGCCTTTTCCGCAAGCCCCAGCCCCTCGCCGTACTCGTCATCCGCGACGCCCCCGATGTCGTCGCCGAGCTCCGGAGCGCGCTGGAGAGCGCCGCGGAGGCCGAACGCCCCGGTCTGGAGCGGGCCCTCGTCCTCGCCGAGGAAGCCGCCGCGCGCCCGGACGGGGAACTGCGCGGTCACTGGGTGCGCCAGCGGCTCGCCGCGGCCGGGCACGAGGGGCCCGCGGACTCGGTGGAGGCCATCAAGGTCCTGCGCCAGGCCGAACCCGGTCTGAGCCTGCTCCAGGCCGTGACGTACGCGAAGGAGGCAGCGGGAAAGGGGGCCGGGGGGAGTGGAGTTGGGGGCCCGGGGGCCGGGGGAGAAGCGGCCTGACCCGGGCAGCACGGCCCCCGCCGCCTAGGGGTGTCTTCACAATGATCACGGTTGGTGGATCATGGTGTGGTGGTACGCCGCCATGAACTGTTCGACGCCGAGTGGGAGTTCGTCCGGCCGTTGCTGCCCGAGTCGGTGCGGGGGCGGAAGAGGCTGGACGATCGCAGGGTCCTGAACGGGATCGTGTGGAAGTTCCGGACCGGGACGGCCTGGCGGGATGTGCCCGGCCGCTACGGCCCGTGGGTCACTCTGCATACGCGTGTTCGCAGGTGGTCGGCGGACGGGACGTTCGGCCGGATGCTGCGGGCCGCTCAGGCGAAGGCGGATGTGGCGGGCGACATCGACTGGCTGGTGTCCGTCGACTCCACGATCGTCCGGGCGCACCAGCAGGCGGCCGGGGCCCGAAGAGGGGGCTTCGCGACCCGGCCCTCGGCCGGTCCAGGGGTGGTCTGACCAGCAAGGTCCACCTGGCCTGTGACGGCCGGGGCCGTCCGCTCCCTTTCGTCGTGACGGGTGGCAACTCCAACGACTGCATCGGTTCACCGCCGTGATGGACGCGATCAGGGCGCCCCGGATCGGGTCTGGCCTACGGCAACACCTTCAACAGCCTCAACAGTGTCGGCTGGAACGCCACCTCCGGTGCCGACTACCGGATCGAGGAGCCCACCGCCAACGGCGTGTCCATGCAGGGCCCCACCGGCACGGTCGGCGTCTTCGCCCGCTCCGGCTCGTCCCTCACCCCGGCCAAGGGCTACAAGCAGGACCTGACCGAGGCGTCGGACAAGAAGTCCTTCACCCTCACCAGCCGCCGCACCGGTGAGAAGAACACCTTCTCCCGCTCCGGCACCACCGGCGTCGCGCGCGTGTCGAAGGTGGAGGACAAGAACGGCAACGCCACCACCATCACCTACTCCGGCAACTTCACGTCGAAGATCACCTGGGCGTCCGGACGCACGCTGACGTTCACCAACGACGGCAAGCACATCACCAAGGCCGCGGACAACACGGGCCGGTCGATCAGCTACACCTACTCCGGTGATCTGATCAAGACGTTCATTGATACCGACGGCAAGACCTCCGTCTTCGACTACTAGACCTCGAACCGCCTCGCCAAGGTCACGACTGCCGAGGGCCGACAGACGAAGTTCACCTGGGACAGCGACCGGGTGGCCTCCGTCAGGGCTGTACAAGATGGGCGCCCGCTACTACGACCCCGCCCTCGGCCGCTTCACTCAAGCTGACCCGTCCGGTCAGGAACAGAACCCCTACCTCTACGCCGCAGGCGACCCCGTCAACCGCGTCGACCCCACAGGTCTCTACTCTGTTGACGATTTCACGTCGGACATAGGGTTTATCGGATCCGCAGCCACGATTGGCGGATTCGTAGGAGGCGGAATTGGTTCGATCATTCCCGGCGCTGGAACTGTCACCGGGACCCTGGTCGGCGGCCTGGCCGGAACCGGATTCGGTGTCGGATTCGTAGTCGGGTCTCGGCTCTGACCCCAGATGCACACCGTACGGAGGGGGGTACGCGGAACGCGCCTCCCTCTGTCAAGCCACTGAGGACTAAAATGGATAAAAGGCAACTATTCCTCCTGACTTCTGTCATATTCACCTTCCTGGCGATTGGGCTGGTTGTCGGAATTTCTGGAGCATCGCGGACCTCGGCACTTCTCATTTTTGTCATTGTCGCCGTCCCCCTCCTCTACTGGTTCCTCTCGCGCAAGGGCCCCAGCTGAAAGCGCATCGCTCCGTCGGGCCCAGGGGCTATGACCGCACGGCGACACTCGGGCGGCAACAGGCTGTAGAAACCGCGCACGATATGGCGGCAGACGACACAGGCTCGGCCGAGGGTCTCGGGAGGACGTGAGTCAGATGGACGCGCCGGTGCTCGACCACCCGATCGCGGTCGCGGTCCCGGAGGGCTCGGGCCAAAAGGTTCGGTGAGCCCCCCCGCGTCGCGCGACCCCGTACCCCCTGGCCGGAATTGACCCCTTGTGATGGCCGAACATCTGCGCAAACATGCGCATGTCAACAGCCGGAAGATCTCCGGTCCTTGGCATCACTGGAGGGGACCCCCACATGAACAAGCCTCTCGCCGGTGCGTTTCTCGCTGCCCTGCTCCTGGGGGCGGGCGTCGCGCCCGCCGTCGCAGCCGAGCCCGCACCGCAGCATCAGGCACGGGAAACCGTGGCCGCCGCCCCCGCCGCGAAGGCCGTGACCTTCGCCGGGACCGTCGCGCTCAGCAACTGTTCGGGCTCCGTGGTCCGTTCGCCCGACGCCGCCCCCACCGACCCCGCCCTCGTGCTCTCCAACGGGCACTGCCTGGAGTCCGGCTTCCCGGGCCCCGGCGAGGTCGTCGTCGACCAGCCGTCCAAACGGTCGTTCACCCTGCTCGACGCCTCGGGCGGCGGGGTCGGCACCCTCAAGGCGAGCAAGATCGCCTACGGGACCATGACCGACACCGACCTCTCGCTCTACGAGACCACCTCCACCTACCAGCAGATCGAGGACCGCTACGGCATCGAGGCGCTGGAGCTGGAGACCGCCCACCCGACGGCGGGCACCGCCATCACGGTCGCCTCCGGCTACTGGAAGCGCACCTACAGCTGCGACATCGACGGCTTCGTCCATCAGCTCAAGGAGGGCCGGTGGACCTGGAAGGACTCGGTCCGCTACACCCCGGAGTGCCGGACGATCGGCGGCACGTCCGGTTCGCCGGTGATCGACGACGCCACCGGCAAGGTGGTCGCCGTCAACAACACCGGTAACGAGAGCGGCCAGGAGTGCACGGACAACAACCCGTGCGAGGTCGACGAGAACGGCCAGGTGACCGTCCGTGAGGGCATCAACTACGCCCAGCAGACGTACACCATGGTCCCGTGCATCGGCGCGGGCAGCAAGATCGACCTGAACCGCGAGGGCTGCGCGCTCCCCAAGCCGTAGCCGCTTCCGCCCGGCAGGTGCGCCGACCGGCCCTGGCCACGGTCAGGACCGGTCGGCGCGCGCCGCGCCGATCCCGTCGAGCAGCACCCCGAGCCCCACCCGGAACGTTTCGCGCGCCTCCCGCTCCGGGAACGGCATCGCGTCGTCCGGGCCCGGCCCCGGATACGGTTCGGCCGGACCCTCCGCCTCCAGGCCGCTCACCGCCGGGAAGCGCTCCGCGAAGTCGGGGACCAGTTCCAGCAGGGCCGCCGAGCGCGCCGCCCACCACTCCTCGTCGGAGCTGCCGGTCGCCGCCGCGGCGAGCCTCGCGTCGGCCACCGCCTGCGCCGAACCCCGGACGAACGGGAACAGCGTTCCCACCAGGCGCCGCACCACCCCGGCCGGCAGGTCCGTCGCCCGCAGCAGGGTGAGCAGCGTGTCCAGCCCCGCGTACTCGTGCGGCCCCAGCACCGGCCGCGCCTGGGAGACCTGGAGTACCCAGGGGTGCCGGACGAAGAACTCCAGCACCTCCCCGGCCCAGGCGGTCAGCGCCTCTCGCCAGTCGCCCTTCTCCCCGTAGCGCGTGGGCAGTTCGGCGTGCACGGCGTCGTACATCAGGTCCAGCAGCTCGCTCTTGCCGGGAACGTAGGTGTAGAGCGCCATCGCCGTCCGCCCGAGCCGGTCGCCCACCGCGCGCATCGACAGGGCGGCCATCCCCTCCTCGTCCGCGAGCGCCACGGCCGCCGCCACGATCGCGTCCACGCTCAGCCCGGGTTTCGGACCCGGGCCGCCACGCGAGGCGGGCAGGGCGTCCGCGCGCCACAGCAGGGAGAGGGAGCGGCGCGGGTCGCCCTGTCCGGCGAAGACCACCACGTGCAACTCCTTACGGCGTAAAGTAATGTCTGCGAGGTAATTCATTACACCGTAAGGTATCGCTCGTCGTCCTGCGGAGAGTCGAGCGGAGAGAGGTCGGGTCGCCATGGGTCAGGCACTGCCGGTCACCTGGGTACGGGTCACGGACGTCGAGCGGATCACCCCCCGCACGGCCCGGGTCGGCTTCACCGCCGACGAACTGCCCGCCCTGCTGGAGGACCGCCCCGACCAGCAGATGAAGCTGTGCCTGCCGCGCGCCGGGCAGCGGACGCCGAGGCTGCCGGAGCGGCACGCCGAGGACCCCTACGGCATGCGCTGGTACGAGGCGTTCCTCGCGATCCCGGAGGCGGAGCGGCCCTGGATGCGCAGCTTCACCGTCCGCTCCTACGACCGTCAACGCAACGTGATGGCGGTGGACTTCGTGCTGCACGGCGACGGCGGCCCCGCCGCCCGTTGGGGCGCGGCCGCGAAGGCGGGGGACGTCCTCGGCATGGTCGGGCCGTCCTCCCTCTACGCCCGCCCGCTGCCCGCCGCCCGCCGGGTGCTGCTCGCCGGGGACGAGACGGCGCTCCCGGCGATCGCCACGGTGCTGGAGGCGCTGCCCGCCGGGGCCGGGGCCGTGGTGTTCGCCGAGGTCGCGGACGCGGCGGAGGAGCGGGAGCTGCCTTCCGCCGCCCACGGGGCCGAGGTCCACTGGGTGCACCGGGACCGGGGCGGCTCGCTGGTACAAGCCGTACGGGGGGCGGGCGCGGCGCTCGACGGGGTGGACGCGGCCTGGGTGGCGGGCGAGGCGTCCGCCGTGCGGGACCTCCGCCGCCACCTGGTCGAGGATCGTCAACTGCCCAAGTCCACGGTCGAGTTCAGCGGCTACTGGCGGCGCGCCCTCACCCAGGACGACGCCCCCACAAAAGAGGACCTCGCCTGGGCGGCGGAACGGGCCGCGGACGCCTCGTAACGGCGCCTTGTGGCGGGCCCCGGAGAAGCGGGAAGCCTTCAGGCCGCTCCTCCTGCTCCTGCTCCCGCTCCCCGGATCGCCCGGCCGGCCAGCACCGACGTCCGCTTGCCGTCTTCGATGACGAACCGGCCGTCGATCAGGACGTGCGGGATGCCCACCGGCAGGGTGCGCGGCGCCTCGAAGGTGGAGCCCGCCGCCACCGTGTCCGGGTCGAAGAGGACCAGGTCGGCGCGGTAGCCCTCGCGGACCAGGCCCCGGTCCGCCAGCCGCAGCCGGGCGGCCGGGCGGGAGGTCAGGTGGGCCACGCACTCCTCCAGTGAGAGGATGCCCAACTCCCGGGCGTACCGCCCCAGATACTGCGGGAACGTGCCGTAGGCCCTCGGGTGCGGCTTGTCGCCCTGGAGGATGCCGTCGCTGCCGCCGGTGTGCACCGGGTGGCGCATGATCTGCTGGACGTTCTCCTCGTGGCCCACGTGCTGGAGGATCGTCGTCCCGAGCCGGTCCTCGGTGAGCAGCCGCCGCGCGGTCACCCAGGGCTCCTCGCCCCGCAGCGCCGCCGACTCCGCCACCGTACGGCCCACGTACGCGCCCAGGTGCGGTGTGCTGACGCCGGAGATCTCGATGGTGTCCCATTCGATCGGCACCCCGTGGCAGCCGTCCGAGCCCATGACCTCCAGGTGGTGCCGGATCCTCTCGGCGCTCGACGGGTCCGCGAGCCGGGTCAGGACCGAGGCGGGGCCGCCCTCGCTCGCCCAACTGGGCAGCATCGCCACGAGCGTGGTGCACCCGGGGGTGTACGGGTAGGTGTCGAGCGAGATGTCGGCCCCGGCGGCGAGCGCACCGTCCAGCAGGGCCAGGAGGTCGGGCGCCCTGCCCTTGTTGACGCCGAAGTTCATGGTGGCGTGAGCGAGATGGAGGGCGCAGCCCGCGTTCCGGGTGAGCTGGACCATCTCCTCGTACGCCTCCAGCGCACCCGCCCCGTAACTGCGGTGGTGCGGGCAGTAGTAGCCGCCGTGGCGGGCCACCACCCGGCACAGCTCGGTCAGTTCGGCGTCGTCCGCGTACATCCCGGGGGTGTAGGTGAGCCCGGAGGACAGGCCGACCGCGCCCTCCCGCATCCCCTGGTCCACCAGCTCCCTCATCCGGGACAGTTCGGCGTCGGTGGCGGGCCGGTCGTCCCACCCGACCGCGTACATCCGGACCGTGCCCTGCGGGACGAGATAGGCGGCGTTCACCGCGATGCCCTGGCCGCCGAAGTTGCGGTCCAGGCGGTCCAGATAGCCGCCGACGGTGCGCCAGTCGAAGTCGATGTCGCTCCCGTCGCCGTTCCAGCCGGTGATGGAGCGGCGGACCTCGGCGAGCGTACGGTCGTCGGCCGGGGCGTACGACAGCCCGTCCTGGCCGAGCACTTCCAGCGTGACGCCCTGCGCCGCCTTCGCGCTGTGGTCCGGGTCGCGGAGCAGCGCCAGGTCGCTGTGGGCGTGCATGTCGATGAAGCCGGGGGAGAGCGCGAGACCGTCCGCGTCGACCGTCCGGGTGGCCGTGGGGCGGGGGCCGGGGGAGCCCTCCCGGTGGATCTCGGCTATCCGGCCGCCGTCGAGCGCCACATCGGCGCGGTAGGACGGCTCGCCGGTGCCGTCGACGACGAGCGCGTCACGCAGGACCAGGTCCATGGGTCACCATTCCGATCGAGGGGGATGCCGGGGCTCTTCTCCATGGCCGCGGCGCTCACCGATGTGCTGCGGCCTTCTTCACGTCTCGTCAAGCGGGCCGCGGCTCCGGAAGTTCCGGACGAACGTGCGGGGGAAGTTCTGGGAGAACGTGCGGAGGAAGTTCTGGGAGAACGTGCGGGGGAAGCTCTGCAAGAACGTACGGAGCAAGCCCTAGAAGAACGTGCGGAGGTAGTCGGAGACCGTGCCGTCCGCCTCGACCAGCGGGATCAGCTGCCACTTGTCGAAACTGGTGCAGGGGTGCGACAGGCCCATGCCGACCCAGTCGCCCACCTCCAGTTCCGCACCGTCCTGCGTCCGCACCCAGGTGTGCTGGTCGGAGAGGCCGGTGACGGTGATCCCGGTGGCGGGGCGCACCGAGCCGTCCCGGACCGAGCGGACCACCTGCGCCTCGGGCAGGTCCAGGTCGTAAGCCGCGTCCCGCTTCCCCGCGTTGAGGAACGCCTGCTCGCCGGAGGGCCGGGAGACCACCTGCGCCCAGAGCCGGAAGGCGGGCTCCAGGGCGCCCTCCTCGGGGACGCGGTTGAACGGGGTGAGGTGCTTGTAGTGCCCGTCGTCATGCGAGACGTACGCCCCGGAGCGCAGCAACTTCAGCGTGGGAAGGCTCAGTTCGGGGATCTCCGCGAAGACGTCCGCGACCGCGTCGAACCAGGCGCTGCCGCCCGCGCTGATCACGATCTCCCCGGCCCCGGCGAACCGCTGCTCGGCGTCGAAGCCGGCCGCCAGCGCGACGAGCCGCCGCAGCCAGGCCCGTACCCGCTCGGGGTCGGCGTCCGGGACCTCGCCCTCGTACCCGGCCACCCCCACCAGGCGCAGCGGCCCGGCCGCCGCCACCGCGTCGGCCACCGCCGCGCAGTCGGCCTCCGTCCGGGCCCCGGTGCGCGCGCCCTCGCCCGCGCCCAGCTCGACCACCACGTCCAGGGGGCGGGTGGCGCCCGCCGCGCTCAGGGCACGCGCCATCAGCTCGACCCCGCGTACGGAGTCCACGTAACAGACGAACCGGAACTCCGGGTCCCCGCTCAGCTCGCCCGCCAGCCAGCGCAGTGCCACCGGGTCGACCAGCTCGTTGGCGAGGAAGATCCGCTCGATGCCGTACGCCCGGTAGACCCGCGCCTGGTGCGGGACGGCGGCGGTGATGCCCCACGCGCCGCGCTTCAGCTGGTCCGCGAAGAGCTGCGGGGACATCGACGTCTTGCCGTGCGGGGCGAAGGCGAGGCCGTGGCGCTCCGCGTACGCCTCCAGCAGGGCGAGGTTGTGCTCGACGGACTCGGCGGACAGCGCGAGGACGGGGGTGGTGAACCCGCCGGTGAAGAGGTTGCGGCGCTCGGCGGCGAGGGCTGCCACGGTCAGCCCCTCCGCGTCCGGCGGCAGGGCCTTGAAGCGGTGGTCGACGCGCTCGTCGGCGAGTCCCGCCAGGGCGGATGCGGATGCGGATGCCGATGTGGAGCGGGCTGCGGCGGGTGACGCGCCCCGGGGTGCGGTGCGGGGGGTGGTGCTCGGTGCGGCGTGGTCGGCGGGGCGGTCGGCTGCCATGGGGGCTCCTCGAAGTTCGTTGCACCATATGCAACACCCATTGCGTATATCGCTCAACGCTGTCTAACATCCGAGCCGATGCCCGGTCAATGGTGACCACCGGCCCGCACGCCGATCAGCGAGGAGCTCTCCGTGTCCGGACCCGCAGCAGGGACGGCCAGCGCCGCCACGACCACCGATGTCGTCTGTCTCGGTGAGTCCATGGTGACGTTCCTGCCCTCGCAGCCCGGCCGCCTCGCCGACGTGCCCTCCTTCGGCCGCGGCATCGGCGGCGCCGAGTCCAACGTGGCCTGCGCACTCGCCGCCGCCGGGCACCGGGCGGCCTGGGTCGGCCGGGTCGGCGCGGACGGCTTCGGCGATCACCTGGTCGAGACGATCGCCGGGTACGGGGTCGACACCTCGGCGGTCCGCCGCGACCCCGACCGCCCCACCGGCATCTACTTCCGCACGGCCACCGACCGGGGCGCCGACACGCACGAGGTCGCCTACTACCGGGCCGGGTCGGCCGCCTCCGCGATGGCGCCGGACAACGTGCCCTACGAGGACCTGTTCGCGGGCCGCGTCCTGCACCTGTCCGGGATCACGGCCGCGCTCTCCGCGGACTGCCTGGCGCTGCTGCGGGACCTCACGGCGCCCCGCCCCGGCCGTCCGCTGGTCTCCTTCGACGTGAACCACCGGCCCCACCTGTGGCGGGGCGCCGATGCCGACGCCTCCGTGCTGCTGGAGCTGGCCCGCCGCGCCGACCTGGTCTTCGTCGGCGAGGACGAGGCGGAGGAGGCGTGGGGGATCGTCGGCGCGGACGCGGTCCGGGCGGCGCTGCCGGAACCCGCCGTGGTCGTCGTGAAGCGGGGCAGCGCGGGCGCGACGGTGTTCTCCGGCCCTCGCCCGACGGCGTTCACCCGCCCCCGCCCGACGGTGTCCTCCGGCCCCCGCCCCGCGGGCAACGCCCGAGCTGAGAATGCGGGCGACGCCGAGACGGCCACCCGGGACGAGATGGCCGAACGGAACGAGACGGCCGCCCGGGATGAGACGGCCGCCCGGGACGAGACGGCCGCCCGGGACGAGACGGCCACGGCAGGGGGCGCCACCGGGCCGGGGGACACCGTCACCCACGTCCCCGCCCTCCGCGTCGACGTGGTCGCCGCCGTCGGCGCCGGGGACGCCTTCGCCGCCGGGTTCCTCTCGGCCACCCTGCGCGGCCTGCCCGTACGCGACCGGGCCCGGCACGGGCACCTGATGGCCGCCGCCGTCCTCACCGTCCCCGGCGACCTCACCGACCCGCCCGCCCGCGCCCACGCCGACCGGCTCGCCGCTCTCGACGAGGACGCCTGGGGGACACTGCGACTCGGCCCCGGCTGGACCGCGGCCGACCGGGCCCCCCAGGAGGTACGTACGCCATGAGCCAGACCGTCGACCGGGCGCTGAGCATCCTGCCGCTGCTCGCCCAGGGACCCGCCGACCTCGGCCAGGTCGCCGAGCGCCTCGGCGTCCACAAGTCCACGGCGCTGCGCCTGCTCCGTACGCTCGACGAGCACGGCCTCGTCTACCGCCAGCAGGACCAGCGCTACCGCCTCGGCGCCCGGCTCTTCGCGCTCGCCCAGGAAGCCGTGGAGAACCTCGACGTCCGCGAGATCGCCCACCCCCATCTGGTCGCGCTGAACGACCGGTGCGGGCACACCGTCCACCTCGCGGTCTACGAGGAGCAGGAAGTCCTCTACATCGACAAGGTCGAGAGCCGCTACCCGGTCCGGATGTACTCCCGGATCGGCAAGCCCGTCGCCATCACCGTCGCCGCCGTCGCCAAACTGCTGCTGGCCGACCTCACCGAGTCCGAGCGGCGCGTCATCGCCGAGAAGCTCGACTACCCCCTGTACACGTCCCGTTCGACGCCCGACGCGGCCACCTTCCTCAAGGAGCTGGCCGTGGTGCGCGAACAGGGCTGGGCCACCGACCTCGGTGGCCACGAGGAGTCCATCAACTGCGTCGGCGCCCCCATCCGCGGCGCGGACGGCCGGGTCGTCGCGGCCATGTCCGTCTCCGCGCCCAACGTGGTCGTCACGGCGGAGGAACTCCTCACCCTGCTCCCGCTGGTCCGGCGCACCGCCGAGACCATCAGCCGGGAGTACTCCGGCACCAACCGACCCAAGAAAGCCTGATCAGCCATGACCGAGAAGACCGCCCTCACCCCCTCCACCCACACCACGCCGCCCGCGAAGTTCTCGCACGGCGTGAAGAAGGGGAACATCCTCCAGGTCGCCGGCCAGGTCGGCTTCCTCCCGGCCGTGGCGGGCCAGGCCCCCACCCCGGCCGGTCCCACCCTGCGCGAGCAGACCCTCCAGACCTTCGCCAACGTCAAGGCGATCCTGGAGGAGGGCGGCGCGAGCTGGGACGACGTGATGATGATGCGCGTCTACCTCACGGACGTGGACCACTTCGCGGAGATGAACGAGATCTACAACACCTACTTCGCCGAGCAGAACCTCAAGGAGGCCCCGTCGGCCCGCACGACGGTCTACGTCGGTCTGCCCAAGGGGCTGCTGATCGAGATCGACGCGCTCGCGGTGCTGAGCTGACGGTCCCCGCACCGCGTCGGACCGTCCGGCTTTCCCCTCACGGTGCTGAGCTGACGGTCCCCGCACCGCATCGGATCATCCCGCTCTCCCCTCCCTGATCCTTTGCTCCCCACGCAGAACCCCTCCCGCCGTACGCCGTTCGGCGCGGCACCCCGCTCCCCGGGGGCGCCGCGCCGCGCTACCCCCTGCCCTCCAGCACCACCGGAGTCCCCATGCTGCTCGCCGCAACCCCCTCGCCGGCCGAGACCCCACCGCACACCGGTGGACTGCTCCTCCTGATCGACGGCACCGCGGGCCTGCTGACCGTCGCCGCCCTGGGCATCGCCCTCCTGCTCCTCCTGATCATCAAGGTCAGGCTCCAGCCGTTCGTCGCCCTGCTCGCGGTCTCCATAGCCGTCGGCCTCGGCGCCGGGCTCTCGGTCACCGAACTCTTCGGCACCGTGCAGAAATCCGCCGCCGTCTCGGTCATCGAATCCGGCATGGGCGGCATCCTCGGCCATGTCGCGATCATCATCGGGCTGGGCACCATGCTCGGCGCGATCCTCGAAGTGTCCGGCGGGGCCGAGGTGCTGAGCGCCCGCCTGCTGAACGCCTTCGGCGAGAAGCGCGCCCCCCTCGCCATGGGGATGACCGGACTCGTCTTCGGCATCCCGGTCTTCTTCGACGTCGGCATCTTCGTCCTCGCGCCGATCGTCTACGCCGCCGCCAAGCGCTCCGGCAAATCGATCCTGCTCTACGCGATGCCGCTGCTGGCCGGCCTGTCGATGACCCACGCGTTCCTGCCGCCGCACCCGGGCCCGGTGGCCGCCGCCGGACTGTTCGACGTGTCGCTCGGCTGGGTCATCCTGATGGGCGTCGTCGTCGGCATCCCGTCCGTCATCGCCGCCTGGGTCTACTCCGCCTGGATCGGCAAGCGGGTCTTCGTCGACGTCCCGCAGGACATGCTGGAGGCCGCCGAGGAGGCCAAGGCCGCCGTCGCCGCCGAACAGCGCGCGGCGGGCGTCACCCCGCACGAGAAGCCGGTCCCGCTCCTCACGGTCCTCGCGATCATCGGCACCCCGCTGATCCTGATCCTCGCCGCGACGTTCTCCTCCATCGCGCTGGACCCCTCCACGCCCCGCTCGGTGATCGAGTTCTTCGGCAACCCGTTCGTGGCCCTGACGATCGCCCTGTTCCTCGCGTACTACCTGCTCGGCATCCGGCGCGGCTGGTCCCGCAAGTCCCTGGAGTCGGTCTCCACCTCCTCGCTCAAGCCCGTCGGCAACATCCTGCTGGTGGTCGGAGCCGGTGGCATCTTCGGCGCGGTCCTCAAGGGCAGCGGCATCGCGGACGCGCTCGCCGACACCTTCAACGACGTGGGACTGCCCGTCATCCTGCTCGCCTGGCTGATCTCGGTCGTCCTGCGCGTCGCCCAGGGCTCGGCCACCGTGGCGATCGTCACCACGGCCGGGATCGTGGTCCCCTTGGTTGAGGGCCAGGACTTCTCCCAGGCCCACCTCGCGCTGATCATCATGGCGATCTCGGCGGGCTCGATCTTCGCCTCGCACGTCAACGACGGCGGCTTCTGGATGGTGTCGAAGTACTTCGGCATCAGCGAGCGCGACACCCTGAAGTCGTGGACGGTCCTGGAGACGGTCCTGTCGGTCGCGGGCTTCGCGGTGGCGGCACTGCTGAGCCTGGTCATCTGAGAAAGCGCCGGAAAGCTGCCGGAACGGTCAGCCCCGTGACCCGGCAGTGAGGGCGGACGGGATCGGAGGTGAGGGTCGCGGTACGGCAGTGAGGCCGGTGACCCTGGAAGTGACCGTGGTAGTGCGGCAGGTGGGCCGGTGACCCCGGAAGCGACCGTGATAGTGCAGCAGTTGGGCCGGTGACCTCGGAAGTGAGCGCGGTGGTCCGCCGTCCCGCTCCCTGCCCCTCCCTCCCGATCCCGTCCGCCCCCTTGTGCCGCACCACCGATTGCGCTTCCTTGATCGGCATGGCGGAGACAAGCGCAACCACAGAGACAGGGGAGCCGGCCTCCCACCCCCGTAAGTCCAGTTGGACCTACATCGGCCCCGGGATCGTCGTCGCGGCGACCGGGGTCGGCGCCGGGGACCTGGTCGCCACGCTGATCGCGGGCAGCAAGTTCGGCTACACCCTGATGTGGGCCGCGGTCATCGGGTGCGTCGTCAAGATCTCGCTCGCCGAGGCCGCCGGGCGCTGGCACCTGGCGACCGGGCGCACCCTCTTCGACGGCTGGCGCAGCCTCGGCGCGTGGACCACGGTGTACTTCGCGATCTACGTCGTCGTCTGGGGCTTCATCTACGGGGCGACGGCCATGTCCTCCAGCGCCCTGCCCATCGTGGCGCTGTTCTCGGACGGGCCGGGGCTGAAGTTCTGGGCGATCGTGACGGGGCTGATCGGGCTCGTCTTCGTCTGGTTCAACCGGTACGCCGTCTTCGAGAAGGTCATGACGGTCCTCATCGGGATCATGTTCGTGGTGGTCGTGTACGTGGCCGTCCGCGTCGTCCCGGACGTCGGCGCCTCCTTCGCCGGGCTGCTGCCCGTGCTCCCGGACGGTTCGCTGCTCTACACCCTCGGGCTGATCGGCGGCGTCGGCGGCACGATCACCATGGCCGCGTACGGGTACTGGGTCAACGCCAAGGGGTGGAGCAACTCCTCGTGGATGAAGGTGATGCGGCTCGACAACCGGGTCGCCTACATCACCACCGGGGTCTTCGTCGTCGCGATGCTCATCGTGGGCGCCGAACTGCTGCACGCCTCGCAGGTCGCCCTCACGTCCGGGGACCGGGGGCTGATCGACCTGGGCAAGGTGCTGGAGGACCGGTTCGGCTCGGGCACCGCGAAGCTCTTCCTCGTGGGCTTCTTCGCCACCTCGTTCTCCTCGCTGATCGGGGTCTGGCACGGGGTGAGCCTGATGTTCGCCGACTTCGTGGAACGGTTCCGGGCCCCGGCGGACGGTGGGACGGAGCACGCCGGACCGGCCGTCACCGACCGCCAGCAGCGCTCGCTGCCGTTCCGCGTGTACCTCCTCTGGCTCACCTTCCCGCCGATGGTCCTGCTGTGGCTGGACGAGCCCTTCGGCCTGGTCATCGCCTACGGGGTGCTGGGCGCGTTCTTCATGCCCTTCCTCGCCCTGACCCTGCTCTGGCTCCTCAACTCCTGGCGTACGCCAAGGGAATGGCGCAACGGCTGGGTGAGCAACGGGATGCTGGCTCTCGCCGGGCTGCTGTTCGTCGTGCTGTGCGTCCAGCAGGTGCGGGAACTGCCGTGGTGAGTCCGGCCGGGTGAAACGCCGTAGCGCCGCCGGGGGAGCGGCGGCGCTACAGGTCTTCGGGGTGGATCGGTAGAGCGGTAGAGCGGTGGATCGGGTGGAGCGGTGGATCGGCGGCGCGCCGGGGTTACGGCAGGTTGCGGACGTGCGGGCCGACCGCCTTCGACCAGGCGAACCCGGCCGTCGCGTCCCAGTTCGTCGACCAGGTCATCGCGCCACGCAGCGACGGGTAGGTCTTCGAGGGCTTGAACGAACCGCAGCTGGTGCCCCGGGTCAGGCAGTCCAGGGCCGCGTTCACGACCGACGGGGCGACGTAACCGCTGCCCGCGCCCCGGGTGGAGGCGGGGACACCGATGCCGACCTGGGACGGGGCGAGGCCGTTCTCCAGCTGGATGCAGGCGAGCGCGGTGAGGAAGTCCACCGAACCCTGCGAGTACACCTTGCCGTCGCAGCCGAGCATCGAACCGCTGTTGTAGTACTGCATGTTGACGACGGTCAGGATGTCCTTGATGTTCAGCGCCGTCTTGAAGTACTCACCCGACGTCGACTGCATGTCGATCGTCTGCGGGGCCATCGTGATGACCAGCCCACTGCCCGCCTTCGCCGACAGCTGGCGCAGCGCCTTGCTCATGTAGGTGGCGTTGAGGCCGTTCTCCAGGTCGATGTCGACGCCGTTGAAGCCGTAGTCCTGCATCAGCGCGTACACCGAGTTGGCGAACTCGGTGGCGGAGGCGTCGTTGTCGACCCGGACCGTGCCCAGCTCGCCGCCGATCGAGATGATGACGTTCTTGCCCTGGGCCTGCTTGGTCTTTATGTCGGCCCGGAACTGGGCGTCGGTGTAACCGTTCAGACCGGCCGTGTCCAGGTTGAAGGTGACCCGGCCCGGCGTCGGCGTGGCGTCCGCGAAGGAGACCGCGATGATGTCGTAGTCCGCCGGGACGTCGGTGAGCTTCTGGACGGCGGCGCCGTTGTTGAAGTTCTGCCAGTAGCCGGTCACCGCGTGCTTGGGCACGGCGGGACCGGGGCCGGGGCCCGTGCCCGGCTTGGCCGTACGGGCGGTGATGGCGGCCGACTTGGCGGACTCCCCGGCCGCGTTGGTGGCGCTCACGGAGAACTGGTACGCGGTGTCCGCGGTCAGCCCGCTGACCGTCGCGGAGGTCCCGGTGGCCGTGGTGGCCTGGGTGCCGTTGCGGTAGACCTTGTAGCCGGTGGCGCCGGAGACGGCGTTCCAGGACAGGGCGACGGAGGTCGTGGTGGTGGCGCCCGCCGTCAGGCCCGCCGGGGTGGCCGGGACGGCCGGGGGCTCCTCACCGCCGCCCCCGCCGTCGGGGCCGGTGACCTCGATGTCGTCGGCGAAGTAGGCGGCCTGCCCGTACCAGCCGTGGGTGTAGACGGTCACCGAGGTGGTGTTGGCACCGGTGCGGAAGCTGGTGGACAGCTTGGTCCAGCTGGAGGAACCGGGGGTCCAGGTGGACGTGTCGGTCGTTCCGGTGCCGCTCACGCCGAGGTAGGCGTAACCGCCCTGCACCCAGGAGCTGAGCGCGTAGGTCGAGTTGGGCTTCACCTTGACGGTCTGCGAGCACTTGGCGTTGTCCTGGCCGGCCGGGGTGGCCTTGAGCGCGGACGTACCGCTGCGCACGGGGGAGGAGACCGTGGCGCCGCTGTTCGCGGAGCAGGACCAGTTGGCGAGCCCCGACTCGAAGCCCGCGTTCCTGGCGTTGTTGACGTCGGCGGCCTGGGCGGTGCTGACGAGACCGGTGACGGTCAGGGCGCCGGCCGCGACGACGGCCAGGGCGCCGTTGAGCACGGGACGGGAGTGACGTCGTCTGCGTCTGCTGCCTGCGGAGCGTTCCACTGGTGCCTCCGGGGGGAGTTGAGGAGTTGCGGTGATCCGGTGGTGCGGAGATGCGGTGACGCGGAGGTGCAGAGATGGCGAGGTGCGGAGGTGCGGTGACGCGAACGGACGGATGCGCGGAGATGAGGTGACGCGGACGTGCGGTGACGCGGAGATGCGAACGGACGGATGCGCGGTGACGCGGGTGGCCATCGCTTGGCGGATAAGCTGGTCCAGACCAATCGAGTTGTCAAGACCTCTGGCGGCCGTCGGGTTCCCTCCGGTCGTCGCCGGGCCTCGGAGCAGGCCCCGGGCGGGCCTTGAGGGGCCACGGAGTGTTCCGGTGCTCCTGGTGGGCTTTTTTGCCTGGTCGTGACCTTGGGGAGCGTCCTCCTCCCCTCCCGCACGGGTGATCTTGTGAAGGTCTCCGGACGGTGACGGAGGCGACCCGGCCCGGACGCCCGCGACGGGCCCGCTTCCCGGCTGACGTGCGCAGATGGGCGGGTGATCGATTCCCGGACGCGCGATTGAGTAACGCTCAGCGAGGGCAAGTCGGTTGGGTGAAATCGATTTCCTCCCCTTTGACACCCGAGAGCCGTACGAACCGTGTTCGGATGATGACGCACAGGTCTCCGATAACTGTTCTCTGCCTGGTGAGACGTGGCTAAAGTGCTGGGGCAGGAGCACGGAGCAGGAGCGATTGCGGCCGACGTCCCGACGTCGGCCGGAGCCGAAACGGGGAAGAGCGTGCCGACCGCGATAGCAGTGACGAGTGCCGATCTGGTGCTGCCGCCCACCGATCAGCAGACACCGACCGCGGCGCTCCTCCAGGCCCCCGACGCCCAGGCCCTGGAGCTCGCGATCGGCGACATGCACCTGCTGCTCGAACAGCACGGGTACGTGATCGCCGTCTACCCGGCGGGTATCCGCCCCGAGCACGAGCGGCGCCTCCACTCCATCCGCTCGGTCCTGGAGAGCGACCGGATCGCCCTGGTCAAGGTCGAGCTGCCACCCCTCGGTGTCGCCGTACTGGTGCGCCAGCTGCGGCAGTTGTCGATCTGCGACTTCAGTCCCGGGGTGGTCGCCTCCGCCGCCCGGCTGCTCTCGCACTACATCTACGCGGGCGCCCTCCTCAACTCCGTGGCCCGGCTCGACCGGGTGCCCGTCAGCCTCAAGAGCCACGCCAAGTCCTGGGTGCCCGGCTCGCAGTTCGCCGTGCTCGCCGGTCCCGAACCGCAACTGGTGAAAGTCGGCCCGGCCGCCGAACCCCTGGCCGGGCCCGCGTTCGACACCCACCTACTGCTGGCCCAGGGGAACCTTCCGCCGGACTGGGTGCGGGACACCCTCGCGCCCGCCTGGAAGGTCCAGGCCGTGCACGACACGGCGGTTCCGGCCGACTCGCCCCGATGGTGGGGAACGGGAAAGCTGGTGGAGTTCGCCGCCTACCTCCCCGACCTCTCCGTCCTCTACCAGCTGGTCTCCTCCGTACGCCGGGAGAAGTGCCACTGGTGCGCCATGGAACTCATCGGCGACCGCTGCGCCTTCTGTTCCGCACCGCTCGTGCCCCCGGAGAACCGGACGGGCTCCGGCGGTGTCCTCCACCATGGGGCCGACGCGTCAGCGGGCCCCTAGCCCCACCGCTCCCGCCCCGGGCCACCCGACCCGCGGTCTCCCCGCCTCCCGTCCCCGCCATTCCCGTCCCGCCATTCCCGTCCCCGCCCTCGGGCCGGGTCCCGCCCCGGCTCTCCCGCCGAAACCGCCCGCAGCACGTCCCGCTCCCCGCCCGTCTCCCCCTCCGAGGCTCTCCGCCTCCACGGTCAGCCTTCCGTCCCCCGTCCTCCACCTCCCGTCCGCTGCCCCACGCACCCGATTCGAACGAGGTTGTCCGGACCATGAACTCCCGCCAGCGCCGCGGCGTGATACTCCTGCTCCTGTCGGTCCTGTGTGCCTTCGCGGCCTTCGCCGGTGTGCTCTCGGTGATCAGCGACGTCAACTCGAAGGTCGGCCCCGAGGTGACCGCGTACCAGCTGAAGACCAACGTGGCTCCGTACACCGCCCTGAACAGCGGCCAGTTCGAGAAGATCTCGATGCCCAAGCGCTGGCTCTCGGAGAACGCCGTGACCGACCTGCGGGAGGTCGAGTCGAAGATCGCGGTCACCGAACTCCGCGAAGGCTCCCTCCTCCAGTCCGACATGATGGTGCGCAAACCCGAACTCCGCGCCGGTGAGCAGGAGATCGCCATCATGATCGACGCCTCCACCGGCGTCGCGGGCAAGATCACCCCGGGCGCCACGGTCAACATCTACGCCACCTTCGCCGGGGAGGAGCAGGGCGACAAGGCCCAGTCCAAGGTCATCGTGGCCAACGCCAAGGTGCTGGACGTCGGCAAGCTCACCGCCCTGGAGCCGGGCGCGAACGACCGGCGTACGCAGGCCACCGAGGCCGTGCCGATCACCTTCGCCCTGAGCACCCTCGACACCCAGCGCATCGCCTACGCCGAGTCCTTCGCGGAGCACGTACGCCTCGCGCTCGTCGCCCCCGGCAGCGACGGCACCATCCGTCCCGGCGACCGCACCTACACGCTCGACAAGGACAAGTGAGGACGGATGACCACCAGGATCCTCCCCGCCGTCGGTGACATCGACGCGGCGCGCTCCGTCACCACGCTGCTCAGCCAGCTGCCGGACGCCGAACCGGCCACCCCCGTCGGCGACTCCACCCAGCTGATCGACACCCTGGCCCGGCTGGCGGGCGAGGCGCTCGACGAGCTGCCCGAGGTGGTGGTGGTGCACGAGCGGATCGGCCCGGTCCCGGCCCTGGAGCTGATCCGGGAGGTATCCCTGCGGTTCCCCTCCGTCGGCGTCGTCATGATCACCACCGACGCGAGCCCCGGGCTCTTCGCCGCTGCGATGGACTCCGGCGCGCGCGGCCTGGTCGCCCTGCCGCTGAGCTACGACGAACTCGCCAACCGGGTCCAGGCGGCCGCCCAGTGGTCGACCGGGGTCCGCCGCCACCTCTCCTCCGGCAACGACGTCTTCACCGGCCCCGGCGGCACGGTCGTCACGGTCACCGGCGCCAAGGGCGGGGTCGGCGCGACCGTCGCGGCCATCCAGATCGCCCTGGCCGCCCAGGCGTCCGGCAACGCGGTGGCCCTGGTGGACATGGACCTCCAGACCGGGGACATCGCCTCGTTCCTCGACGTCCAGTTCCGGCGCTCCCTGGTCGACCTCGCCCAGATCTCCGACATCTCGCCCCGGGTGCTCGCCGACGCGGTGTTCTCCCACTCCACCGGACTGGCCCTGCTGCTCGCCCCCGGCGAGGGCGAACGCGGCGAGGAGGTCAGCGACCGCTCGGCCCGGCAGATCGTCAGCGCGCTCCGCTCCCGCTACGAGATCGTCGTCATCGACTGCGGCGGCCAGATGAACGGGGCCAACGCGGCGGCCGTCGAGATGGCGGACGTGGCCCTGCTGGTGACGACCCCCGACGTGGTCGCGGTGCGCGGCGCCAAACGCGTCGTACGGATGTGGGAACGGCTCCAGATCCGCAAGGCCGAGGAGACGGTCACCCTCGTCAACCGCTTCACCCGCAACACCGAGATCCAGCCGCCCCTGATCCAGAAGATCACCGGCACCCGGGTCGCCTCCGCGGCGGTGCCCGCGAACTTCAAGGAGCTCCAGTCCGCCGTCGACGCCGGGCGCCTGCACGAACTGGACGCCAAGAGCACCGTCAAGCAGGCGCTCTGGGGGCTCGCCGGGGAGCTGGGCATCGTCAAGGAGAAGGCGGCGGCGAAGAAGCCGGGCAGCGCCCTGGTCAAGCGGAACAGCGGCACGGCGAAGAACGACCGCGGCTCGATCGGACGGCCGCGCCGACGGCGGGGCGGACCCGCGGACTCCGAGGGGACACGTTGAGCGATGACCACCACCACAAGGACAGCGGACGAGGACAGCGGCATACGAGGAGGCCGCACGCCCCAGGCACCTCGGGCGAGACGGATGAGCCCTCGGACGACCCGGGAGACTCGGATGCACTGGGGGGCGGCGCGGCGGGATGACCGGGGCCAGACCGCCGTCGAGTTCCTGGGCATGACCCCCTTCATCATCCTGATCATGCTCGTGCTCTGGGAGTGCGCCCTGATCGGCTACACCTTCAGCCTCGCGGGCAACGCGGCGGACGTGGGCGCGCGCAAGGGGAGCGGTGCCGAGTTCGGGCAGGCGGCCGCCTGCGAGGCGGGCGCGACGAAGGACCTGCCGGACGCCTGGTCGAGCAAGGCCCAGGTCACGTGCGGCCCGAACGGCGACCTGTACGAGGCGAAGGTGCGGCTGAAGGTGCCGGTGCTGGTGCCCGGACTGTTCGACCTGGACACGCACATCACCGGCGAGGCCGGCTCGGCGAGGGAGAACTGAGCGATGACGACGACCACCATCCCGCACGCCACTTCCGCCCGCGCCCCCCGGCCTCACGCCCTCCGGCTTCACGCTCCCCGGCTTCGCGCTCCCCGGCTTGACGCTCCCCGGCTTCGCGCCGTCCGCCACCGTGGGCCGGGCGGACGCCGGGCCAGGGCCACGGCCCGGGACCGGGGCCAGGTCGCCATGGAGTACCTGGGCTTCCTTCCGCTGCTGCTCCTCGTGGCCCTGCTTGCCGTCCAGCTCGGGGTGGCCACGTACACCGTCAACCAGGCGGGTACGGCGGCCCGCGCCGGGGCCCGTACGGCTGCCAGCGATGACGCGCGCGGCACCGGGGAGTCGGCGGCCCGGGGCGCGGTCAGCGACTGGGTCAGGGGCAACGGGTTCGCGTACCGCGAGGGCGGCGGCAGCGACGTAACCGCCACGGTCAGCCTGGTGATCCCCTCCATCGTCCCCGGCCTGGGCGACTGGGAGGCGACCCGCAGTTCGACGATGCCGCGCGAGTAGCGCCAGGGGTCCGGGGACGAGGCCCCGCGAGGAGCACGAGAGGTAGGGGCATGACGCCCCGCGAAGACCGCCGAGGCAGGAGCACGAGAGGTACGAGGGGGCGAAGCCCCGGCAGGAGCACGACAGGTACGGGGGACGACGCCCCGCGAAGAGCGCCGAGGCGTGGCGTACGCCGACCGGACCAGCACCATCCGCGATACCGAGGAGAATGACGCAGATGAGCCTGCGGGCACGCATGACCGCTCCGGAGGAGCAGGGCGGGGCACGGGAGGACGGCCATCTGGTCGCCACCTACCGGGCCAAGCTGCTGGAGGAGATCGACCTCGCGGAGATGTCCTCGCTGGCCGCCGCCGACCGGCGGGCCCGGCTGGAGCGCGTCCTCGGCCACATCATCAGCCGCGAGGGCCCGGTCCTCTCCACGGTCGAGCGGTCCCAGCTGATCCGCCGGGTCGTGGACGAGGCGCTCGGCCTCGGCATCCTGGAACCGCTCCTGGAGGACGCGTCCATCACCGAGATCATGGTCAACGGCCCCGACCAGATCTTCGTCGAGCGCAACGGCAAGGTCGAACAGCTCCCCATGCGCTTCGGCTCCCACGAGCAGCTGATGCAGACCATCGAACGGATCGTGTCGACCGTCAACCGCCGGGTCGACGAGTCCAACCCGATGGTCGACGCCCGGCTGCCCAGCGGGGAGCGCGTCAACGTGATCATCCCGCCGCTGTCGCTGACCGGCGCGACGCTCACCATCCGCCGCTTCCCGCGCTCCTTCACCCTCCAGGAGATGATCGGCTTCGGTTCGCTGGACGAACATCTGCTGGTGCTGCTCGCCGGTCTCGTCCAGGCCAAGTTCAACATCATCGTCTCGGGCGCCACCGGCACCGGGAAGACGACCCTGCTCAACGCGCTCTCCGGGCTGATCCCCGACGCCGAACGCATCGTCACCATCGAGGATTCCGCCGAACTCCAGCTCCAGCAGAGCCACGTCATCCGGCTGGAGTCCCGTCCGGCGAACGTCGAGGGCAAGGGCCAGATCACCATCCGCGACCTGGTCCGCAACTCCCTGCGTATGCGCCCCGACCGGATCGTCGTCGGTGAGGTCCGCGGCGGCGAGTCCCTGGACATGCTCCAGGCCATGTCCACCGGTCACGACGGGTCGCTGGCCACCGTGCACGCCAACAGCGCCGAGGACGCGCTGATGAGGCTCCAGACCCTCGCGTCGATGTCCGAGGTCGAGATCCCCTTCGAGGCGCTGCACGACCAGATCAACAGCGCCGTCGACGTGATCGTGCAGCTCACCCGGCACGCCGACGGGGCCAGGAAGATCACCGAGATCGCCGTGATGGACTCGCACGGCCGCGACCCGTACCGCATCGTGACCGTCGCCCGGTTCAACGCCCGGCCGATGGCCCCCGACGGGCGCGTCCACGGGGAGTTCCAGTACCTCCCGCTGCCCCGCAGGATCGCCGACCGCCTCTACCTGGCGAGCCAGCCCGTCCCGCAGGCGTTCGGCGTCGCCGACAGCGCCGGACAACTCGCCACCCGAGAGGCCAACTAGGTACCGAGCCATGGACAACGTCAACCTCCCCCTGATCACCGTCGGCGTCACCCTGGTGGCGTGCGTGCTCGGCGTGATGGGCCTGCACGCCTACTCCGGCGGCAAGGCCGACCGCGACGCCCTCGTCGAACGCCTCTCGCACGTCGGGCAGATCCCCGAGACCGGCCGCGTCCGCCGCTTCAAGGGCCTGGACCGCAGACTGCGCTCCACCGCGCTCGGCCGGAGACTGGAGCTGAAGCTGGCCGCGACCGGGCTGGACGTCACCCCCGGTGAGTTCTTCGTCTACGCGCTCGTCGCGATGGCCGGACTGTGGATGATCGCCTCCTCCCTGCTCGCCGCGTTCTTCGGCCCGGTCGCGGCCCTGATCGGCCTGTGGGGTACCAACGCCTTCCTCAACTGGCAGCGCGGCAAGCGCACCGAGCGCTTCATCAACCAGCTCCCCGAGCTCTCCCGCATCCTCGCCAACGCCACCCAGGCGGGACTGGCCCTGCGCACGGCGCTCTCCATGGCCGCCGAGGAGCTGGAGGACCCGGCGGGCGAGGAACTGGCCCGAGTGGCGCGGCGGCTGGCGGTCGGCGAGTCCCTGGAGGACGCGCTGAGCGAACTGACCGACCGCCTGCCCTCGCGCGAACTGGTCGTGCTGGTCACGACGTTGGTCCTCTCCAACCGGGCGGGCGGTACGGTCGTCAGCTCGCTGCGCAACCTCACCGAGACCCTGGAGGAGCGCAAGGAGACCCGCCGCGAGGTCAAGACCCAGCTCTCCCAGGTCACGGTCACCGCCTACGCCGTACCGGCCTTCGGCGTCGGGGCGATGCTCCTGATGAACGCGGTCATGCCCGGCGCGCTCGACCGGATGACCGGCGCCTTCATCGGCCAGGCGGCGGTCGTCGTCGCCATCGTTCTGTACGCGATCGGGTTCCTGGTGATCCGCCGGCTGTCCCGTATCGACGTCTGACGCCGGCACGTGCAGGGGAAAGTGAAGGGGAAGGGGATGGACGCATGACCGATCTGCTGCTCGCCCTGGTCGTCGGCCTCGCCGTGTACGGGGCCATCCACGGCATACGCATGTACCGGGCGGACGCCAAGCTCCCCGGCGACCTCGCCATCGCCCTGGAGTCGGGCTCCTCGCGCACCGGCGCGGTCGGCTCCGGCATCGACCGCCTCGGTATCCGCTGGGCGCCCATGGTGCTGCGGATGATGGGCCCCAAGGCCGTCAACAAGAAGCGCCGTCAGATCGACCTGGCGGGCAACCCCGGCGGCCTCACCATCGACCGCTACGCGGCCCGCCGCGCCGTCTACGGGGCCCTCGGCCTTCTCGGCGCGTTCTCGATGCTGCTGCGCGGCCAGCTGTTCCTGGCCCTCCTGATGATCGCCTTCGGCCTGTTCTGGGTGGAGGCGGGCATCTGGTCGGCGATCCGGGTCCGCCGCGAGCACATCGAGCGGACGCTGCCGGACTTCCTGGACGTCCTCGCCGTCGTCGTCTCCGCGGGCCTCGGCTTCCGCCAGGCGCTGGACCGGGTCGCGGAGAAGTACGAGGGCCCGTGGTCCGACGAACTGCGCATCACCCTGCGCCAGATGGACATGGGCGTCAGCCGCCGCCAGGCCTTCGAGGAACTGCGCAGACGCAACGACTCCGAACAGGTCGCCATGTTCGTCACCACCCTCCAGCAGGGCGAGGAGCTGGGCGCCCCGATCGTCGAGACGCTCATCCAGATCGCCAACGACATGCGCCGCACGGACGCCCAGAACGCCCGCCGCAAGGCGGCCAAGGCGGTCCCGAAGGCGACGTTCGCGGTGACGTCGTTCCTGTTGCCCGGGACGCTCGTTCTCCTCACGGTGGGATTCGTGTACGGGGCCGACGTCGACTTCACGTTCCTCACGGGGGGCTGACATGGACGAGCCACCGGATGGGGACGAACACCCCCTGGCGCCGGGCGCCCCAGCCCCCTGAGCGACCGGCGTACGAAGGCCACCGGCGTACAAAGGCGACCGGCGTACGAGGGCCACCGGCGTACGAGGGCCACCGGCGTACGAAGGCCACCACGAGGGCCGTCGGCGTACGGAAGCCGGGGCCGCGGGACGGATGAGGGACACGGGTACGGGAGAGGAGACGGAGGTGACAGGCACATGGCATACCAACTGGGCAGCGCCCAGCCCGGACTGAGCGCGGAGCTGAACCGCCTCCACACCGGCACCCCGGCGCAACCCGACTTCTCCATCCAGGTCAACGCCCTCCAGGCGATGTGCCGCCAGGTGTTCGGCTTCCGGCTGGCGATGATCGCCATCGCGACCCCGTACGCCATCGGCCACACCGCCCCCGGCCTGCCCACCTGGTTCATCGGCGCGGCCGTGCTGGTCACCTTCATGGGCTCCTACGTCCTGTTCCGCGACTGGGAGCGCTTCGGCCCGGTCCTCCTGCGCCACCCCTGGCTGCTCGCCGTCGACGTGTCCTTCGGTGCGCTGCTGCTGATCACGGCGACACCCGAGTCGACCCTCGCCTACGTCACCGTCTGCACCCCGCTGCTGGCGGGCCTGGTCCAGGGCTGGCGCGGGGCGGCCGTCTTCGCGGCGCTCCAGGTGGTGATCGTCTTCGGCGTGTACGCGAGCGTCCCCAAGCTGGAGTCGAGCGGCGCGACGGCCCTCCTGCTGCCGGGCTTCTGCGTGCTGGCCGGGGCGGTCGGGGTCACCCTGCGCAACCTGCTCCTGCGGTTCGGGACGGCCACCCAGGCGCTCACCGAGACCCGGGCGCGGCTGGCGGTGAACGAGGCGGTGGAGGCCGAACGCACCCGTCTGGCCCGGGAGATGCACGACTCGGTCGCCAAGACCCTGCACGGCCTGGCGCTGGCCGCCGACGGTCTGGCGGGCTCGGCGGACCGAATGGACCCGCCCACCGTGAAACACCAGGCGGAACTGGTGGCCCGCGCCGCCCGCAGGGCCGCCGCCGAATCCCGCGAACTGCTCACGGACCTGCGCCGGGAACAGGGCCTGGAGGGCGGCGTGGACATCGTGGCGGAACTGGCCGCCCAGGCGAAGGACTTCACCGCCCGACACCCCGTCACGGCCACGTTCCGCCGCCTCTCCGAGGACATTCCCGTGCCGCCCGTCCCGCAGGCGGTCGCCCGCCACCTGCTGACCGTGGCCTCCGAGGCGCTGGAGAACGCCCACCGCCACGCGGCCCCGACGTACCTGATCGTCCTCGCGGGCGTGAAGGGCGACATGCTCCGCGTCAGCGTGTACGACGACGGCCGGGGCCTCCCCGCCGGGACGACGCTCGACACCCTGCGCCGGGCGGGCCACTTCGGCCTGGTCGGCATGGTGGAGAGGGCCGCGTCGATCGGGGCCCGCATCCGGATCGGCAGGGGGAAGGCGGAGAAGGGCACGGAGGTGCGCCTGGAACTCCCGCTGGCGGCACTGCCGGGCCCGGCGGGAGGAGCGCCGGAGCCCGGGGCCGCCTCCGGCGGCGGGAGGTTCGCCGACTGACCCCCCACCGACCTCGACCGACTCGGTCGACTCCGACCGACCTGTGCTCGAACTCAACCTTCCCTAAAGCGACTTCGACTCCGAGAGGAGGCAGCGGTATGCCGGAGAACGTCCCACCCGCACCGATCAGCCGAGACCCGGTACCTCCGATGCCCTCGGCGCCCCCGGCGGCCGACGCCCACGTCTCCCCGCCCGCCGCGCCGCCGCCGGCACCTGCCGCACCTTCCGTGCCCCCCGTCCCCGCAGGCCTCCCCGCCGGACCCGCCGCCCCCGCCGCCGAACGGCTCCGGGTGGTGGTCGCGGACGACAACCCGGTGGTCCGGGCGGGCCTGGGCGTCCTGCTCTCGGGCCGGGCGGACATCCAGGTGGTCGCGGAGGCGGCGGACGGCCGCGAGGCGTACGACAAGGCGCTCGAACACGGCCCCGACGTCATCCTGCTGGACGTCCGTATGCCCGGCGTGGACGGCATCTCGGCCCTGCCGCACCTGGTGGGCATCGCCCCCGTACTGATGCTGACGTACAGCAGGGAGAGCGAGATCGTCCACGAGGCGCTGCGGCTGGGGGCGGGCGGCTATCTGGTGCACGGTGAGTTCACGGCGGATCAGCTGGTCCAGGCGGTACGCGACACGAAGGACGGCCGCGCCAACTTCACGGCCACGGCGGCGGACGCCCTCCTGGCCCACATGCGCCACGGCGTGCCGCCCCACCGGCCGCCTCTCCCCGAGGGCCTGGGGTCGGCGGTGACGACGACACCGTCCGCGCCGCTCCCGCCCCCGTCCGAACCTTCACAAAGCCTTTCGCAACTGCAACCAGTTGTGGGACAGTCAGCTGTATCCGGGGGGTCGGTTCCCACCCCCAACAGGCTTCAGTACGGGCTGAGTTCGCGGGAGGTGGAGGTCATGGACCTGATTGCGTCCGGGATGAGTAATCAGCAGATCGCCGCCACCTGCTTCATCAGTGAGAAGACGGTCAAGAACCACATCAACCGCATCTTCACCAAGCTCCACAGCGCCACCCGCAGCGAGGCGATAGCCCACTGGCTCGGCACGGCGCCCAGGGACCCCGGGAGGCGCCATGCCTGACCGCCGCCGCGTCCTCCCGCCCCGCCCCGCGCGGGCCCAGGAGACCCTTTGGGCCCGGGAATGGGCCCACGGACCCTCTGCCGGACGGCCGCCGTCCCCCTATGTTTCTCCTGTCGCCAGCCGTACCGGCCAGGAGGAAGCCGGTACCGCTGGCGACACCGCAGAGATGTGCGAGTCGGCCGGCAACCGGTCGGCCGAACCAGGAGGGGCACACCATGTCGAACATCACCCTGAAGACCGCCGTCCGCGTCAACGGCTGGACCAACACCGCGGTCGCCGCGATCCAGAAGCGCGCGGCGGCGAAGGACCGGGGGCAGACGGCGTTCGAGTACCTGGGCATCATCCTGGTGGTCGTGGCGATCATCGGCGCGATCGTGGCCACCGGGATCGGTGGGGCGATCTCGGCGCGTATCAGCGGGCTGGTGAACTCGATCACCGCGAAGTGATCCGACCTCTCCGGCACGACCGTGGGCAGGCTTTCCCCATCTACGTGGTGATGGTGGCGGGCCTGCTCTTCCTTGCGTTCGCCTTCTTCGCCGTGGGCAAAGCCGCCGCCCTGCGCAACAGCTCACAGGGGGCCGCCGACGCCGCCGCCCTCGCCGCCGCGCAGGCTGCTCGGGAGGACATCGAGACCGGGTTCATCGCCGCCCTTCCCCTGGAGACGCTGGACCTCCTCCTGGAGAAGCCCTTCAACACCGCCCGCCCCTGCGCCGAGGCGCGGCGGCTCGCCAGTGCCAACGACAGCGATCGGCGTTCCTGCACAGCGGTCTACGCCTACCCGCGTTACGAGATCACCGTCGAGGTCGCGGGCCGTAAGCCGGTCGACTCCTCGGTCCTCCCCGGGTCCGAGGACAGGATCGCGGAGGCCAGGGCCACGGCTCTCGTCGAGTTCCGGTGCACGTGGAAGGCCATTGACGGCACCGGTGACGGCATCAAGGACCTGTACATCTTCACGTGCAGAAACGGCGCGGTGTTCGAGATCTCCACGAGCAGTCCACCGGACTGGTCCCGTGTGAGCAAGGATCTCTTCGACGTGCGGTTGATCGACAGATGACAGCGAACGACGAGTGAAGGAAGCGGACCATGAGCATGCGGCGGATCACGACGACCAGAGGGATGGCTGTTGTGACGGCAGCCGTGGCTGCCCTCGTTCTGGCCGGTTGCGGGGACGACGGCGGTAAGCAGGAGGATGCGCAGGAGTCCGCCACTCCCTCGGCGCCGGCCAGCTCCCCGGCGACGGACAAGGGACAGGGGCAGAAGGACACCGCCGCTGACGAAGGTGTCGACCCGGATGCCAACCTGGCGGAGCTGCGCGGACAGAACGGGCTGACGCTGGTGGTCAATCAGGTCGAGCGGGACAGCGGCGGGTTCGTCACCGTGCAGGGCGAGATCACGAACACCGGGGACAGCACGCAGAACACCTCCAACTGGGTGGGCCAGGAGTCGGCGCTCGTAGCGAAGAACCCCAACTCCGTGGCCGGTGCCACCCTGGTGGACAAGAAGGGGAAGAAGAACTACTACGTGTTGAGGGACACCGACGGCAGGTGCCTCTGCACGACCGCGCTGGTTCCTCTCTCGGCCGGTGAATCCGCAGCCGTGTTCATGCAGTTCCCGTCTCCGCCTCAGGAGACCACGGAAGTGGACTTCACCCTGCCCACCTTCGCCACCGCGTCACTCAAGATCTCCGGGTGAGGTCGACATGAACACCATGCCGCATCTCACCTCCCGCCGTCGTACCGGTCGCGTGATGGCCGTCGCGCTGTTGTTCGCGGGCACCACCGTCCTCGGAGTCTCCTCCTCGCACGCCGACGACGGACCCAGCGTCCCGCCGGGGACCGAGGCGTCGTCGGAGCCACCGGTGCCGATCGACGCCAACGACCCCGATCTGAAGATGCCCGACGGCGGCACCCTCGCTCCGGGCAGGGTCCTCGATATCGTCCAGGTGGTCGAGGACCAGGGCGGGGAGGAACGCCGCGAGGACAGCAACGCCGACATCAAGTTCGCCCTCCAGGCCGAGGTCCTCTTCGGCAAGGACAGCGCGAAGCTGGGTGCCGCCGCCAACGCGCGGATCGCGGGCATCGCGGAGGAGATCAAGAAGCAGAACGCGACCAAGGTCCGCGTCTTCGGCTTCACCGACAACCTCGGCTCCTCGGCCCACGGCGACGTCCTCTCCAAGCAGCGAGCCGATGCCGTGCACAAAGTCCTCTCGAAGCAGCTCGGCTCCTCGATCACGTACGAGATCCGGGGTTACGGCGAGCAGTACCCGATCGCCAGCAACAGCAACGAGGAGGGCCGGAAGAAGAACCGCCGCGTGGAGGTCTCTTTCCCGCGCGGAGAGGGCTCCTGACCCCAGGGGAGCCGGACCCCGGGGAAACCGGACCCCGGGGGATCCTGACCCGGTCTCCGCGCCCAGAAGCACGCCCCGGCGCGCACTCCCGGACGTGTCACCCGCACCCGCACCCGTCACCGCCCACCAGGCGGGTGCGGGTGCGGGTGCGGTGCGTCGCGCGCACCGGCATCCCGGGCCCCGGCCCCGCCGGGCCTACTTCACCGTGATCGACCCCACGAACGCGTCCAGGTCCTCCCCGCTCACCGCGTCCTTCACCGCGTTGAGGCGGACCACGAACGGCACGCCCCGGGAGTCCACCCCGGCCACCAGCACCCCCGTCATCGGGGTACCGGTGTTCGGGGTGTCCTCGCGGCCGTCCGCAGTGAAGTCGTAGTCGATCCTGCGGGCCTCACGGGCGCTGGAAGGGCCCGCCAGGCGGACGTCCTCCGTGGCCTTGCGGGTGGAGCCCAGGCCGATGCCCGCGCCCGCGGCGGCCGCCGCCCCGGCCGCGTCCCGTACCCCGGTCGCGAAGTCCAGCTGGACCGACACCATGCCGGTACGGATGCCCCGCTCCTCCTTGAGCGCGACCGCGGCGTTGCTCTTCGCGCGCTCGGCGGCCGGCTGCTCGGCGTACCCGTCGTTCTTCGGGTAGCCGACGCTGAGGCTCCTGGTGTCCAGCGTGGCCCAGCCCTCCGGCACCGCCGCCGCGTCCTCCCGGTCGCCGCCGCACCCGGTGAGCAGCAGGGACGCACCCAGAAGGGCCCCCACCACGGCCACACCACGCACCCGGCCCGCACGAGATCGGCCGCCACGCACCCGGCCCGCACCAGCCCTGGTCCCTGCCGCCCGCTTGACGGCCACTGCCCGATTCACGGCCACACCACGCACCCGGCCCGCCGCCACCGACCCAGCCACCCTCACCGTCGTCGCCGTCATCGTCCCCAGCACCCGCCCTCACGTCCCTCGGTCAGTTCGCGCAGTAGCTGTACGGAAGATACGCGCGCCGGTCGCCCTGCGGGGCCCCGAGGAACCGCGCGTCCGTCAGCGTCTCCTTCTTCTCCTCGGTGGACAGGGAGAAGCCGAGGCTCATCCCGAGCGAGATCTCGAACCCGAAGTCCTGGGCGTCGCTCTCGCCGAGATACCGCATCGTGCTCGACAGGCCGTCCTCGAACATCAGTCGCCGGAAAGGGTCGTTGCCCTCCGGCCGGGTGTCCATGCCCTGGTCGCCGAAGAGGTACTCGAACGGGGCGGTGTTGTTGCCGGAGCCGTCCAGCCACTGTTCGGCGATCGCCCGCCGGGACTCGGTGGCCGCGTCGGTGTCCTTGCCGAAGACGATCGAGTTCGTCACCACGTCGATGCCGCTCTCGCCCGAGGAGTCCGAGGTGCTGCCCTTGCCGCCCCGCTTGTCCCGCCCCGTCTCGCCGTTGTCGCCGCCCACTTCGACCTTGCCGGACGTCGGACCGCTCTCCACGGTCTGCGTCATGTCGATCCGGACGATCTTCCCGGTCTTCTGGTCGCGGGTGACGGTGATCGCGCCGGTGCGGCTCTGCTGCGCGCCCAGAGTTCCCTTCACCGGGCCCACGTTCCCCGTGGCCTTGCCTTCAAGGTCGAGCTTGGCGGTGTACGTGTACGACTCGTTGCCGTTCACGTCGTCCCTGGTGATCGTCACGTCGGGGGAGAACTTCGCCTTCCCGCCCAGTTTGACGCCGAGTTCGTCCTCGTCGCCGCCCTTGACGGACAGACCGCCGTCCGCGTACGCGTCGAGGCCGATGGTCGAGTAGGAGATCTTCTTGTCGCCGATCTTCCGCTCGATCTCCTCCTTCTTCTCGCCCCACTTCATCGCGGAGTACCAGTTGCCGCCGTAGGCTCCGCCGTGCTTCGTGGAGGTCTCCCACATCTTCATCTCCTCGATGTCGTCCCGCATCCGCTGAGCCTCTTCCTCGCTCTTGAAGATCCAGGTGTCACCGTTGGTGATCTTGATGCCGCCGCCGATGTCGATGTCCGCCTTGCCGAGGTTCCCGAGCTTCACCCCGGGCGTGCTGGCGGTGACCCCGGCGGAGGCCGCGTCGGTGAACGTCATGGAGACGATCTTGTCGTCGCCGTTCACCTGCCCGTCCCCGTTCACATCGGTGCTGGCCTGCGAGACCCGCTGCTGGAAGCCGTACTCCTCGCCCCACTCGAACCAGCCGATCTTGACCTTGCCGCCCGCCTTGTCGGAGACCGACGAGACCTGGCACATCTTCGGTTCGTAGTCGGCGTCCGTCTTCGGCCGCGCCTGCGGGTTCCCGTTGCCCCCGCCGCACGAGCCGCCGCCCGCCAGCGAGGTGACCGCGCACCGGATGCGCTCCCCGATCTGCCCGCCCACGCCGGCCATCGCCATGGCGCCGATCAGCATCACCACGAGGACGACGACGCCCAGGTACTCCATCGCCGTGGCGCCGGTGTCACGCCAGTTGTACGAGTACGGCGTCGGCGCGGGAGGCGTACGGGTGGCCCGTTCCTCCACCAGCCGGTCGACCGCCACCCCGGACGCGGCCCCCGCCGCCAGCGAGACCGCGGGCATCAGGACGCCCTCGATCCCCACGACGTCCCACGAGACGGAGAAGCCGTACAGCAGGCCCGCCAGCGGCACGGCGAGGGCGGCGAGGAGATAGGTCGGGCGGGAGGCCGCGCGGTACTCGTCGGGCAGGACCCGGACCGCCGCCAGCACCGTCAGCAGTGTCACGGCGAGCGCGGGCAGGTGGATCAGGGCCAGTCGCCAGCCGAAGGTCTCCAACCGGGCTTCACTGCCCAGGAGTTGCAGCGGAGCCTGACTGGTCAGGAACCCGGCGGCCAGATAGACGAACGCGCCCGCCACCCAGCTCCGCGTCAACGCGAAGAACCGGCCGCCGCTCTGCCGGTCGTGCGCGACGGAGCCACCGCCGCCACCGCCGCCACCCCTCACACCGCACCCTCTCCCTGAGCGTTGCACCCGTATCACCCGTCTCCGGGTGTCATTCCGTATCCGGCTGTATCTGGCTGTGTCCGGACCGGCGACCGAGTTCCGCGACCATGTCCCGGGCCCCGGGCCCCGGAGGCGAAACCCCGCGCGGGTTGTCCGACGGCCGAGAGCGTACGGGCGGCCGGCCGGGCCGACCCGGGTCCCCGGTCCCAAAGTTGGGCCCAAGTGCGTGACTCCGCAGGCGGGTTGACCAGGGGGTCCAGGGGCCCACGCCGCCCGGACTGGCGCTCCGTACGCTCGGAACGCTCGGTGGACGAGCCGGGGGCGCCGACCACGACCCGGCGATGACGCACGGCGAAGCGTGAGACGAAGCGCAGACGAAGCGCGCGAGAGCGGGGGTTCGATGAGTGCCGGGTTCTTCTCCTCGTACCACCTGGGCTGGACCTCGCTGGACGCCCGTACGCTGCTGGGCGACCTGGCGGCGGACGGGCTCCGCCCGGCTCACCCGGTGACCGGACGCATCGAACTCGTCAGGCTCGGCGGACTCGTCGGACTCGGTGGGCTCGATCCGTACTCCGCCGGGGCCCGTTCAGCCGTGACACGGGAGCAACTGCTGAGCGCTGCCGGACTCCAGCGCCTTCAGGAGGTCGGCTTCCGGCTGTGGGCGGGCCGGGATCTCAGCCTGCTGGTACGCGTCCGGCAGGCGCGGACCGGTGTCGTCGCCGTCGAGTTCTCCCTCGGGGACCTGCCCGCGCCGGAGCGGGAGCACGCGGTGCGGGCCATCCGGCGGACGGTCGGACGGGCCTCCGTGCTCTGCATCGGCTTCGTCGTCGACCGTAGCGGGGCGAGCGCCGCCACCGACTGGGACGCCGTCGTCATCGAAGGCACCGCCCCGCTCGGCGCCTGGCCCGACGCCCTCGCCGTACGCGACGGGACAGCGGCCCGCCACCCCCAGCTGTCGGCCATGGAGGCGGTGGAGATCTCGCCCTGGAAGGTGTTCGGCGGAGCGCTGTCCGGCGTGTGACGCTCGGCACCTTCCCCGGAACCCGTACGCCCGCCGGCGCCTCCCGCACCCTCGGGCCTGCCCCGGCCGGGCCACGCCCGCCCCGGCGCGCCCCCACCCGATCGGCGGCCGGTCGGCGGCCGGGAGTGTCCGGCATCGACGTCATAATCGGCCGTATGTCCGACAACCAGCTCCGCCCCCGGACGCCCGTCGCCCCCGCCCCCGCCCCGGCCCCTCGCCGCTCGGCTCCCGGGCCGCGGGCCGTCGCCGCGTTCCGGGCCGCCGCGCCCGCCCTCGCGGTCTACGCCGCCGTGCGGGCCCTGGGGCTGCTGACCCTCTGGGCGGCCGCCGAGGTCGTGGGCAAGGATCCCTGGGCTCGGCTCACCGGGCGCTGGGACTCCGTCTGGTACCAGCGGATCGCGGAGAACGGATACGGCTACACCACCACCCTCCCCGACGGCTCCCTCCACTCCGACCTCGCCTTCTTCCCGCTGCTCCCCGCCCTGGAGCGCGGCATCTTGGAGGTGACCCCGCTCACCCTCGGCGGCGCCGGACTCCTGGTCGCCTGGACGTCCGGGCTGCTCGCCGCCTGGGGTGTCTTCGCCGTGGGGACCCAGCTGCGCGGACGCCGTACGGGCGTGGTGCTGGCCGCGCTGTGGGGGGTGTATCCGACGGCGTTCGTCCAGTCGATGGCGTACACGGAGACGCTCTTCACCGCGCTGGCCGCCTGGGCGCTGTACGCCGTCCTGCGGGGGCGGTGGATCGTCGCGGGCGCCCTGTGCGTACTGGCGGGGCTCACCCGGCCCTCGGCGGCCGCCCTCGTCGCGGCCCTGGCGATCACCGCGGCCGTCACCCTCGTACGGGACCACCGCGCCGGAGGCGGCCTCCGTACGGTGCTCCGCCGCCGTGCCCGGATGCTCACGGGGGTGGCGCTCGCTCCGCTGGGCTGGCTGGCGTACGTCGTCTTCGTGGCCCTGCGGGAGGGCAGCCCGTTCGCGTACTTCGACGTCCAGGCGCAGTGGGGCAACAACATCGACGGCGGCCGCGCCCTCGCCTCCTTCATCGCCGGACTCCCGTGGCCCGCGGCCCTCGGCCTCTGCGGGGCGCTCGGTCTGCTCGGCTGGCTGGTCGTCCTGTGCGTACGGCAGCGGCAGCCGCTCCCGCTCCTCGTCTACACCATCGCGATCGTCGTCATCTCGCTGATCGGCGCGGGGTACTTCGGCTCCCGCCCGCGCCTGATGATGCCCGCGTTCCCGCTGCTCCTGCCGCCCGCGGCCGCCCTGGCGCGTCTCCGCACGACGGGACGACACCCGGCTGCCGCCCGTGCCGTCCCGGCCGTCGTCCTCACTGTGCTCGCCTGCGCGTCGGCGGGTTACGGCGCCTGGACCCTGCTCGGCGCGGGCCCGCCGTAACCCGACCCAGCCCAAGCGGCTGCCCCGGGGAAGGCTCGCGTCCGGACGTCCTACGCGGCGTCCGACGCCCGCAACTCCAGCCGTACGCCCGGCCGCACCCCCCAGCGCTCCATCGCCCCGGCCTCCGCCTCCACCACGTGCCGGGCCCGCGGCCGGGGCAGGCCCAGTCGGCCCGGTGGCATCGTGCGGACCGCCAGCACCGTCAACCTCCGGTCCAGGTAGGCCACATCGATGGGGAACCGCATCCGGAAGGTGTGCACGCTCCCGCACGGGGTGAGCAGCAACGCCCCGTCGATCCCGTCCCGCCCCAGCAGTCCCCGGGTGCGGGCCCGGTAGGAGGCCGCTATCCGCAGCGGCACCCGGCGGGACCCCGCGCCGGAGTCCGCGCCGACCGTGAGTGTTCCGTCCCCGTCCCGCCACGTCCTCGTCCACATGGGCACCGACCGTAGCCTCCGGGGACCGGACGTGGGGCCCGAACGGGCGGGCATGGGTCCCCGGGCCCAAGACCCGTGGCAGCGCGGGGGCTTAAGGTCGCCCCGTGGACGCCGCGCTGCTCGCCCTCGCCGCTGTCTGGGGTGCCGTCACCGGACTGCTGATCCCGCGTGCCGCCTACCGGTTCGCCGTCGAGCCCGAGGAGCCCTGGCGTACCGCGTGCCCGGCCGGTCATCCGCTCACCGGCCCGGCCCACGGCTGGCTCGGCCCGGCCCGCTGCACCCCCTGCGCCGCACCCGGCACGCACGCCGACACCGGCTCGGACACCGGGTCAGACACGCATACCGACACCGGCACGCACGCCGACACCGGCTCCGGCATCGGGCCCGGTTCCGACACGCACACCGGCCCCCGGTCCGGCGCCCGCGGTGACGCCGGACGGGCCCGCTTCGGCGCCGGCCCCCGGCCCCCGGGCGTCTACGCCCCCGGGGTCCTCACCCCCGTCGTCACCGTGCTCGTCTGCGTCGCGCTCGCCGCCGCCACCGGGGCCCGGCCCGAACTGATCGGGTGGCTGGCGCTGACCCCCGTCGCCGTGCTCCTCGCCGTCGTCGACCTGCGCGTCCACCGCCTCCCCGACCCGCTGACCCTGCCCCTGGCCGCCGCGGCCGTCGTCCTGCTCGGCGGGGCGGCCCTCCTCCCCGGACCCGGGGGCTCCTGGACCTCCGGACTCCTGGGCGGCCTGGCCCTCGGCGGCTTCTACCTGCTGCTCTTCCTGATCAACCCGAACGGCATGGGCTTCGGTGACGTGAAGCTCGCCCTCGCCCTGGGCGTGGCCCTCGGCTGGTACGGCTGGGCGGTGCTGTTCCTGGGCGGGTTCGCCGGGTTCCTGTTCGGGGCGGCGTACGGACTCGGGCTGGTGCTGCTGCGCCGGGCGGGGCGCAGGACCGGTATCCCGTTCGGCCCGTTCATGATCGCCGGAGCGCTGACCGGGGTGCTGCTCGGAGCCCTCGCGGCATGAGTGGCGTCCCTCCCGTGAAACGGGTTCGCCTCCCCGCGCGCCCACCTGGCACGATGCCCCTGTGCCCGAACCGCCGTCCGACCGTCTCCCGTTCTCGCCCGCATCACCCGCCTGCTGACCGGGACCGCAGGACGGTGGCGTGACCGGGAGCAGCGGCCCGGGACCGGCGTACGGTCAACCCGCCTACCACGGACGTCCGTTCACTCTTGCCCCGGAGGCAACGGGATCACCGGCACCGTCGTCCTATTCGACGGGAGGACGCCAGCGAAGCGAAGGAGCGGAAGCGGCCATGACCTTGGAGCGGGAAGACCGTGCGGCGCCGACCGGTCGCCCGCGGCACGGGAACGCCGACTGGCTCACCGGGGCCCGGATCACCGCCGTCCTTGGCGTCTACTACCGGCCCGAGGGCCGCGCGGGCGAGCCGGAGGCGGTGGAGTTCGTGATCGCGGAGGGCCAGTCCGTCCTGCTGACCTGCGTCTCCGACGGGACACTCCGCGTCACCCCCGGCGCCTGGCCGCGGCTGCCCGACTGGTGCGTACCGGCCAGCCAGTGGCAGCACGCCCAGCCCTCTGGTTTACCTGTCGTGCCGTACGGCGGAGCCTGGACGGTCGTGGGCACCCGGGAACACCGGAACACCAACGGTGAGGTGGTCCAGGCCGTGATCCGGTGCGCGGAAGGGGACTTCGCGGTCGAGGCCGGGGACACGCTGGTGATCCGCTTCGCCCAGCACTTCTGACGCACGCGGACCGACTCGTACGAGATGACCCACGCCGACCGCCCCGTACGCAGACGCAACTGGCTTGTCAGGAAAGGCATTCGCCGCCGCCCCGCATCCTTACGCGTGCGGCCCCACCGTCACCGGGCCCACCGTCAGCTCCGCCGTCCCCTCCATGACCGCGGCCACCCGGTCCACCTGCCGTTCCAACTCCCGCAGCCGGGCCGCCGACAGCCGCTTCAACGGCTCCACCGTCACCGCGATGCGGCGGCCCGAGCGGCGCTGGTGCCAGACCCCGGCGACCGTGCCGTCCACCAGCAGCACCGGATAGTTGCCGGCCTGCCCGCCCCCGAGCGCCCGCTCGTACGCCGGTCCGGGGAACAGCCGCTCGCGGGGCTGCGAGGCGATGGTGAACGCGTCGAAGTACGGGAGCAGCCGCGCCCCCCGCACCGGCTCGTCCGGGAACTCCGTATCGCCCGCGACCACCCAGGCCGCCCCCTCGTCCGCGAAGGGCACCTCCTCGATCGCCCCCGACGCCGCCAGCGCGGCGAACCGAGCGGTCGCCCAGCGCACCGGAGCGGCCAGCCACCGGGCGAAATGGGCGGGGGTGGCGGGCCCGTACGCGTACAGGTACCGCTCGATCAGCGCCGCGAGCGCCTCCGGGCCGGGCAGCGGGGTGCACCCGGGGTTGCCGTACGTCGTCTTGCGGTCCCGGTTCGGGGCGTAGGCGAGGACACCTCGGTGGCCCGCCAGGTGGAGGACCTGCCGCCAGCGCGGCCACATCGTCCTGAAGGCGGGCATCACCGGGTCCCCGGCCCACGGCCCGGTCCGCGCGACGACCTCGTCGGACAGTTCGTCGACGGTGAGTTCCGCCCCGGTCAGCACGTCCCCGATCGCCTCCACCTGGTCCGGGGTCATCCCGGCGTCCTTGGCGAAGAGATTCGGGCCTACCGGCAGGGCGGACAGCGCACCGGTCCACAGGGGCAGGTCGGCCAGCGGCAGCAGATGGACCGTCCCCCGCGGCCCGAACGTCTTCACCAGCGTCCGACCGCCCCGCTCGCTCCCGCCACCCGGCCCGCTCCGCTCCGCCCACAGCGCCGTGCGGACGTCCGCACGGGTCAGTCCGGCGCCGCGCAGCCCCACCGAGAGCTCGGCGGCCGACAGAACCTGGGCGTGGGCGCCGAGCATCGCGCCGACCACCTCCGCCGCGGAGGCGGCCCCGGAGGAAGCCGCGGAGACGTCGGCGGGGGCGGGAGCGGGAACGGGAACGGGAGCGGTCAGATGCTGGCGGGCCAGGCGCCGGGCGTTCGCCCGCGGCCAGGTCACGGTCGCGGTCACCCGGTGTCGTGGAGTCATTCCTCGAACGTAGGGCCCCTTCAGGTCAGTACCTGTCCGCAACCGGACGGCGAACGCCCTCGTGTCGCCCTCCTGGCGTTCTCATATCGAGCTCGCGGGGCCGTGCGGGCCCCCTTCGCCGGGACATCCGCCGTTTTCGGAGAGTGAGCAGGGAGTGGCGTGGCAAGCGGCATCACTTACGAAGGGTTATGGTGGAAACCCCCCCTCGGGCCGGTCCGTATCCCCCCCCACGGACCGGCCCGTTTTCTTTTCCCCCTCGCCGAGCTGCTTCGGGACTCCGCAGTCTCGGCGCTGCGGCCGCCCCGGCGCCCCGCGGTCCCGTGGCTCCGCCGCTCGCCCGCTCGGCTCATCGCCCCGGTTCACTCACCCGCTCACCTCAGCCGCGACCGGCCCAGATGTTCGTTCCCGCCGTGTCCACCGCGAAGGCGTCGATCTCCTTCAGCTCCTCGGCGGTCAGCTCCGGGCCCGCCAGCGCCGCGACGTTCTCCTCCAGCTGCTTCACGCTCGACGCCCCGATCAGCGCGGAGGTCATCCGGCTGTCGCGCAGCACCCAGGCGATGGCGAGCTGGGCGAGGGACTGGCCGCGGTTCTGCGCGATGTCGTTCAGGCCGCGCAGCCGGCGCAGCACCTCCTCCGAGAGGAGGTCCGGGTCGAGGGACTTGCCCTGGGTGGCGCGTGAACCCTCCGGGATGCCCTTGAGGTACTTGTTCGTGAGCAGGCCCTGGGCGAGCGGCACGAAGGAGATGCAGCCCATGCCCGCGCTCTCCAGGGTGTCGAGGAGGCCGTCGTCCTCGATCCAGCGGTTGATCATGGAGTAGGACGGCTGGTGGATCAGGGCGGGGACGCCCATCTCCCGCAGCAGCCGGGCGGCCTCGGCCGTCTGCTCCGCGGTGTAGGAGGAGACGCCCGCGTACAGCGCCTTGCCCTGCCGGACGGCGGACGCCAGGGCGCCCATCGTCTCCTCCAGCGGGGTGTCGGGGTCGAAGCGGTGCGAGTAGAAGATGTCGACGTATTCGAGGCCCATCCGTTCGAGGGAGGCGTCGAGCGAGGACAGCAGGTACTTACGGGAGCCCCACTCGCCGTACGGGCCGGGGTGCATCAGATATCCGGCCTTGGTGGAGATGACCAGTTCGTCGCGGTGCCGGGAAAAGTCCTGGGCGAACAGCTTGCCGAAGTTCAGCTCGGCCGAGCCGGGCGGGGGGCCGTAGTTGTTGGCCAGGTCGAAGTGGGTGACCCCGAGATCGAAGGCGCGGCGCAGGATGGCCCGCTGGGACTCCAGGGACCGGTCGTCGCCGAAGTTGTGCCACAGGCCGAGGGAGAGGGCGGGCAGCTTGAGGCCGCTGCGCCCGGTGCGGCGGTATTCCATGGAGTCGTAACGCGAGCCGGCGGGGCGATACCGCAGGTCGGGGGAGAGGTATTCAGTCACGTTTCCCTCCCTATCACGGAGTTGTGACAGACCGGGTTGGGCCCCCGTGACCCGCTCGCAGTAATGTGGCGGCTTCGGGAATGCCGGGCGGGCCCCGGGCCCGTACGGAACCGAGAGGACGAACGCAGTGAACTTCCGTGACCTGGTGTACAGGCTCTACGCGCGCCGGGTGGAAGGCCGCCTCGACCACGACCAGGTACCGAAGCACATCGGGGTCATCCTCGACGGCAACCGCCGGTGGGCGAAGGCCTCGGGCGGGTCGGCCGTGCAGGGCCACCAGGCGGGTGCGGACAAGATCTCCGAGCTGCTCGGCTGGTGCGACGAGACCGATGTCGAGGTCGTCACCCTCTGGATGCTGTCCACGGACAACTTCGACCGGCCCGAGCACGAGCTGAAGCCGCTGCTGCGCATCATCGAGAACACCGTGCGCAACCTCGCCGCGGACGGGCGCTGGCGGGTCCACCACGTCGGCACGCTCGACCTGCTCCCGCCGGAGACGCAGACGGTCCTCAAGGAGGCCCAGGAGTCGACGTCCGGTATCGACGGGATAATCGTCAATGTCGCCGTCGGTTACGGCGGCCGCCAGGAGATCGCGGACGCGGTGCGCTCCCTGCTGCTGGAGCACTCGGCGAAGGGCACGACCTTCGAGGAACTGGCCGAGGTCGTCTCCACCGACCTGATCTCCGAGCACCTCTACACCCGCGGCCAGCCCGACCCCGATCTGGTGATCCGGACCAGCGGTGAGCAGCGGCTCTCGGGCTTCATGCTCTGGCAGAGCGCCCATTCGGAGTACTACTTCTGCGAGGTTTTCTGGCCCGCTTTCCGCAAGGTCGACTTCCTGCGGGCGCTGCGCGACTATGCCGCCAGGCACCGGCGCTACGGGGCCTGAGCGGCCCCGGGCACGGTGGACACCACCCTCGGAGTCATCCGGCGTCCACCAGGACTTCTCCGCACCGTGCCCCGTACAGCTGCATGGCTTCGCGCCAGATAGGGAATACCCCTGGCAGGTCGACATCCGGTCATCAACCAGGCGGATGTCGTCACCAAGTGAGCGGCACCCAGTCCGCTCGCCCGGGAGGCCCTTTGCGCACGAAGGACCGTACACAGCGTCCGGCCGACGTGGAGGCCGTGGTCCGGCCCGCGCACAGGGGCCCGATCCCGGTCCGTCCTCTCCCTTCGGGAAGCTCCGCGACCGTTTGTCGCACTCCCCGACCTCGTCCGAGGGGGTACGTCCTTCCGTGGTGACCAGTGCCAAGCGCCGCATGCCCGACCGGCGCACATACGTTCTCGACACCAGCGTCCTGCTGGCCGATCCCGGTGCCATGTCCCGCTTCGACGAGCACGAAGTCGTGCTGCCGATCGTGGTCGTCACCGAGCTGGAGGCCAAGCGGCACCATCCCGAGCTCGGCTACTTCGCCCGGCAGGCCCTGCGGCTGCTGGACGACTTCCGGATCCGGTACGGCCGCCTGGACGCCCCGATCCCGCTCGGGGATCTGGGCGGGTCGCTCCGTGTCGAGCTGAACCACTCCGATCCCGGCGTCCTGCCCGCCGGCTACCGGTTGGGGGACAACGACTCACGGATCCTCGCGGTCGCGCGCAACCTCCAGGCCGAGGGGTACGACGTCACGGTCGTCTCCAAGGACCTGCCGCTGCGCATCAAGGCGTCCTCCGTCGGCCTCCTCGCCGAGGAGTACCGCGCGGAGCTGGCCATCACCGACTCCGGCTGGACCGGGATGAGCGAGCTGCCCCTCTCCGGGGAGCAGGTCGACCTGCTGTTCGCCGAGGAGACGCTGTACGTCCCCGAGGCCGCCGACCTGCCCGTCCACACCGGTCTGGTCCTCCAGTCCGAGCGCGGCAAGGCGCTGGGCCGGGTCACGGCCGAGGGCAACGTGCGCCTCGTGCGGGGCGACCGGGAGGCCTTCGGCATCCACGGCCGCAGCGCCGAGCAGCGGATCGCCCTGGACCTGCTGCTCGACCAGGAGGTCGGCATCGTCTCGCTCGGCGGCCGGGCCGGCACCGGCAAGTCGGCGCTGGCGCTCTGCGCGGGCCTGGAGGCGGTGCTGGAGCGTCAGCAGCACAAGAAGGTGATGGTCTTCCGCCCGCTGTACGCGGTCGGCGGCCAGGAGCTCGGCTATCTCCCCGGCAGCGAGGCCGAGAAGATGAGCCCCTGGGCGCAGGCGGTCTTCGACACGCTGTCGGCGGTCGCCGGACGTGAGGTCATCGAGGAGATCCTCGGGCGCGGGATGCTGGAGGTCCTGCCGCTGACCCACATCCGCGGCCGTTCGCTGCACGACGCGTTCGTGATCGTGGACGAGGCCCAGTCGCTCGAACGGAACGTCCTGCTGACCGTGTTGTCCCGGATCGGGGCGAATTCGCGTGTCGTGCTCACCCACGACGTCGCCCAGCGGGACAACCTCCGGGTCGGCCGGTACGACGGAGTCGTCGCCGTCGTCGAGAAGCTGAAGGGGCATCCGCTGTTCGCCCACGTCACGCTCACCCGTTCCGAGCGGTCGCGGATCGCCGCGCTGGTGACCGAAATGCTGGAGGAAGGTCAGATCTGACCCGCATGTCCCGTTGATGCCGCCCGGCGAGCCAAGCAGCTTAGCCGGGCGGCATCGTGCTGCGCCGTCATTTCCGCGAAACCGGTGGCCCAAACGAGGTGTGACCTTTCCCACGTGAGACAGAATTGCCTCCCGGCGCACCCGTCCGGCAGAGTCTTGCTTCCGTCAGGCCCCGCATACGGCACTTGGGCACCTCCAGAGGCGCCACGCACTACACAACTCCACATGTGACGCCCGTATGCCGCCCGCGAGTACCACGCGGCAGCTCCCTCAGGGGGGTTGCCCAACGGGCCCGTGCCTCCCGTGACCCACGCAGTAGGGAGGCCAGTGCCGGGGGCACGAACGCGCCCGCGAGGTCACCTGAGCGGACGATGCTGGAAGGACACCATGTGAGCCGGATCTCGGTCCGGGGGTTCGCTGTGGCATCCGCCACCGCGGTCACCACCGTAGGCGCCGTCGTTGGCGTTGCTTCGGGCGGCACTCCCGCCGCTGACGACAACAACTTCGAGGCGGCCGCAGCCGACACCACGCTGCTCGCAGACATCCCCGCCGGCCAGCAGGCCCAGGTGCAGACCGCCTCGCTGACGCAGCAGGCCGACGCCCAGGCCTCCGCCGCCGACGCCTCCGCCAAGAAGTCGGCCGAGGAGTCGGCCCGCCTCCAGGCCGCCAAGGACGCCAAGTCCAAGAAGCAGGCCGCCGAGGACCGGGCCGAGGCGGAGCGCAAGGCCGAGCGGGAGGCCAAGGAGAAGAAGGAGGCCGAGCGCGCCAGCCGGTCCTCCGTCCGCGACGCCTCCTCCTTCGCCGCGCAGGGCTCCTACAGCGTGGCCCAGGTCCAGGCGATGGCCCGTCAGATGGTCCCCGCCGACCAGTTCCAGTGCTTCAGCAACATCGTGAACCACGAGTCGACCTGGAACTACCGCGCGTCCAACCCCTCCTCCGGGGCGTACGGACTGATGCAGGCCCTGCCCGGCCACAAGATGTCCTCCGCGGGCGCCGACTGGCAGACCAACCCGGCCACCCAGATCAAGTGGGGCCTCAGCTACATGGACGGCCGCTACGGCTCCCCGTGCGGTGCCTGGTCCTTCTGGCAGGCCAACAACTGGTACTAGACCAGGAGCGCAGCCCCCGCCGGCCGCGACTCAACCTCGCGAGGCCCCTCACCGTCCACACGGTGAGGGGCCTCGCGCGTTGTACGGTCACTTTCCGGTGAAGCCGGAGCGCTGGGAAGCCGAGATGGGGGAAGGAAAGAGAGCATGTCAAAACTGCCGGGCTGGCTGGGCCGCTTCGGAACCGAACTGACGGAGCTGGGCGCGCGCCTGGACGAGCGTCGTGCGAGGGCCGCCGCCGACGACGAGCCCTTCACGGTGAAGGGGGCCGTCCCCGACGCCGATCACGAGCCGGGGCAGGTGCCCGCACCGCCCTCGTACGCCCCCACCGTCGCCGCCAAACCCGATCCGGTCGCGGCGCTGCCCTGGGGGATGCGGGTCGCCGCCGAGGTCGGCTGGCGCTTCCTGATCCTCGCCGGGACGCTCTGGGTGCTGATGCAGGTGATCACCGCGGTGGAGCTGGTGGTGCTCGCCTTCTCCGCCGCCCTGCTCGTCACCGCGATGCTCCAGCCCACCGTCGTGCGGCTCAAGCGGTTCGGGCTGCCGCACGGGCTCGCCACCGCCGTGACCGCCGTGCTCGGGTTCGTCATCATCGGCCTGGTCGCCTGGTTCGTGGTGTGGCAGGTGATGGACAACCTCGACACGCTCTCCGACCGGGTCCGTGACGGGATCGACGAGCTGAAGCGCTGGCTGCTGGACAGCCCCTTCCACGTCACCGAGTCGCAGATCAACGACATCGCCAAGAACCTCAGCGACACCATCGGAACCAACACCGAGGAGATCACCTCCGCCGGTCTCCAGGGCGTCACGGTGATGGTGGAGTTCCTCACCGGGCTGCTGCTGGCGATGTTCTCCACGCTCTTCCTGCTCTACGACGGCAGGCGCATCTGGGAGTGGTCGCTGAAGCTGGTGCCCGCCGCCGCTCGTCCCGGGGTCGCCGGGGCCGGACCGCGCGCCTGGCGCACCCTCACCGCCTACGTCCGGGGCACGGTCCTGGTCGCCCTGATCGACGCCATCTTCATCGGTCTCGGGCTCTACTTCCTCAACGTGCCGCTCGCGGTGCCGCTGGCCGTCTTCATCTTCCTGTTCGCCTTCATCCCGCTCGTCGGCGCGGTGGTCTCCGGGGCGCTGGCGGTGGTCGTCGCGCTGGTCACCGAGGGCGTGTGGACGGCGCTGTGGGCGCTGGTCGTGGTGCTGGCGGTCCAGCAGATCGAGGGCCACATCCTCCAGCCGTTCATCCTCGGCCGCGCGGTCCGGGTCCACCCGCTCGCGGTGGTCCTCGCGGTGGCCACGGGCGGCCTGGTCGCGGGGATCGGGGGTGCGGTGGTCGCCGTACCGCTGGTCGCCGTGACCAACACGGTGGTCGGCTATCTGCGCTCGTACGCGACCCCCGGGGGACCGGGCGGCGCCGGAGGGCGGCACGGCTCCACGGCCCTGTCGATGAACCCGGTGCCCGCGGGCTCGGCCGTCGGCGGGAGCACCGAGGCGGGGGGCGGAGAGCCGGGGCGGGGCGCGCCCGCGCCGGAGGCGCCCGTCGAGCGCGGGCCCGACGAGCGGCCGCCGCGGGAGTAGCGCGGGGCGGAGCGACGGGAAGAGCCCCGGGGACGGTCGGTCGTCCCCGGGGCTCTTCCGGTGCGTCAGGAGGGTGTCACTGCTCGGCGAGTACGGCCTCGGCGTCGAGGGTCACACCGACCGCCTGGATCACCGAGGCGATCTTGACGGCTTCCTGAACGGTCTCGCGGTCCACACCGGCCTTGCGCAGCACCTGCTCGTGCGAGTCGAGGCACTGGCCGCAGCCGTTGATCGCGGAGACGGCGAGCGACCACAGCTCGAAGTCGATCTTCTCCACGCCCGGGTTGCCGATGACGTTCATCCGCAGACCCGCGCGGAGCGTCCCGTACTCGGGGTCCGACAGCAGGTGCCGGGTGCGGTAGAAGACGTTGTTCATCGCCATGACGGCGGCGGCCGACTTCGCCGCGGTGTACGCCTCGGGGGAGAGGTTGGCCTTCGCCTCCGGCTCCAGCTCGCGCAGCACCTTCGGCGAGCGCGAGGCGATCGCACAGGCCAGCACGGTGCCCCACAGCTGCTGCTGGGGGAGCTCGCTGTTGCCGATGACCGAACCGAGGTTCAGCTTCAGGTCCTTGGCGAAGTCCGGTACGGCGGACTTGAGTTCGTCGAGAGCCATGTCCGTGTCAGCTCACTCGCCCGAGAGGAGCGCGACCGGGTCGAGGGTGTTCTCGCCCTTGGTCCAGTTGCACGGGCACAGCTCGTCGGTCTGGAGGGCGTCGAGGACCCGCAGGACCTCCTTGGGGTTACGGCCCACGGAACCGGCGGTCACCATCGTGAACTGGATCTCGTTGTTCTGGTCGACGATGAAGACGGCGCGCTGGGCGAAGCCGTCCTCGCCCTCGATGCCGAGGTCCCGCATGAGCTCGTGCCGGGAGTCGGCCAGCATCGGGAAGGGCAGGTCGGTCAGGTCCGGGTGGTCCTTGCGCCAGGCGTGGTGCACGAACTCGGAGTCACCGGAGAAGCCGAGGATCTGGGCGTCGCGGTCGGCGAACTCCTCGTTCAGCTTCCCGAAGGCGGCGATCTCCGTGGGGCAGACGAAGGTGAAGTCCTTCGGCCACGCGAAGACGATCTTCCACTTGCCCTCGTAGGTCTTGTGGTTGATCTGCTCGAACTCCTTGCCGCTCTCCAGCGAGACACAAGCGGTCAGGTCGAACTCGGGGAACTTGTCACCGACAGTGAGCACGCGCTCTCCTTGCAACGTCTGGAATTGCCCTTTTGGGGGTCTTCCTGAGGGTTGGACGGGTTCCACCTTGGCACAGAGTGCATTGATCACAGAAATAGCTACACTCGGTCCCGATGATCGGAGGTGCCTATCAGTGGCGCAGGAAGATCCGGGCCTACGCCCCAGGAAGTCCGGTAAGTCGCCCGGCAGGCAGCCCAGTCTGTCGCAGCTGCGCGCCTTCGCCGCCGTCGCGGAACATCTGCACTTCCGGGACGCGGCGGCAGCAATCGGGATGAGTCAGCCCGCCCTCTCGGGGGCCGTCTCCACCCTGGAGGAGGCACTGGGTGTCCAGCTCATCGAGCGTACGACGCGCAAGGTGCTGCTCTCGCCCGCGGGGGAGCGGCTGGCGCTGCGGGCCGGGGCGGTGCTGGACGCCCTCGCCGCGCTGATGGAGGAGGCCGAGGCGGTCCGGGCGCCGTTCACCGGGGTGCTCCGGCTCGGTGTGATCCCCACCGTCGCCCCCTACCTCCTGCCCACCGTGCTCCGCCTCGTCCACGACCGCTACCCGGACCTCGACCTCCAGGTCCACGAGGAGCAGACCTCCTCGGCTCTGGAGGGACTCGCGGCCGGACGGCTCGACCTGCTGCTGCTCGCCGTGCCGCTCGGGGCGCCCGGCGTCACCGAACTCCCGCTGTTCGACCAGGACTTCGTCCTGGTCATGGCCGAGGACCACGGGCTCGGCGGGCAGGCCGACATCCCGCGTGCCGCCCTGCGAGAGCTGCCGCTGCTCCTCCTGGACGAGGGGCACTGCCTGCGCGACCAGGCCCTGGACATCTGCCGCGAGGCGGGCCGCACCCGGGGCGCACCGGTGACCACGACCGCCGCCGGGCTCTCCACCCTGGTCCAGCTGGTCGCGGGCGGGCTCGGGGTGACGCTGCTGCCGCGCACCGCGGTGACGGTGGAGACCGGCCGCAACGCGGCCCTGTCCACCGGGTACTTCGCGGACCCGGCGCCCACCCGGCGGGTCGCGCTGGCCATGCGGACCGGGTCGGCGCGGGGCGGCGAGTTCGAGGAGCTGGCGGCCGCGCTGCGCGAGGCGATGGAGCCGCTGCCCGTCCGGGTGGTCCACCACCCGGACCAGGACTGAGACGGAAGCCTCCCGCCCCGACCGGGAGTTGGGCCGGGCGGAAGGCGCAGGCGGCCGGGGCGCGGTCGCCCGGGACCCGGCCGCGTACGCCCGGCCCGGGTCAGCCCCGGGTCACTCCGTGCGCAGGCCGTCCGGGCGCATCATGCGCCACAGCGGCGGCAGCGATGCCAGGGTGACCAGCGCGATCAGCGCACCGCCCGCCCCCGCCATCGGCCAGAACAGCCACCAGTCGGCGACCTGTTTCTCGATCATCCAGGCCAGCGTCGCCCCGAGCCCGAGGCCGCCCACGACCGCCGTCGCGAGACCGAGCACCACCGGCACGGCGGTCTGCCACAGCACCGACCAGCCGAGCGTGGCCCGCCGGGTGCCGAAGGCGACCAGCACGGACAGCAGCCGTCGGCGTTCCCGCAACTGCTCCAGCTGGGAGACCAGCATCGAGGCGGCGATCAGCAGCAGCACCACGGTCGCGCCCACCTGGAGGCCGGTGCGGATGCTCGCGTACTGCCGGTCGCGCTCCACCGAGTTCAGTGCGAAGAACTGCATCGCGGGGTCGATCCGGGCCGCCGTGTTGCGTACGTGCTCCGCGATGTCCGGCACGCTCTCGTCGACCCGGATCTGGGCGACGATCCGCGCGCCGGGCAGTTCACCCGCGTCGATCGCGCCGGTGGTGGCCATGATCCCCCAGTGCTCCTCGCCCATCGGGTCGCGGCGGCCCGGCACGGTCGGGGAGTCGGCGGGCAGCGTCCAGCGGAACGGCTCACGGCCCATGCCCTCGCCGATCTCGACGGCCTTGCCCTTGCGGGCCGTCCGGTCGACCCAGTCGGCCGTCTCCCGGTCGGCCGGGTGCACGACGAACGTGTCGCCGTCCTCGCAGGCGCCGATCCGGGCCAGTTCGCGCAGGGTGTCGCAGGTGCCCACGGTCAGCTCGGTGGTGGGCGGCACGTCGTCGGCGGCGAAGACGCCGGGCTTCGACGCGTACGCCTCCACCGAGCCGATCACCTTCTCCACCCCCGGGGTCGCCCGGAACTCCGCGATGGCCTCGGTGGCCGCCGCACCGGTGACGTCGTCGGAGGACGCGGCGAACTGGGCCCGCGAGGGGTCCTGGCCGGTCGCCCGCTCGAAGTCGGCGTTCATCGCGGCGAACAGCATCTGGAGCGCGATCGCCCCGGCCACCGCGACGGTGACCCCGCTGACCGCGCGGGAGGCCGCACCACTGCTCAACTGGAGCCTGCGGGTGGCGAGCTGCCAGGACACCGGACCGCCGCGCAGCCGGTTCACGCAGGCCTCCACCAGCCAGGGCAGCAGCAGGGCGAGCCCGACCAGCACCAGGACCGCGCCCAGCGCGATCGGGTACGGCTCGACCGGCTCGGTCTCCGCCACCCGGCCGGTCAGGCCGAGCACCCCGAGACCCAGCAGCGGCACCGGAAGCCGCCACCACAGCCGGCGGCCCCGCTCGCGCCCCCGGCGTACGACGCCGAGCGGTTCGATCACCACCGAGCGCATCGCCCCCAGGGTGACGAGCACGGCGGTCAGCGGCACCGCGACCACGACCAGCGCCGCCAGCCAGGGCGCGGGCACCAGGTCGGCCGGGAACGAGCTGAAGTCCCAGACCTCCACCGCACCGGCGAACCGCCGTGCCACCAGGAAGAACCCCGCCCCGGCGAGCAGCCCGAGCACCGAGCCGAACAGGGCCTCCCCGGCCGCGATCCGCCGGGTCGACCGGATGTCCGCGCCGACCAGGCGCAGGGCGGCCAGCCGCCGGTCGCGACGGTCCCCGCCGAAGCGGACCGCGGTGGCGATGAAGATCCCGACCGGCACCAGCAGCACGACGCAGACCATGACGAGCAGGACGATCAGCACCGGCTGGAGCGGTTCGCCCGGGATCTCCTTGCCGTATCCGGTGATCCGTTCCGCGCCCCTGGCCACCGTCAGGCTGTCGTCGCCCGCGTAGTAGAGGAGATCGTTGGGGGAGCGCAGGCCCGGGTCGCCGACGGTGCCGATGACCTCGTACGGCAGCCGCTCGCGCAGCAGTTCGCCGTCCGGGGAGTCCAGCAGCTCCCGCAGGGCGGGGGAGACCACCATCTCGCCCGCCGCGGGGAAGCGGGCGACGCCCGGCGCGCGGACCGGGTCGGGGCCCTCGGCGCGCACCAGCCGGCCGACGACGGTCCGCCCGCGGTACTCGGTGGTCGCGCTCAGCCCCAGCACCGAGCTGTCCGAGGCCACGTCCCGCGCCGCGGAGACGGGCGTCTCCCCCCGTGCCTGCTCGCGCTCGGCGCGCGCCTCGCGCATGTGGGGGACGGAGGAGGCGAGGAGCAGCAGGGTCACCCCGAGGCCGACGCCGACGGCGGTCAGCAGCGTACGGGTCCAGCCCTCGCGGCCGCCGCCGGCCGCGAACCGGATGCCGAGGCCGAGATCCCGCAGGGCGGTGGCGGTGCGGGCGGGCGGTGCGGGGCGCGGGGGCGGTGCGGACCGCTTCTCGTCGAGGAGGGTCATGCGGAGTGCTCCAGGTCGCGGGCCCGGCCGTCGCGTACGGTGACGTCGCGGTCGGAGTAGGCGGCGACCCGGGCCTCGTGGGTCACCAGGACCACCGCGGCGTTGGTGGAGCGGGCGGCCTGGGTGAGCAGTTCCATGACCCGCTCGCCGTTGAGGGAGTCCAGCGCGCCCGTCGGCTCGTCCGCGAAGATCACCTTCGGGGAGCCGGCCAGGGCGCGGGCCACGGCGACCCGCTGGCCCTGTCCGCCGGAGACCTCGCCGGGCCGCTTGGCGCCGAGGTCCTCGACCTCCAGCCGCTCCATCCACCGCAGGGCGGCACGCTCGGCGGCCTTGCGCTTCACACCGTCGAGCCGCAGCGGCAGGGCCACGTTCTCCAGGCAGGTGAGCTCGGGGACGAGCTGGCCGAACTGGAACACGAAGCCGAAGTCGCTGCGGCGCAGGGCGCTGCGCTCGGCGTCCGGCATCGCGGACAGCTCGCGGCCCGCGTAGGTGATGGTGCCGGAGTCGGGGGTGATGATCCCGGCCAGGCAGTGCAGCAGGGTGGACTTGCCGGAGCCGGAGGGGCCCATCACGGCCACGACCTCGCCGGGGTGGACGGAGAACGAGGCGCCGTCCAGGGCGGGCGTCGCTCCGTAGGTCTTGCGCAGGTCGCGCGCGGCCAGCAGGGAGCCTTCGGGGATCACGCGGTCACCGCCTTGGCGAGCTGACCGAGGCGGGCGGCGGTCAGTTCCAGCCAGCGCAGATCGGCTTCCAGATGGAACAGGGCGTGGTCGCAGATCAGCTGGTCGGCGAGGTCGCCCGCGCGCTTGCGGTCGGTGAGCACCCGCATCAGGCGCAGATGCTCCGAGCGCTGGGCGTCCAGCAGGTCGGCGGCGTCGCGACCGGTGAGGAGGGCGAGGACGACCTTGGTGTACAGGGTCGACTGGAGGTAGGGCTCCGGCTTCTCGGGCTGCGCGAGCCAGCGTGAGACGTCGGTGATCCCGGCGTCGGTGATGGCGTACCGCTTGCGCTCGGGCCCCCCTTCGCTCTCTATGCCGTCGACCTCGACGAGCCCGTTCTTCAGCAGCCGGGACATCGTGGAGTAGACCTGGCCGTAGTGCAGCGGGCGGTCCTGGCCGAACTTCTCGTCGAAGGTCCGCTTCAGGTCGTAGCCGTGCCGGGGGCCGGACTCCAGGAGCCCGAGGAGGGTGTGACCGATAGACATGCGGAGCACTGTACACCGTGTGTATACCTGCGGTGTATACGAGACCGAAAAGCGCCCCTGACCCGCGATCCCGGGTCAGGGGCGTGCTCCGGCGCTCGCCGGAATCCTGCTCGTGGAGTCTCCCCTCCGCGCCGCCTCAGGCGTCCGGACCCTTCGGGGCGGTCTCCTCCGGCGGGCTCTTCGGCGGCCGTCCCCGGCGGGGGATCGGCCGGGCCGCCCCGGGCAGCCGTCCCGCCTCGGCCAGCGCCCGCCGCAGCAGGAACTCGATCTGGGCGTTGGCGCTGCGCAGTTCGTCGGAGGCCCAGCGGGCCAGGGCGTCGTGCACGGCGGGGTCCAGCCGCAGCAGCATCTGCTTGCGCTGCTGCCGCGACCGGGCCGCGGGCGGCCGCCGGGGAGGCTCCTCGCCGTCCCCCGGGGGAGGCTCCTCGCCGGTCACTGGTAGAGGCTGCCCGTGTTGAGGACCGGCTGCGCCGCGCGGTCGCCGCACAGCACCACCATCAGATTGCTGACCATGGCCGCCTTCCGCTCGGAGTCCAGCTCCACGATGTCCTGCTCGGCGATCCGGATGAGGGCCATCTCGACCATGCCCACCGCGCCCTCCACGATCTGCTGACGGGCGGCGACGACCGCGCCCGCCTGCTGGCGCTGAAGCATCGCGGAGGCGATCTCGGGCGCGTACGCGAGGTGGCTGAAGCGCGACTCGATGATCCGGACGCCCGCCGCCTTCACCCGGGCGGTCAGCTCGACGGCCAGCTTCTCGGTGATCTCCTCGGCGTTGCCGCGCAGCGAGAGGCCGTCCTCCTCGTGGGCGTCGTAGGGGTACTCGATGGCGATGTGCCGGACGGCCGCCTCGGTCTGGGTGGCGACGAACTCCAGGAAGTCGTCGACCTCGAAGAGGGCTTGGGCGGTGTCCTCGACCTTCCAGACGACGATCGCGGCCAGTTCGATCGGGTTGCCGTAGGCGTCGTTGACCTTGAGGACGGCGGTCTCGTGGTTGCGGACCCGGGTGGAGATCTTCTGGCTGGTGGTGAACGGGTTGATCCAGCGCAGCCCGTCGGCGCGGATCGTGCCGACGTAGCGGCCGAAGAGCTGGATCACCCGGGCCTCGCCCGGAGCGACCATCTTCACACCGCTCATGCAGAAGAAGGAGGCGATCACCACGAACACCCCGACGACGAGGAGCGGGACGCCGACGCCGTTGTTCCCGTCCGCCCCGACCGCCCCGCCCACGACGGCGAGAGCGGCGCCCGCGATCACGCCGAGCACGGTCAGCAGCAGCCCCAGGCCACCGGCGATGGCGTGCGCCGGAACCTCTCTGACCTGCGGTTCGGGCATCTCGGGGGCGTCGACGGGAAGGTCGGTGGCCGGGCCGTCGGGGTGGTGGTCGTCGTGCTGTCCGGTCATGGGATCCCCCGTGTCGAGCGGTATCGCACCGCGTAATCAATGTGATTACACATTATCGGATCTCGCAACCTTGTCCAGCCCTCGGGAGTCGGTTCCCCCAGGTGCGGGTGCTGATTCTCACGTCCGTAAAAGACCGGATCGCCCGTCGTTCGTCCCGCCCGACGGTGTTAGCTGGCAGGTCGGTACGGACTGAGGAGACCGAGCGAGCGGGTCGAGCAGAGAAGCGGGAGCAACACAGCCATGGGTCGAGCGGACGCGCGGCGAGCCCAGGCGCGGGAGGCGCGCCGGGCCGCGAAGAGCGGCGGCATAAGCAGACTCTTCACGTGGAAGAAGCTGCTGGGCGCGTTCCTCGGGATCGTCCTGCTGGCGATGGGCGCCTTCGGCGCGCTCTACCTGTACGTGGACGTTCCGGCCGCCAACGCCATGGCCGAGCGGCAGAGCAACGTCTACAAGTACAGCGACGGCACCGTGCTCGCCCGGACCGGCAAGGGCGTCAACCGCCAGATCGTCGACCTGGACGAGGTGCCCAAGAAAGTTCAGCACGCCTTTGTCGCCGCCGAGAACAAGACCTTCTACAAGGACCAGGGCGTCGACATCAAAGGCACCGCCCGCGGCCTGTTCAACACCCTCAGCGGCAAGGGCAAGCAGGGCGGCTCGACCATCACCCAGCAGTACGTGAAGAACTACTACCTGACGCAGGACGCCACCGTGAGCCGCAAGCTCAAGGAGCTGGTGATCTCGCTCAAGGTCGACCAGAAGCAGTCCAAGGACGAGATCCTCGCCGGGTACATCAACACCGCCTACTACGGGCGCGGCGCCAGCGGCATACAGGCCGCGGCCCAGGCCTACTACGGCGTCGACGCCAAGGACCTGGACGTCGCCCAGGGCGCCTACCTCGCCTCCCTGCTCCAGGCCCCCAGCCAGTACGACTGGAACTCCGCCTCCGCCACGGGCAAGCGGCTGGTCAAGGAGCGCTGGGCCTACACCCTGCGCAACATGGTCGAGATGGAGTGGCTGACCGAGTCGGAGAAGGCGAAGCTGGAGTTCGCCGTCCCGCAGAAGCCCAAGCCCGCCGAGGGCATGGAGGGGCAGCGGGGCTATCTCGTCGAGGCCGCCAACAAGGAGCTGGCGAAGCAGGGCATCTCCGCCGAGGACCGCGAGGCGGGCGGCTGGACGTTCACCCTCTCCATCGACAAGAAGCGGCAGAAGGCGCTGGAGAAGGCGGTCGAGGACCAGCTGGAGTCCAAGCTCGACCGTAAGGGCAGCAAGATCGACGCGGGCGTCCAGGCGGGCGCCACCTCCGTCGACCCCAAGACCGGCGAGGTCGTCGCCATGTACGGCGGCGAGGACTACGTCAAGCACTACATCAACAACGCCACCCGGCAGGACTACCAGCCCGCCTCCACCTTCAAGCCGCTCGTGCTCGCCTCCGCCCTGGAGAACGAGTCCAAGACCCAGAACGGCCGGCTGATCGGGCTCAACACCATCTACGACGGCACCAGCAAGCGGCCCGTCGTCGGCAGCGACACCCCCTTCAATCCGCAGAACGAGGACGACCGCAGCTACGGCCCGATCTCCGTCCAGCGGGCGACGAACAGCTCGGTCAACGCCGTCTTCGCGCAGATGATCGTGGACGTGACGCCCGCCGCCGCCAAGGAGACCGCGCTCGCCCTCGGCGTACCGGACAAGAACTTCCCCGAGCGCCCCGCCGTCTCCCTCGGCACCATGAACGCCTCCACCTGGGACATGGCCGCCGCCTACGCCACCCTCGACAACCACGGCAAGAAGGTCACCCCGCACATCCTCAAGGCCGCCGAACACCGGGACCGCTCGGTGAAGCCCGCGGCCCCCAAGCGGGAACAGGTGATCAGCCGCGCCTCAGCCGACACCGTCACCAAGGCGCTCACCGGGGTCGTCGACGCCGGGTCCGGCAGCGCGGCCGACACCTCCGCCTACGACGCGGCGGGCAAGACCGGCACCTCCGAGGACAACAAGTCCGCCTGGTTCGCCGGGTACACCCCGGAGCTGACCACGGTCGTGGCCCTCTTCGGCGAGGGCGACGGCGGCCGCAAGCAGGTCTCCCTCACCGGTACGGCCAACTCCGGCCGCGCCAACGGCGGCGGCTTCCCGGCCCGGATCTGGGCGGACTACACCCTGGGCGCCCTCGGCGGCGGCTCGGACAAGACGTTCGACCTCCAGGACGTGGAGCGCGGCGAGGTGCCCCCGCCGCCCGCCCCGTCCGACACGCCTTCCGAGAAGCCCACCCCGTCCGAGAAGCCGACCCCGTCCGAGACCCCCTCGAAGACGCCGAGCGAGACGCCCAGCGAGACTCCGACCTCGCCCGCGCCGCCCACCACCAGCAGCCCGCCGCCCACCCCCTCCACGCCGCCCACCAGCCCGGAGTTCCCGCCCCTGCCCGGGGGCGGCGACGGCCAGCCGGGCGAGCGGCCCCAGGCCGGCGGAGCGGCCCCGCGGTGACCCCCCGGAAGGGACGTCGTGAATCTGCCTGACCAGCCTGACCTGTCTGATCTGCCTGACCTGCGGGCCAAGGCCGCCTCGCTCGCGGCCGGCATGGCCGCCGCCGGTCACAGCCCGGACAGCCAGCTGTCCCAGACCCGGCACCGGGCCGCGCTCGTGGCGGGCTGGGACATCGCGCCGGGCTCGGCCGTCCTCGAACTGGGCTGCGGCCAGGGCGACATGACCGCCGTCCTGGCCGAGGCGGCCGGACCCGGCGGGCGGGTGGTCGCCGTCGACGTGGCCGAGCCCTCCTACGGGACGCCGGTGACGCTCGGGGAGTCGGCGGCCCGGCTCGCGGCGGGCCCCCTCGGGCCGCGCATCGACTTCCGCTTCGGCACCGACGTCCTCGACCCGGCGGTGGACTTCCCCGAAGGCGCCTTCGACCACGTGGTGCTCGCGCACTGCTCCTGGTACTTCGCATCGCCCGGACAGCTGCGGGACACCCTCGCCCGGGTGCGGCCGTGGGCGCGGCGGCTGTGGTTCACCGAGTGGGACCTGACGCCCCGGTCCGGCGACCAACTGGCACACCTCCTCGCCGTGCTGATCCAGGGTCAGATCGAGGCGGCGGATCCGCGCGGCCGCGGCAACGTCCGCACGCCCTTCTCCCGTGAGGCGCTGCTGCGGCTCCTGCCCGGGACCGGCTGGAGTGCCGACGGCGGCGGGCCGGCCGACACCGGAGAGCTCCAGGACGGCGACTGGGAGATCGGCGCCTGCCTCGACCTGGCCGGAACACCGGAGTCTCTGGCCCCCCTGCCCGAGGCGATGCGGCAGCTCGTCCTGAGCCAGGTCGACGTTCTGCGGGCCGTCGCCGAGCCGCGCGGCAACCGGGCGCTCCCCGCGTACGTGGTCACCGCGCGCTGACGTACGCTCCACGGCGGCCCACCGGCCGCGGGCCGCGAGCCGTGAAGGGGTGCGGCGGGCCGACGGCGCCCGGCCGTGCCGGGGTGCCCCTACTGCCCCCGGGGCCCCATCTCGAACCAGACGACCTTCCCCGTCGACAGGCGCGTCGCACCCCACCGCCGGGCCAGTCGGTTGACCAGGAACAGGCCGCGGCCGCCCTCGTCGGTGTCCCGGGCCCGGCGCTGCCGGGGCAGCTGCGGGGAGTCGTCGCCGACCTCGCAGCGCAGCACGTCGGTGCGCAGCAGCCGAAGCGTCACCGGCCGCTCCGCGTACCGCACCGCGTTGGTGACGACCTCGCTGATCAGCAGCTCCACCTCGTCGGCCAGCTCACTCATGCCCCACCGGTCCAGCGCCCGCCGGGCCAGTCTGCGGGCCCGGCTCGGGGCCGCGTCCTCCGGCTCCAGGTACCAGTACGCCACGTCGCTCGGCGCGACCCCGACGAAGCGGGCGGCCAGCAGCGCGATGTCGTCGTCCCGGTCGCCCGGACCGAGCATGTCCAGCACGTCCTCGCAGAGCGCCTCCAGCGGCGGGGAGTGGTCGGGGCCGGTCAGCTGGGCGGTCGCCGCCAGGCGCTCCCGCAGCTGCTCGATGCCCGTCCACACGTCCCGCAGCCGTGACTCGACCAGACCGTCGGTGTAGAGCAGGAGCGTGGCGCCGGCGGGCGCGTCCAGCTCGACCGACTCGAAGTCGACGCCGCCCACCCCGATCGGGGCGTTCGCGGGTACCCGCAGCACCTCGGCCCGGCCGCCCAGGTGCAGCAGCACCGGCGGCGGGTGCCCGGCGTTGGCCACGGTGATCCGGTGCGCGACCGGGTCGTACACCGCGTACAGGCAGGTCGCCATGCGGTCGCTGCCGAGCCGCTGCGCCTGCTCGTCCAGGTGGTGCAGCACCTCCTGCGGCGGCAGGTCCAGCTGCGCCAGGGTCTGCGCCGTCGTGCGGAGCTGGCCCATGATCGCCGCCGAGGTCATGGAGTGGCCCATGACGTCGCCGACGACCAGCGCGACCCGGCTGCCCGGCAGTGGGATCGCGTCGTACCAGTCGCCGCCCACCCGGGCCGTCTCGGCCGCCGGGAGGTAGCGCGAGGCGAGCCGGACACCGGTGGGCTGGGGGAGCGAGTCGGGCAGCATCGTGCGCTGCAACTCGTCGGCGATGTAGGCCTCGCGCCCGTACAGCACGGCCTTGTCGATGCCGAGCGCGGTGTGCGTCGCCAGCTGCGCCGCGACCAGCAGGTCACTGGCCTCGAACGCGGACCGCTCGGTGCCGCGCACGAAGACCGCCGCCCCGATCACCCGCCGCCTGCCGCGCAGCGGGGCGAGGATCGCCCGGTGTCCGGTGGGGACGGTCCGGCCGGGGCCCAGCAGCTCGGGCAGGGCGGCGCGGGCCGCCGCGGAGTCGCCGAAGACCGGGCGCACCCCGCGCAGCACTTCCGCCAGCGCACCGCCCGCCCGGACCTCGCACAGCTCGGCCGCGGGCATCAGGTCGGCCTGCGGGTCGACGACGTTGCGCCGCAGCCGCTCGGTCTCCGAACCCGCCTCGCCCTCCTCGCTGCTCAGGCGCAGCCGGTCGCTGCGGCGCAGCCGCAGGATGAACGGGCTCACCGGGCGCTCGTCGCCGACGGGCAGCGGATCGCGCAGATAGACCAGGATCAGGTCGCAGAACGTCGGCACACTGGCCCGGCACAGGCCCAGGACGATCTCGTCCAGGTCCATGCCCCGGGCGATCCGCCGGGTGGCGGCGCCGATGAAGCGCAGCCGGTCGCCCTCGCGGCGGGTGGCCGCCTGCGCGTCGGCGACGGCGGCCGCTCCGGGACCGGAGGAGGGCGCGGCGGCCGGGCCCGGGATCCCGGCCGCGGCGGCGGCCGCGGCGGCGTCCTGCTGGCGGGGCCGGGTGCGCTCCTGCTGCCGGGCCGCGAGCGGCTGGCGGCCTTCGTGGGAGGTGGGATGCTCCGTCACGCGTGGGGTTCCGTCCGTCCGGGCCGGTTGTGTGAGGCAGGCGCCTCGTGGGGCGTCACTGTGCCCCGGTGAGCGCGGTGAGAACAACGGCTGTCACCGGATGCCCCCGCACGGGGGGCCGAAACCGTGTGCCCCGGAGATGGCCGGACAGCGATCCCTCCGGCGACGGCGCGGCGGACGGCGTGCATGTCTCCACCCCCTCGTGGTGGCCCTGCGGCCGCTCGGAAGGTCCGGGTCCGTGGCCCGTCCCCTCCGCACGGCCGGTGTGCTGACTTGTGGTCAGTTCCGGTGTGTCGTCCGCCGGTCGCGGCGTGCGGCCCGCCCGCGGTCCCGGTCCTGCCGTCCGGGCCGCCCGAGGGCCGCTTCCAGGGTCTCACGACGGCATAGCGGCGGGGGTGCGGTCCCAGTCATCCGGCAGCGGCGGCACCCGCCACCCCGGATCGGGCCGCCAGTGCTCCCAGCCGTCGCGGAACGGCGGGCCCCAGGCGGTGATCACCTCGACCGCCGCGCGGCCCGCCTCCCGGACCCGGGCCGCGGTCTCCCGGTCCATCAGGCCGACCCGCTGCGCCTGGGCGAACTCGTCCTCGTCGAGCCATTTCCAGCTGCGGTCGGGGTGCACGGAGATGTCGAGAAAGTGATCCTCGGAATCCACCCCTCCGGACCACCGGACGCGCGGCTCCTCCAGGTTCACGTACCAGTTGCGGAAGATCCACCCCCGGTCCCAGAACAGCCACACCGACCACGGGTCGCCGGGCCGGGCCAGCTTCAGCACCCCGGAGCCGAACCAGGTCGAGCGGGCCGTGGTGCGCGGCGCGGTGTAGCGGGTGGCCAGCGGCTCGGCGTGCACCTGCCCGCCGTCGGCCAGCACCGGCCGTACGCACTCGGTGCCGGGCGCCATCCAGACGGCGAGCAGGTCGTCGGTGTCCTGGACGACCGTCACCGGGCGGCAGATGTGGACGGGCGGGGCGTCGGATGCCCGGTGGGCCCGGCCGTTGTCGCGGTAGCGCCAGAGGATCTGGTCCCCCGGCGCCCAGCGTGCGCACTCTCCCGTACCTGTCATGAAGGGATCTTACGGAGCGCTCCCACCGGCCCGCTGCGACTCAGGTCACCCGGTGGGTCACGGACGGGTCATCCGCAGCACGTCCAGCGCCTCGTCGAGCTGTTCCAGCGTCAGGTCGCCCCGCTCCACATAGCCCGCGGCCAGGACGGTCTCGCGGATCGTGGTGCCGTCCTTCAGGGACCTCTTGGCGACCTTCGCGGCCTCCTCGTAGCCGATGTACCGGTTCAGCGGGGTCACCACGGACGGCGAGGACTCGGCGTAGGCGCGGGCCCGCTCCGCGTCGGCGGTGATGCCGTCGACCGTGCGGTCCGCGAGCAGCCGGGCGGCGTTGGCGAGCAGCCGTACGGACTCCAGCAGGTTCTTCGCGATGACCGGGAGCATCACGTTCAGCTCGAAGTTGCCCGCCGCGCCCGCCGTGGCGACCGTGGTGTCGTTGCCGGTGACCTGGGCGGCGACCATCAGGACCGCCTCCGGGATCACCGGGTTGACCTTGCCCGGCATGATCGAGGAGCCGGGCTGGAGGTCGGGCAGGGCGATCTCGGCGAGACCGGTGCGCGGCCCCGAGGCCATCCAGCGCAGGTCGTTGCAGATCTTCGTCAGCGAGACGGCGACGGTCCGCAGCTGCCCGGAGGTCTCCACCAGCCCGTCCCGCGCGCCCTGCGCCTCGAAGTGGTCGCGGGCCTCGGTCAGCGGCAGCCCGGTGGCACGGGCGACCTGCGCGATCACGGCCGCCGGGAAGCCCGGCGGGGTGTTGATGCCGGTGCCCACCGCCGTACCGCCCAGGGGCAGTTCGGCGAGCCGGGGCAGTGAGGCGCGCAGCCGCTCCACGCCGTAGCGGACCTGCGCGGCGTAGCCGCCGAACTCCTGGCCGAGGGTGACCGGGGTGGCGTCCATCAGATGGGTACGGCCCGCCTTGACGACCTCCGCGAATTCGGCCGATTTCCGCCCCAGGGAGTCCGCCAGGTGGTCCAGGGCCGGGATCAGGTCGGCGGTCACGGCGGCGGTCGCCGCGATGTGGATGGACGAGGGGAAGACGTCGTTGGAGGACTGCGAGGCGTTGACGTGGTCGTTGGGGTGCACCGGGCGGCCCAGCCGCTCGGAGGCGAGGGTGGCGATCACCTCGTTGGTGTTCATGTTCGAGGAGGTGCCCGAGCCCGTCTGGAAGACGTCGACCGGGAAGTGCTCGTCCCAGCGGCCCGCCGCGACCTCCTCCGCCGCCTCCTGGATCGCGGCCGCGACCTCCGGGTCCAGCACCTTCAGCTCGGCGTTGACCCGGGCGGCCGCGCCCTTGATCCGGGCCAGCGCCTCGATGTGCGCGCGCTCCAGGCGCTGCCCGGAGACGGGGAAGTTCTCCACCGCCCGCTGGGTCTGCGCACGCCACTTGGCGTGCGCGGGGACCTTCACCTCGCCCATCGAGTCGTGTTCGGTGCGGAACTCCTCGGCGCCTGACGTGTCAGCCATGTGTTCAAACCTCCTGAAAAAGATGAGCACTTCTCTTGTTCGGCGTATTCCCAAACCGCCTACCAACCAGTAAATACCGGTGGTAACCACTCACCGGGAGGCGCAATGACGCGCACCAGCACCAGACGTCCGGGGCCCGGGGGCCCTCGCCTGCTCCGCCGCACGCTCGCCGCCGCGCTCGCCCTCGCCGCGGCCGTCGGCGGCCTGGCGGCCGCCGGACCCGCGGGCGCGGCACAACCGGCCACCTCCTCCATCGCCTCCACCCCTCTCCCGCCCGCGCTGGAAGCCGTCCGGGCCGCCGAGGCCACCCGGCTGTACGGCAGCCCCGCCGAGCGGCCGCTCGCCGAACGCAGGACCGGCCTGATCTCGCTCGGCGACAGCGAGATCTCCGGCGAGGGCGTCGGCACCTACGAGCCCGGTACCGACGGGCCGGACAACTGGTGCCACCGCTCGCCGGACGCCGCCATCCACCGCACGGGCATCCCGGCGGACGTCACGTACAACGTCTCCTGCTCCGGCGCCCATACCGGGAACATCAGAATCGGCGGAAACAAGCAGTACGCCGACGAACTGGTTCAGAGCGACAGCCTCGCCATCAAGGCCCGCAACACCCGGATCACCATGATCGTGCTGGTCGCCGGGGCCAACGACGACCTCCAATTCGGCCCGGTCATGACCGACTGCGTCGTGCGCTACCTCACCCTCCAGGGCCCCTGCGAACCCACGTACGCCGGGGGCTGGCAGGCCCGCGTCGACGCCCTGGTCCCGAAGGTCGAGGCGACCGTCCGCGATCTGCGGACGGTGATGACCGGCGCCGGATACGCCGACGAGGACTACCGGCTCGTCCTGATGGGCTACCCGAGCCCGATCGGCCCCGACTTCCGTGACAACCCGAGGTTCCCCGGCAAGCTGATCTGCGGCGGACTCGGCTACGACTCCGACACCGCCTGGGGCCGCAACACCGCCGTACCCGCCTTCCAGGCGGGGATGCGCAGGGCCGCCGCGGCCACCGGGGCCGCCTACCTCGACAACTCCCGGCTCTTCCACGGCCACGAGGTGTGCGGCGAGGCCCCCTGGGCGCGCGGCCTCTTCATCGACCTGGGCAAGCCCGGACTGCCCGACGAGAACTCCGTACGGCAGTCCTTCCACCCCAACGCGGCGGGGCACGGGGCCTTCGCCTCCTGCCTGACCCAGATGTACGACTCCGGGCTGCGCGAGGCGAGCTGCGCCGACCCCGCGAGCACCGGGAGCCCGGTGCTCCAGCAGGGGGCCTGGGACGACCTGTTCACCCCGGTGAGGAACGAGGCGACCGGCAGCTGCCTCGACGTGCCGGGCTCGGTGACCCGTAACGGCACCGCGATCGGCGGCTGGGACTGCCACGGCGGGCGCAACCAGAACTGGTGGTACGACAGCGCTACCAGGACCCTGCGCACCGCCCTCAGCCACGACCGGTGCCTGGACGTGCCCGGCGCCCGCTACACCCCCGGTGCCACGCTCGTCGTGTGGAACTGCGCGGGCGAGGCCAACCAGCGCTTCGTCCGGCAGTCGGGCACCCTCCGCCCGGCCGCCGCGACCGGGCTGTGCCTGACGCTGGCGGGACCCAGGGACCCGCTCCGGCTCCGGACGTGCGACGGCAGCGCCCAGCAGCGTTTCGCGTAGGCCCGGTCGTCGCACGCCAGGCGGCTGGGTGATCACGGTCCCTGGTACGGGCCCCGGAGGGCGGGGGGGTCGCGGCGGTGCGGCCGCCCCCTCCTCACGCGCCGTCGGCCAGCGCCTCGGACAGGCCCCCCAGTGTCGGGGTCAGATACAGCTGGCGCAGCGGCACCTCGGGCAGCCCGCGCTCCCGGGCCAGGGTGCCGATGCGGATCGCGTACAGCGAATTGCCGCCCAGGTCCCAGAAGTTGTCGTCCCGCCCGACGCTCTCCACGCCCAGCACCTCCTGCCAGACGGCGGCGAGCGCGGCCGCCGGACCGGTCGCCCCCGGCCCCCCGGACGCCCCGCGCGGTGCCGCGGCCTGGGGCCGGTGCACCCCCGGCGCGGGCAGCCGGGCCGGGTCCAGCTTGCCGTTCGCGGTGAGCGGGAGGGACGGCAGGAGGGTCACCGTCGCGGGCACCATGTGCGCGGGCAGCAGCCGCGCCGCCCGCTCCCGTACGGGAGCGGGGTCCTCGCCCGCGCCCGGTGCCGGGACGACGTACGCGTCGATCCGCACCGCCGCCGCGTCCCCGTCCTCGCCGCCGGTCACGGTGACCGCCGCCGCCGACACCGCCGGGTCCTCCAGCAGGACGTGCCGGATCTCCCCGGGCTCGATCCGGAAGCCCCGTACCTTCACCTGGTCATCGATCCGGCCCAGGTGCTCCAGGCTCCCGTCGGGCAGCAGCCGTCCCAGGTCGCCGCTGCGGTAGATGCGGGCCCCCGCCGGGCCCAGGGGGTCGGGGACGAAACGTTCGGCGGTCAGCGCCGGGCGGCGCAGATAGCCCAGCGCCACCCCGGCCCCGCCCACGTGGATCTCCCCGGGAGCGCCCGGCGGCACGGGCCGGCCGCCCTCGTCGAGCACCCGCACCGACCAGCCGGGCAGCGGCCGCCCCACCGACCGGGAGCCGCCGAGGGCCTGACGTCTGGTCACGGTGGTGGCGGTGACGTGGACGGTCGTCTCGGTGATCCCGTACATGTTGACCAGGCGGCAGCGGTCCTCCGGATACCGGTCGAACCACTCCAGCAGCGGACGGGCGTCCAGCGGCTCACCGCCGAACACCACCAGCCTCAGCTCCAGTTGTGCGTCCGCACCCCGGTCGGCCGCCGCGAGCTGGGTGAACGCCGAGGGGGTCTGGCTCAGCACGCTGACCCGCTCCCGGACCAGCAGGGCGTGGAATTCCCGCGGGGAGCGGCTGGTCCAGTGGTCCACGACCACCAGTCGCCCGCCCGTCAGCAGCGCTCCCCAGATCTCCCACACCGAGAAGTCGAACGCCGCCGAGTGGAAGCAGGTCCAGGTGTCGTCGGGGCGGAGCCCGAAGTCCTCGCGTACGGCGTCCACCAGGGCGGTGACATTGGCGTGCGGGACGAGGACCCCCTTGGGGCGGCCGGTCGAGCCCGAGGTGTGGATCACGTAGGCGGGGGCCCCGGCCGCCGGCCGCTCCCCGGGGGCGGGCCTGGGCGGGTGACCGGTGAGACCGGCCGGGTCCTCGACGGTGAGCCGCAGCCCGGCGTCCTTCGCGGTCCGCTCGCGCCGGTCCGCCGGATGCTCCGGATCGAGCGGTACGTACACCGCGTCCGCCTTCAGCACGGCGAGCATCACCGCCACCAGGTCCGTGGAGCGGGGCAGGCAGAGCCCGACGAGGTCACCGGGGCGGACGCCGTGCGCGTACAGCCCGTCCGCCAACACCTCCGAGCGCGCGTCGAGTTCGGCGTACGAGAGGGTGACGGGTCCGCTGGTGAGCGCGGGGGCGCCGGGGCGGGCGGCGGCGTGCTCGGCGAAGACGGCGTCGATCCGGCGGGCGACGGGAGGCCCGGCGTGTACCGGTGCGCCGAGGACGCGTCGGGCGTCGCCCTCCGCCGGGCCGAGCGGATCGAGCGCCGCCAAGGGGGCGTCGGGAGACAGGTCCGCCAACTGCCGCCGTACCCGGTCGATCTGGTGCGCCGGAAAAGGCGGCGGGTCCGGCAGGGCGATGCCCTCGCCGGTCAAGACCAGCTCCAGCGGTGGCGGCCCGTCGTCCTCGGCCGGCCCGGCGGGCGCGGTGGCGAGCAGGTCCCCGACCGTACGGCCGGGGGAGAGGTCCGCCGTCAGCACCGCGTACCCGTCGAACGCGCCCAGCGCGTACGGCGGCCGCTCCCGCGCCGGTACGGGAACGGCGACCCGCACCGAGGCGGCGCCCGTGTACCGCCCGGCCGTCACCGCGAGGGCCCCGGCCAGGAGCCGGGCCGCCTCGTCCAGGCGCAGGTCCGGGGCGGCGGGCCCGTCGGCCGGGACGGCCGCCTCCGGGGCCGTCTCGCCCCGCAGCACCCGGGCGACGGTGTCCAGGGACCGGGCGTCCAGGGCGGCCGGGTCGGCGGTGAGGACGAGATCGGCGACGGGCCCCGCACCGCCCCGCCCGTCCGCGTAGCGCAGCAGCACCCCGCGCAGCCGGAGCCCCGGGGCGAGGGGGCGGCGCGCCTCGGCCGCACGGCGGCGGTCGGCCGGATCCGAGGCGGCCGGGGCGGGCACGGTCTCCGTCCACAGCCGGGGGCGGCGGCGGTCGCCGGGCCACCACAGGGCGGCGGCGGCCGTGAGAGCGGCGGCCAGCGCGTCGTCCGGGGTCGTGGACGGCAGGCGGACCGTCAGGGTGGTGGGGACCTGCGGCACGGGCTCAACTCCTCGGTGCGGAGGGGGAACAGGGGCAAGGCCCGGGGGCCTGGGGAGAGACCGGGGCCGGGCGCGGAGCCGCCCCGGCGTCAGCGGGCGGAGAAGCCGCCGTCCACGGCCACCACGCTGCCGGTCACCTGCCGGGACTCGTCCGAGGCCAGCCAGAGCGCCGCGTCCGCCACGTCCCCCGGCTCCACCAGGGCGTTCATCGGCTGGTCCCGGACGAAGGTCTCCTCGTGCTCGGCCACCGGCACCTCCAGCGAGCGGGCGATCTCCGCCAGCATCCGCCCCTCCATCGCCGCGTCGTCCCGCACCGAGCCCGGACACACCGCGTTGACCCGGACCTTGCGCGGCGCGTAGTCCAGGGCCACCGCCTTCGTCAGGCCGACCAGGCCGTGCTTGGCCGCGACGTACCCCGCGAAGTGCCGGTAGCCCACCAGCCCCGCCGTCGAGGCGATGTTGACGATCGAACCGGACCCCTGAGCCACCATCCGGCCGCCCACCGCGCGGATCGCCCGCCACGCGCCGCTCAGGTCCACATCGATCATCAGCTGCCACTCGGCCTCGCCGATCTCGTGCGCGGGACGGCCCGAAGGCGCCGCGATCCCCGCGTTGTTGACCAGCACGTCGATCCGGCCGAACCGTTCCTCCGCGTCGTCCGCCGCCGCCTCCAGTGCCACCAGGTCCCGGACGTCGGCCCGCCGGGTCAGCACGGCGGCCCCGGCCTCCCGGCAGAGCTCCGCGGTGTGCGCGAGCTGCGAGGCCGAGCCGAGCGGATACGGCACCCCGGGCAGCTCGCCCGGCACGTCCAGCAGCACCAGGTCGGCGCCCTCGCGGGCGAACCGCACCGCGCAGGCCCGGCCGAGACCGCGCGCCGCCCCGGTGATCAGCGCCGTCCGCCCGGCGAGCCGGACACCGCCCGGCGCGGCACCGGAGCCGGACGGCCGCCGCCCGTCGTCCCCGCCGCCGCTCACCGGCCGCGCACCGCACGCAGCTCGGCGGCCACCAGATCGAGCAGCGCGCCCGGCTGCTCGGTGAGATACATGTGCCCCCCGTCCAGCTCCGCCACGGTCAGCTCGCTGGTGGTCGCCCGGCCCCACTCGGCCGCCTGCGCCGCCCCCACCAGCGTGTCCTCCCGGCCCCGGACCGAGACCACCGGCACGCCCAACGGCCGTGCCGAGGACGGGACGTAGGACTCGTGCAGCTGGACGTCCGCCCGGAGCGTCGGCAGCAGCAGCTCCCGCATCTCCGGGACCGCGAGCGCCGGGTGGTCGTACCCGGCGAACGCCCGTACCCGCATCGCGAACTCCTCGTCCGGCAGCCCGCCCGCCCGGTCCGTGCGCGGCGTCCAGGGGCCGGGTGAGCCGCTCACCACGAGGGCGTCGAGCCGGGGGCCGCCGGGCGATCCCGCGATCCGGTGCGCCAGCTCGTACGCGAGGACCGCCCCCATGCTGTGGCCGAACAGCACCACCGGGCCGCCCGCCCCGCCCAGCTCCTCGGCCACCTGCGCGTACGCGTCCTCGACGGCCGGGGCCACCGAGGTGTACGCGGGCTCCGGGAAGCGCTTCTCCCGGCCCGGCAGGGAGAGAGGGAGAATCCGCAGACCCGCCGGGGCCACCGGCTGCCAGGGCGTGAAGAAGGAGGGACCCGCCCCGGCGAAGGGCAGGCAGATGAGGACGGTCTCGTCGTCGGCCACGGTCGTTCCTGTTCTCTTTCTCTCGGTCGAGCCCGGTGGACTGCGCGGGCCGGGCCGGGCCCGGAGCGATCAGTCCCCGACCATGATCGTGGTGAGGACCGCCGAGAGATAGCCCGGGTCGCGCACCCCGCACATCTCGCGCGCCGAGTGCATGGAGAGCCCCGGCACCCCCACGTCCACCGTGGTGACCCCGAGGCGCGCCGCGGTGATCGGCCCGATCGACGTGCCGCAGGGCATCGCGTTGTTGGAGACGAACGGCTGCCAGGGCGCCCCGGCCCGCTCGCACGCGGCCGCGAACGTCGCGATGCCCGTGGAGTCCGAGGCGTACCGCTGGTTGACGTTCACCTTCACGGCGGGGCCGCTGTTGGGCAGCGGACGGTGGTCGGGGTCGTGCCGCTCCGGGTAGTTGGGGTGCACGGCGTGCGCCATGTCGGCGGAGACGCAGAACGTGCCCGACAGCGCCCGCGACCAGTCCTCCTCGCCGCCGCCGCGCGCCGTCACCGAACGCGACAGGGTGCGCTCCAGCAGCGGGCTCTGGGCCCCGGTCTCGGAACCGCTGCCGACCTCCTCGTGGTCGAACGCGGCCAGCACCGGCACGTACGAGGGCTGGGAGGCTCCCGTCGCCGCGTCGACCAGCGCGGTCACCCCGGCGTGCACCGAGACCTGGTTGTCCAGCCGGGACGCGACCACGAACTCCCGGTCCAGGCCCAGGTATCCGGGCGGCTGGACGTCGTGCAGCATCAGGTCCCAGCCGAGCACGTCCGCCGGGTCCTCGTCGACCGAGGCTGCGACCCGGCGCAGCAGCTCGCCCTCGCGCGGGTCGCCCAGCGCCCAGACCGGGGCGAGGTGCCGCTGCCGGTCCAGGGCCAGACCGTCGTTGACCGACCGGTCCAGGTGGATCGCCAACTGCGGTACCCGCAGCAGGGGTTCGTCGATCTGCACCAGCCGGCCGCGCGGCACACCGCCGGAGCCGCGCAGCGCGAGCCGGCCGGAGACCCCCAGGTCCCGGTCCAGCCAGGTGTTCAGCGGGACCCCGCCGTAGATCTCCACGCCGATCTGCCGCCAGCCCGAACCCCCGCTGTCCGGTGCTGGTTTGACCCGAAGGTTCGGGGAGTCGGTGTGGGTGCCGACGATCCGGAACGGGGTGTGGGCGGGCGCGCCCTCGGGGACGTACCAGGCGATCAGCGCACCGGCGCGGCTGACGAAGCAGCCGCCCGTCGCCCCGGTCCAGTCGTCCGTTCCGCGCAGCTCCCTGAATCCGGCCTTCTCCAGGCGCTCGGCCGCGCTCGCCACCACGTGGTAGGGGGAGGGGCTGGCGGCGATGAAGGAGAGCAGGTCGTCGGTGTGGCTGCGGTGGGGGGCCGGAGTCATACGGTGTCCGCCTTTCCGGTGTTGCGCAGTGACTGCGAGGGGGGATGGGCGAGGAGCTCCCGCACCGGCCGGTCGGGCCGGGCGCAGAACTCCCCGAGCAGGGAGGTGTACGAGGAGAGGAGCGTGTGGGCGGTCTCGTGGTCCCACAGGTCGGTGGAGAATTCCAGGAACGTTCCATAACCCTTGGTGGCGTCCCGGCGCGGCGCAAGTCCGAAGCACAGCTCACTGCGGGAAAGCGGTGGTGCCAGATCGGCCACCTCGACCCGGAGCCCGGGAATCTCGATGTCGGTGTCCACGGAGTTCTGGAAGGCCAGGACGTGCGGCACCCGGTCGGGGACGCTGACCGCGCCCGCGTCCCGCATCGCCTGCATGATGAGCGCGGTGGGCAGCACGTGCGCCATGGCGCCCAGCGCCCCCTCGCCCGTGCGGACCGCCAGGTCCCCGCAGCTCTCGTCAAGATTGGCTGAATCCAGCCGTACGCGGACCATCACCGCGGTGGACGTCATCGCGACGAGCGACTCCGACGCGGTGCCCTCACGGTTGGCGTACGGCACGCCGAGCAGGGTGTCCGGCTCCCCGGACAGCCGGGTCAGGAACACCCCGAGAGCGGCCGCCGCGATCGCGAACGGGGTGGTGCCCCGGTCGGCCGCCAGCCGCTCCACGGCGGCTCGCACCGCACCGGAGACCTCCCCGCGCACGGTGTCCCCCTGCCCGCTCAGCTTCTGCGGGCGCGGCCGGTCGGTGGGGACGGGAGCGGCGGCCGGCACCCCGTCCAGGTAGCGGGCGCAGAACGCGGCCCGCTCCTTCTCGACCGCCGGATCGTGGTTCTCCCGCTGCCACCGCGCGTAGGCCGGTGCCTGGAGGTCCGGGGCGGGCAGCGTGTGCGGGACGCCCGCTGCGGCGGCCGGGTACAGCGCGGCGATCTCCGCCAGCAGCAGGGACAGCGACCAGCCGTCGACGCAGATGTGGTGCAGGACGAACATCAGCTCCCAGCGGTCCTCCTCGACCCGCAGCAGCCGGAGCCTGGGCCGCAGCGGCCGCCCCAGCTCGAAGGGGCCCGCCGCGTCCGCCCGGCACAGGGCGTCCGCCCGGGGGCGGCGCTCACCGGCGGGCAGCGCCCTCAGGTCCTCCACCGGCAGCGCCACCGGACCGGCCGCCACCACCTCCTGCCACCAGGGCCCGTCCGGCGCGTCCTCCTGCGTGAACCGGGTGCGCAGCGCGTCGTGCCGGGCGATCACCTCCGACACGGCGGACCGCAGGGCCGCCGGGTCGAGCGCCCCGGTGAACGTGATCCGCGTCGGGATGTTCCACACCGCGGGGTCGGGCGCGGCGTGGTGCCCGGCGATCATCCGGGCCTGCTGGTCGCTGACCGGGGCCCGGTCGGCCACGGCCTCCTCGGCGGGGCCCACCGGTTCGGCGGTTCCCGCCAGTTGACGGGTCATGGCCCGCAGGGTGGCCTCGGCGAAGAAGTCCGCCAGCGGGTAGTCGGCGCCGAGGGTGTCCCGGACCCGGTTCACCAGGCGGATCGCGGCGATGGAGTTGCCCCCCAGGTCGAAGAAGTTGCTGTCGTCGGCGAAGCCGCGCACGTCGAGCACGGACTCCCAGACCTCGCGGAGCAGGGCAGCGGGGCCGGACGCGTCGGCGGGTACGGGCGCGTCGGTCCCCGGGGCCGCCGTCACCGCGTCCAACTGCCTGTCCAGCTCGGCGAGATACGCCTTTGCCGTCCCCGCGTCGAACAGATCCGCGTCGTAGCGCAGCCTGAGCCGCAGGCTTCCGTCCGGCACCCGGGTGACCATCAGCGCCAGCTCCAGCGGCGCCGACTCCGTACCTGCCGCCACCGCCTCCGCGCGCAGCCCCGGCAGATCGATTCCGGCCAGCTCCGACCGGTCCAGATCGACCGAAACCGTCACCAGCGGGCGCGGGTTCCCGGGGGCCGGGTGGACGGCGGAGAGCAGCGCGTCCAGGTCCACCCCGCTGTGGGCCTCCGCCTCGAACAGCGCCCGGCCCGTCGCGCGCACGGCCTCCGGCAGCGGGGTGGTGTCCGTGGCGGTCAGCCGCAGCGGGAGCAGCGCCACGTGGAAGCCGACCGTGTCCGCCGTCTCCGGCCGCCGCCGCCCGAACGTCGTCCCGAGCAGGAACGCGTCCTGCCCCGCACGGCGTCGCAGCACCCGGTGCCAGGCCGTGCACAGGGTGGCGAACAGGGTCACGCCCTGCCGCCCGCTCCACTCCCGCAGCCGGTCCGCCCGCTCCCGCTCCACGGTCCGCGCGGCCGCCGCGCCGCGCCCGGCCACCCGTCGGCCGCGCGGCCGGTCCGTCGGCAGCACGAGGACGGGGGGTTTCTCGCCCAGGTGCGTACGCCACCACGCCAGGTCGGCCGGGTCGTGGGGCGGTTCGGCGGCCCCGAGGGTGGTGCCCGCGGGCCGCTCGAAGACCGGCGGGCGTCCGGCGTGGGCCGCGGTGTACAACTCCTGGAGACCGGCGGCGATCAGGGACGCGGAGTGCCCGTCGGTGACGATGTGGTGCAGCCCGAGGACCAGGACGTGGTCGTCGTCGGCCAGCCGCAGCAGCCGGGGCGTGAACAGCGGCCCCTCGGCCAGGTCGTAGGCGCGGGCGCTCTCCTCGGCGAGCAGCGTGCCGATCGCCTCCCCGGCGTCCTGCCCCCGGGCGTCGGTCACCGCCAGCGGGATGCGCAGCCCGTCCCGCACGACCTGGACGACCCCCGCCCCGCCGCGCCCGGCACCGCCCGGGGGCACGCGGCCCGCGCCGTCGCGGCTCCCGTTCTCCCGGGCCCGGCCGTCCACGGGCCCGCTCTCCCCGGCCCCGTCCTCCGGCCGGAACACCGTCCGCAGCCCCGCGTGCCGCTCGACCAGCCCGTCCACCGCCGTCCGCAGCGCCGCGAGGTCCAGCGGCCCCCGCAGCCGTACGGCCTGCGTCTCGTTGTACGCCGCCGGGTTGGCCATCAGCCGCGCGGCCAGCCACAGTCGCCGCTGCGCCGAGGTCGCGGGCGCGACCCTTTCCACCACGGTGTCCCGGTGCTCCTTGGCGGTCTCCCTGGGCTCCGCGCGCTCCTTGCTGGTCTCCCTGGGCTCCGTGGGCTCCGTGGTCTCCCGGGGCTCCGCGGACTCCGCGCGCTCCTTGGTCCGGCGGCGCAGTACGTCCAGGTGCTCCAGGCCCGACCGCAGCCGCTCCCGGTCCACCCCGAAGTCCACGAGGGCGGCGATCTCGTCCACCCCGGCCTCGCGCAGCGCGGCCACGAACGGGGCGACGCTGTCCGGCGTACCGATCAGCGCCCGCTGGTCGCAGTAGCGGTCGTACGCCCTGCGGAACAGGTAGTCCAGATCCTCCTCGCTCGCCGCCGCCACGTCCTCGCGCCCACGGCCCAGCGCGGTCGCCGCCGACCGCATCATCAGCGAGGAGCGCAGATACCGCACCATCGGCTCCAGCGCCTCGGCCCGCGCCGTGGCGTGGTCGTCCCCCAGGTAGGTGTGGACCAGCACCGTCACCCGCCCGGCGTCCGGGTCGAGGCCGCAGGCCGCCCGGGTGGTCCGGTAGTGGGCGATGTTCGCGGCCAGCTCGTCCACGCTCTGGCTCATCAGGTTGGTGACGACCCCGAGACCGCGCCGCGCCGCGTCCTCGTACGAGGCGTGCTGTCCGGAGGTGGCGAGGAAGAACGGCGGCTCCTCCTGCACCGGGCGGGGCCGGACGCGGATCTCGGCCTCCGCGCCCTCGCCGGTCGGCCGCCGCACCGCCTCGCCGCGCCACAGCCGCCGCACCTCCTCCAGGTGGTCGAAGGCGATGGCGCGCCGGTCGGCGAACCGGTCCGGGTGCAGCACGAAGTCCCGGGCGTGCCAGCCGGTGGCGCAGCCGATGCCGACCCGGCCGCCGGAGAGGTTGTCGACGACCGACCACTCCTCCGCGATCCGCAGCGGGTCGTGCAGCGGCAGCACCACCGAACCGGCGTTGATCCGGACGCGTTCCGTCTCCCGGGCCAGCGCGGCGGCGAGCACGGACGGGTTGGGGAAGATCCCGCCGAAGGAGTCGAAGTGCCGCTCGGGCAGCCAGACGGAGGAGAAGCCGCGCTCGTCGGCGAAGCGCGCGGTCGCGAAGACGGTGTCGTACGCCTCCGGCGTACCGGACGCGGACCCGGACCTGGACCCGGACCTGGACCCCTCCGGCGTACCGGATCCTTCCGCCGTACTGGACCCGGATCCTTCCGGCGTACCGGGGGCGGCGCTCTGCGGGTAGTCCCCGAAGAAGTAGACGCCGAAGTCCGGTGCCGGGCGCGGTGGCTGAGGCCGGGCGGTGGCGGGCGCGGGACGGGGGGACCGGGGTCGGGGGAAGAACCCGCCCGCGCGCAGTTCGCGCAGCGAACCCTCCACCGCCTCCGCCACCCGGTTCACGTCCTCCTCCGTGTGCGCGGTGGACAGGTAGAAGCTGCGCCACTCCCACACGTACACGCCGCGCAGTTGCAGGTGGTGGTAGAGCAACTCCAGGTCCGCGCGGTGCGTGAATCGGAACATCGACCCGAAGTGCGCCAGCTCCACCGGGAACTCCTCGTCCCGGAAGAAGGCGTTGAGCCGGTCGGCCAGCCGCTGCGTGCGGGTGTTCAGCCGCTCCTGGAGACCCGGGCCCTCCTCGGTGAGGTGGGTGAGCACCGCGCGCGCCGCCGCCATGGACAGCGGGTGCTGCATGTACGTCCCGCCGAAGAACGTGGTCTCCCTCGGGGGTCTGCTGGCATCCCCGTACCGCCAGAAGCCGCCGTCGACGCCGTCGAGCAGGTCCGCGCGCCCGGCGATCGCCCCGATCGGGAAGCCGCCGCCGAGCGCCTTGCCGTACGTGGCGAGGTCGGGCACCACGCCGAAGTGGTCCTGGGCGCCGCGCTGATGGGGGCGCAGCCCGGTCAGCATCTCGTCGAAGAGCAGCACGATGCCCCGGCGGGCGGTGAGTTCGCGCAGAGCGCGGACGAACTCCACCGGTCGCAGGCCCGGGTTGCGGCACTGCACGGGCTCCACGAGCACGGCCGCGACGCTGTCGCCCAGGGCCTCGATCGTCTCCAGGGACTCCCGCTCCCCGTACTCCAGCACGATCAGCTCCGCCACCGCGCTGTCCGGGATGCCCCGGGACACGGGCACCGCGTGCTGCCCGGGACGGCCGGGCCGGCCCAGCACGGAGTCGATGTGCCCGTGGTACGAGCCCCGGAACATGACGACCTTGTCGCGCCCGGTCGCGGCGCGGGCGAGCCGCACGGCCGCCGAGTTCGCCTCCGTACCCGAGGAGGCGAAGGCCACCCGCTCCATGCCGGTCAGCGCGGCGAGCAGGGCCGCGGTCTCCCCGGTGTCGGGGGAGCGCGGCCCGAAGCGCAGCCCGTCGGCGAGGTGGCGGCCCACGGCGTCGGTGACCGGCCCCGCCTCGTGGCCCAGCAGCAGCGCGCCGAACCCCATGGTGATGTCGGTGTACTCGTTGCCGTCCACGTCGGTGAGGCGGGAGCCCCGCGCCGAGCGGGCCGCGACCGGGTACAGCATCTCCTTGGTCGCGTCCCGGAACCCGACGACCGCCCGGCTGTCCGCCAGCACCGAACGGTGCTTCTGGGCCAGCTCCTTGGAGGTGCGGGTGCGCTCGGTGAACCGGCGGATCAACGACGCGGTGTGCGCGCGCTGCGCCGCGTCGGCACCCGCCCCGGCCATCCCGCCCGCCACGTCGACGACGAGCCGGGGGCCATGCGGGACGACCGGCGAGGCATCCGAGGGCCCGGCGGTTCCGGCGGGGCTGACGGTTCCGGTGGGGCTGAAGGTTCTGGCGGGGCTGACGGGTGACGCCGTCACAGGGCGGGCGGGCGACGCCGTCACGGCGCGGGCGGGCGAGGCGGCCCCGGATCCTGCGGTGTCCGCCCGGACCTCGCCGCGGTGCGCGGCCCGGACCTCGCCGTGCGCGTCACCGCTGGCCTCGCCGTGTGTGCCACCGCGGGCTGCGGCGAGCCGGGCGGTGAGGCCCCGGGAGAGTTCCGCCGCGCGAGCCACCGCCTCGGCGGACGCGTTCGTCGTCGTACTCATCGGGCGTCCGCCCGCGTGCCGTTCGCCGAGCCGGTCAGCAGGGCGACCGCGTCGGAGAGCTGGGTGATCATCGCGGCCTGGGTCTCGGCCAGTTGACGTATCTGCTCCCCGAGAGCGGCGACCTCGGCCCGGGTCGCGTACACCGGTTCGGCCGGGGAGGCCGTGGCGACGGGGGAGGGCGCGAAGGCGGGCGAGGGCACGGGCGCGACGGAGGAGGGGGCGGGGGACGACCCCACCGGTTCCGTCGGCGTCGGCGGCTCTCCGGAGGTTCGCCGTCCCGCTATCAAGGCGGCCGTCAGCCGGGGGGTGCCCGCCTCCTCCAGGATCTCCCGCATGCTGATCTCCGTGCCGAACTCACCCTCCAACTGCCGCACCATCCCGATGAGCTGAAGCGAGTCCGCGCCCATCCCGACGAAGGTGCGGTCCGCGCCGACCTCGCCCGGCCGCTGGCCGAGGTGACGCGCGGTCAGCTCCAGCACCCTGTCCAGCACATCGTCCGGTGCGGCCTGTTCGGTCATGCGGTCCTCCGTGGTGCGTGCGGATGGGAGAGAGGTCGCGCCGGACGGGCCGGGCGGCTCCGTGGGCCGGGCGAGCGGTACGTAGGGGACCGGGCCACTCCAGTGGGAGCGGCGGCGGAAGGGGTACGGGGGCAGCCGGACGCGCCTGCCGCCGCACCCGGCGAGCAGGGCGGCCCAGTCCACCGGGGCCCCGGCGCAGTGCAGCGCGGCCACCGCCCGCTCCTCGTCACGGGCCGGTACGCAGAGCGCGTCCGGCAGCGCCCGCCGCACCAGCCCGGTCAGCACGTCCGAGGGCCCCAGCTCCAGCAGCAGGGCCCCCTCGGGCGAGGCCCCGCCCAGCTGCTCCAGGACGGCGGCGAAGTCGGCCGTACGGCGGGCCTGCGCGACCAGGTACGCGGCGTCCGGCCGCCACCCGGCCGGGCGCGCCGTACCGTCGATCGCGTCGACGAAATTCACTCGCACAGGGCCGAGTTCCGTCTTCTCGGCGAGCAGTCCGAACTCCTCCAGCACCGGGTCGAGCAGCGCCGTGTGGAACGCCCGGTCCACCGCCAGCACCTCGAACGGCTCCCCCCGCGCCGCCAGCATCCCCCGCACCGCGCCCACCGCCTCCGGCCTCCCGCCCAGCACATGGTGGCGCGCCCCGTTGACCACGGCCAGCTCCACACCGGGGACGGCGGCCAGCAGTTGGCGCACCCGGGACCGGCCCACGAACGCGGCGACCATCGCGCCCGGAGCCGTCCGCTCCTGCATCAGCCGCCCGCGCGCGCAGAGCAGCCGCATCGCGTCGTCGGCGTCCAGCGCCCCGGCCACGCAGAGCGCCGCGTAGACGCCGACGCTGTGCCCGGCGACCCGCTCCGGGGTGAGCCCGAGCCGCTCCCACAGCCGGGCCTGGGCGAGTTGGAGGGCGAACAGGGCGGGCTGCGCGAACGCGGTGTCCCAGCGCGCGGGCCCCTGCCCGCCGACGACCCGGTCCAGGAAGTCGTCCCGGCCGGTCTCCTGCGCGTACACCCGGGCGCAGGACTCCAGCGTCCGGGCCACGACCGGGAAGCGGGCGGCGAGCGCGGCGCCCATGCCCGGGTGGCCGCCGCCCTGGCCGCTGAACAGGAACACCGGCTGCCGTACACCGTCCGCGACCCCGGTCGTGTACGCCTCGCCCGCCGGTGTCCCGGTGGTGCGCGGTTCGCCCGTGGGCGTCCCGGTCGTGTGCGCCTCGCCCGTCGGCGTCCCGATCGGGTGCGCCTCATCCGTCGCCGTCCCGGACAGGAACGCCTCCAGGCCCGCCACCGGGTCGGCCGTCGTCACGACCAGCCGGTGCGGCAGGAGCCGCCGCCCGAGCGCGGTGGTGGTCAGCAGATCGGCGGGGGCGGGGGCCTCGCCGTCCCTGAGCCGGTCCCGCAGCGCGGCGGCGCACGCCCGGAGCGTCTCTCCGTCCGCCGCCGAGAGCGGCAGCAGCGCGGGGGCGGGCAGCGGCGCGGCGGCGGGGGCGGGCAGCGGCGCGGGGGCCTGCTCCAGGATCACGTGGGCGTTCGTGCCGCCCATACCGATCGCGTGCACCCCGGCCCGCCGCACGCCCGCCAGCGGCCAGGGCGACTCCCGTACGGGCAGGACGAACGGGCTGTCCGCCACCGGGAGCGCCGGATTGGGCCGGGAGAAGTTGACCAGCGGCGGGACCACCCCGTGCCGCAGCACCTCCACGGCCTTGATCAGCCCCGCCAGCCCCGCCGCGCTGTCCAGATGGCCGATGGCGGGCTTCGTCGAGCCCAGCGCGCAGAAGCCGGTCCGGTCCGTGTGGCGGCGGAACGCCTCCGTCAGGGCGGCGAACTCGATCGGGTCGCCCTTGAGCGTGCCGGTGCCGTGCGCCTCCACATACCCGATCGACGCCGCGTCCACGTCCGCCGCGCGCAGCGCCCCGAGCACCGCGTCCCGCTGCCCGGCGATCCCGGGGGCCGCGAACCCCCCTTTGTCCGCACCGTCGTTGGTGACCGCCGAGCCCAGGATCACGGCGTGCACGGTGTCGCCGTCCGCCAGCGCCCGCTCCAGCGGCTTCAGCAGGACGGCGGCGGCCCCGTTGCCCCCGACCGTGCCGTCCGCGGACGCGTCGAAGGCCCGGACCGTGCCGGTGGGGGAGAGGGTGGACCCCTTCACCGGCACATGGCCGCTGACCTGCGGCAGATGCAGGGCCGCCGAGCCCACCAGCATCAGGTCCGCGTCCCCCGCGCGCAGCGCCTGGCAGGCCAGATGCACCGAGACCAGCGCGCTGGAGCAGGCCGTCGACACGGTGAGCGCGGGCCCGGTCAGCCCGAGCCGGAAGGCGGCCCGGGTGGCGGTGAAATCCGTGTAGTTGCCGACCTGGACCTGTTTGGCGGTCATCCAGTCGCCCGATCCCGCCTCGTCCGCGAGGTGCGTCGCGAGATAGCTGTGCAGCGAGTACAGGCGGTACCCGGAGCTGCCGTACACCCCGATCCGCATGCCGCCCCCGGAGCTGCCCCGGCCCGGACGACCGCCCTCGCGCCCGCCCGCGTGGTCCCCGCCGCGCCCGTCGCGGCTACCCGCGGGGCCGTCGGCGCTCCTGCCGGCCCCGCCCGCGTAGCCGCCGTCCTCCAGGGCGTGGAAGCAGCACTCCAGGAACAGGCGCTGCTGCGGGTCGGTGAGGTCGGCCTCCCGGCCGCTCATCCCGAAGAACCCGGCGTCGAAGCCGTCCACGTCCGCCAGCAGGGCGCTCGCCCCGCCGTACCCCGGCTGCTCGTACTCCGAGGCCGGGACCCCGGCCGCCGCGAACTCGGCCCCGGTGAACCGCCGTACCCGGCTGACCCCCGCCCGGATGTCGCGCCAGTAGGCCTCGGGGCTGTCAGCCCCGGGGAACCTCAGCGCCGTCCCGATCACCGCGATCCGGTCGTCCCTCAACTGCCTCTTCCTTTCGCAGCACCGCACGCCCCGCACGTCCCTCAGGCCCCTCGCGCTTCGTGGGCCCCTCCTGCTCCGTACGCCCCCCGTGCTCCGCCCGCCGTACCCCGGCCACCCGCACCAGGAACACGACGGCGACGACGATGGCGGCGCCGTGGGACCAGCCCACGACGGCCAGCGGGGAGAACCGGTCCAGGGCCGCCGCCACCAGGATCATGCCGACGCCGAAACCGAGGTTCTCGAAAGTGGCCGAAAGACCGAAGGCGTGGCCGCGCAAGGTGGCCGGAAGTGTCTGTAGGTGCGAGGTGTACGAGACCTCGGTCAGCCCGTCCGCGGCCCCCGCGATCAGCGCGATCACCGCCGTCACCGCGAGGGGGAGTCCGGCGAACGCCGCGATGAAGGCGGCCGACATCACCACCGTGCCGTAACCGAAACCGAGCGGACCCACCGTCCGCCCGGTGCGCTGCGTGTACCGCTGGATCACCTGCTGCGCCCCGATGTTGCCGAGCGCCCACACACACCAGAAGGCGCTGACGAACACGGCCGGGTTCGCGGAGTCCAGAGTGGTCGAGTAGATCGGCAGTGCCGCGTTGTGCGAGGACGAGCCGAACGCGTCCACCCCGCGCAGCGCCACCATCAGGCTCAGACCGGGCGCGGCGGCGAGCGCGAGGAACGCCACGGGCGTCCACCGCTTCCTCCCCGCCCCGCTCCTCTCCCCGTCCTTCGCCTCGACCTTCCCGCTGTTCCCGTCCTGCCCGCCGCTGTTCCCGTCCTGCCCGTCCCGCCCTTCCTGCCCGTCCTGCCCGGCGTCCCGGGCGGGTGCGGCCGCGCCCGTGGCCTCCGGTGTGGAGCCCGACCCCTTGCCGCCCGCGATCGGCAGCACCGCCACCGTGACCGCGCAGGCCACGAAGGTCGCCATGTCGATCAGGAACGCCGCGGTGTACCCGACGAGGGACACCACCACGCCCGCCGAGGCGAACCCCGCCACCATCGCCAGCGAACGGCCGGTGATCGACAGGGAGTTGGCCCAGGCCCGGCGGTCCTCGCCGACCATCTCCGGGATCGAACTGCGCAGCGCCACCATGAACAGCGTCCCGCACGCCCCGATCACCACCGACACGGCCATCAGCGCCCCGGTCAGCAGATGGTCGGGGGAGAGGATCAACAGCAGCATCACGCCGCCCTGGCCGACATTCGCCCACAGCATGATGCTTTTCGCGGTGAACCGGACGAGCAGGCCCCCGACGATCAGTCCGGCGACGAAACCGGAGGCGAGCCGCACCGCCATGAACAGCCCCATGGCCAGCGCCCGGCCCGTCGTCTCGTAGACGAAGAGATTGAGCGCCACCATATTCAGGAACGTGCCGTACGAGGACAGCGCATAGCCGCCCACGAGAAATCGGAAACGCCGCTCGGCGACCGCGGTGTCCTGGGTGTCCGGGGCGTCACCGCCCGTTCCGTCCGCCGTCGGTCCGTCCGTGCCGCCGATTCGAGATGTCACCCGCACATCCTCATCGAAGACCGGCGTTCGGCTTCGTCCTCCCGATTGCACAAAGGTAATCTGCACTCTTGTGAAGGACGATCATTCCCTCTCACCACGCTGTGATTGCCGTGAATCGCCATCGGACCGGTCCATACCGGAAAAACCCTGCGAGGCGGCGCTCGCGACCTATCGGCGTGCGCTGACGGAGGGCAGCCTTCCGGCCGGGGCGGTTCCGTCCTGTCTGCGCGCCCTGCATCTCCTGGTGCCCGACCGGGAGGCTCCCGGCCGTCTCGTTCCCGTACCCCCGGAGACGGCGTCCTTCGCCGCGCTCGCCCCGATCGAGGAAGTGATCGCCGAGCAGCACCGCACCCTGCGCTCCGCCCGCGCCACCCTCGCCGCCTTCGAGGGTCTGTACGCCGACGTGCGGCGCCAGGAGAGCCCCGCCCTCACCCGGCTCTCCGGGACGGCCGTCATCAGCAGGGCGCTGGACGCCGGCGTCAGCGGCTGCCGTACCGAGGTCCGCACCGCCCACCCCGGCGGCGGCCGCCCGGCCCACGCCCTGGAGGAGTCCCTCCCGCGCGACCTGGGCAACCTGCGCCGGGGTATCCGGCAGCGGACCCTCTACCAGCACACCGTCCGCTCGGACCGTGCCACGCTCGACTACATCGACCAGGTCACCGCCGAGGGCGCCGAGATCAGGACGCTGCCCGAGGTCGTCGACCGGTTCCTCGTCTTCGACCAGGACCTCGCCTTCGTCCCCTTCTCCGACGATCCGTACAGCGCGCTGCGCGTCCGGCATCCGTCCCTGGTCCGCTTCCTGGTACGGCACTTCGACGAGGCGTGGGCGCGCGCGGTCCCGGTCCGCCCCGAACGCGCCCCGCTGCGTACCCCGGTGGTCGTCTCCGACCTCCAACGGGCCATCCTCCAGGCCGTGGTGAGCGGCGAGACGGACGCCGCGATCGGCCGCCGCATCGGCCTGAGCCGCCGCAGCGTGGCCGAGCACATGCGGAGGATCTCCGAGCAGCTGGGCAGCACCAGCAGGGCCCAACTGGGCTATCTGGTCGCGACGTCGGGGCTGCTGGACGACTGAGGGCGGTACCGCGCGGAGAGGGGTGCCGGGGTCAGGCGAGACCCGGACCCCGCACCGGGATGCTGGTGAACGTCGGCGCCGGGGCGGGCTCGGTGAAGAAGTCGTTGCCCTTGTCGTCGACGACGACGAACGCGGGGAAGTCCTCGACCTCGATCCGCCACACCGCCTCCATGCCGAGCTCCTCGTACTCGACGACCTCGACCTTCTTGATGCAGTCCTGTGCGAGGCGGGCCGCCGGGCCGCCGATCGAGCCGAGGTAGAAGCCGCCGTGGGCGTCGCAGGCGTCGGTGACCTGTTTGCTGCGGTTGCCCTTGGCCAGCATCACCTTCGAGCCGCCCGCCGCCTGGAACTGCTCGACGTAGGAGTCCATCCGGCCCGCCGTCGTCGGCCCGAAGGACCCGGAGGCGTAGCCCTCGGGCGTCTTCGCCGGACCGGCGTAGTAGACCGGGTGGTCCTTGAGGTACTGCGGCATCTCCTCGCCCGCGTCCAGGCGCTCCTTGATCTTGGCGTGCGCGATGTCGCGCGCCACGACCAGCGGGCCGGTCAGCGAGAGCCGGGTCTTGACCGGGTACTTGGTCAGCTCGGCCAGCACCTCGTCCATCGGCCGGTTCAGGTCGATCTTCACGACGTCCCCGGCCTCGTCCAGGTGCTCGTCGGTGGTGTCGGGGAGGAAGCGCGCCGGGTCCTTCTCCAGCTGCTCCAGGAAGACGCCCTCGGCGGTGATCTTCGCGGTGGCCTGGCGGTCGGCCGAGCAGGAGACCGCGATGGCGACGGGCAGCGAGGCGCCGTGCCGGGGCAGGCGCACCACGCGCACGTCGTGGCAGAAGTACTTGCCGCCGAACTGCGCGCCGATCCCGATCTTCTGCGTCAGCTCGAAGACCTTCTCCTCCAACTCCTTGTCCCGGAAACCGTGCCCGGTGGGGGAGCCCTCGGCGGGCAGCTCGTCCAGGTAGTGAGCGGAGGCGTACTTGGCGGTCTTCAGCGCGAACTCCGCCGAGGTGCCGCCGACCACGATCGCCAGGTGGTACGGCGGGCAGGCCGCGGTGCCGAGCGAACGGATCTTCTCCTCCAGGAACGTCATCATGGAGGCCTCGTTGAGGACCGCCTTCGTCTCCTGGTAGAGGAAGGACTTGTTGGCCGAGCCGCCGCCCTTCGCCATGAACAGGAACTTGTACGCGCCGCCGTCGGTGGCGTACAGCTCGATCTGGGCCGGGAGGTTGGAACCGGTGTTCTTCTCGTCCCACATGGTCAGCGGGGCCATCTGCGAGTAGCGCAGGTTGAGCTTGGTGTACGCGTCGTAGATGCCGTGCGACAGGGCCTCCTCGTCGCCTCCCGCGGTCAGCACGTGCTGACCGCGCTTGCCCATGACGATCGCCGTCCCGGTGTCCTGGCACATCGGCAGGACGCCCGCGGCTGCGATGTTGGCGTTCTTCAGGAGGTCCAGGGCGACGAACTTGTCGTTGGAGGACGCCTCCGGGTCGTCGACGATCCGCCGCAGCTGCGCCAGGTGGGCCGGGCGCAGGTAGTGCGAGATGTCGTGCATCGCCTCGGCGGCGAGCGTGCGCAGCGCCTCCGGCTCGACCTTGAGGAACGTACGGCCGTCGGCCTCGAAGGTGGAGACACCCTCGGAGGTCACCAGACGGTAGGGCGTGGTGTCCTCTCCCAGGGGGAGCAGATCGGAGTACGCAAACTCTGCCATGACGGCCATTCCTCACTCGGCGACTTCGGCTGACCTCCCTCGGGCAGCGCGTCAACCAGGGTAGAACGCCACCACCGGGACGCCCTTGTGAGGTAAGGCTCACCTGGAAGGAACAGGCGCCGGACAGGACGGGCCCGCGCGGGACCCGGGCGCGCGGCGGTCGACGGACCTCGGCGCGCCCCGCCGGTCTCGGTCCGCCCTCCGGCGTCGGGGCCGTCGGGGCGCGCCGGTGAGTCGGGGCGCGCCGGTGAAGGGGTAGTCGCGATCTATCGCGTTTGGGTACCCTGGGGCGGTGGACCTGGAGAAGCAGCCCCAGCAGCAGCCCGCCGCACCGACGCCGCCGACGGCCCCGCCCGGTGACGGCATGCGCGCCTCCGACGCCGACCGCGACCGGATCGCGGACATCCTGCGGGAGGCGCTGGCCGAGGGCCGACTGACGGCGGACGAGCACGCGGAGCGGGTCGACCTGGTCTACCGGGCCAAGACCGTCGGCGAACTCCAGCCCCTGGTCCGCGATCTGCCCGCGGCCTCCGGCTCCACCGGCGAGCGCCCGCGCGCGTACGGCTACGGCCCCGAGGCCCCGGAAGGGCCCGCGGACAACCTCGTCGCGGTCTTCAGCAGCTCCGTCCGCAAGGGGCGTTGGCGAGTAGGCGGCCGGACGAACGCCTTCGCGCTCTTCGGCAGCGTCGAGATCGATCTGACGGAAGCGCTTTTCGGCCAACGCTTCACCGTCATCAACGCGACGTCCATCTTCGGCAGCGTCGAGGTGAGGGTCCCCGAGAACATCTCGCTGCGCGGCAACGGCACCGGTGTGTTCGGCGGCTTCGAGGTGAAGTCGCTCGAATCCCCGGACCCGGACGCGCCGGTCGTCGTCGTGAACGGCTATGCCGTGTTCGGGGCGGTGGAGGCGAAGCCGAAGCGGGGCAAGTTCGTCGCGGACCTCCAGCGGCGGCTGCGCAAACACCTCGGTCACTGAACGCGGCGCGCGGAGCCCGACGTTAACCGGCGTTAATCGGCCAGCGGGCCGCCGGGCGCATCGCTCTGTGTCGCCCGCCGGTGCCACTCCGTGCATAGGCGTACGTGCAGCGGGTAGGGAGAGGTGCATCGTCTCTCGCTCGCGAAGCCGTAGCCATCGTCAGGAGTAGACCGTGCTGCAACCGCCGCATCAGCCTCTGAAGGTCGCCGCCGTTCCGGCCCAGCGCACCCCCGCTCGGGAGGACGATGCGGGCCCCTGGCATTCGGACGCGGCCTGCCGCCGTGACGAGGCGGGCCTGTTCTTCGCCCCGTCGAAGGAGCCCACCGCCGCCCGGCTGGCCCGCGAGGAGTCCGCCAAGCGGGTCTGCGCCCGCTGTCCCGTCATGGTCGAGTGCCAGGAGCACGCGCTGATGCAGCCCGAGCCGTACGGGGTGTGGGGCGGGCTCACCGCCGCCGAACGCCGGGTGGCACTGGCCCGGCGGCGTCGGCGCGACATCGAGCTGACGGCCGCGTCGGCGGCCGAGCGCATAGCCGCCGCCGGCTGACGGACCGCACCGCGCACCGGAGCTCGCGGACCGCGCCGCGCCGGAGCGACAAGGCGCGGGTGAGGGGGTGCGGGGCGGAACGCCGCCCCGCACCCCCTCACTCCGTCTCCGCCCATCCGTCCGCCCCCGGCTCGCGCGCCCCGGGGGGAGCTCGCCTGCCGTCCGCCGCGTCCCGTCCGCAGCGTGCCGCGGTTACTTGGCGCGGTCGAAGTCGACGGCGCTGTAGGCGCGCAGCTTCGACAGCCGGTGGGTCGAGCTGATGCTCCGGATCGTGCCGGACTTCGACCGCATCACGATGGACTCCGTGGTCGCCGTCTCCGCGCGGTACCGCACACCGCGCATCAGCTCACCGTCGGTGATCCCCGTCGCCACGAAGAACACGTTGTCGCCGCTGACCAGGTCGTCGGTCGACAGCACCCGGTCCAGGTCGTGGCCCGCGTCCAGCGCCTTCTGCCGCTCCGCCTCGTCCTTGGGCCAGAGCTTGCCCTGGATGACGCCGCCGAGGCACTTTATGGCGCACGCCGAGATGATGCCCTCCGGCGTCCCGCCGATGCCCATCAGCAGGTCCACGCCGGTGCCCTCGCGGGCCGCCATGATCGAGCCCGCGACGTCGCCGTCGGAGATGAACTTGATCCGCGCGCCCGTCTCGCGGATCTCCTTGACGATGCCGTCATGGCGCGGCCGGTCGAGGACGACGACGGTGACGTCCTCGGGCGTGGAGTTCTTCGCGCGGGCGACGCGCCGGATGTTCACCGACACCGGGGCGTTGATGTCGACGAAGTCCGCCGCCTCGGGCCCCGTGACCAGCTTGTCCATGTAGAAGACCGCGGACGGGTCGAACATCGCGCCGCGGTCGGCGGCCGCCAGTACGGCGATGGCGTTCGGCATGCCCTTGGCGTTGAGCGTGGTGCCGTCGATCGGGTCGACGGCGATGTCGACCTCGGCGCCGGTGCCGTCGCCGACCCGCTCGCCGTTGAACAGCATGGGTGCCTCGTCCTTCTCGCCCTCACCGATGACGACCACGCCGTTCATCGAGACGGTCGAGACGAGGGTCCGCATGGCCTTCACGGCGGCGCCGTCGGCGCCGATCTTGTCGCCGCGGCCCACCCAGCGGCCCGCGGCCATGGCGGCGGCCTCGGTGACCCGGACCAGTTCCAGAGCCAGGTTGCGGTCGGGGGCCTCCGGGGAGACCTCCAGCTGGGACGGCAGATGATGCTCGGACATCGGAGCGCACCTTTCTGTACGGCGACGACCGGATATGAGGGTGCTGCGACTCTATCGGTAGGTCGACAAAATGAGCAGGGCGGGTCACGCATGAGCGCACGGTGGTGCCTCTTCCGCCGCAGCCGGGTTCGTCCCACCCAGCGGCCGGGCGTCCGCAGGCGCGTGCCACCATGGATGCCGTGGCAAGCAAGCGAGGCAAGCAGACGGCCAGGAACATGTTCCTGTCGACCGTGGTGACCGCCGCCTGTGCGGGCGTCATCTACATCTTCATCCCGCACGACGAGAACGCCGACCCGATCCGGGCCGTCGACTTCTCCGTCGAACTGGCGACGGTGCGCAACACCGCCCCCTACCCGGTGGCCGCGCCGGAGGGGCTGCCGGGCCCGTGGAAGGCCACTTCCGTGTCGTACGACGTCGCCGCGGGCAAGGCCTGGCACCTCGGCTTCCTCGACCCGGACCGCAGGTACGTCGCGGTCGAGCAGTCCACCGCCCCCACGCGCACCTACGTCGCCGAGGTCACCCACAAGGCCAAGGACACCGGGACCACCGAGACGATCGAGGGCCGCGAGTGGCAGGTCTGGGAGGGCCCCAAGTACGACGCTCTCGTAATGCCGGAGAAGGGGCACACCACCGTCGTCACCGGCTCGGCGCCGAAGGAGAGCCTGGTCGCGATGGTCACCGCGCTGAAGGCGGAGCCGCAGGCCGCGCCCTGAGCCGTACGCGTACGGAGGTACGTGAAGGGGCCCCGGGACACATCGTGTTCCGGGGCCCCTTCCGTGTGGCCCGGGGGCGCGCGGTGGTGCGACGGCTCGCGGTGCGCGCTCACGGTCCGCGCTCGTGGTCCAGGCTCGCGCGGCGCGCTCGCGGTACCGGCGCGCGGTGCGTGCTCAGACGGTGGTGACGACCTCGTCGAAGGACAGGCGCGGGCTGCGCGGGAACCAGGCGTCCTCGCCCGGCTTGCCGATGTTGACGACCATCAGCGGGGTGTGGTCGCCGTCCAGGAACTCCTTCTGGACGCCCGCGGCGTCGAAGCCGGTCATCGGGCCCGCGGCCAGACCGGCGGCCCGGACACCGATGATGAAGTAGCCGGCCTGGAGCGCGGCGTTCAGGCCGGCGGCGGACTCGCGGACCGGACGCTCGGCGAAGAAGAGGTCCTTGGCCTGCGGGAAGTGCGGGAGCAGCGCCGGGAGTTCCTCGTGGAACTCGTTGTCGGCGGCCAGGATCGCGACCAGGGGGGCGGTCGAGGTCTTCGGCTGGTTGCCCTCGGACATGTGCCGCACCAGGCGCTCGCGGGCCTCGGGCGAGCGGACCAGGACGACGCGCAGCGGCGACTGGTTGAAGGCGGTCGGGCCGAACTTGACCAGGTCGTAGATCGCCTGGACCTGCTCCTCGGTCACCGGCTCGTCGGTGAAGGTGTTGGCGGTGCGGGCCTCGCGGAAGAGGAGGTCCTGGGCGGCGGGGTCGAGAACGAGCGACATGGGGGGCATACCTTCCGGGTGGAGCAGGGTCGGGCGATACGTCGACCGTAAGCCAGAAGTAGATTAACTTTCAACTAAAGCACGACCGGAGTGATCCACTCCACAAGTCGAACGGCTTGTGCGAAAGGGCGCCCGTTCCCTGGCACGTATCCGGACCGGCCCGAATGGCCCCCGGGTGGCGGTACTCGCCCGCGTGCCCGGCCCGAACGGCCCGCCCCGTGCCCGTACTCGCTGCCGCCCCCCGGTGCACGTACGGGCCCCGCGCCTACTCCGTGTCCGTGTCCGCCTGGTCCCGGTCCGGGCTCGCCTCCGGGCGGGCGAGTGCCGCGTCGAGGCGGGCGCGGGCGCCCTCCAGCCAGCGGCGGCAGACCTTGGCCAGCTCCTCGCCCCGCTCCCAGAGGGCCAGCGACTCCTCCAGTGTCGTGCCGCCCGCCTCCAGTCGGCGGACGACCTCGATCAGCTCGTCCCGCGCCTGCTCGTACCCGAGCGTGCCCGTCGCGGCAGCCGCCGCCGTACCGTCACCGTCGTCCGTCGTCATGCCGTCCACCCTAGATTCGTCCTCATCCTGTGCGTTCCCGCGCTCCTGCGCTCCCGCTCTCCGTGGGGCCGCGTGCCCGAGGCCCTCACCCGTCCACCCGGACCGTGAACTCGCCCTCCGACACCCGCGCCCGCAGCGGCTCACCGGGGGCCCCGGCCTCCTCGGGGGAGCGCACCACATGGCCGTCGGGTCGCTGGAGCACCGCGTACCCCCGCTCCAGGGTGGCGGCCGGGGACAGCGAGACGACCCGGGCGAGGGTGTGGGCCAGCTCCGAGTCGGCCCGGTCCAGCAGATGGCCCAGCACCCGGCGCCCGCGCCCGGCGAGGGCGTCCACCTCCGCCTCGCGCTCGTCCACCAGCCGCTGGGGGTGCTCCATCGACGGGCGGCCCAGCGCGTGCGTGAGCCCCCGCTCCTCGCGGTCCAGCACCCCTCGTACGGTCCGCAGCGCCCGGTCCCGCAGCTGCTGCACGCGCTCCAGCTCCTCGCCCACGTCCGGGACGACCTTCTTGGCCGCGTCCGTGGGCGTGGAGGCGCGCAGGTCGGCCACCAGGTCCAGCAGCGGGGAGTCCGGCTCGTGGCCGATCGCGGAGACCACCGGCGTACGGCAGGCGGCCACAGCCCGGACCAGCTGCTCGTCGGAGAAGGGCAGCAGATCCTCCACGCTGCCGCCGCCCCGGGCCACGACGATCACGTCGACCTCGGGCAGCGCGTCCAGCTCCTCGACCGCCTGCACCACCTGGGCGACCGCGTTCACCCCCTGCACGGCGGTGTTGCGGACCTCGAAGCGCACGGCGGGCCAGCGGCGACGGGCGTTCTCCAGGACGTCCCGCTCGGCGGCGGAGGCCCGCCCGCAGACCAGCCCGATCAGCTGCGGGAGGAAGGGGAGCGGCTTCTTGCGGTCCAGCGCGAAGAGCCCCTCGGAGGCCAGCGACTTCTTCAGCTGCTCCAGCCGGACCAGCAGCTCGCCGATCCCGACCGGCCGTATGTCCGTGGCCCGCAGTGACAGCTGGCCCCGGGGCGCGTACCACTCGGGCTTCGCGAGGACCACGACGCGCGCGCCCTCGCTCACCACGTCGGCGATCCGGTCGAAGACCTGCCGGAAGCAGGTCACGCTGACCGAGATGTCGTGGGACGGGTCGCGCAGGGTCAGGAAGACCACCCCGGCCCCCGGCCGCCGGGACAGCTGGGTGATCTGCCCCTCCACCCAGATGGCGCCGAGCCGGTCGATCCACCCCCCGATGAGCCGTGACACCTCACCGACGGGCAGCGGCGCTTCCGCGGACGTGTTGAGAGCCATACGGGCGAGCGTATCGGCCGCCACCGACAACACCCGGACGTCGCGCCCGCCTCGTACGGCACGGATCCGGAAGGCACACGGCCCCGTACGACACGGAGTCGCGCCCCGCCCCGTACGGCACGGAGTCGCGCCCCGCCCCGTACGGCACGGAGTCGCGCCCCGCCCCGTACGGCACGGAGTCGCGCCCCGCCCCGTACGGCACGGAGTCGCGCCC
>NZ_JBIWOX010000005.1:0-137147 GCF_044767975.1 Streptomyces sp. NPDC101181 | reverse complement strand
CCCCGCGCCGTACGGGACGGAGTCGCGTCCGCTCCGTACGGCACGGAACCGTCGGGCTCACGCCTCCGTGCGGTTCCGCCCGCCCGTGCCCTGCACCGCGAGCACCACGAGCCCCACGCCGAGCCAGCAGAGCCCCACCACCTGGGCGCTCGTCGTCGCCTCCACGATGACCGCGATCAGGATGCCCGCGCCGAGCACCGGCATGAGGACGTGCTTCCACCAGACGGGCGGACCGCCCATCCGGCGGACGACGAACCAGCCGACGACCGACGCGTGCAGCAGCACGAACGCGGTCAGCGCCCCGATGTCCACCACCGACACCAGATGGTCCAGCCCGTCGTCGCGCCGGGCCGCCCACACCGCGGCCACCAGCGACACGATCCCGGCGCCCACGATCGCGAGCCGCGGCACGCCCGACGACGGGTCGACCTTGGCGAGGACGGGCGGCAGCCGCCGCTCACGGGCCATCGCGAAGACGAGGCGCCCGGCGGCCGCCTGCCCCGCCAGCGCCGCGAACGCCGCACCGATCGCCTTGCTGACCGCGACCAGGTCGTGCAGCCAGGTCCCCACGGAGGCGTCGACGGCGTCGTAGAAGGCCGACCCCTGGGCCGCCGGGTCCGCGGCCAGCTCCGCCGAGGTCACCGGCTCCAGCAGCGCCGCCAGATAGGTCTGGACGACGAACAGCGTCCCGGCCAGCACCAGACAGAACAGCACCGCCCGCGCCACCTTCTGCGACCCGCCCGTCACCTCCTCCGCGAACGAGGCGATGGCGTCGAACCCCAGGTACGACAGCACGGCGATGGACACGGCCGCCAGCACCGCCCCCATCGAGAAGCCGGAGTCCCCGGTCAGCGGCGTCAGCCAGCCGCGCTGCGCCCCGTCCCGTACGAGGACGACCAGAGCCGACACCACGAACACCAGGAGCACCACGATCTCCATGACCAGCACCGCGAAACCGACCCGGGCGGCCGCACGGACCCCCCACAGGTTGAGCAGCGTGGTCACGAGCACCGCGATCGCGGTCCACACCCACCGCGAGACCTCCGGGACGAGGGCGTTCATCGCGATCCCGGAGAAGAGGTAGGCGACGGCGGGGATGAGCAGGTAGTCCAGCATCGCCATCCACCCGGCGATGAACCCGGGCCCCTCACCGAGCCCCTTGCGGGCGTACGTGAAGACGGAGCCCGCCAGGGGGGCGACCCGGACCATCTGGGCGTAGCTGAAGGCGGTGAACGCCATCACGACGGTCGCCACCAGATAGACGAGGGCGACGGCCCCGCCGGACTTGGCGTCCAGCGCCCCGAACACCCCCACCGGGGCCATCGGGGCGATGAAGAGCAGCCCGTAGACCACCAGATCCCGGAAGCCCAGCGTCCGCCGCAGCTGCCCCGGCTCGGCACTGCTTCCCGCGCCCTTCCCCGCACCGCTCTCCGGCATCACCGACATCACCCCTCAGACCGGGACCGTGGACACGGTCCGTCATCGCTTGCTCGCTCGCAGGTCGGGACCAGTCTCCCGACCCGGCCGCCCTCGCGCGCGTTCGCCACGGCCTTACGATGGGACGCATGACTGCAACTCCTGCCCGCCGTGTCCTGCTCGCCGCACCCCGTGGCTACTGCGCGGGCGTGGACCGTGCCGTGATCGCCGTCGAGAAGGCCCTGGAACAGTACGGGGCCCCGATCTACGTCCGCCACGAGATCGTGCACAACAAGTACGTCGTCCAGACCCTGGAGAAGAAGGGCGCGATCTTCGTCGACGTCACCGCGGAGGTGCCCGAGGGCTCCATCGTGATGTTCTCCGCGCACGGAGTCGCGCCCACCGTCCACGCGGAGGCCGCCGAGCGCAAGCTCGCCACCATCGACGCGACGTGCCCGCTGGTCACCAAGGTCCACAAGGAAGCCGTCCGGTACGCCAAGGAGGACTACGACATCCTCCTGATCGGCCACGAGGGCCACGAGGAGGTCATCGGCACCTCCGGCGAGGCCCCCGACCACATCCAGCTGGTCGACGGCCCCGAGGACGTGGCGAACGTCGAGGTCCGCGACGAGTCCAAGGTCGTCTGGCTCTCCCAGACCACGCTCTCCGTCGACGAGACCATGGAGACGGTCGACGCCCTCAAGTCGAAGTTCCCGAACCTCCTCTCGCCGCCCAGCGACGACATCTGCTACGCCACGCAGAACCGCCAGATCGCCGTGAAGAAGCTGGCCGAGGACGCCGAGCTGGTCATCGTGGTCGGCTCCAAGAACTCCTCGAACTCCATCCGCATGGTCGAGGTCGCCCTCGACGCGGGAGCGCCCGCCGCCCACCTGGTCGACTTCGCGAGCGAGATCGACGAGGCGTGGCTGGAAGGCGTGACGACGGTCGGCCTGACCTCCGGGGCCTCGGTGCCGGACGTGCTGGTGGACGGCGTCCTGGAATGGCTCGCGGAGCGCGGTTACGCGGACGTCGAGACGGTCAAGACGGCCGACGAGTCGATCACCTTCTCCCTCCCCAAGGAACTCCGCCGCGACCTGCGCGCCGAGGCGGCCGCCCTTTCCGCCGAGTAGGAGCGCAAGGGGCCCCGCGGGCCCGTACGGTGGTGCCCATGGAGATCTTTGGCGTGGACATCGGCGGATCCGGGATCAAGGGCGCTCCCGTGGACCTGGAGCGGGGGGACCTTGCGCAGGAGCGCCACAAGGTGCTGACACCGCATCCGGCCACCCCGGACGACGTGGCCGGATGCGTCGCCGAGGTCGTCGGGCACTTCGACTGGTCGGGCCCCGTGGGCGTCACGTTCCCGGGGGTCGTCACGGACGGCGTCACCCGCACCGCCGCCAATGTCGACAAGGGCTGGATCGACACGGACGCCCGTGCCCTGCTGGGCGAGCGGGTCGGCCGGCCCGTCACCATCCTGAACGACGCGGACGCGGCCGGGGTCGCCGAGATGACCTTCGGCGCGGGCCAGGGCCGTAAGGGCACGGTCATCCTGCTGACCTTCGGCACGGGCATCGGCAGCGCGGTCTTCACCGACGGCGTGCTCGTCCCCAACACCGAGCTGGGCCACCTGGAACTGCACGGCCACGACGCGGAGAAGCACGCCTCCACGAAGGCCAAGGAGGACGAGGACCTGAGCTGGCAGCACTGGGCGCACCGGGTCCAGAAGTACCTGCGCCACGTGGAGATGCTGTTCTCGCCCGAGCTGTTCATCATCGGCGGGGGAGTCAGCCGCAAGGCGGACAAGTTCCTGCCGCTGATCGAGAAGGTCCGCGCGGAGATCGTCCCGGCGCAGTTGCAGAACAACGCGGGGATCGTGGGCGCGGCGATGGCGGCGGCGGGCACTGCCCACGGCCGCCCCTGACCGAGGACGAGCGGGACGGGCCGGGACAGCGACGCGGGGGAACGGCCCACTCCGACCGACTACGAGCCGGGGGCCACGGGCCCGGCGGGACCAGCAGGCCGGGCGGCGGACGCTACGGGGCTACGGGCTGTGCGGACCACGACCGATCTGGTCGACGAGCTACGGCTATAGGTACGGCATACGAGCTACGTGGGCTGTGAGCCGTGAGCTGCGAGCCGGAGGCGCGGCTCAGTCGCGGGCGGAACGCCGCCCGGCGGACCCCACCCCGGCCCGCACGGGCTTACCGCCACGGCTGCCACTCCCGGCTCCAGCAGTGCCCGCTGCCGCCCCGGCCCCCGCCGCCATCCCCGCAGCGGCGGCGGCACCGGCGGCGGCCCGGGGGCTTCGCGCGGTGGCGTTCGCGCGCCGGGCGAGCAGATGGCGCCGACGGGCGCGCATCTGCCGCACCCTCCGCACGGTGGCGATGACTCCGGCGACGAAGGTCCCCCCGTACAGCCAGCCGGCGTGCACGGCGAGGGCGGTCACCAGGCCCATGAGCTGACCGCCGAAGCCGTCGGAGCCCCCGGAGATCGGGAAGATCCCGACGGCGAAGGCGATGGGCGCGCTGATCGGGGCGGTGACCAGGTCGGCGGGCCGAACCCACAGGGCGGTCAGGGCGCTGACCGGCAGGAAGAGGAGCCCGTACACCAGCTCCGAGCCGCCGAGGAGCACCCGGTCGAGGCAGGCGAGCACGATCATGGTGAGGGCGGCGAACAGCCCGGCCCCGATCCCGGTGAGCCGGGGATTGGGGAACCGCCGCAGTGCGAGCAGGACAGGCGGCATGGCGCGCACCCGCCCTCCGGGCTTGCCCATCACCTGGTAGACGGCGGAACTCTCACCGAAGGAACCACCCGACGCCGGTGCACCGGGCGCGGGCGGGGCGGGCGCGGCCTGCGGGGACGGCCTGCGCTGCGGGGGACGTGTCCTGTGCTGCTCCACCTGGACAACGTAGGTCGCGAGACCGGCGGAATCCGACGATGGACACGCGCTTTGGCCGACCTTGGCGTTGCGTTCGACATCACACGGCCGAAAGCCGCACGGTTCGGACGGATGGCCGGACGCGCGGAGGGCGCGGTCGAGCCGCACGGCGGGGGAGCGGGGAACCACGCTGTCCGAGCGCCCGGGACCGCCCCGTAAACTGGAGAACCGGTCCACTCCGGGACCCGCCCCGGCTCCGGCTCGAACAGCCGAACGGGCTCCGGACGCCCCTGACCCCCTCCTCACTCCAGGAAGTCGCCAAAGTGTCGCTCACGATCGGAATCGTCGGTCTGCCGAATGTCGGCAAGTCGACCCTGTTCAACGCCCTGACCAAGAACGACGTGCTGGCGGCCAACTACCCGTTCGCCACGATCGAGCCCAACGTCGGCGTGGTCGGCGTCCCCGACCCCCGCCTGAACAAGCTCGCGGAGATCTTCAGCTCGCAGCGGCTCCTTCCGGCGACGGTCGACTTCGTCGACATCGCGGGGATCGTCCGCGGCGCCTCGGAGGGCGAGGGCCTGGGCAACAAGTTCCTCGCGAACATCCGCGAGTCCGATGCGATCTGCCAGGTCATCCGGGCCTTCAAGGACGAGAACGTCGTCCACGTCGACGGCAAGGTCTCGCCCAAGGACGACATCGAGACGATCAACACCGAGCTGATCCTCGCCGACCTCCAGTCCGTGGAGAAGGCGGTCCCGCGCCTGACGAAGGAGTCCCGTCTCCAGAAGGAGAAGGTCGCGGTCCTGGCCGCGGTCGAGGAGGCGAGGCAGATCCTGGAGTCCGGCCAGACCCTGTTCGGCGCGGGCATCACGGCGGGCACCGAGAAGGGCAGGCTCCTCCACGAGCTGCACCTCCTCACCACCAAGCCGTTCCTGTACGTCTTCAACGTCGATGAGGACGAACTGGTCGACGAGGACTTCAAGAACGAACAGCGCGCCCTGGTCGCCCCCGCCGAGGCCATCTTCCTGAACGCCAAGATCGAGTCCGAGCTGATCGAGCTGGACGACGAGGAGGCCCTGGAACTCCTCCAGTCCATGGGCCAGGAAGAGCCCGGCCTCGCCACCCTCGGCCGCGTCGGCTTCGAGACCCTGGGCCTCCAGACCTACCTCACGGCAGGCCCGAAGGAAGCCCGCGCCTGGACCATCAAGAGGGGCGCCACGGCCCCGGAGGCGGCCGGTGTGATCCACACCGACTTCCAGAAGGGCTTCATCAAGGCGGAGATCGTCTCCTTCGACGACCTGGTCGACACCGGCTCGGTAGCCGAAGCCCGAGCCAAGGGCAAGGCCCGCATGGAGGGCAAGGACTACGTGATGCAGGACGGGGACGTGGTGGAGTTCCGCTTCAATGTTTAATTGAAGTTGAAACTACTTTCTGGGGTTTCGGAAAGCGCAGGTCAGAAGGGGTTCGCCTTTGAGGTGGGCCCCTTTTCTGATGGCTTCAAGGAGCTTACGAATGACGAAGCTTCGAGCGCTGCCCTGAGGAGCGTGTTCGTGGCCACCTAGTGACACCTGTTGTCACCTCTGGGATTCCGTACCGTGCTGGATTGCCAGTACTGCACAGCAAGCTGGCGCCAACTCGGTCTAGGTGTTGGGGCGGAGCTGCGGAACTGTTTCGACCGCCGGACTGCTATAGCCTCCATGAACTCGCGTCCATCGCGACCCGTGGTGACAAAGGCGCTGCACAAGCCCCGCGTCTGTGTTCGCTTGGCGTGCCTAGGCGGCGGGGTTGCTTTTCTGGACCTGGCCGCGGACGGCCCCGGCATCGGTCTCAGACCGGCAGGTGAGCGGTGACGGCCGTGCGCGCTAGTGCTGGACAGTGCTTTCGTGTGCGTGGCCAGGGCGTTCGGGGCCGTCGCCACCAGTTCGCGAAGAACGGCGTGGACCGTTATAAAGCGGAAGTATTAGGGCCGGCCTGAGGGCGTCACTTCAGGCAGAGCAAGCCCCCCGGTACGGCTGACAGCCAGGTGATGGACCCCCTACCGTCGACAGCCTCTACTTCTTCTGTAGCGCCGCAATCCGCTTCATCATCTCGTCGAGGTAACCAAGCGTGTCGTTGATGCCCGGCTCATAGTCGTCGGGATGCGCACACTCATTCCGCTTGGCCAGCAGCCCCTGTAGGGCCTTCATCGTTCCGTTGGTGATGAAATCCTGCTTCTTCATGACTTCGAAGAGGGTGTGATCCTTCTGGTCGCGAAAGTCCGAAGCCCGCCTGATGTTCCACGCGGTGTAGTTGGTCTGGATCGCCGAGAGGCGGGAAGCGTCGTTCGCAATCCACTCATGGATGAAATCCATCAATGCGGCGAATGACGTGACGTGCGCGGACCGGTAAAGCCCATGCTCCACGCACTGAAGTGCCTCGCGAAACAGCTTGTCCTGCTTGATGTTGAGGTTCATCAGCTTGTTGTAGGACTCGGTTACCGTCATTACGCGATACGTCGAGGTCTCCCGCTTGGCGAGAAGCCTACGCAGTTCGTCCTGCGCGCTGGCCGCCCAGTCGGCGACCTCACGCGGAGTCCTAGGCGCCGCCATCCGTCAGACCTTTGAGGTGCTTCGCCATGGCGGCGAAGAACGCGTCGTAGACGGCGGCGTCACTGGTCGCATCGACGGATAGTGCGATGTTCACGTTGATGACGACCGAGCCGGACCCGTTGCTGCCCTGCTGGCGTTGCCGGCGGCTCTTCGTCACCTCGGCCTGCTCGTTGGTTTCGTCCTCGTCGCCTTCGTCTTCATTACCTGACGCACCGGCGACCGAGTTGAAGTTGCCGAACTTGCAAACAGTCTTGAAGGTCTTGACCGCGAGTCCCACCTTCTTGTCATCCAAATCCGAGTGGCTTTTGAAGAAGGCCGCCAGTTCGGCTTCAGACCGGCTGTACGCGTCGCTATAGGTCTGGAACACGTTGTCGTACCCGGCACGGATACCCGCTGCAAGCAGGGCGCGACCACTCTCCCCGCCGCGGAGGCCCTTGGTGTAGAGCTCGGTTGGCTTGCCGGAGCCGTCCAGCAGTCCGACCTTCTTCATTAGCGGGATGAACGGACGGCTGTTCGATGACGCGAACCCCACCGCGCCTAGGTACTGCTGGTCGATCCTCGTCGGCACGCCCATGCCCTGAAGCTTTCCCAGGAATTCTTCCAGCTTCCCGGGGGTCGGCGTGTATGGGAGCGAGTTATCAGCTGCCATGCGCCGCATGGTACGTGAGGCCACCGGTGGAAAGCACTAGGGCAACACGGGCTAATTTCCTGTCAACGTAAGCTCTGTGGTGCGTGGTCGCGTCGGTCAGCTTGTCACCCAAGACTCAATTTCGAACAAATTATCGAACTTGGCCCACACTCTCTCTGCGTGTCGCCGTCCCACAGGTTGGGGAGAGCCGAGTTGGAATCGGTGGGACCGTATTCCCACCAGTGGTTCGGGTGGTTGGTGGAATCGTTGTAGCACCCTCACAGCTGGACCTTCGCCCCGTCCGGGAAGCTGGCCCTTCGAGCGGTTCCGATGCCACGACTTCGAGCTGATCAGGCAGCTTGTGTAGCACCCGGACATGCTCTTCCAGTGATCCCTGTTGGTGGCTGGGGCGAGTCGGCTGAAGCAGGCGTCGGAAGGGCTGCCTCGGTCCCCAACGTCCACGCTTCCGCCCCTATGCGCGGCCGTCCTGACTGCTGATGTGCTGAGGCTCTGTCTCCTTCGATGATCTCCGTGTCCCCTCGCGGCCTGGTCGTCGGAGAGCATCGGCGCTCAGACGGTGCGGATGACCGGGGTGGGTTTGATGTTCTGGGCGTCGATGAGGGTGCGGATGTCGTCCGGGTCCGAGGTCCAGATGATGGCGCCGAGGGTGGTTGCCATGGTGACGACGGTGGCGTCGACGCTGTCGGAGGTGCCGGCCTTACCGCAGAGGATGCCTGCGGTTTTGGCGGTTTCGAGGCCGACGGGTACGACGTGGCATCCGGCGAGGAACTTGCCGAGTCTGACCTGGCGGCGGGAGTCCCGCCATGCCTGGCTGACGACGACGGACGGGACGTGGATGTCCCGTCCGTCTTCCAGGGCCAGGCTGTGTCGGGCCCACATGCGCCGGTCGTCGTTGTCGATGGCGATGAGGACCCCGGCGTCGTACAAGTAGGGGATGTTCACGCGGCCGAGGCTCCCGGATTGCTGAGGTATTCGGCGTCGGCGGCGGCCAGATCCGCGCGGGCGGCTGCAAGCTCTTCCGGGGTGAAGGCACCGTGCTCGGCCTGCCACTCCTGAATGACGGCCCGACCGGCCCGCAGGCGTAGCTCGCGTTCGGCCGCTCCGGCGACGAGGCGGGAGAGGGGGATGCCTTCTTCCTCGGCGGCTCCGGCCAGGGCTTCGACCAGGGATTCGTCGAGAGTGATAGTCACCTTCTTGGTAGCCATACATTAACCATAGTGCGGTATGGCCGTCAGTGTCGATGTGCGCTTCACGCGGCAGCGAGCGATAGGGGTGCGAGCGCGTGCGGTGAGACGGCTCGGTGGGCCGAGAGCTGCGGGTGAGGCTGGGGCCATATTCGCTAGAAAGAGCGGATTAGTAATGAATTCTTTGCTGGATCATGGAGCGCCAGTGCACGGTTTCGAGCACGGGCCAGGCGACGGATCGGGGCTTGGGTGGCGAGCGTTTTTCAGAGGTGCAAGAGGGACGTCCGGGACCGGAACTTCCCCTGTGACCGTCCGCGGTGTCGGCACGGGTGGACGGTGCGGTACAGGGAGCCGGGCGGTAGGCGAGGTTGGCAGCGGGAGAGGTCGTTTGCTCGGCGGGTGGGGTCGGATGGTGCGGACGCTTTCGCCGACAAGGTCGAGAACGACAAGAAGGCCGACGTCCGCTTCGATCCTGCGCCTGGGCGGGTGTCATTGCAGGTCTGGCCTCAGGAATGGCTGGAGCGCCGGGTCATCGGTGAATCGACGCGCCGCAACTACGCAGGATTCATCCAGAATCATCTCGTGCCGCGTCTGGGACGGAAGATGCTGGCCGGGCTGGCGCGGCGCGACTTCGAGGAGTTCGCCAAGGAACTGCACTCCTCCGGCGCCGGGTTGGCGGTCTCCACGATCAACGATCGGTTGGTGATGGTGGCCGCGATGCTGGAGGTGGCCGTCGTCGAGAAACGCATCCCGGACAATCCCGCGCGCGGCGTCCGGGTGTCCCGGGTGGCCCCGTGCGCGGTGGACGAGGACGAGATTCCGACGTTGGGTGAGGTTGATCTGATCGCGGAGCACATCGCCCCGCAGTACCGGCTCGCGGTCTATCTGCAGTCGGGCACCGGTCAGCGCCCCAGTGAGACCCTTGCCTTCTCCACCGAGTGCCGACGGTCGGGCTTCGTCAGGGTCCGCTGGCAGGTCAGCGCCAAAGCGCACCGCGATGACTGCCGCACAGCGTTCGTGCCGCTCAAGCACCGGACGGAGGGTGAGTACCGGGACGTCCCGGTAGCGTTGTTCGTCGAGCAGGAAATCGACGGCCACTTGTCGCGGTGGGCGCCGGTGCCCGTGGCCTTCACAGGGCTTCGCGGCAGACATCGGCGGCTAGAGGTCCTCTTCGCCCCGCGCCAGCGTGGCAAAGGTGTGATGCCCACCGCCTCCACCTTCGGGTACCACTTCAAGAAGGCGTGCGTGGCGGCAGGCGTGGTCGACGTGGATGGCAAGGCCAAATACACGCCCGGCAGTCTGCGGCACTTCTTCGCCTCGACCGCGTTGGCGAACGGCGTGCTGATCCGCGAGGTCTCGCGCTGGCTCGGTCATAAGTCGATCAAGACGACAGTGGACATCTACGGGCACCTTGTCCCCGAGGCGTGGGGTCGTTGCCGAGACGTCATGCAGAGTGCCCTGCGTCCGGCGGTCGAGGAGTCAGGCGAGGCTGTCTCCACGGCCTGACGTGCTGGATGTGCTGAATGAGTCCCGACGGTGCTGGATAGGTGCTGGATCCGATCACCTGAAGGGGAGTTTTCGCAGTTGGGGGCGCTGTGTTGAAGGTTCCGGTTCAACGTGTAGCGGGTGGCCTATCACCACGTCGCTGAGCTGGCAAAATAGCAGCTCAGAAGGGGTCCGACTCTCCGGAGTCGGACCCCTTGGTCTTTCCTGTGCTGGATGATCTGACCCGTCGTCACCCCTGCCGCTCGTCTCGCAGGACACGAGGACGGTGCAAGGAGGCCGAGACGGGCGACGAACAGCCTCTTCCGCGAGGGGTAAGAGACTTGCCTTCCAGGGGCAGGGCTCTCGGTGCGAGCTTGCCCTCAGGGCCCAACTTCCTTGCTATGGAGGCCAGAAGGCGTGCGCGGTGGTCGGTCCTTGGTTTCTGATACCACCACGGCACCTACCGCTCGACGCTGAGGCAGTAGTTGAGGAGCACGCATGAAGTCTCACGACAAGGGACGCTCGGAGGAACCGGACAGTGCGCAGAGAGTCGCGCGACCGGCTTCCGCCGGCGGAATCATGGCGTTACAGGCAAGCGTGGGCAACCGGGCAGTCCTGGAGATGATGCGCCGACAACGCGTGGCGGATGCGGGGCAGAGCTCGGCAGCTGAGGAGATCTCCCCTGGTGGGGTGACGGCTCCCGCACCCGACCGGGCTGCTGTCGAGGCCGGGCTGCGTACGCCGGGCCGACCTCTTGACCGCGCGACTCTGGCCCGTAAGGAAAACCAGTTCCAGACCGATCTCACCGGTGTGCGCCTCCATACGGGTCCCTCCGCGGAATTCGCGGCCGCCGCAGTACAGGCACGGGCGTTCACCGTCGGCCAGGACATCGTCATCGGCAAGGACGGACGCGATTACAAGACGCTGGACCATGAACTGACCCATACCGTCCGCAACCGTCAGGGCGTCTCGGCCGGTCACCCCACGGGCAGTGGTTTCTCCATGACGCATCCGGGAGACCGCGAGGAGCGGGAGGCGGAGTCGAACGCTTCGCGGATGAACGCGGGTGGTCCCAGCGCCGTCGTGGGCGAGGGAGCACGAGTACAGCGCCCTGCCACCGACGGCGCGGCCGTCGCCCGTCGGCTCACGACGGCACCGGTCCAGCGTGCGGGTGCGGAAGAGCCCTCCACGGCGGAGGAGGCGGGGCCCGAGGAAGAGGCGCCCAAGGGCAAGGAGATCATTTCCCGTCTGAGCCAGTCGATCGAGCAGCACACGGTGCAGAAGAAGTCCAAGAGCAACGTCTTCGCTCCCGGCACGTGGTGGCCCGAACAGTGGATGATCAAGGGACCGGCCCGGCTGCGGAAAACTCTGGACCGGCGCGTGATGCGAGGGGAGACGTTCGGCGACGAGGACCTGGCAGACATCAGGAAGCTGTCCGAGATCAATCCGAAGTGGCTGGCCGATGTCGGGATCGGGACGTACGCGGAGGCTGAGAAGTACACCGCGGGGCCGTTCGACGACTGGCTGAAGCTGCCCGCGGGTAAGCGCGTCCTCACCGCCACGCTGGCCGTCCGCGGAAACCACCCCATCCTGAGAGACCCGGAAACCCTCACCCCGACCGACCCGGCCTACACGCTCGGCCGGTTCATGGAGACCCGGGCCCCCGGCACCGACCCCGCGGTGCGGCAGGTCCTGGAGCGGGAGCGCGACCAGCAGATCCGCGACACAGCCGTCGACACCCTCCACCCGGAAGGCATGGCACCCGGGCGCCGGCATGGGGGCTCCGTCCCCGCGGAGGGCACTCCGCTCGGCAAGGGCGGCACGAAAGCACTGGATTACGCCGCGAGGGATGCTCAGGGCCGCGAGATGCTCACCAAGATTCTTCTCGTCCTGCGCCACGGACTCCAGCTCTACGACCCCGAAGCGGGCGGCCATGCCGTGGACTACGAGAAGGACGTCATCCGCGCGCTGGCGCACGGCGGACGCGTCAACGTGCGCATTCCCGCCTTGAGTGCCAAGGACGATCCTGATCACTGGCTGCCGCACTTCCTGGGGGTGACCAAGGACGACACCAAGGGGGAGACCGCAGAGGGCTTCACCGAGCGGCCGTTCGCCACCCACCGCACCTCCATCGGTGCCAACAAGTCCGACGAGCGCGGCACGTTCAAGGAGAAGGGAGGCATCCTGGCATCGGTCACCAACAAGCTCACCGTCGGAGCCGCCAGTCCCAAACTCTGGGGCAAGGACATCTCCGGCGGCGGCATCGGCTCCAAGGACTGGAACGGCAGCATGGTCCTGCCGAACGGCTCTTACGGCCACGTCCTGTTGGTCTACCACCGTCCCACCACGGACAAGGACGGATCCCTCCAGATCGGCATCGAGACCATCGCCCCCCACGCCGCCAGCCCCGTCGGATACCAGCACGACTTCCGCTCCACCGAAGCCACCTCGAACCCTGAATCGGTCCTGCACGGACATAAGGCCGACAAAACCGGCTCCGGTGGTCTGGGCAAGAACGAACGCTACGTCGATCTCCAGCAAATGGGTGCCTCCCATCGAAGCGGCGACTGGCGCACCTACCTGGACGAGATCCAGCGCGACTGGGAAGCACAACTCGCACGCACGGAGGGCGACCTCGAGGCACGCCGCGCCCTCTACGAGCAACTGGTCGGCCCGCGGGCCCGACCGTGAACACCGAGAGGCGGCATCCGCCGGGGCGAGAAGCAGTTGGACTGCCGGCTTCTGCCGTGTACATCGGCGTTCTCGCGGCGCGACAGCGCTCAGGTGATCACGGGGTGAGGATGAGTTTGCCGCCGGGGTGGCGGGACTGGCTGAGGCGGGCGGCTTCCTGGATCTGGTCGAGGGGGTAGGCGCGGGCCACCGGTACGAAGAGGATGCCTTCGGCGGCGAGCCTCGCGAACTCGGTCAGCTGGTCGTAGCGGATCTCGGTGGTGGTGCGGACGCCCAGTTCGGCCGCGGCGGCGAAGTCCGAGACGGTGAGAACGCGGTCGGGGTCCCCGGTCAGCTCGATCAGGACCGGCAGTGAGCCGCCGGCCGGGCTGGGCCGGTCGGGGCGGTCGATCCGGCCCCCGGTCGGGGAGGCGTCCAGCGCGCGGTCCACCGCCCCCGGGGCCAGTGCCCTGACGCGTTCGGCCATGCCCGCGCCGTACGTGGTCACCTGGGCGCCGATCGCTGTCAGGGCGGCGGCCCGGGTCGGTCCGGCGGTGGCGACCACCCGGAGGCCCCGGTGCAGCGCGAAGCGCACCGCCGCCTCACCCACGGTGGTGCCCGCGCCGTGGACGAGCAGCAGTTCGCCGGGCTGGACGCCGAGGTCGTCGAGCGCGCGCCATGCCGTCTCGGCCGCCATGGGCAGCGCGGCGGCCTGCTCGTCGGTCACACCCGGGGGAACGTGGGCCCAGGCCGGCATCAGCGCGTACTCGGCGGCGCCGGCCGTCGGGCCGTCGAAGGCGGCCGGGCCGAACACGCGGTCGCCGGGCCGGACGCCGGTGACGCCCTCGCCCAGCGCGTCGACGGTGCCCGCGACCTCCAGGCCGAGTCCGCGCGGCAGCGGTGGCAGGCGGTCGGCGAGGAGGCCGTCGACGAGGTGCCAGTCCGCCGGTGTCAGGCCGCACGCCCGTACGGCGATCCGGATCTGGCCGGGGCTCGGAACCGGCGGCGGGACGTCGCGGAGCACGATGGTCTCCGGTGAGCCGAACCGGTCGAACTGCAAAGCCTTCATGACCGTCTCCCGATTGATGACAGCATCTGTTGTCATTGACCGTAGCAGGTGATGACAGCCTCTGTTGTCGTACGCTGGCGGGTATGCCGCGATGGGAATCCGACGCACAGGGCCGACTCGAACGAGCGGCGCTCGACCTCTTCGAGACACAGGGGTTCGAGCGCACCTCGGTCGCGCAGATCGCCGGTGCCGCCGGTCTGAAGGAGCGCTCCTTCTATCGCTACTTTCCCGACAAGCGGGAAGTCCTCTTCACCGGCGGTGAACTGGAGGCCCACCTCGTCGCCCAGGTCGAGGCGGCCGACCCGGGCCTCCCCCCGCTCGACGTGCTGCTGACCGCGCTGGGCACCGCCGAGGGGACCTTCCGGCCGCGCGACTTCCTGCTGCGCCGGGCGCGAGTGATCGCCGCCAGCCCGGCGCTGGCCGAGCGCGACCTGATCAAGCTCGCCGACATCGCCGAGGCGCTGGCTCCGGCGCTGGAGCGCCGCGGCGTCGGACCCGCGCAGGCTCGCTTCGTCCTCGACGTGGTGCTGGCGATCCACCGCCGCGCCATGCCCCGCTGGCTGGCCGAGCCGGACACCACCCTCGCTCAGCTCATGGCCGAGGCCACCGCCGAACTGCGCGAGGTCCTCGCGCCGTCGGCTCCGACGGTCGGCCGGGTCGGCCGCGACCAGCCGTAACGGCCGTCGGGCGGCTCACGTGGCGACCGGACGCCGACCGGCTCCCGGGGTCGCCTCGCAGGTCAGGGTCGTAACAGTCTCCGGAGAGCGGCGTTCCTCCGGCGTTCGGGCACTCTCCTCGCGCCGGGTCAGTCGCGCGGCCGGACCGTCGTGGAGGGCCAGGCCATGCGGACGAGGTGGCGTGGGTGCACCAGAAGCCGGGGGCCCGCGAGCATGTTGGTGACTCTCAGGAGGTCCAGGTGCATACGCGGATACCGCTGGGCCAGCCGCTGCCAGCGGTGCAGGTAGCGGAGGACGGCCCGGGACGCCAGAGGCGTGGGGCCGTCCTCCCAGGCGTGGTCGGGCAGGGTCGTGCTCAGCCAGGGCCACCGGGTGGTGCGGGCGAGCCGTCGCTGGAAGGTGCGGGCGAGGCCGTCGAGGCCGGGTCGGCCGTCGAGCAGCTCACGCAGCGCTTCCGCCTCCAGGGCGGCGGCCGTCATGCCTTGTGCGTAGACGGGGTTGAAGGCGCAGACCGCGTCTCCCACCACGATCAGCCGCTCCGGCCACGAGGTCATCCGGTGGCAGTGGACTCTGCGGTTGGCGTTGCGGGCGTAGCGCACGGCCTTGCCTGTCGGCTCCAACTGCCCCACGGTCCCCCAGAGTCCGCCCGCGAGGGACCGTACGAAGTCCTCGAAGTCCTCGTCGGCGGTTCCGGGGTGATCGCCGGCGGCTCCCTGGAGGGTCACGAGCAGGCGGTCGTCCTCGACGGCGAGGGCGAAGGCTCCGCGGGGCGAGGTCGGCGGCAGCGGGGTCTCGAAGTATCCGCGCCAGGGGATGGCGGCCCCGGGCGCGGTGCGGTAGACGCGGGTGGCGTAGCCGACCCGGGCGTCCACGGTGGTGACGTCGGGCCGGGGCAGGCCGAGGTCCGAGAGCCAGTCGCACAGGTGGGACGTGCGTCCGGAGGCGTCGACGACCAGGTCGGCGGGAAGCACGTCCTCGGTCGTGGCGCTGCGCCCCGCGAAGCGGTCCCGTACGCGTACGCCGGTCACTTTCCGGCCGTCGCGGTCGGCTGCGAGGCCGGTGGCCGTGTGTCCCTCGACGACGGTCACCCCGGGGGTACGCAGCACCTGCCGGCGGACGAGGGCTTCGAGGAGGGGGCGGCTGACCGGCTGGATGATGACGCCGGAGTCCATCGGCGGCGGCTCACCGGAGGGGTAACGGACCCGCCCGGTCCGGCACATGTCCATGGGGTGGGCTCCGGCTGCGGACAACTCGTGCGAGATGCCGGGCAGTAGCCGTTCGAGCGCCAGCAACCCGCCTGCCTGCAAGGCATGTGCGTGCCGGTCCTGCGGGACACCAGGGCGGGGTTCCGGCTCGGTGGGGAGCACATCGCGTTCGACCAGGGTGACCCGTTCGAAGGTGTCACCGAGGGCGCTCGCGGTGAGCAGCCCGGCGATGCCCGCACCGATGACCGCCGCGTGGGTGAACCGCGGTCCGGGACCGGAGGGGTGTGCGGTGCGCTTCATGGGTGCTCCCTGCCCGGCCGGGACGCGGCGGGCTCCTCGGGTGGGGGCCTGCGGGGTGCGGTGCCCATGGAGGCCCCACGGGTCACCTCACCGCCGGACGGCCCGGGTTCCGGGGTCATACGGTCGGCCGTTGCAGCCAGCTGGGCAGGTCGATCGGGTAACCGATCTCGGCGGAGACGAGCATCAGCATCTGGTAGGCGAGGATGCACACGTTCATGAGGCCGACCCCGGCGAGCAGCCGCACCGTGTTCCTGGCGCCGGGCAACTCTCCTGAGCCCGCGAACACGACGATCTCGTCGGGCTCCTCGGCGCGCGCGACCATGATCATGACGGGGAGGACGAAGAGGAGGGTCACCCCGAGGGTGGAGGTGAGGGGCAGCTGGTACCAACTGCCCTCAAGGAGGGTGAAGTAGGGGACCCCGCGGGGGAAGGCATAGCCCCCGAGCAGGACGTACACGAAGTTGAGAGCGGGGTCGATCACGAGGAACGACGCGGTGGTCACCCACGCCGCCCGTGACCGGCTCCAACCGGGCCTGTGACGCAGCAGCCAGGCATACAGGTTCAGGGCGATCAGCGTCCAGATCTGGAACATGACGAAGGCCGTGGCCATGTTCAGCGACTCGATGGCCGGTAGTTCGCCCTGCCAGAAGGGCAGGTAGGGGCCCCAGGTCTCGACGTTCAGGCCGTAGCGGTTGTGGCCGCCGGCGTAGTGGAAGACGCTGGCGTAGGGGCTGAGCCAGACGGTGGTGACCAGACCGGCGAGCCCCGCGGCCCTCAGGCTGACGCGTCCCAGAGCGCGGCTCTCCCGCCAGTGCAGCACAGCGAGCACCGAGAGCCACAGGACGCCTCCGGCCTGGACGGCGTGGGTGACGGCCTTCCGGGCCGTCGACATCTCGTAGCCGCCCGACGGATGGGCGTGGACGTTGCCGTCGAGCGCCCAGCGGGTGAAGACCCAGGCCTGGACCAGCAGGAACACCAGGCCCAGAGCGGCCCAGTACACGGCCGGGCACCTCCACCTGCTCCTCACCGGCGAGGACGGAGCGGCGGGGACCGACCGGCGGACGGGGGAACGCTCACCGGCCATGGCCGTCCTCCTCCGCTGCTTCCCCGCCCGGGCCGGTGGCCGGGTCGGCCCGCCGCTCGTCCTGGGGCGGCGCGTCGGCGTCCTTGAGCCCGGTGTGTTCGAGGAGCCAGTCCGCCAGCCCGGCGGCACTGGGTTTGACCCAGATCACGCCCGCCTTCATCCGGGTGGCGAGCGCCTGTTGCAGACGCTGCTGGAGCTGGACCGCGCCGAGGGAGTCGAGGCCGAGGAGGACCATGCTGGTGTGCGGTCCGATGTGACGGGTGGTGCCGCCGAGCAGTTCGCGGACGCAGTCGATGATGAACGCCTCCAGAAGGGCCCGCCGTTCGGGCAGCGTCCGCGCGGTGCGGAGCCGGTCACGGATCACGTCCTCCTCACCCTGGTCCGCCGCGCCGGTGAGCAGGGCGGAAAGGAGGGGCGAGGAGCGCAGGTCCGGATAGGGGGCGGTCCAGCGGCCCACGTCCAGGGGCGAGTAGGCGACCTGGCGGTAACCGGCGCTCAGCACCCGTTCCAGAGCGTCGATGCCGTCGGCGGGAGTGATGGTGAGGAAGTCGCGGTCGGCCAGGTGCTGTCCACGGCCGACCTCGCTCCACGCTCCCCAGTGAATGCCGGTGGCGGGCAGACCGGCGGCGGCCCGCCGGGCGACCAGGCCGTCGCAGAAGGCGTTGGCGGAGGCGTAGGCGGCCTGCCCCGGAGAGCCGATCAGCGAGGCCGCGGAGGAGTAGACGACGAAGAGGTCCAGGGGGATGCCCTCGGTGGCCCGGTGCAGCTCCCAGCCTCCTTCCGCCTTGCCGCGCCACACGCGTTCCAGCAGCGGATCGTCCAGGGTGGCCAGAGTGGCGTCCTCGACGACGCCCGCCGCGTGGAACACGCCCCGTAGCACCCCACCGCCCTCCGTCGCCGCCTCGACCGCACGCTCCGCGTGCTCCGGTTCGCCGATGTCGCCGCGTACGACGGTGACGTGGGTGCCGCTCTCGCGTACGGCCGCGAGTCTGGCCCCGACGGCGGCGGACGGGCCGGAGCGGCCGCTGACGACGATCCGTCCGGCGCCGTGGCGGGCGAGCCATTCGACGGTGAGGAGGCCGAGGCCGCCCAGACCTCCGGAGACCAGGTACGCCGCTCCGGGACGTACCAACGGGTCGGGGACGGGGCCGGTTTCGCCGGGCGGGCCCGGGAGGACCTGTGCGGTGCTGCTCCCCTCCGGCCCCAGGGACACCTCCGCGGGCGGCCGGTCGTCGTCGAGCAGTTCCGCGGCGACCGCGGCGGGGTCGGTCCGTGCCCCGGTCAGCCGCAGCAGACCGGCCCGGAGCCCGGGGTGCTCGTAGGCGGCGGTCCGCAGCAGCCCGCTCACGGCAAAGGCGGTGAAGGGGGAGCGGTCGGCGCGGGCGAGGACCCACAGCCGGGGCGGCCGCTCCCGGTCGGCGAGACGGCGCATCAGGGCGGCGGTCCGCGAGACGGCCGCACGGGCGGCCGTGGCGGGGGCGTCGTCGTCCTCGTCGGGCAGGGCCAGGATCACGGTCCCGGCGGGTGGCAGGACGGAGTGGTCGTCCAGAACGGCTGCGAGCGGGAGCTGCCGCCCCGTGGCCCGGTGCTGCCCGAGATACGACGCCAGGTCGGCGGGCCAGGCGCTGTCGTCGGTGGTGAGGACGCTCCATGTGCCGTCCGCCGCGGGGGACCGGTCCCCAGGCCGGGGCGAGGGGATCTGCGCGAGGTGGGAGAGGCGGGCCGTGAAACGCTCGGCTGGCGGGGTGATGTTGGCGACGCGCAGCGAGTGGATCTCCGCCACGACGGTCCCCTCGGCGGTGGCCAGACGGGCGGAGGCGGTGCAGCCGAGGTCGTCGGCCCGGTGCAGACGGACGGCGACGACCCGGGCGTGCGCGGTCGGCCCGTGGACGTGGACCCGGCCGAACTCCGCGACGACGACCGGCCCCGGGGTGAGGGTGTGGTGGGCGAGCCAGGCCGAGACCGCGCTCTGCACGACCTGGTCGGCCAGGGCGGGGTGCAGGACCAGCCGTCCGGCGGAGACCTGGGCGCTCTCGTGGGTGTGCAGGTGCGCCACGGCCAGGTCCTTCTCGCGGTGGACCTGTACCCGGTCGAGGGCTGCGAAGGCGGGCCCGTGGTGGACGTCGTGCTGGTCGCGGAAGGTGCGGTGGAGGAGGCCGACCGGGTAGTCGCCCACGTCGCCGGGGTGACGTTCGGCGGGTGTGAGCGGTGCCGGGGCCGCCGCGGCGGGCAGGGGCGCCACCCGGCCACGGGCGTGCACGGTGGGCCCGTCGTCGCCGGCGGACACGATCTCGACCCGTGCTCCCTCGGCGTCACGGACCAGACGGGTGGTGACCAGGGGCTCCGGTTCCAGGACCAGCGGGTGCAGAACCCTGACGTCCGTGGCGGCGACGTGGTCGGTGCCGTACACCTGTGCCGCCGCGGCCAGCATCATCTCCACCGCGCCGGTGCCCGGCAGCACCGGGACCCCGGCGACCCGGTGGTCGGCCAGCCACGGAAGCAGCCGCGGCCCCAGCGGGGTCTGCCACAGATGGCGCCCGGCGTCCTCCGGGTCCTGGACGTGCCCGCCGAGCAGCGGGTGCTGGGTGGCCCCCGGCAGCGCGGGGGCGACGAGGCGGTATACCGGGTCGTCGCCGCCGTGGCGGGTGCGGTGCCAGTCGGTCACCGGCACATCGGCCAGCTCCCCGGCCCCGTCGCGGGAGGCGAAGTCGATCTCCTCGTAACCGGAGGCGTGGAGCGTGGCGAGGTGACCGAGGAACGCGTCCAGGTCCTCCTCCCCCTGGCGCAGGCTGCCCACGGCCACCGTGTCGTTGGAGCCGTTCAGCCGCGCTGTCTCCAGGATCGGGCGTACCGCGAGCGGATGGGCGCTGCACTCGACGAACACCCGGTGCCCCTCGGTGAGGGCGGTGGAGACAGCGGTGTGGAACCGCACGGTGTCGCGCTGGTTGCGGACCCAGTAGGAGCCGTCCAGATCACCGGGACGCAACGGATCGGCGGAGACGGTGGAGTAGAACGGAAGGGTGGGGCGGGCCCGCGGCACGTCGGCCAGCGCGGCGCGCAGATCGTCCAGGACCGGGTCGACCTGCGAGGAGTGCGAGGCGACCTCGACATCGATCATCCGGGCCACGACGCCCTGCTTCTGCCACCGTTCCATCAGCCCGGTGATCTGGGTGGTGTCGCCGGAGACGACGGTGATGCCGGGCGACGTGAGGACGCCGGGCGTCACCCGGTCCGCGGCGCTGTCCTCGATCGCCTGCCGGACCTGCTCCTCGCCCAGCATGACCGAGGCCATCGAACCGCCGGATATCGTGGCGAGCAGCGCCGAACGGCGGCAGATCACCCGGACCCCGTCTTCGAGGTCCAGCCCGCCCGCCACTACCACAGCGGCGACCTCGCCCAGCGACTGGCCGATCACCGCGGCCGGTTCGACGCCCCAGGACCGCCACAGCGCGGCGAGAGCCACCTGTACGGCGAAGAGAGTCGGCTGGATCCTGTCCAGACCGGCCAGCTCCTCGGGGTGCAGGAGGACCTCGCGCAGGGAGAACGCGGCCTCGCGGCGGATCAACGGCTCCAGAGCGTCCACGACGGCCGCGAAGACGGGCTCGTCACGCAGCAGGCCCTGGCACATTCCCGGGCGCTGCGAGCCCTGACCGGTGAAGACGAACACCGGGCCGGCGTGTTCGGGCGGGAGGACGGGCGCACCCGAGACAACACCGTCGGCGGACTCGCCGGCGGCGAAGAGCCGGGCTCGTAGGGCCAGTTGTCCCAGATCGCGGGCCGCGATGCCCAGGCGGTGATCCGCCGGGGAGCGCCGCTGGGAGAGGGTGTGCGCCACGTCGAGCGGGGCGGCCCCGCTGCCCGGTCCCTCGGCCCAGTCCGCGAGCCGGGAGGCGTTGCGGGACAGCCCTTCGGGGGAGTTGGCCGACAGCAGGTACAGCCGGGTGTCCGTCTCCCCGGGCCGGGAGGGGCGGGCCCGGGGCCGGGGAGTCCGGACCGGCGCCTCCTCGACCACGACATGGGCGTTCGTGCCGGTGACGCCGTACGAGCAGACGGCCGCCAGCCGCGACCGGTCCGCCACCGGCCACTCGGTGACCTCGGTGGGAACGAAGAGCCGGGATTCCTCGTGGCGGGGGATGCCGGGGTTCCACTCCCGGAAACCGGCGTTCGGCGGGATCGCCCCGCGGCGCAGGGACTGCACGGCCTTGATCAGACCGGCGATCCCCGACACCGGTTCCGAGTGCCCGATGTTCGTCTTCACCGAACCCAGCGCGCACCTGCCCCGCCCCTGCCCGTACACGGCGTTGACCGAGGTGTACTCCACCGGGTCGCCCACCACCGTCCCCGGACCGTGCGCCTCCACCAGACCCACGTCACCCGGGTCGATCCCGGCGTGCCCGACGGCCGTCCGGAACAACCGCTGCTGCATGTCCGTGGAGGGCGCGGTCAGACGGCTCGCCTGCCCGTCGTTGTTGACCGCGCTGCCCCTGATCACCGCCAGGACCCGGTCTCCGTCGCGTCGCGCGTCCGCCAGCCGCCGAAGGACCAGGACACCCGCCCCCTCGCCGCGTACGTACCCGTCCGCGCGGCTGTCGAAGGCGTAGCAGGCGCCGCTGCCGGAGAGCAGCAGCGGCGCTTCGCAGTAGTGCGTCAGCGGCGAGAGCATGAGCAGGACCCCGCCTGCCAGGGCGGTGTCGCACTCGCCCAGCGTCAGCGCGCCACAGGCGGTGTCCAGAGCGACGAGTCCGGAGGAGCAGTGGGTGCTGACCACCATCGAGGGGCCGCGCAGATCCATCGAGAAGGCGATCCGGCCCGCCGCTCCGGCGGTGAAGTTGCCGAAGAGATAAGGGCTGTTGGGCGAGTCCTCGACGGGCCGGACGTCGCGGAAGAGATTGTCCGGCGCGTACGTTCCCATGTAGACGCCGGTCGGCGTCCCCCGTAACCGGTCGACCGGGATGCCCGCGTGCTCCACAGCCTGCCACGCGGTTTCCATCAGCACCCGGAACTGCGGATCCACCCACCGCTGCTCCAGAGGCGCTACCGAGAAGGCTTCCGGGTCCCACGACCAGACGTCGCCGTCGAGGAAACAGCCGAAACCGGCGCGCTCGGCCAACTCCGGATCGTGCATCGACGCGAGCTGTCCCGCGTCCCAGCGGCCGTCCGGCACCGGACCTGCTGTCGTCCGGCCTTCGGCCGCCAATTGCCACAGCGCGTCCGCGCTTTCCACGCCGCCGGGAAATCGGCAGCCGATGCCGACGATGGCGATGGGCGAGGCTTGTGTTGCCGACATGATCACCCCAGAAATTCAGCTGTCGTGGTGCCGGGGAGTTCCGTGCGGACGCGTCGGCCCTTTCGCGGAGTACGGGCCGTCCTGATCCGCTACCGCCCGTCGGCCGGCTGAGAAGCCACCCGCCCTGCCGCGTGGGCGTCCGGGAGGGCCGGAGGGAGCCTGCCGCTCAGCTGCGGTGCCGCGACCTGGAGAACGCGGGTCTGAGGGAGGAAACGTCGTGGTGGGACGCGTTCACGGCCGCCGCCGCGTCGAGCGGCACCCGAAAGAAGACGCTTCGGCCATTCGCCCGCACGGTCTTCCCCTGCCTGGAGAATCTGCATGGTCGAGGCCGGTCCGGCGTCATGCCATGAAAGGCCGTCCGCGCCTCGCGCTTGCGGAATGCTGTATGTCAGCCTCTCGCAACGATGAGATCAAAGACAGGCGAAAGCGTGGGGCGCTCAGTTGTGAAGCCTTGAATCGATCAGAGAAATGTACGCCGGGAGCGCACGACCCCGCGTGAGATACGTGGTGATGCCTCGCGCCCTGCCGTTCCCCGCCGGCTGAGGACCCACGCCGCCGGACCCACCGGCCGCCACCCGGCCCTGTCGCCGGGGGTGCCGGTGCCAATCGCGCGGAAGGCGCCTCACCTCCGTTCCGCGGCGGAGCCCAGCAGGGGCAGATCGTCCAGGATCAGGGTCTGGAGGTCGCTCATGGTGGGGGAGTCCAGGGTGGCCAGGCGGCGGGCCTGGCGGGTGGCCATGCGTTCCACGGTCTGGCGGGCCAGACGGGCGTTGCCGAAGGAGCGGTCGCGCGGCTGGGCGTCGAAGAACTCCAGGAGCGCCGGAGGTACGTCGGGGGCGCATTCGAAGCCCGAGAGGGCCGCGTGCTGCCGGACGATCGTGACCAGCTCCTCCGAGCTGTAGTCCGGGAACTCGATGTGCCGCGAGAAGCGGCTGGAGAGGCCGGGGTTGGAGGCGAGGAAGCGGTTCATCTCGGCCGTGTAACCGGCGACGATGACCACGACGTCGTCCCGGTGGTCCTCCATCAGCTTCAGCAGGGTGTCGATGGCCTCACGGCCGAAGTCCGAGGGCGATCCCGGGGGCGCGAGGGTGTACGCCTCGTCCACGAAGAGGACCCCGCCGAGGGCCTTCTCGAAGACCTCCTTGGTGAGCTGGGCGGTGTGTCCCACGTAGCGTCCGACGAGGTCGGCGCGGGCCACCTCCACGATCTGACCGCGCGGCAGGACCTCCAGCGAGCGCAGCAGTTTGCCGTAGAGGCGTGCCACGGTGGTCTTGCCGGTGCCGGGGGGTCCGGCGAAGACCAGATGGCGGTTGATCCGCGAGGCCGGCAGGCCCGCCGCCTCGCGCCTGCGGGAGGCCGACAGCAGGTTGATCATGTCGGTGACCTCGTACTTGACGCTGTCGAGGCCGATCATCGCGTCCAGTTCGTCGAGCGGTGAGGCGGCCTGGACGCCCGAGGCGGCGGCCTTGGCCGCGGCGGCCGCGGCCTCACCGACGTCCTCCGGCAGCAGCACCGTCAGGTCCTGCTCACCGGCCTCGGACAGACCCGCCAGCCGGAACGCCTGCCGGTCCACCATCTCCTCGAAGACCTGCCGGGCCACCCGGCCGTTGCCGAAGTTGGCGCCCCGGTGCATCTCGCCGAAGTGGGCCGCCAGCGCGTCCTTGGTGTCCAGGGACAGGTCGTAGCGGTGCCGCTCGCAGAGGGTCTCCACGATGGTCACCAACTCCTCGACCGTGTAGTTGACGAACTCGACGGTGCGGGCGAAACGCGAGGCCAGACCGGGGTTGACGGCGAGGAAGGACTCCATCTCGTTGGTGTAGCCGGCCGCGATGACGACGACGTCGTCGCGGTGGTCCTCCATCAGCTTGACCAGGGTGTCGACGGCCTCGCGGCCGAAGTCGGCTCCGGAGTTCTTGCTGTCCGAGGCGAGGGTGTACGCCTCGTCCACGAACAGCACCCCGCCGAGCGCTCGGTTGAACGTCTCGGTGGTCTTGATCGCCGTACCGCCGACCACCTGCGCGACCAGGTCCGCCCGGGAGACCTCCACCAGGTGCCCGGAGCGCAGGCTGCCCAGCTCGGCCAGGATGGAGCCGTAGAGGCGGGCGACGGTCGTCTTGCCGGTGCCGGGCGCCCCGGCGAAGATCAGGTGCCTGCTCATCGGCGGAGCCGGCAGACCGAGGTTCGCCCGGCGCTGGGCCAGCCTGGTCAGGTTGATCAGCCCCTTGACCTGGTGCTTGACCCCCTCCAGGCCGACCAGTGCCTCCAATTCCTCGAACGGGCCCACCGGTTCGGCCGGAAGGTCGTCGCCCACCCGCTCGGTTCCGGTGCGCGCCGGGCCGTCGGGGTCGGGTGCCGGGGCCCCCTCGTAGGCGTCCCGGCCGCCGTTGCCGACGCTGGAGAGCCGGTCGACGGTGAGCGCGCCGTCCTTGGCGGTGTGCCGCAGTCCCGCGCCGCGGTTGTCGTTGGCCGTGCAGTCCAGGACGGAGACCTGGCCCGCGCTCTCCACCCGGATGCCGTCCGCCTGGCCGTTGAGCACCTCGCAGCCGTTGAGACCGGCCCGCGATCCGGCGGCGAGGAGCACGCCGTGCGAGCCGGAGGAGATGATCCGGTTGCGGACGGCGGAGACCTCGCCGTCCTCCTCGACCCGGACGCCCTCCGCCGCGCTGCCGTCGACGACCGTGTCCCGCAGGTCGGCGAAGCCGCCCGCCTCGACGAGGACGCCGGGCCCCCGGGACTCCTCCAGGGAGCCGTTGACGACGTGCGTACGGCTGTCGCCGGAGACCCGCAGGGACGCGCCGCCCGCCTTCTCGACCCGGCAGTTCTCCAGCCGCCCGCGCCCGCCCTGGACCACCTCCACGCCGTGGCTCGCGGGCGAGACGACGCGGGCGCCGCGCACCAGGGGATTGGCCCCGGCCCGCACGCGGAGACCGGTGCCCGCCGCGCCCGTCACCTCCAACTGGTCGATCTCGGCGGCCGATTCACCGGTCAGCAGGACGGCGGCGGAGGCGGCGCAGTCCCGTACGACGGTCCGGGTCAGCGCGGGGGCCGCGCTCTCCGTGGCCAGCACGGCGGGCCCCTCGCACCGGGTGAACTCCAACCCCTCGTACGTCCCTCGCGCCCGCGAGGTCACGACCAGGCCACTGCCCTTGGTGCGGGCCACCCGGCAGTCCCGCAGCACCGGTTCGGCGCCCGCGGAGACCAGGATGCCGTGCTCGGTGGTGTCCTCGACGTCCAGCTCCGCGAGTTCGGGCCGGGAGGCGCTGGTCACCAGCGCTCCCACGGCCAGGTCGTGCAACCGGGTCCGTACCACCTGGGTCGTGCTGTTCTGCTCGATGGCGACCCCCGGCTTGTCGGTGCCGGAGATGTCGCAGTCCTCGACCGCGCCGCGGGTCTGCCCGTTGGCCAGGACGCCGTTGCCGCGGGAGTCGCGTATCGTGCAGCCGCGGATGACGGTCCGGGCCTTCTCGCTGATGACGACCGCCGAACTGCCCAGGTTCTCCAGGACGCAGTCGGCGATGACGCTCTCCTCGGACGAGGTGTCGACGACCCCGGCCCCCGCCGGGTTGGTGACCCGGCAGTCCCGCATCGCCAGCGAACCGGCGTTGCGGCTGAGCAGAGCGGTCCAGCCGACGCCGGTGATCTCGCAGCCGTCCAGCGCCGCCTGGCCCTGGTAGGCGTCCACGACGGTCACGTCCTCGCCCTCGGGTCCGCGCAGCACCAGGTCGGTGAGCATCACGGCATCGGCGACCAGGGTCACGGCGGAACCGCTGAGCGGGGCTATCTCCACGCTGCCCCGGTTGCCTTCGGCGACGATCGTCACCCGGCGGGAGATCCGCAGGTTCTCCTCGTAGCGGCCGGGCAGGACGCTGATGACCGCGCCCGTACGGGCCTGGGTCAGCGCTTCACCGATGGTACGGAAGCTGTCCGGCCCTTCTGATCTGTCGGGACCGACCGTGAGCAGCTGGCGTACCACGCGCGTCTCTCCTCTTCTTCGCCACCGCCGCGTCGGCGACGGTGATGGGTGACCGTAGTAAACAGTAGAAGGCGTCGGTGAACAGGGGGCGGCGGCCGCCCCGGCGCCGGGGGCCGGGGCGATCCTCCGGACCCGACCGGGGAGTTGGCGGACGGGACCCGCCTTCTATCATGCGCTTCATGAGGCATCCGAGGGCTTTCCCGATCCCCCTGTCCCCTCCCGTCCCGCACCGCCGCTCCTCCCGGTGGTTCCGGGCGGCCGGGGCGCTGGCGGTGACGACGGTCTGCGCCCTCGCCGTCCCGGCGCCGGCCGGTGCGGCCGCCCCGCGGACGACCCCGGCCGCCGACGGCGCCACGAGCCTGCCGGCCATCCCGGTCGCCCTGGCGGCGGACGCCCCCTGCACCGCCGGTTCCGGGCGCACCGCCGCCGGGGCGACCTGGGCGCAGAAGAGCCTGTCCCTGCCGCACGCCTGGAAGTTGTCCCGGGGCGAGGGCATCACCGTCGCGGTGGTGGGCACCGGGGTGTCGGACGCGGCGCCCGCCCTCAAGGACCGGGTCGAGACGGTGGGCCAGGCGGGCGAGGACTGCGTGGGACTGGGGACCTTCACCGCCGGACTCATCGCCGCGGCCCGCACCGAGGGCACGGCCTTCCAGGGGATCGCCCCGGCCGCACGGGTCCTCGGGATACGGGGCACCGACGAGCGGGGCGCGCCCTCGGCCGGACTCGTCGCCGCCGGTATCCGCACCGCCGTGGACCGGGGCGCGCAGGTCGTCAGCGTCTCCTCGGCGCTCCCGGAGGGGGAGGAGGAGCTGACCGACGCCGTCCGCCACGCCTCCGAGCGGGACGTCCTCGTGGTCGCCCCCGCCGCGCCCGACACCGAGCCCCGCTCGGGCGAGGCGCCCGCCGACGCCTACTGGCCCGCGCGAGCCCCCGGTGCCCTGTCCGTCGTGGGCGTGGGCGCGGACGGAGCCGTGCTGAAGAGCGCGACCGCGGCGCGGCAGGCGGACCTGGCGGCCCCCGGCGGAGCGGTGGTCGGCATCGGCCCACGCGGCAAGGGGCACTTCATCGCCGCCGGGTCCTCCTTCGCCGCCGCCTACGCCGCGGGCGCCGCGGCCCTGGTCCGCGCGTACGACCCGGACCTGAGCGCCGCCGAGACCGCCGAGCGGCTCACCCGCTCGGGCGCGCCGACCGGGTCCGCCGCCCGGCTGGATCCGTACGCGGCCCTCTCCATGGTCTCCGCCGCCGCCCGCCCCCGGGCCGAGGCCGCCGGGCGGAGCGAACCCCTGCGGCTGCCGGTGGTGTCCACCGCCCTCCAGGACCGGGCCATGGTGATCGCCGGTGCGATGGCGCTGGTGGTGATGCTGGTCGCCGCCGCGGCCGTGGTGATCCCGCGCGGCCGCGCCCGGGGATGGCGGCGGCCGTAGCGGCCCCCCGCCGTCCCCGGGGGCGCGCACCGGTCCCCGGGCGCGGCGGACGGTCCCGTCTGCGGTGTCCAGGGCGGCTCAGCCCGTCCCGGTCTCGTCCAGCAGGGCCGTCTGCACCAGGGTCGTGGTGCGCCGGGCCACCCGCAGGGCACGCCCCGCGGGCAGGATGCGCGGCTTGACGTTGCCGAAGAGGTATCCCTCGGTGGGCGGGCACGACATCAGCAGGGCGGGCGAGTTGATCTCCTGGAGGCGGCGCAGCAGCGCCTCCTGAAGGCCGCGCCCGGAGCCGGACGCGGAGCGGGCGACCACCATGTGCAGGCCCACCTCGTAACCGAGGGCGAGGTGGTCCAAAAGCGGCATGAAGGGGTTGTTGCCGGGGCCCACGCCGATCATGTCGTAGTCGTCGACCAGCACGAACAGCCGGGGCCCGTCCCACCAGTCGCACTGCCGCATCCGGGCCGGGGCGATGTCCGCGCCGGGGACCCGGAGCTTGATCGCCCGTGCCGCGCCGTTGACCAGGTCGCGCAGCGCGTCGATGGAGACGGCGTGGCCCAGGCGGTACTCCTCCGGCACCGCGTCGGCGAGGTCCCGGCGGTAGTCCACCAGCAGCACCCTGGCCTCATCGGGCGTGTACCGCTCGGTGATGGCGCGGGCGATCAGCCGCAGCAGGTTGGTCTTGCCGCTCTCGGTGTCGCCGACGGTGATCAGGTGCGGGGCGGTGGAGAAGTCGTGCCAGGCCGGTGCCAGGCCGTTCTCCTCCAGGCCGAGGGCGACGCGCAGGCCGCCGCCCTCCGGGGTGGCCCGCGGCGCGGGCAGCGTCCCGCTGGTGATCCGTGCGGGCAGCAGCCGTACCTCGGGGGCCTCGGGTCCGCTCCAGTGCTCCTTGACGTCCTGGATCAGCTCGGCCGCCCCCGCCGTGAGGTCCGCGGCGCCGTCCACGCCGTCGATCCGGGGGAGCGCGGTCAGGAAGTGCAGCTTGCTGTCCATCGTCAGGCCGCGGCCCGGGGAGTTGGGCACGGTCCGGGCCCGCCGGGAGTCGGCCATGGACTCGATGGGGTCGCCCATCCGCAGCTCGATCCGGGTGCCGGACTGGTCGCGCACGGCGGCGGTCAGCTCCACCCAGCGGGCGGTCGTGACGACCAGGTGGATGCCGTAGTTCAGTCCCCGGGAGGCGATCCGGGTGAACGTCTGCACCAGATCCTGGTGGTCCTGGCGGACGGTGGACCAGCCGTCCACCACCACGAAGACGTCGCCGTGCGGCTCGTCGGCGAACTCCCCGGCGGCCCTGCGGGCCCGGTAGTCGGGCATGGAGGTGACACCGTGCTGGAGGAACAGCTTCTCCCGGTTCTCCATGATCGCGGTGACCTCGGCCACGGTCCGCCCGATCCGCTCGGCGTCGACCCGGGCGGCCACCGATCCCACGTGCGGCAGGCCGGTCAGCGGCCCCAGTGAGCCGCCGCCGAAGTCGAGGCAGTAGAACTGCACTTCCCGCGGACTGTGGGTGAGCGCCAGCGCCGATATCAGGGTGCGTACGACGGTGCTCTTGCCGCTCTGCGGACCGCCCGCGATCGCCACGTGGCCGCCCGCCCCGGAGAGGTCGACGGTCAGCAGGTCGCGTACCTGGTCGAAGGGGCGGTCCACGATGCCGACCGGCACCGACAGCCTGCCGCGGCCCGCCCACCCCGCGGTGGTCAGGCCGTACTCGGGGTGCGGCGCGAGCGGCGGCAGGAGCTGGTCCAGGGAGGGCGGGGTGTCCAGCGGCGGCAGCCACACCTGGTGGGCGGGCGGGCCCGCGCCGCGCAGCCGGTCCAGCGCGGTGGCGAGCAGGGACTGCGTCTCGCCCGCCTCCGCCTCGGCGTCCCTCTCCTCGGCCTCCGTCGTCTCCGGCTCCTCGGGGGCCTCCGGCCCGGGACGGGGCGCCACCCACTCCGTGGTCCAGGGCACCACCTGCCCGGCCGCCCGCGCCTGCACGGCCGGTCCGCTGCGGTGCTCGTACGCGCCCGAGACGAACGCGGCCCGGAACCGGGTCAGTTCCTCGACGCCGCTCTTGAGGTAGCCGCTGCCCGGCTGGGACGGCAGCCGGTAGGCGTCCGGCACGCCGAGCACGCCGCGGCTCTCCATCGCCGAGAAGGTGCGCAGCCCGATGCGGTAGGACAGGTGGCTCTCCAGCTGGTGCATCCGGCCCTCGTCCAGGCGCTGGGACGCCAGCAGCAGATGCACGCCGAGCGAGCGGCCGAGACGGCCGATCATGACGAACAGCTCCATGAACTCCCGGTGCGCGGCCAGCAGCTCACTGAACTCGTCGACGACGACGAAGAGGCTCGGCAGCGGCTGCAACGCCGCCCCGGCCGCGCGGGCGCGCTCGTACTCCAGCGCCGAGGTGTAGTTGCCCGCCGAGCGCAGCAGCTCCTGGCGGCGCATCAGCTCGCCGTGCAGCGCGTCCTGCATCCGGGAGACCAGCGCCACCTCGTCGGCCAGGTTGGTGATCACCGCCGAGGTGTGCGGGAGTTCGTCCAGCCCGAGGAAGGTCGCCCCGCCCTTGAAGTCGACCAGGACGAAGTTGAGGCTGTCCGAGGAGTGGGTGAGCGCCAGGGCCAGCACGAGCGTGCGCAGCGTCTCGCTCTTGCCGGAGCCGGTCGCGCCGATCAGCATCCCGTGCGGGCCCATGCCGCCCTGCGCGGACTCCTTGATGTCCAGCTCCACCGGCCGGCCCTCGGAACTGATGCCGATGGGCACCCGCAGCCGGTCCGACTCGGTCCGCCGCGACCAGATGTCCAGCGGCCGCAGCCGGTGCAGGTCGGGGATGCCCAGCAGCGAGGTCAGTTCGATGTCCGCCGACAACGGCTCGGCGCTGTCACCGCCGAACGCCATCCGGTACGGCGACACCCGCATCGCCACCGTCCGGGCGACGGCCGGACCCAGCCGGTCGGGCCGGCCGAGCACGGTGTGCTGTTCCTTGCGGTTGCGGTCGGTGCGCACCAGGCTGACCGTGCCGCCCCGGCGCCGGTCGCCGCCCTCCTCGTCCTCGCCGAACTCCAGGCGCAGGGTCGTGCGGCCCGGCCGCCAGGTCAGCTCCCCGGAGAGGTCGATCACGACGGCGTTGCGGAACCCCGCACCGTCCAGCCGGTGGCCGCTGGGCACACTGCCGTGGTCCACCACGATCACCGTGAACGGCTCGTCCTGACCCGACACGGCCTCCGGGTCGAACGAGGGCCGCTCCTGGAACTCCGCACCGAGCATCTCCTCCAGCCCGGCCATCGAGGTCACCACCCGCCGCACCGGCCCGGCCCCGTCCTGCGCCTCGGCCTGAAGGGTGTGCGGCAGCCACTTCACCCAGTCGTAGTCGGGCCGCCTCTCCTCCGACACGCAGAACGCCAGCCACAGGTCCTCCGGCGAGTGGAAAACCGCCAGCTGGGCGATGACCGCGCGCACGGCGTCGCGGATCCGATCCTCGTCCCCCCGGCACAGCACCCGGGACCAGGCTTGCAGCGACAGGGCGATCGGCTGGTCGGGGACGGTGGCGTACGCGCGGATGAAGCTCCGCAGCGCGTGCGCGGACAACGGCTCCAGGTCCTCGACGGGCTTGGTGGACATCGGCGCCAGCCGCAGGCCCAGCCGCTGGGCGCCCACCGCGATGCGCGCCTCGCCGAAGTCGTCCTGACCGGGCCTGCGTTCCCACAGCCGGGAGGTCCGGGCCAGCGAGGACAGCGCCGCCGGTTCGGGATGCCGCCAGGACAGCGCGTGCTGCTGCTGGACGAACGCCCCGCGCACCTGCTGCCGGGTCTGGCGCAGATAGCGCAGGTAGTCGCGGCGCTCACCCTTCAGCCGCCGCTTGCGGTCGCCCGCCCGGCGCATGAACTGCCCCAGGATCATCAGCCCGGAGGCGGCCACCATCAGGATCAGGGCGGTGTAGCCGAGCGCCGAACTGCCGTTGCCCATGCGGACGAACAGCAGCATCATCGAGGCCGACATCATGCCCATGGGCAGGTAGTTCCAGACCGCGGACGAGTCCGGCACGATCTCCGGGAGCGTGGGCGGCTCCTGCAGGCTCAACTCCCCGTCGGGCATGTCCGGGGCCCGTCGGCGAGGCGGGCGACGGAAGAGAACCACACTCACAGGGATGCCTCCTCGGCGGCGGTACGGATCCTGCGGTCGGCCGGGGCGCCGTGGGCAGGGCGGCCCGGCGCCGAAAGGCGGGCACGGGCCGACGGATACGGACAAACGGAATCCCTCCGCGGTGCCTTTCCGAAACAATCCCCGAACCGTATGTGACGATCCGGAAAAACCGCGTCCGGGCGGGAGTTGCCCCTGGGCGGTACGACGGAACCGCGAATAGTTTCGTAGGCTACAGTCATCCGTCTATTGACGCCGAACCCCTGACTCCGCCTTCGGCGCTTCCCTTTCGCAAGGTGTTTTCATAATTCGCCTGCCCCGACCCTCGGAAGAGACGAGCGAGCCTTGACCGACAGTACGGTGGCACACCTGTGCCGGATCTCGGTACGAGCCCCCGCAAAAAACATCGACCTGGCCGTCCCCGGTGACATCCCGGTGGCCGACCTGCTTCCGGCGCTCCTCGACTACGCGGGCGAGGACACCCAGGAGGCCGGACTCGAACACGGCGGCTGGGTGCTCCAGCGGCTCGGCGGCGCCCCCGTGGACGAGGAGTCGACGCTCGACGCCGTGGGCGTACGCGACGGCGAGACCCTGCATCTGAGACCGCGCGCCGACGCGCTGCCCGAACCGCACTTCGACGATCTGGTCGACGGCATCGCCACCACCATGGACCGCCGCCCCTTCGCCTGGACGCCCACCGTGGGCCGCCAGGTGCTGATCGGCCTCTCGGCCACCGCCCTGGCCGTCGGCACGGTGCTCCTGGCCCTGCCGGGCATGAGCCTGTGGCTGCGGGTCACGGTGCTGTTCGCCGGCGGGCTGCTGATGCTCGCCGGCGCCGCCTCGGCGAGCCGTGCCGTCGGCGACGCGGGGGCCGGCGCGGCGCTCGGGGTCATGGCCACCGTCTACTGGACCCACGCGGGCTGGGTGCTCCCCGGCGGCGGCTCCGAGGGCGACGCGATGGCCCACGTGCTGGGCGCGCGGCTGCTCGCCGCCTCCGCCTCCGCGGCGGCCGGTGCGGTGCTCACCCTCGCCGCGGTGGCCGCCTTCACCCCGCTGTTCCTGGCCATCGCCACGGTCGCGGCGGGCGGCGCCGTCACCGCCCTGCTCATCATCCTGGCCGACCTCACGGTGCAGGAAGCGGCCTCCGTCTCCCTGCTGCTCACCGTCCTGTTCGGCGCGTTCGTGCCCTCGCTCTCCTTCCGGCTCTCCGGGATGCGGACCCCGCCGCTGCCCACCAACGCCCAGCAGTTGCAGGAGGGCATCGACCCGCACAGCAGCAGCGACGTCGAGGTCAGGACCGTGATCGCCGACGGCTGGATGACCGCGCTGCTCGCCGCCACCGGAGTGCTCTGCACGGCAGGTCTGGCGGCCCTGGTCGAGCCCTTCGGGTGGCCCGGCGCCTGCATGGCGGGCGCGCTGTCCCTGCTCCTGCTGCTGCACGGGCGCGGCATGGGCAGCACCTGGCAGCGGCTCGCCCTGCTCGTCCCCGGAGTCCTCGGGGTGGTGGCGCTCGTGATCCGCATGGGTCTCTCGGTGTCCGCGAGCACCCTGCCCGGCCTGGTCGTCGTGCTGTTCGCGGTGGCGGCGGTGTGCGCCATCGCCTCCTGGACCGTGCCGGGCCGCCGACTGGTGCCCTACTGGGGCCGCATCGGCGAACTGGCGCACTCCGCGGCAGCGGTCAGCCTGCTGCCGCTGGCGCTGTGGATCCTGGGTGTGTTCGGCTGGCTGCGCACCCTCAGCCTCTGACGGTACGCGGCGCGCACGGCGCGCCGTGCCCGGTCGCGCCACCTCTCCGCGGCGCCCCGCAGTCCTCGTCGCGTGCGGCAACGACAGGCCCGCACGCGGTCACCGTTCCTGAACCATGGGAGAGCAAGACGTGCAGAACAGACGCGACCAGGTCCAGGCGCACATGTTCGTCATGGGACGCCTGACCTCCGGCCTGCTCCGCACCGACCTGGACGCGCCCGAGAGCCCGGTGGGCCGCACCAACCGCGGCCTGGCGATCGGGATCATCGTCTCGCTGCTGGTGGCCGCCGGCGCCTTCATCATGGGCCTCATCTCCCCGGCGGGCTCCAACTCCTGGCGCGCCGAGGGAACGCTGATCGTCGACGAGGACACCGGCTCCCGGTACTTCTACGACAACGGCGAACTGCGACCCGTGCTGAACTACGCCTCCGCCAAGCTGCTCGCGGGGGAGTCCGGATCCGGCCTGACCAGCAAGACGGTCGCCACCGAGTCGCTGCGCGGGACGCCCCGCGGCCTCCCCGTCGGCATCACCGGGGCGCCGGACGTGCTGCCTGACGCGGGCGCGCTCGCCAAGCCCCGCCCCTGGCTGGTCTGTTCGGCCCCGGCCGACGGCGCGGGCACCAAGGCCACCGTGCTGTCGGTGGCCTCGGACGCCCGGCAGCGCCCGCTGCCCGGGGGCAGCGCGCTGCTGGTCGCCGACCCCTCCGGGGGCCGCCACCTGGTGTGGCAGGGCGCGCGGCTGCGGATCGACAGCGAGAGCAGCGCGCTGGAGGGCCTCGGCTACGGGTCGGCCACGCCCCGCGAGGTGTCCGCGGCCTTCGTCGACGCGCTGCCCGCCGGGCCCGACCTCGCCCCGGCGGCCGTGGCCGGACTCGGCCGGACCGGCCCCTCCTTCGGCAGCCTCGCCACGCGGATCGGCCAGGTCTTCCGCACCACCGTGCCGGGCGCCGAGCGCGGCCAGTACTACCTGCTGACCCAGGAGGGTCTGACCCCGCTGACCAACACCCAGGCCGCCCTCCAGCTCAGCGCCCCGCAGACGGCCCGCAAGGCGTACGACGGCAAGCCGGCGCAGGCCCGGGACCTGGAGCCAGGTGTCCTCAAGGGGCAGCTGGCGCCGGGCGTGGCCGGGGCCGCGGCCGGGGGCGCCGCGGGGCTGCCGGAGTCGCCGCCGAAGCTGGCCGGGGTCGCGGAGGAACAGGGTGTCTGCTCCTCGGTGACCCCCGGTTCACCGTCCGGTTCCGGGGTGCGGGTGGGCGTCGCCCTGGTGGGCCAGGACGCGCTGGGGCCGGTGGCCAAGCGCTCCGAGACCGGGGTGGCGGCGGCGTGCCTGGCCGTCGACGCCGTGGTCGTCGGCCCCGGGGAGGGCGCACTGGTGCAGGCCGGAAGCGCCGCCGGCGGCGCCATCGGCGGCAGCCGCTATCTCGTCACGGACACCGGGGTGAAGCACCGGCTGCCGGGCGAGGGGGACGCCTCGGCCCTCGGGTACGGCGCCCGGGAGGTCGGGACCGTGCCCTCGTTGCTGCTGTCGATGCTGCCCACCGGACCGGACCTGGGGGCAGGTGCCGCCGCCGTGGCCCCCAAGACAGGGGAGAATTCCCCCAAACCGGTTTGCGGAAGTCGGGAAGCAACCAAAAGCAAGGCGAGTGCGTCTCCTTCGCGCGGCACTGCGGAATAGCGTTACGTGGAGTAATGGATCTGTGCGTCTACGTCATCGAAGTGCGCCGCTGCGGCAGGGTTGGGGAGTTATCGACAATGCCGTTAATTCTCTGTTTCCCGGCACCCTTTGTTGCGACATCAACTTTTGTATGACTAAGCTGAGTTGGGTTACCCGGCTCTCCTAAGAGATAGAGACGACATGAGTGAAGCGGGCGTCCAGCAGTCATCAGAGAGTTCCACCCGGAACGGAATCCAGGCGCTGGAGATGGCCTACAGCGGTGTGCAGCGCATCCTCCAGGACGTGCACAGCACCAAGGGCAACCTCGCCAGCACGTACCAGGGTTCGGACGGCAACCGCTACGGTCAGCTGCTCGACAAGTGGGACGACCAGGTCGTGATCATCCTCAAGAACCTCGAAGACATGATCGACAAGCTCAACACCAGCCTCGTGCAGCACGGTCTGACCCAGGGCTCCAGCAACGACGCCATCGACCAGGCGTTCAACGCCAGCGAGGCCGCCTTCGACGCCCTCTCCGGCTCGGGCGCGCTGAACGGCCCCAGGTAGCAGACCGGTTCGGCCGTCCGCCGTACCTCACACCGACCCCTCCCCGAGATGAGGACACCTCATGTCAGACACGTCCGACGGTTTCATCCACGTCCAGTACAACCACGTGGAGAACGCTGCTGAGGGCATGATCGAGCAGACCCGGGCCATCCAGACCACGCTGAGCAACCTGGAGATGGAGCTCAACGACCTCAAGCAGACCTGGTACGGCGGTGACGCCGAGGTCTACACCGAGAAGCAGGCCGCCTGGGACGGCGCCGTCGTCACCATGCAGCAGCTGCTGAGCTCCCACGCGGCCCTGCTGGGTGACGTCTCCGGGAACTACAAGCAGACCGAGAACAGCCTGAGCCAGCTCTGGTCCGAGGTGAACATCGGCAGGTGACCGCGGGCCGCGCCGGTTCCGCCCCCGGCCCGGGCAGGACCTCGCCCGCCGGGGGCGGAACCGGCGGCCCCCGATCACCCGGCGCCACCGGGGCGCCCAGGACATCCTCGTAGGACGGAAGACGTACATGGCCGACTTCAGCCAGCTGGACAAGGCATCCATCCAGGCGTTCATCGACCAGGACCTGTCCGCGTTCATCGGTGACATCAAGAGCGTGCTCACGGAGGAGCCGTCCATGCTGGACATGTCCAGCGGCGTCACCACACCGGAGAACTTCGGCGAGGTGTCGGCCGGGATGCCGATCAGCATGGGGAAGATCGCCGATGACGACTACGTGAGCGGGGAGAGCTTCGCCAGCGCCCTGGCGACCAACATCGAGACCGTCGTCTCGACGCTGGAGGGCCAGCAGAAGACCTTCGAGGAGATCGAGGAGGGCCTCCAGCAGACGATCGAGGAACTCTTCAAGGCCCAGGGCGACAACCTGACCTCCATCGAGGCCGACGACTTCACCGAGGTCCTGTCCGACTCCGGCTTCTCGGGAGAGACCCCGGTCCCGGAGCCCGACGACTCCTCCAGCGACGAGGACAGCGACAGTGACAGTGACAGCGACGGGGACGGCGGCGACTCCTGAGGGCCCTGCTGTGAACGCCGTCGCGTAGTTCCGCCGACGGCCACCCCCTGTCGCCCTCCCGCATCTCCTCCCGTCACCCCTCTTCCCGGAGTTTCCCATGGCAGACTCGTCCGACCGCTGGGCCAGGGCCGTCGAGGCGTTCACCGGCTACCCCATGCCCTCGCGCACCGGCATCTTCGACGGCATGGAGAGCACGGAGCCCGAGGGGAACGTGCCCCTGATGAAGATCGTCATCGAGGACCGGGACTTCATGGAGATGACGGAGGACGCCTACGACCTGTACTCCGGCCCGAACACCGACGGCCACGGCTTCGTGCTCCACTTCTACCTGCCCGGTGATGAGGACCCGAACGAGGTCAGCGGTCTCGACGACTACTCCAAAGAGGAGCTGAAGGAGAAGATCTACCCCAAGCTCCGCAAGGTGCTCATCGACTTCATCGGTCCGGGCGGCGAAAACGTCGATCTCGGCTACTCCACCCCGTTCAGCTGGTCGGACAGCGGGTCCGGTTCGCTGAGCGGTATGGAGCACAAGCTGGGCCAGTACATCGAAGGCTCCGGCGCCGCGCTGTACGACACTGGCTACAACAACTTCATCACGTACAACAACGAGGGCTTCTCCTCGAACGGGGCGACGATCACCTCCGACACGGCCATGGACTTCTCCAGCTTCGCCAGAACGGCGGAGGCGTACGACCGGGTGGCGAAGTTCTTCACCGGCCACTCCGAGACGCTCCAGCAGTGGAAGGAGTCCCTGGGCGAGGAGAACGCCGCCTGGAAGGGGAAGGCGGCGGAGGTGTTCGCCAGCATGATCGACGGACTCCACAAGAACTACAGCGGGTTCGCCGACCAGATGCACCCCAAGGACTTCGCCGCCCAGCACCCCGGCCAGTGGGACGGGTTCACGGCGACCAGTGTGCAGGGCGACGCCATCATGGGGGCGGGCAACGAGGTTCTCAAGGCGGTCCTCGACCTGGAGAATGCGCACGGCGACTGGATGAGCGGCGCCGACGTCGACCGCGAGACGCTGTTCGACGCCGGTGGTGATCCCATCGAGTACCGGCCGGGCCTCGGCAGTCCGTACGGAATCCTGTTCTCGATGCTCCAGTCGGTCCAGACGTGGTTGTACAACAACAACGCCAGGTTCGCCGTGGAGGGCGAGAAGACGACGTCGGGCTCGACGTACAGCCCGGGAAACTCCACGGGAGCCGGCTCCTGGAGGGACACGGAGTCGGTCACGCACTTCTACACGCTCCGCCCCGAGGCCAAGACCAACATCCACGGTCTCGGCGACCTCAAAGACGTCACCACGTGGGCGGGCCTGGCGAGCAGGGCGGTCGATTCCTGGCAGGCCGGGGTGGAGGAGCACCTGTACCCCGCCGCCAACACCGCTCTCTCCAACGTGAACAACGCCTTCATCGCCGCCCGTGAGGTGCTGGAGAAGGTCCTGGAGCCCGAGGTCACCAACTACATGGGACCGGGCGGCAGCGGGGGCGGGGGCGGCGATCAGGACGAGATCGACCAGATCATCGAGGACATCAACGCCGAGGCGGAGGCCGCCATCGCCGAGGCGAACGCGGCGGCCGAGGAGGCGATAGCCGAGGCCAACGCGGCGGCGGAGGAGGCCATCGCGGAGGCGGAAGCGGCCATCGAGGAGTCCAACGCCGAGGCGGAGGCGGCGATAGCCGAGGCGAACGCGGCGGCCGAGCAGGCCATCGCGGACGCGAACGCGGCCGCCGAGGAGTCCAACGCCGAGGCGGAGGCGGCGATAGCCGAGGCGAACGCGGCGGCCGAGCAGGCCATCGCGGACGCGAACGCGGCCGCCGAAGAGGCCAACTCCAACGCGGAGACCGCGATCGACGAGGCGAACTCCGAGGCGGAGAACGCGATCAGCGAGGCCAACAACCAGGTCAACGAGATCCAGGACGAGACCAGCCTCCAGTTGGACGAGGCCAACAGCCAGGCCAACGACATGGCGGACCAGGCCAACGCCGACGCCGAGGCGGCGATCAACGAGGCCAACAACCAGGTGGACGAGGCCATCCAGGAGGCCAACAACCAGTCGCAGACGGCCATCGACGAGGCCAACGAGCGACTCGGCAACGGCTCCCCGCTGCCGCCGGGCCTGGGCAACGGCTTCGTCACCCACCAGCCGCCGGGCAACAGGACCGGGGGCGTCACCGAGCAGAACCCCGACGGCAGCTTCACGACCGACTTCCCCGACGGCTCCCAGCAGGTGATCGACCCGGACGGCACGGTCACCGAGACCGGCCGCGACGGCACCGTCACCGTCACGCGGCCGGACGGGTCCGTCACGATCACCGACCCCGACGGGAACGTGCAGACCTCGGGGCCTGGGGGCAACATCACCGGCCCCGGTCAGGTCATCGTGGACGGTCCGAGCGGCGAGATCATCACCAGGCCGGACGGCTCCACCGTGGTGGAGGGTCCGAGCGGCGAGATCATCACGAGGCCCGACGGATCGACCATCGTGGACGGTCCCGGCGGCCGTACGGAGACCTCCTCGGACGGCACGGTCACGGTGACCGGTCCGGACGGCTCCACCAAGGTGACCTCGCCGGACGGCAGTATCACCGTCACCGCCCCGGACGGCAGCAGTTCGATCACCAACCCGGACGGCAGCTCCCGGGTGGAACTGGCGGACGGCACGGTGCAGGAGACCGCCCCGGACGGCGAGATCACCCTCACCGAGCCCGACGGGACGACCACCGTCACCTACCCCGACGGCAGCGCCAAGGTGACGCATCCGGACGGCACCGTGCAGGAGATCTCCCGTGACGGCACGGTCAAGGAGACCTCCCCGGACGGCAGCGTCGTGGTGGAGGGCCCCGGAAGCAACCTCGAGAACCCGGGCGACCGGATCGAGAACCCCGGCGACCGGCCTGGCGACCGGCCCGGCAGCCCCGGTGGCAACTCCGGCAATCTGCCGGAGGTCCCCCGGATCGACATCGACTACCCGGACGCCCGGTCCGAACGGCTCGACCTCGACACCCCGAACGGCCCGGCGGACGGCTCCTCCGGTCTCCGTGACCTCGGCGGCAACGGGACGGGCGGCAACGGTTCCGGCGAGACGTGGGGCCAGGAGGACGACCCGTACGACGAGCACGGCTCGCAGAGCTTCGGGAGCGGCCAGGGCGGGTCGGACAACCCGTTCACCCAGGGCGACCAGGGCAATCCCGGCTCCGGCGGGCTGGGCGGCAGTGGTTCCCCGGGCGGCAGCCCGATGATGCCCCCCATGGGCGGGATGCAGGGCGGGAACAACGACTCCAACGGTGAGCGCGAGCGGTCCAACCCGGGCTCCCGCATCAACCGGCCCGCTCCGAGGCGCGGTTCGACCGCCGCCCAGGCGGCCAGTCGCAGGGCGGCCGCACAGCGTGAGCAGGAGATGCACGAGGACGTGGTCGTCGCCCGGTCCACCGCCTCGGGCGGCGGGGTGATGCCTGCCCCCGCGCAGCGTTCGGAGGCCACCCAGAGCGGCGACCGCGAGCGGTCCAACTGGCTGGCCGAGGACGAGGACGTCTGGGGCACCGACGAAGGCACCACCCCGGCGGTGATCGGGCGATGAAGGGAACAGCGCGATGAGCGAGGAGACCGAACGGCTGGCGAAGCGGCTGGCCGAGGCGAACGCGGAACTGGCGAGCGTCCAGAGCGCGGCGGCCGACGCCGAAGCGCAGATGAGCGCCTTCTCCTCCTCCGCCTTCTCCCCGGACGGCTCGGTGGAGGTGTCGGTGGGCGGCCAGGGCGAGGTGACTGCGGTCAAGTTCCTGGACGGCAAGTACCGTTCGATGACCGCATCGCAGCTGTCCGACGCGGTGCTCGGCACCATCCAGGAGGCGCGGTCGCACCACTCACGGATGGTGCGCGATCTCTTCGAACCGCTCACCCGGTCGAGCGCCGTGATGCCGGAACTGCCCGGCCTGGAGCTGGACTGGGACCGTATCCTCGGCCCCGCGGCCGACTCTCTCCCCGAGGAGGCGTACCCGCGCCCGGCCCGCGACCGGCTGCGCGACGAGATCGACGGGGACGAGCTCTGACCCGCCGGACACCCCAGGAGGGTTCCGGCGGTACGGCGGAGAACCGATAGGACACGTCACCCAGGGGTGACGAGCGGTCAGCAGAGTGAACACGGCACGAGGAGACGAGCGATGAGCGAGGACGGCACCTTCCAGGTCGACCCCGACGTACTGCGGGCGGGGACGGCCGGGCTCGGCGAGCTGGGCTCCTACCTCTGGACCGTCGTCGCCGAGTTCGAGGCCGCCATGGCCGACACCGAGTGGTGCGGTGACGACGAGAACGGCCGGAAGATCAAGCAGAACTACACGGAGAACCGCGACGCGATCGCGGCCACCCTCAAGGCGCTCGGAGAGGTGACGGAGCGGACCTGCGACGCCACCCTGATGAACCTCGGCGCCACCTCGACCACCCAGCAGGACATCCTGGACGGGATCGACGGGGAGATCGGGAATTACGGCGCCGGCGGCCCCGGCCCCGGCGGCGGTCGGCGGGACTGACCCATGGCCCTCATGCCCAACCAGGATCTCCAGAACCTGATGTTCGTCGTCACGGGGGAGTGGTTCCCCAAGACCGACGAGGACGTCGCCGCCCTGCGGTCCCAGGTTCTGGAGATCACCAAGGGCAAGGTCGACATCCTCAAGGGCAGGATCGAGGACAGCGTCGCCTTCGTCGGGCAGGCGCTGCCCGGCGAGGTCGGCACGAACTTCATCGCGGCGATGGACACCATCCGGCCCGAACTGGACAAGCTCACCGACGGCATGGGGGAAGCGTCCGGTGGGATGCGGAAGACCGCCATGGACGTCCGCGAGGCCAAGTGGAACATCATCGCCGAACTGATCAGGCTGGCCGCCGAGATCGCCGTCCTCACCGCCCTGGCGGCCGTCACCGGAGGCGCCTCGGCCACGCAGATCGCCGTGCGGAAGCTGATCGCCAGGGTCCGGATGCTGGTCATCCTGTACGAGCTGTCCAGCCGCATCCCGCTCTTCTCGGCCGTCACCGAGGCGATCGAGGAGGCTCTGCTCACCCTGGCGACCCGGCTGTCCCTGATGCGCTGGGCCCCGGAGGGCCAGCGACCCGACGGGGTCGACTGGAGGGACGTGGGCATCGCGGCGGTCTTCGGCGCGCTCGTGGGTGCCTTCGCCGAGATCTTCGGCGCGATCGTCCGGAAGTTCACCGACGGGCTCAACGACTTCTTCGACAACTGGATGAAGGACCCTCCGGGTAACAAGCCGGGCGACGACCTCGGCGACAACGTCATCAACACCCCGGGCGGGAACCGACCGGACGATCTGCCGGACCCCGGGCCGGACTTCGACATCCGGCACCACGTGGTCGACGAGATCGGCCAGGCTCCGAGCGAGGGCGCGGCGGAAACCCTCGCCGAGGGCGTGGTCAACGAGATCTTCTACGACGGCTTCAAGGTCGGTGACTGGACCGCCCTGGGCGCCATCGTCAGCCGACAGTTCGAGATGGGACTGATGTCCCTCGGCCAGGGGCTCGGCGGGGCGCTGCGCAACTTCTTCTCGTTCAAGAGCGACCTCGGGACGAACGCGGCGGGCGGCTTCGGCGGCGGCCCGGGAGGCCCGGTCGGCGGGAACGGGGGCTTCGGCGGTTCCCCCGGCGACGCGGTGGACGGGAACGGGAACGGTGAGCGCGGCGGGCTCGGCGGGCCCCTCGGCAACGGCGGCGGAGGTCTCGGCCTCCGGACCGAGACGGGCGGCCATGGCGGTCTGGACGGACTCAACGGTCTGGACGGGGCCGACGGCCTCGATGGACCGGGTGGGCCGACGGGGCTCGGCGGTCCCGGCAACGTCAACGGCGTGAACGGGCTCAACGGCGGTCCCGGCAACGTCAACGGGCTCAACGGCGGGAATGGCCTCAACAGCGGGAACGGCCTCAATGGCCTCAACGGCGTGAACGGTCAGGGGATTTCGCCGGGCCCGAACGCGTCGGCGACGAACGGTCTCGACGAGATCCGCCGCCACAACCAGTCCAACAGCATCAACCAGTTCGACGGGTCCGGCCGCCCCCCGAGGGCAGGCCAGTCCCTCGGCCCCGATGCCACGACCGACACCGGCCGGCCCGGCCCCGGGGAGACCGCGGGGAACACCGGCGGGCGGGTTCCCACCAGCTCGCAGCCGCATCCGGACACGGCGCACGAAGGACAGCGGCAGCCCGGCGGCGCTCACCGGAATCAGGGCCAGGACCACGGCGAGGACCAGCCGCGGCCCCCGCACGCCGACGGCCGGCTCGACGGCGAGAGCGACCAGGACCAGCTCGCGCCGCGGCCGGAGACGCCCACCGCGTCCCAGCCGGAGGCGCGGCCCGGGTCCCAGCCGCACGCTCCCGCCTCCTCCCAGCCCCCGTCCTCCGCACGGCCCGAGACCTCCGGCGAGGTCCCGCCTCCGGTCCAGGTGGACGAGGTTGCCCCGGAGCCGGAGGCCGTCACGGACGCCTCCCCCGACCCCACCGGGGCCGACGGGGTGACCGACCCTGCGCGGCCTCCGGCCGTGGACGCGTTGCGCGAGCAGCACAGCGACGCGGTGAAGCGGTTGTCGGACGCCCTCGACTCCGTCCACGATCTGCGGGAGCGCGTCGAGGCGGGCGTGGGCACCAGCCGCGACGCGGCCCTCCTCGACCAGGCCATGGACGACGCCGTCCGGGCCGAACAGGAACTGGCGGCCACCGAGGACCGGCTGCGGGAGTTCGGGGCGGACCCGTACACCCCGCCCCCCGGGCAGGGCCCCGCCCCCGCCGTCGACCGGGACGGTGTCCAGCGCCGGTGGATCGCCGACCAGGTGACGGCGGACGACCTGGCCGACGGGGTGCACGGCCTCGGTCTCGGCGTCACCGTCGACCAGGACACGCTGAACGCCGCCGGGATCACGGCTCCGCCCGAACTGTCCGCCCAGTGGCAGCTCGGCGGCCCCGACATGCCGATGCCCCTCGCGGAGACCGGTCTCTCCCCGGTCGACCGGACCCGGCTGCTGATGCTGGAGCCCGGCCCGTGGCCGCAGGCGCTGGACGTGACCGCAGCGAACACCTCCCGGCGGCTGTGGCAGGAGTCGTACGCGGACTTCGCCGACTCCGTCGCCCGACTCGACCCAAGAGAGGTCGCCCATCTCGACCTAAGCGAGGTCGCCCAACTCGACCGAAGCGAAGGGGAGTACACCCCCTCCCAGGCGTGGAGCACCGCCACGGCGCTGGTCCTGCCGCTGGAGATGCACCCCGCGCGCGCCGACTCCCGGCACGCCCTCGGCCCGTACCGCGACGCCGTGCGCGAGGTCGCCGACCTGCTGGTGGCGGGCAGCGGGCGGGACGCCGCGGTGTCTCTCGCCGACCAGCTGCGCGACGACCTCGGCCTGCCGCCCCGGACCTCCGACGACCTGCCCCCGGCCGCGGACCCGGCGAGCCTCCCGACGGCGATCCCCACCGCCTCCGTCGACCCCGCCGCGCCGCTGCCCGCCGCACCCGCGCCCCGGCCCGCGGCCCTCGTGTCCGCCGCGCCGAAGCCGGTGCCTACGTCCGCGGACGCCGACCCCCAGCCGGTCCTGCCGCAGCCGGAGTCCGCGCCGGAGTCCGTCCCGCCCGTGGCGCGTGCCGTGCCGCTCGTCTCCTCCTCGTCGGACACCCTCGTACCGCCGACACCCGAGACCGCCCCGGGGTCCGCCCCGGATCAGCGGCCGGAGGTCCTGTTCGCGCCCCCGACCACGCCAGCTCCCCTACTGGCTCCTCGCGCTCCAGTGGACGCGGACCCGATCCGTGACTGGCGGCGGATCTCCGCCGGACCGAACCGGCTGCGTTCCGACGCGCTGCGTGCCGTGGATGACGCGGTCGCCGGGCTGCCGGTGGACCCGGGTCTGGACGACGTGCGTTCCGTTCTCGACGCGGTGCGGGACTGGAAGAGGGACAAGACTCCGCAGAGCGGCCGGTGGGAGGCGATCACCCGGCTGGAGACCGCGGTCGTCGACCGCATCGACCGGATCCAGCAGCTCAGCGCCCCGCAGCCGCCCGCGCCCGTACGCCCCCCGGCGACGGCGTCCGAGGGCGGACTGCCCAAGCCGGGTTCTCCTGTCGGCCGGGGGCCTCGGCCTCGGCCGCCGGTTCCGCCGAGGCGTACCAGCACGATGCTGTCTTCCGGGTCGCAGGGCCGGTCGATGTCTTTGACGCCGGAGGCGGCTCAGGAGGTCAAGTTCCTGCGGGACAAGGCCGAGTTGTTCCACCGGATCAACGGCATCCGTCCGCTTTCCGCCGACCCCGCGTTCAGGAAGGGCATCAACGACTTCCTCGCCAACATCGAGCGGGACCGCAGGTCCGGCACCCCGACCCCGGTCGACCACGCCGCCATCAAGGCGATCATCGAGGGCTTTCAGCAGCCGGGGGTGTACGGCCACAAGATCCAGTACTCCTGGTATCACCGGCATCAGGACAAGGAGGGTTTCGCGGAGGCTGTCGAGGCGCACGCGAACGAGTCCGCGGAGCACGGCGGTCTCTGGTCGAAGATGGGGTCGGCCATTCCGATCCAGGACGCGAGCGTGGGGCACGGTGTGGTGCTGGAGGCGTCCATCCAGGGCCGGATCTTCGACGGTCTGCTCTTCGGCCTCGCCACCTGGAGTTCCTCGCCCGCGCTGGGTGCGCTGTGGGAGCAGCTGTCCAAGACGTACGCCCTGGCCCTGCGGGGCTGGGCGACGGTTCATGTTCTGGACGGTACGACGGATACGAGTGTGCTGAACCGGATCGAGTGGCCCACGCTGCGCGGGCAGGTGGAAGCCGGGAAGATGGACGGTCTGAACGTCGTCGTCTACAAGGCGGTCCCCAACTCCGCGACGGGCGGGCTGGACTTGGTCCCGGTCGATACCTTCCCGGTGCGTACGCAGGAGGAGTTCGACCAGTTGCCGAAGGCGCCTGGTGATGCGGCCTGGTTCCGGAAGCAGACCCAGGTCGACCGGGAGCAGCGCGCCGCGCTCCAGGAGGTGTACTCCCGCGAGGACGAACTCGACCAGCTGGACGCGCACCTGACCGGGTTGTTCAGCAAGCACGGCCCGGATCTCGCGTTCCGGCCGACCCTGACACCGCACACCACCTTCCGCGACAGCTTCAGCAAAGCGCGTCCGGCACACCTGCCGCACCTGGCCGAGCTGACGGAGCTGACGGTCCTGGAAGGCCGGGAGAACCTGGCGGACCTCGCCGTGCGGCTCCCGGTCATCCACGCCGCCCAGCGTGCGGATCTGCTGACAGCGTTGTCGCCCGCCGAGCGCCGGGCGCTTGCCGGGAACGTGGACTTCGTCAACAGCCTGCAGGCCCACCTGTCCCAACAGGACTTCGTGGCGACGGCGGCGCGGCTGATGGTGGACGACCCGGCCGCCGAGGACCGGGTGAGTCCGGCGCGGCAGGAGGCGGAGACCATCGTCGCCGAGATGCTGGCGGACCCCGATGTCGCGGTCTCCCTGCTGACCGGCGGCCGCCGGGTGGTCGTGGTGCCCCGCGAGGAGAAGCTGACCTCGCTGGAGGAGTTCGCCGACCTGCGCGGGAGCGTCGAGGGCGGACGGCCGGTCGACCTGGAGCGGGCCCTCTACCACAACGGTCTGATCGCCATCGGTGAGGAGAACCTGCTGGGCGAGCCGGTCGACCTGCCGGGCGCCGGAATCCAGACGGACGGCTACGGCGCCCTGCGCCACGAACTGGCCCACGCCATCGAGGAAGTACTGGACCCGACGGCCCAGCAGCTGATCGACGATCACTACCAGGCCAAGATCGCCGAAGGGGAGAACGCGAAGTGGCCGGACGGCCGGGGCGCGACCTACTCGGCCAGCAACCCGCGTGACTATTTCGCCCAGTTGACCAACACCTACCTGGCGGTCAACGCCGGTACCGACCTGGCCACCGGTTCGGCGCGCAACAACGGCGCGGACTGGGTCCGGGAGAACGACCCGGAGCTGCTGCCCCTGCTGGAACGGCTCTACGGGCCGGGCCGGGCCGGGATTCTCGGCAGCCAGGACAACCCGTACGTCCTGAGCGGTTTCCGCGCCCTGTTCGACCGTGCCGAGCGGGAAGTGACACCGGAGACCGGGACGCCGGAGTCCGGCTCGCAGCCACCGTCGCCACGGACCCTCCCGGAGCCGGCGCCGCCCCGCGCGCCCCGCGGCACCAGGCCCGCCCGGGATCAGCGGCCGGAGGTCCTGTTCGCGCCCCCGACTCAGGCCGCTTCGCGGATCCCGGCGGACGTGGACCCGATCCGTGACTGGCGGCGGATCTCGGCCGGACCGAACCGGCTGCGTTCCGACGCGCTGCGTGCCGTGGACGACGCGGTCGCCGGGCTGCCGGCGGACCCGGGCCTGGACGACGTGCGTTCCGTTCTCGACGCGGTGCGGGACTGGAAGAGGGACAAGACTCCGCAGAGCGGCCGGTGGGAGGCGATCACCCGGCTGGAGACCGCGGTCGTCGACCGTATCGACCGGATCCAGCAGCTCAGCGCCCCGCAGCCGCCCGCGCCCGTAAGCCCCCCGGCGACGGAGTCCGTCGCGGCCCGGTCGCACCCGGTCGAGGTCGAGGGCTTCGCCCCGGCCGGAGGCTTCGAGGTGGAGCTGCACCGCTACCGCTTGGTGCTGCCCGCCGGTCACACCTTCGACCAGTACACCGACCTCGTGTCCGTACCGGGACTGCTCAAGATCACCGTGGACCGGGCCGGTGGCGTGCCCGTCCTGGAGCTGGTCACCGAACCGACCCGCGGACTGACGAACGGGCGGCCGGATGGCCGGGCCGAACGCTCCGACGTGGTGCGGGCCTTCCGCGACGTGATCAGCCGGCTGGAGAACGCCAGGCCGGGCAGCAGCCTCAAGACCGTCTTCCCCGCCGAGGCCGGCTACCAAGTCGACGTACTCGCGGAGGACCTGCCGGTCCGGATCAACGAGGCCGGAGGCGACCGGCTGCTCGTCCACCACACGGCGTCCACGCCGATCGCCGGGGCCGTGCGCTTCCTGGAACACATCGCCGCCAAGGCGCGCAAGGAGCCCGGCCCGGCCGCCACCGCCCACGCGGACCTCGGAGCGGGACTCCAGTTCGGCGCCCACGGACGTACCCGGTTCGACTTCTGGCTGGCCCAGCACCCCGAGCACACCGCCGATCTGCGCACGTGGGACCGGGACGAGCTGGAGGGCGCGCTCGCGCTCGGCTTCCTCCAGGCCGCCGCCACCGTGCGCGGCAGCCTGGACCGGTCGAGGCCGCCCAAGGACTGGACGGCGCTGGCCTCGCGCGGCTCGCTCGCCGGGATACGCCGGGGGCTCGGCCCGGTGACCCGCGCGTTCCTGGAGGACCAGGCGGAGCAGCTGTCGGACCAGTTCGTGTCCTCCTTCGACGTGGCGGAACTCCCGGACGGCTTCCTCGTACGGGACCAACTCCTGCCGCCACGTGCCGACGGGCAGGCGCGTGCGACGGTCGGCCAGTACCTCGACAACCTGCTCCTGGAGACGCCGGAGCGGACGGTCGACCAGCGTGAGGCGCTGCTGCTCAGCCGCACCTGGGCCGACCTGGACGGCAACCCGGAGGGCGGCACGCCCCGACTGGAGCCGCCCGTCGCCGTGGTGCAGGTCCGGCTGTACGCGTCCGTCGACGCCACCCCCGACACCGTGGAGACCGACGCCGACACCCTGTCCGGCCTCTCGCTCGGCCTCTACCGCAACGCACGGTCCGCACGTGGACTGCCCAAGCCGGGTTCTCCTGTCGGCCGGGGGCCTCGGCCTCGGCCGCCGGTTCCGCCGAGGCGTACCAGCACGATGCTGTCTTCCGGGTCGCAGGGCCGGTCGATGTCTTTGACGCCGGAGGCGGCTCAGGAGGTCAAGTTCCTGCGGGACAAGGCCGAGTTGTTCCACCGGATCAACGGCATCCGTCCGCTTTCCGCCGATCCCGCGTTCAGGAAGGGCATCAACGACTTTCTGGCCAATATCGAGCGGGACCGCAGGTCCGGTACTCCGACCCCGGTCGACCACGATGCCATCGGCGCGATCATCAGGGGCTTTCAGCAGCCGGGGGTGTACGGCCACAAGATCCAGTACTCCTGGTATCACCGGCATCAGGACAAGGAGGGTTTCGCGGAGGCTGTTGAGGCGCATGCGAGCGAGTCCGCGGAGCATGGTGCTCTCTGGTCGAAGATGGGGTCGGCCATTCCGATCCAGGACGCGAGTGTGGGGCACGGTGTGGTGCTGGAGGCGTCCATCCAGGGCCGGATGTTCGACGGTCTGCTCTTCGGTCTCTCCACGTGGAGTTCCTCGCCCGCGCTGGGTGCGCTGTGGGAGCAGTTGTCGAAGACGTATGCCCTGGCCCTGCGAGGTTGGGCGACGGTTCATGTTCTGGACGGCACGACGGATACGAGTGTGCTGAACCGGATCGAGTGGCCCACGCTGCGCGGGCAGGTCGAAGCCGGGAAGATGGACGGTCTGAACGTCGTCGTCTACAAGGCGGTCCCCAACTCCGCGACGGGCGGGCTGGACTTGGTCCCGGTCGATACCTTCCCGGTGCGTACGCAGGAGGAGTTCGACCAGTTGCCGAAGGCGCCTGGTGACGCGGCCTGGTTCCGGAAGCAGACCCAGGTCGACCGGGAGCAGCGCGCGGCGCTCCAGGAGGTGTACTCCCGTGAGGACGAGCTCGACCAGCTGGACGCGCACCTCACGGGGCTGTTCAGCAAGCACGGCCCGGATCTCGCGTTCCGGCCGACCCTGACACCGCACACCACCTTCCGCCGCAGCTTCTCCTCGACGAGCCTGACGGGCCGGGCCGTGACGAGCCTGGTGGACCGCGCCACGCGGCTGCCGGTCATGCCCGCGGGCGAACGCGCGGTCCTGCTGGCATCGTTGTCGGCGGACGAGCGGACCGCGCTGTCGGAGAACGTGGACTTCGTCAACAGCCTGCGCGCCCACCTGTCCCAGGAGGACTTCGTGGCGACGGCGGCGCGGCTGATGGTGGACGACCCGGCCGCCGAGGACCGGGTGAGTCCGGCGCGGCAGGAGGCGGAGATCATCGTCGCCGAGATGTTGGCGGACCCCGATGTCGCGGTCTCCCTGCTGACCGGCGGCCGCCGGGTGGTCGTGGTGCCCCGCGAGGTGGAGCTGACCTCGCTGGACGAGTTCGCCGGCCTGCCCCAGGAGGTGGACGGGCGGTCGATGAACCTCCAACGGGCCCTCTACTACAACGGTCTGATCGCCATCGGTGAGGAGAACCTGCTGGGCGAGCCGGTCGACCTGCCGGGCGCCGGAATCCAGGCGGACGGCTACGGCGCCCTGCGCCACGAACTGGCCCACGCCATCGAGGAAACACTCGCCCCCGTAGACCGGGAGCTGATCGAGAACCACTACCGGGCCAAGGTTGACGCAGGTGAAAGTACCCGATGGCCGGACGGCCGGGGCGCGACCTACTCGGCCAGCAACCCGCGTGAGTACTTCGCCCAGTTGACCAACACCTACCTGGCGGTCAACGCCGGTACCGACCTGGCCACCGGTTCGGCGCGCAACAACGGCGCGGACTGGGTCCGGGAGAACGACCCGGAACTGCTGCCCCTGCTGGAACGGCTCTACGGGCCGGGCCGGGCCGGGATTCTCGGCAGCCAGGACAACCCGTACGTCCTGAGCGGGTTCCGTGCCCTGTTCGACCGCGCCGAGCGGGAACTCACACCGGAGACCGGGACGCCGGAGTCCGGCTCGCAGCCACCGTCGCCACGGACCCTCCCGGAGCCGGCGCCGCCCCGCGCGCCCCGCGGCACCAGGACCACCCCGGGCGGCAGGACGCTGCTCGCCCCGCCCACCCAGGGCGGCGGCCGCAGCCGCAGGCTGGTGGAGGCCATGCGGCAGATGTTCGGCCGGGACATCGAGCGCCACCAGGAATTCCGCGCGCTCTACGACGCGCTGGCCCTGGTGAACGGGTTGCACGGGGCCGACCGCCGCAACCGCGGCCGGTCCTTCGACGTCGGCGCGACGGCCGAGCGCGTCCTCCACCTCCACCCCGACCACGACGTCACCCCGGAGGACTACCGCGACCTCCTGCTCACCGTCGCCAGCGCCGACCGGCGGGGCTGGGCCACCTCCATCGACTCCATCGCCGCCTACCAGACGCAGCGGACCACCGGGGTCCTGCGGCCGGACACCTGGACGCGGGACCCCTACCAGGGGTACACCGCCCGCAACTGGTCGGGGAACGCCGGTCTGCGCCTCGACGTGAGCCAGACGTGGGCGCCCGGCAGCCGGACCGGTGACCCCCTGGTCGCCTCACCCGCGCCGTGGGGCCACCGCCCGCACGTGGTGATGGCCGAACGCGACGGCGACTCCCACCTGATCGTCCTCCGGGACGCGGCAGGCAACGCCCGGTACGTGGACGACGCCGAATTCGCCGTCCTGGTCGCCAACGACCCGGACCGGCCCCCGAACGCGCCGCTTCTGCTGCTCGTCCAGCCCCCGCCGAACGCCCATCCCGAGACGATGCCGCGTTCGCTGGCCGCCGCGGCCCGGGTCCGGGTCTGGTCCACCGACGGGGAGTTCTCGCTGCCGCCCGCGGCGGGACCGGCCGGTATCAGCCTGATCACGCTGGTCGACCGCCGCCCCGGGAGGCACATCGGCATCTGGTTCCCCAGCGATCCGGGCCAGGACTCCCGGAGCGCCGGTCACGAGGTGCGGACCACCGTCGGCACGGTGCTCGATTCGTCCGACGTGGAGTCGTACCCGCTCACCACCGTGGACGGACGGTCACTCACCGGCCGGGCCTACCTGACCAGCGGCGATCTGGCCCTCAAGGAAGCCGCGCTGCGCGAGGCGTCGGGCGTGGAGTTCTACGCGAACTACGACGAGGGAGTGCCCGGCGCCGTACCCAGCCGTCACGGACCCATGCTGCCCCTGCCCCGGGCGCTGACGGACAGCTATGTGCTCTACCTGCACGGCAGGGCCGGCTGGGCGAGCGTCTCGACCCGCGGCGACGGCCGTCAGTACAACCTGCCGCCGGGTGAGCTCGGGCGGACCATACGGCGTCGCCCCAGCCTGCGGCAGCTCCCCGACCACCTGCCGGTCTTCGCGCTGGCCTGCGAGCTGGCGCAGATCAGAACAGGTGCCGATCGGCTGGTGAATCCCCCCGAGGCACAGGACCTCGCCACCCAGATCGGTCGCACCGTGTTCGCCACGGACGCCCAGGTCACTCCGGTCCCGACCGTGCGGGACTCACCCCCGATCCTGGTGATGAGCGACGACCCGGTCCGGCCCCGCTACGGCATCTGGGAGTTCCGTCCGGAGCCGGACGCCGAGACGCTCCGGTGGATCGCCGACGTCGCGGGGCTGCCCCCCGACGTGTCGATGCGCTCCACGCGGGCGCTGCGCTGGGTGCTCGCGCTGCGCGAGGTGTTCGACATCGACATCGACTCCGACCCCGGACGCCGACCGGAATTCACCTCGCTCGTCCGGGACTTCGGGCAGCTGGAGATGCAGCGGATGGCCACGGGCACGGGAGAGGAACTCACCGGGCCGCTGACCTGGCGCACGCTCACCCAGATCACCGGCGACTTCGCCCGGCGGGCAGGCGCCTCCGACGCCGTCGTGACGCACCAGCTGTTGCGGGACGTCCTGCGGGCGGCCCGCAACCGGACCCTGCGCCTTCCCGGCATGCCCAACCTGCCGAACATCCTCTTCGCGCCGCCGACCCAGGCCGGCCACCCGGCGCCGCTCGTGCCGCCGCCCGGAGCGGAACCCCGGCCGGCTCCGTCGCCCGCGCTCGAACCGCCGCCGGTCCGGATCGCCACCTCCTCCGGCGCGACGCGGCAGGACCCGTCGCCGGCGCGCTCCGACGTGCTCTCCCCGGACGTCTCCTCGTCGGACATCGACGAGGACTCCTCCGACGTTTCGGACATGGACATCGACAGCCCCCGGGCCGGCTCGCCGTCGCGTCCGGTCCCGGTGCCCGCGGACGTCGAGGCCGCCTACCGCCGGACGCTGACCGACGCCCTCGGCACACAGATCACCGCGGAGGCGGTGTACCCGAAGATGCTCGCGGCCGTCCAGCGGCTGGACGGGCTGCGCCGGACGTCGGCCGAACCCGCCCTGCGGGACGGGCCGTTGGACCTGGCGGCCGTCGCCCGCGCGGTGCTGCTGCTCGCCCCGGCCACGCCGGTCCGCAGCGCGCACTACGGGGATCTGTTCCGGATCATCCTCGATCCGGCGATGGAGAACGCCACCGGTCTGGCCGAGCCGACCGCGTTCGGCCTCAGCGTCCGGGGCGCGCTGTCCCAGGCCGGTCGGCTCACCGCGCCCGACGGCACGCCGTACGGCCGCAACTGGTCCCAGAACCAGCTCCGGCCGGGCATGGTCTTCGACCTGGACACCACGGCGGTGACGGTCCTGGAGGAGGACGGGACGACTCGGGAGACCGACGCGCGCCCCTCGCCCTGGCGGCCCCGGCCGGGCGGGCCGCCGCCCTTCGTGCTGGTCGCCGCCGGGAACGCCGACGCGATCACCGTGCGGCTCGACGACGGCACGACGGTGGAGGCGTCCCCCGAGGTCGTCGGGGAACTCCTCGCCATGGACCCGGTGCTCTCCGGCCTCGGCCGGGACGTCCCGCTGCTGCTGGTCATCCCGTACGCCGGTGAGGGCGGGCTGGAGCTGCCGCGCGGGCTCGCCGACGGACTGGGACGACAGGTCTGGTCCGCCAGCGGCAACGTCCATGTGCAAGTGCGCGCGGACGGCAGGCGGCTCGGAATCTCGCTGCTCCAGGAGGCGGCCGGGCCGGACCGGGCAGCCGGACCCGCCGGTCCGAAGGGCCACCGCGGCGACTGGATCTCCAGCAGGCCGGGCGAGGTCTCCCCGGACGACGGCGACGACGTCCCCGCCTGGGAGCGCCGCCTGGTCAGCTTCACCATCGTCTCCGACGAGGACGGGCATCCTCAGCTGGGCCGGGCGCTGCTCGACGCCGACGACATGGCCATGCGCGAGCCCCACGCACGCGTCGTCCACCGCATGGACACGCTGGTACGGCGCCTTCCCGGCTCCGGTGCGCCGCTCGAACCCCTCCCGATCCCCGGCGGCGCGGCTCCCGGCGAGAAGGTGCACCACCTGGTCCTGCACGCCCTGCCCGAGGGTTTCGCCATGCCGCAGGAAGACGGCAGCACCCACCTCGCCACGCCTCCCGAGACGGCGCGCTGGCTCCGTCGTCGGCCCAGTGTGCAAAAGCTCGGCCGGCGGGACTGGCTCTACCTCCGGGCCTGCTGGGCCGGACGCGCCTACGACGGCCCCCTCCCCAGCCCGGCCACGAACGTCGCCGCCGTGCTGCCGCGGGTCCGCGACAGCCTCGCGGACCACCCGTCCGCCCAGCGCGTCTCCACCCTCCTGCGGCTGCGGATCAAGGCCGGGGACCGGCCGCTCGTCCTCTCGGCGCACATGCCGAACCACCCCTCACCCGCGCTGGTCGCCCTCACCGACTCCCGCGGGAACGACGGGCAGATCACGGACTTCTGGCCCGAGCCGGAGGACGGCGAGCTGGCCCGGCTCGCCCGTGTCGCAGGGCTTTACACGGGCCCGGCGCCGGTGTCCCGGCAGACCCTCGACACCACCCTGCGGCTGGTGCACGCGCTGCGGCAGGGCTTCCAGAATCCGGGAATCGAGGAGGACCCCGGGTACGAAGCGCTGCTGCGGGGCGTCGGCGCGCTGGAACGGATGTGGCGGGCCGATCCCGAGCTGGGCCGGATGGGGCAGTTCACCATGGAGCTCTTCCGGATGCTGGCGCAACGGGAACTGCGCGACCACGGGAGGGGGCAGGCCCGTGTCGACGCCGACACCGTCCGCTCCCTGCTCGCCCGCGCCGCCGCCGCACCGGCGGGCACCGCGCTGACCGACTTCGCCGACCTGCGGGCCCTGGTCGAGACGGCGCGGGACGTGCGGTCGCTCGGACCCCTCAGGTCGACGGCCACCGGCCTCCTGGGCCTCGCCCCCGCGACCGTGGTCCGGGAGGCCCACATCCAGCGCGTCCTCTGGGCCCGCCACCAGGCCCGCGTCTGGCGCGACCAGCTCTCCGACCCGGACGCCGTCGCCGTACGGGCCCTGCACCTGTCCGCTCCCGATCCCGCCAGGGGCGCCGACCTGCTCCGGCTGGCCACCCGGGCGTTCGACGCGGGCCGCAACCCGTACGTCGTCGACGAGCTGGCCGCCTTCCACCTGGAGGAACTCGGGGCCTTCGACCCCAGCACCCGGCTGGCCCCCGCCCCGGGCGCCCCTCCCGGCCGACCCGCGGGGCGCGCCTGGGCCGGCCGTCCCGCCGCCGGTACCCACCTCGACGCCTCCGCCCTCGCCGTCCTGGAGCAGCAGTCCGACGGTTCGTACCACCGTGCGAAGGAGGAGGCGGCCCCCTGGTCGGCGGAGGGAATGCTTCCGCCCTACGTCGTCGCGGTGGCGGACGCCGGATCCGGCCGCACCTGGCTCGACCTGCCCGGCGGACGGCTCGCCGTGCCGAACACCGAGGCCGCCGAGCTGATCTCCCGCGACCCCGACCTGATCGGGCGGGCCGTGGCGCGGACGGACGTGGTCCTGGCCGTCGGACCCACCGGTCCGGCCCCCGGGCCGACGCCGTCAACACCCCAGCTCGCACTGCGGCTTGAGATCGCCAAGGCCACCAGCCGTGAGGTCTGGACGGCGAAGGGCCCCTCGGTCCTCAGCGCGTCCGGCACCCCGGGCCGCCTCACGGTGGGCAGCACCTCCTCCGCCGCCCGCATGGTGCCCTCGGCGGCCGCCGACTGGAGCGGCACCACCCCGGCGGACACCATCCCGCACCGCTGGGCGCCGCCTCCCGCACCGCCGGTCACCACGTCGGCCCCGCCGCCCGCCACGCTCGGGATCACCGACACCGGGGGTACCGTCCACGGCACTCCCGGCCGGGCGCCGGAGCAGGTCCGGGGCCGGGCGGAGAGCCCCGTACCCGAACCCGTTGCCGCCCCGGAGCGGCCCGACACCACCGCGGAGCACCGGGTGCTCACGAGCGCGCCGCCCGTCGGCGGACCGGGCCCGGCGCCCTCGGTCACCCCCGGCGCTCCCGCGCTGTCGGTGCGGGCCGCCGCGCCCGTGCGGACCGTCGCCCGGCAGCAGCTCGACTTCCTCGACGGACGGACCCAGCTGGACGGGGCCCAGCGCCAGCACATCGCGGGGCTGGCCAAGCGACTCGTGACCGCCGCCCTCCACGACCTGGGCACCGGACTGCGCATTCCCCACACCGTGATCACCGGTTACGGCGACGGGGCACGGATCGCCGTCGGCGACGGCCCCGCCCAGCCTGCCGAGGGGGCCGGACGCCTTCCGGCACGGGCCGTCGGCGACGCCCTGCGCGAGGCGATCCGCGCCGAACTGACCTTCCAGCCGCAGGAGAAGCTGGCGGTGGTACGCCGCGTCCGCGGCCGGGATCTCACCGCCGACGACTTCCCCATCGACGCCCGCGGCGCCGAGCACCCCACCCCGCACCCGCACCCCGGCGTCCGGCGGGCCGTCGTCGAGGTGCAGCGCTCCGCCCAGTCGCGCGCCGTCGACCACCTCAAGCGACTGCTGCCCCGGCTGGACCCCCACTCCACCGCCCGCGACGCCCTGACCCTGGACCAGGTCGCCGACCGTATGCTGCTCCGGCCCGAGGGAGCCACGGCGCCCCCGGTCCCGGCCCCCGCGGCGCCGAGCCCGGACCCCGCGCGCTTCGACACCGACGCCGTACCCGACCACCTGCGCCCCCTGTACGCGCTGGTGACCGACGCCATGGCGGCGAAGGAGGCCGACAGCGTCGAGTCCCTGGCCGCCTTCCACCTGAGCCGGCAGGGCCTCTTCGCCGACGCCACACGTCTGCTGGCGGCCGACGGCTCGCCTCGCGGACGCAACTGGACCGGACGTTCGGGCAAGTTGACCGACACGACGGTCCGCCAGCGGGTGCCGGGCAGCAGCCGCGCCAAGCCGTCGCCGACGCCCTGGCAGACCAAGCCGGGCAGCCCGGAGCCGTATGTGATCGGCACCGCCAACGGTCACGAACAGGCGGTCCTGCTGACGCTGCCGGACGGAACGAGCTACCGCGTCCCCGCGGAGGTGTTCAGCCACCTGGTGGGCATGGACCCCGACCTGTCGGCGGCCGACGTGGACACGCCCGTGGCCCTGGTGTCGTGGCGGGCCGCGTCCATGGGTCTCGACCTCCCCCGCATGACCGCCTTCCGCTCCGACCGCGCCACCTACGCCCACACCGGAGACGTCGCGCTCATGGCGGACTCCGCCGGGACCGGCCTCCGGATCGAGGTGTCCGGCAGCATCGACTCCCAGCAGGACCCGCTGGGCGAGTGGGCGCTGAGCGAACCGGACGACTGGAGCCTGTCCGAGCGCCCCGGCATGGCCGGGGACGTTCTCCCCACCCCGGACGGCCGCCTCGTCCGCATGAGCGACGTGGAGGGTGTCACCCTCTTCATCGACGGCCGCCCGGCCGGCCGGATGCTGATGGACCGCGCCGACCAGGCGGAGCGGCAGAACATGGGATTCAACCTCGCGGGATTCACCGAGTGGACCCACGTCGACCCGGTCACCAACCGGCCGCTCGGCGCGGACCAGCCGGTGCCCTGGAAGGGCCGTAAACCCTACGTCCTGTGGGTCCACGGACTGCCCGGCTCCGCCGGGGTCGTCGCGGACGGCAAGCGGCTCACCCTCGACGCCCCCCGGACGGCCGGCTATCTCAAGCGCCGCCCCAGCCTGAGCAGGCTCGCCCCGGACGCACCGCTCGTCGTCGTGATGTGCTGGAGCGATGCCCGGCCGGGGATCGGGCCGATCGGCTTCTCCGACGAGGCCCCCTTCACCCCCGACCCGTGGGGCGTCATCTCCTACGCACAGCAGCTGAGAAACGAACTCGACCGCGACATCTTCGCCCCGAGTCGGATCCACGTCAGCGCAAAGCACAGCCCGAAGCCCCTCAACGGCGTGTTCACCACCGCCATGGGTGTGCCCGGCACCTTCGACAAGATCGAGCGCGAACCGAAGCCGCCGGAGCTGGACCAGCTCGCCCTGATCGCCGGCCTGGACCGGGTGACCGCCGACCCGCAGGACCGGCGGGACACCGCCCTGCGCCTGGTGCGCGGACTGCGCGACCTCTTCGGCGCCGAGGTGGAGGGGGACCGCGCCGATCCGGACGGCGAGTACCAGGCACTGCTCGCCGGTCTGGGCGCGCTGGAGGCCATGCGGCGGGCGGACACGCGGCACGCCGCGTACGGCGCCCTCACCCGCGACCTGGTGGAGCGGATCGTCCGGGAGCGCTCCGGCAACCGGCCCGCCGCGCACACCCGGCCCGCGCCGGTGGACCTCGCCGACGTGCGGACCGTGCTGCGCGCCGCCGGGAAGGCGCTGGAGGCCGACGCCTCGGCCACCCTGTCGGGGTTCGCCCCGCTGCCCAGCCTGGACCGGGCCCTGCGCCTGCTGGCCGGGAAAGACGCGGACGACCGCGTCCGGGACGTGCTGCCGCTCGCGCCCAACCAGCCCGTCGGCCCCTCCCACCGGCTGCACGCGCTGTGGGCGATCGTCAAGGCGGTCGAGGCGGTGGATGGCCACCCCGACGCCGAGTCGCTGGCCCGGCAGGTGCTCCACCTGCGTTCGTACGAGAGCGTCGACCTCGCGGAGGACGGACCGGCCCTGTTGCGGACGGCCGCATCCGCCGCGGCCGTCGGCCGTGACGTGCACGACCCGGTCGCGCTCGCCGCCTACCACTTGGCGGTGCACGCCTCGACGGCCCCTGACACCTTCCTGACGTCGATGTCGGGCCGCCCCGCGGGCCGGAGCTGGTCGTCCGCGACCCTCTCCAACCGGTTCAACACGGAGCTGTACACCACCACCGACCCGACCACCCACAAGAAGACCAGCCACCTGTCGCCGTGGGCCGAATCCGCCACGCAGACCCCGTACTACAAGCCGTACGTCCTCGCCCTGGAGCCCGGCTCGGAGGCCGACACGCTCTCCCTGCCGTGGTCCGACCAGTCCACCCGGTCCATCTCCTACGCCGAGTTCGCCGAAATGCTCCGCCACGACCCCGCGGTGCGCGCCCTGGCGCCCGACGCCGCGCGGGTCGTGGTGGTGGGACTGGACGGCAACAGCGCACGGAAACTCGCCGACGTGCTGGCCACCCGCCGGGCCCTCGGCCGTAGGGTGCTCACCTCGCAGCCGTCGATGAGCCTGAAGTTCGATGTGCAACGCGGTGCGAACTACCTGGACATGGCCACCGCCGACGCCGACCCCGCCCGGCACTGGCAGACCCACCGCCCGGAGGAACGGCCCCCCGGCTGGCCGGCCCCGGCCCTCCCCGCACCGCCCACGGACCCGAAGGCGGTGCTGCCGACGGCGTCCACGCGTCCGGACGCCGATACGGAACCGCTGACGCGTGACGGCGAGCCGCCGGCCGGCCGGCGCGGTCCGCGCCCGGTCCTCACGTCCTCCGCGCCGCCGCCTGGGCCGGACAGCTCGCCGCCGGGCCCGCGCGAACGGGGCGTGGGGGACGACGCGACCGCGGGCAACGGCTCGCGGGAGCCGGCCCCGGCCGTCCACGCGGTACGGCCGACCGGCGACGGCGTGCCGCATCAGTGGATCGAGTCGCGGCTCGGCGAACCGGGTGCGGAGCGACACGTTCCGCGACTCGCCGGTGCGGACTGGGCCGGAGGCCGCACCACGGTGCCCCTCGCCGACCTGCGGACGCTCGGGATCACCCTCGACAACGACGAACAGGCCTACGCCACGCTCATGGGCGGCCTGCCGCTCGCGTCCGCCGGCCTCTCGCTCGTCCAGCGCTACCGGCTCCTGCGGGCGTGGTCGGGCGATGACGCCCCGGCCGTCCTGGGGATCGCGGCGGATCTGGCCGCGGCGACGGCTCAGCCGTCCAGTGGCGTGGTCGCAGAGCACGGCCCGAATCCGCGTCCCGCGCCGCCCGCCACGGCTGAGGGCGTCGGCCACCCACGACCGGCGGACCCGGCGGACCCGGCGGCGGACCTGGTCCTGGAGTCCTTCCCCGGCCTGTCCCTGGACACGGACGGGGAGTCCGAACCGGACGACGATCCGCGTCCGTTGCTGTCGCGGGACGACGATTCGGATGACGACGATCCGCGTCCGTTGCTGTCGCGGGACGACGATTCGGACGATGACGATCCGCGTCCGTTGCTGTCGCGGGACGACGACTCCGACGACGACGTCCCGAGTCATCGTCCGTCGCGTCGGCCGACCGGCGGCCCCGACGATCTCTCGGAGCCGGAGACCGACGAGGTGGCCGACGAGACCGACGAGGCGGCCGACGGTCTGCCCGCGCCCGCGTGGGCTCTGGCGCGCATCCGCTACGCACAGGAAGCCCTCTACTTCGAGCGCAGGCTGGCCGCTCACCTGGGGGAGAACCCCCAGATCAACCAGGAGTTCGCGAAGGTCGTCCGGGCGTTCTGGACGATCGCGCTGCACAACCGAGTCGACTACCGGCGGTTCGGCCATCACAGCGGTGTGAACGGCGGCGCGGTCGGCACGGGGTACGACGCCCTCGTACGGGTGGTGGAGTCGGGCAACCTCCGCGAACGGGTCACCTTCCTGTTCAACGGCGTCGCCACCAACGTCGTGCCCCGCCTGATGGGCGGCATCGAACCGCAGCACCCGGTGATCGGGATCGAGCGCCGCGACCGGCACCGCAGCGAGCAGCTGAAGCGGTACGAGCGTGAAGTGGCCGAACTCAAGGAGGCGGAGCTCGACCCCGAGGACGAGGCGCAGGAGATGGAGGAGCTGGAGGCGCTGCTCCGCACGCCGTTGCGGCCGCACGAGGTGTGGCCCGCGCTGAGTCCCGCCGAACGCCGACTCGCGGTGCGCGACGGTGTGCTGCTCTGGTCGTCCGCGGGTCAGCTGTACACGCTGCCGATGGCCGCCGACTTCCAGGCCCGCTCCGAGGACTCCGGCGGACTCGTGCTGACAGGCACGTCCGGCAGCGCCTACCGCATCATCACCCACGTGGCCAGGCTGAACCGGCTCGCCGGGGTGCCCGTGGACCTGGGCCTGATCCGCTCCGGGCTGGTGAGCGTCATGGTCGGCGTCGGCCACCACAGCTTCCACGAGGTGATGACCGGGGCGCAGCACGCCCTGGACGAGATCGACCCCGCGGCGACCACGGTCTACAGCGACAACTGGGGCCGGTACTGGGACGTCCTCCCGCTGACCGAGGAGGAGCTGCGGACTTACGTCGCCCGCGAGGGGCGGTTCCCCGACGAGCATGCCCGGGATGCGCTGACCGCCCTCCGGCAGCAGGAGCGTTCCAGCGGCACTGACGGAGGACAGCGTCCCGGTGGCACTGACAGAGGGCAGGGGGGAGAGGCGTGAGGACAGATGGAAGCCGTGCCGACCCTGACCACGGCGATTCCCACCGACCACAGCAAGCTGATCTCACCGGACGGGAACAGGCGGCAGTCCGTTCCGCAGCTGTCCGGCGAACCGATGGAGTCCCGCCCATGAACGACCTTCCGCCCACCCCCGACCGGACCATCGTCGATCCGGGCACCGGGTCGGACCCGGCTGCCCACCGACCCGCGCCCGCCGGGGACCCGGTCGCGCCCGCCGCGGACCCCGTCCCGACCGGGGACCCCGTCGTGGCCGCCGCCGACCCGGAGGGGCCGCTCGACCCGCCCGAGCCCCCGGAGGAGATCGTCCGGGCCGGCCGGATGGCCCCGGACCACTGGTTCAGCACCGTCGACCCGGGCTGGCGGGGGGAGGGCGTGCCCCCCGACTACGCGGTGGCGGGCCGGTGGCGTTCCGACGTGGACGGCGAGATCGTGGAGTGGGAGGACAACGACGCCTACCTGCCCTCCCCGGAGGTCCTGGGCTGGCCCGAGCCCACCGACCCCGTCGACGCGGCCCTCCAGCGCGCCGTCACCGGCTACGGTCCGCCCGAGGACGTGGCGTACGCGCTCACCGACGCCGAAGTCGCCGTTCTCACGCTGCCGGACGGGTCGCCGGTGACGGCCACCGGATCGGACGGCACCCCGGTCGTGCCGGTCTTCACCTCGTCCCGTTACCTCAACCTGGTGGGCGCCCTCGCCTTCGACCACCGGGCCGCCATCGATCTGCTGCCCCAACTGCCCGAAGGGCACCGGATCTACGTCAATCCACCCAGCCCGGCGGGAGCGGTGCTCGAAACCGGACCGCTGGCGGAGATGATGGCCCGGACGCGGGACGCGCGGCCGCGGCCGGAACCGGCTCAGGAGGCCGGGCCGGCCTCCGGCGGCAGGTGAGTCCCGCCGGTGCGAGGCGCTGAATCAACCAGGAAGGACCCACGTTCGTCCATGTTGGAGGGCTCGTTGGAGTCCCGTGGACGAATGAACCCGCGTGGGGCGGGAGTTCGGATATTCGTGATGGTGCGTGGAAAGGCCCAGAGATGGGTGCAGCGATGAACAGTGCGTGGAGGAGAGCCGGATGAGCCGCTGGAACGGCCCGCTGGCCCGGCGCAGGAGCGCCGACTCGTCCCGTACCCGGCGGCAACGCGCCGCCCGTGAACGGACGGAGCCGGACACCAGGACCGGCACCGGGCAGTCGCCCCGGGTGCTGGTCGAGAACCACGGGGGCCTGCTCCTGCTCCGCCTGCCCACGGACGACACCCTCCACCCGGCGGACGTCGCCGACCTGGCACGGACGCTGGGCGCCGACGAGGACGGCACCGTCACGATCGTCGCCATCGCGACGGGCGAGGCCGCGGCGGCGCTCTGGCCACGGCTCAGCGAGACGCTGGACTCGCTGCGGGACGAGGGAACGCCGTCGGTACGCCTGGTGATGTCCGGGGCCGGCGCCGACCGCCCGGACCGGCCCGCCCTGGCCCGGCACATCGCCGACGCCTGGAAGATGACGGTCGAGGCACCCGACGGGCCGGTGCTCGTGGTGCCCGGCGGCTCGGTCTTCGTACCGCCCGGCCACGGCGGCTGGCGTCGCTTCGTCCCCGGAGGACAGCCCGAGGACCTCGGACCCCGTACGCCCGCCCCGGGCTGGCAGGCGGCTCTGCGCCGCGTCCCCGCCCGCACGGAGGGCGGTTGCGTGGTGGACCAGATCCCGGCCGGGCTGGTGATCCGCCCCGCCGGGGCGGGCGCGCCCAGGCCGGGCGACCTGTTCCACGCGATCCCCGTCGATCCGGGCCACCCCGCCGTGGTCGTCGGCGTGCCGTGGGGTGAGGACCTGGTGGCCGGTGACGTCGCCGAACTCCTCGCGGCCCTGCCCGCCGTCGTGCGCCGCCGTGTACGCCTCGCCCCCGGCGGGCGCCGGGACCTGCTGCCGATCGGCCAGTCGGTGGCCGGGCTGCTGAACGCCGAGATCGAGGTGACCACCGGCCTTCCCCTCATCGCCACCCACCAGCCCCTCGGCAGGTTCGGGATCCGGTCCGTGCTGGCCGGACCGGACGGCGACCCGCGCTGGCTGCCCTTCGTGGACGCGGTGGTGTGCGCACCACCGGCAGAACCCACCACGGCCGCCACGGCGGAGGGGGAGCCGGGACCCGCCGGAGCCGTCCGCCCCGCCCCGCCCGCACCCCGGCTGGTGCGCTGGTCCGCTCCCGCCCCCGAACTCGGCCTGTCCGAGCAGGGCGTGGCGCGGCTCTCCGACGCCTGGCAGGCGGTCGCCACCCGGGCCGGGCTGTGGGTCGGCCCCTCCGGTGCGGCGGCGCCGCGCATCGCCCGTCCGGTGAGCGTCGAGGGCCCGGTCGTCGAGATCGGCCGCGGGGGTGACCGGGTGGACGCGTCCCTCTGGCCGCTGCTCTCCGGACTCCTCGGCCGCCTCGCCCCCGACATACGCTCCCGTACGACTCTCCACGTCCACGCCCTCACCCCGGACGGAGGGCTCGCCCTGCGCGGCCTCGCCGCCGAACACGCGCTGCGGATGATCAGCTTCGCGGCGGCCCCCGCCACGCGCCCCGCGCGACGCGACCCGGCTCCGGCGACGGCGGGTGCCGGAGCGCGCGGCGGCTCCGTCGGCCCGGCCCGGCCCGCCCTGCGGTCCGCACCTCCGGCGCCCGTCCCGGCTGAGGACGCCGAGGCCCGCACCGGCTCCGCCGCCCCCGTCCCGGCCCCGATCCCCCGCCAGACACCCCCGGCCCCGGCCCCCCGCCCGGCGGCCACGGCCTCCGGGCCCACGGCTTCCGCGCCGATGGCCTCCGGGCCCATGGCTTCCGCGCCGATGGCCTCCGGGCCCATGGCTTCCGCTGCCACGGCGTCCGCGGCCACGGACCCTACGCCTACGGCTTCTGTGCCCACGGCCTCCGGGCCTACGGCCTCCGGTGGCCCTTCCGCGCCGCTCCCGCCGAAGCCGAAGCCGAAGTCGGAGCCCGAGCCAGAGCCCGAGCACGAGCACGAGCCCGCGGAGACCACCAGCACCTCCTCGGACGAGGACACCGTGCGGCACAAGCCCGCGCGGGCCCGGCAGACGGCCACCTCCGGCGCGTCGGACCGGACACCGCTGCCCACCTCCTCCTCCCGGGCCGCGACGCCGCCCACCCCGCCCGTCGCCCCGGTACCGGCGCCGGAAGCCGAGGCAGCCGCCACGGCGACGTCCGGCCCGGCGGCCACGACCCCGCCCGCCCCCGTTACGTCGGCCGCCACCCCGCCCGCTCCCGGAGGGCAGCCGCCTGCCGAGCCCGTTCCCGTGCGGGACGACGTAGCGCCTTCCCCGCCCGCGCCCGCTCCGTCCATGAGGCCGGCCGGGCTCTCCTCCGTACCGTTGGCCTCGGGCAGCGGCGGGAGCGGTGACGAGCGGCCGGACAGGCCCGGCGCCGGGACGGGAACGCCCGAGGCCCGCAGGTCCGTGACCGAGAGCGGGGCCCCGGAGACCGACGCGCCTCCGGCCCCCGTACCGGACGCTCCCCACTCGAAGCCCGTACCCACCGGCGCGCCCTCGGAGCGCACGGCCCGTCCGGTTCCGGACGGCACGGGCGGCACCGCCTCCGGGCCGGATCCGGCGCGGGCCGAACCAGCACCCCGGACACGAGCCGGGGCGGCCACCACCCGGGCCGCCGCCACCGCCCCGGCGGCTCCGGCCGCCCGGGACACCCCGGTCGGCCTCTCCGCCGCCGGGCCGGCATCCGCTCCCGCGTCCCCCGCGCGGCGTCGGCCCCTGCCGCCGGTGCCGGTAGGACCGCAGCACAGCAGTACGCCCGCCGAGCGCATGGCGCTGCGCAAGCTCGCGGAGTCGGCCTGGGAGCGGCACAGCGCGGCCGTCAACCGGGCGCTGGCCGAGATGCCCGCCCTGCGCGGCGCGGAGCAGGAGACGGCCCGCACCGACCTGGTGGCACTCCGGATGTACCTGGAGAACGGCGAGGGCCCGCTCGGTCACCGGGCGTTGGCGGAATCGCTGCGCTCCGGCGAACAGCGTCTCGTGCCGTACGCCGCGTGCATCGCCTCCGCCCTCGCCCGGCTGCCGTCCTACCGGGGGGTCGTCCTGCGCGGGCTCGGCGGGGCCACCGACCTCACCGGAGTGCGTGCCGGAGACGTGGTGCGCGACGCCGCGCCGGTGAGCGGGACACCGCTCGACCCCGCCGGAAAGCAACGGGTGGCCGGGGCGGGCTTCGCCATCTGGTCCACCACGGGCCGCCGGGTCCGCCGTCTGCTGGACGGGGGCGACCAGATCGTCTTCGCGCCCGGGTCCGCCTACCGGGTGCTGGCCGTCCGTACCGAGGGCTCCGGCCCCCTCATCCTGCTGCGCCAGATACGCAGCCCAGAAACTGCGTCCGCCCTCCTGGAGGATGCGGACGAGACGGCGCTGGAGCGTCTGAACCACGCTCTGACGAACCGTACTTCGCCCGGTGCGGGCAACTGGCCGGACCGCTGCGCGGGTCCTCTCGGAGGCATCGGTGCCCCCTGACATACATCGAGCCGCCTCCCCGCACACCCCCGAACTTCAAGGAGTTCTTGTGCCCCATCCGCACGATCCCCCAGCAGGGGAGACACCGCCGTCCGTCTCTGTCCGTCGTGCGGTGTCCGTGCCGCCTCCGGACCAGGACCCGGGCGCGGACCTCGGTCCGCGCACCGGGGACTCGGCGGTGCCGGGCCCGATATCCGACGGCTCTTCGGGGGCAGGTGCTGCCGAACCCTCCGCGCCGACGGAACCGGCCGCCGAGCCCTCCGCCCCGACGGAACCGGCCGCCTCGTCCGTCGCGCCCGCGACGGACGTTCCGGAGTCGGCCACGTCCACGTCCGTGCCGTCGTCGGATGCTCCCACCCGTAGGCGGTTGTTCGCTCTGCGCTCGCGCTCCGACGACGCGCGGCCCGCGCCGGAGGCAGCCGCCGATGGACGGGGGCAGGGGGCGCGGCCCGAGCAGTCCGCCGGGGCCGAGGAGCCGGACAACGATGGCCGTTCGGGTCTGCTCTTCGCGTCGGATCATGACCGGCCGGATGACCCGGGAGCGGACGGGGCGAGTCCGGGTCGGCCGCGCGGCCCCATGATCGCCGCGGCTGCCTTGGCGGGAGCCGTGCTCATCGGGGTGCCGGTCGTCGTGCTCGGCATGAGCGATGACGACCGCCGCTCGGAGCAGTGGGTCAGTTCCGAGCCGGTCGGTGGTACGCCGCTGGAGCCCAACATGTCCGACGACAAGCCGCCCGCGGATTACGTGGTGGAGTCGCCGTCCCCGAGTGCCGCCCCGACCGCCCCGAAGAAGGTCGCGCCGGAGCCGGTCGTCGAGAAGCAGGCGCCGGTTGTCGAGGCGCAGAAGGAGCCGGTGAAGAAGGAGCAGGCGGCACCCGAGAAGGAGGTGGAGAAGCCGCCCGCGCTCACACCGCGGCAGCTGGCCAACGCCGTCTCGACCCGCGTCAACGTGCTGTTGAAGAACAAGAAGACCGGCCTGTGCGTCGATGTCCCCGGCGAAGCCAAGGGGAAGTCGGCCGGGAAACTCCAGCAGTACACCTGCAAGCCCTCCGCCGAGGACAACCAGATCTTCGACCTGAAGGTGGTGGACAAGGACGGCGGCCCGCAGGGTTCCAGCCTGTTCCTGGTCAAGAACCGCAAGAGCGGCCTCTGCCTCGACGTCTCGTACTACACGACGGTGAAGCCCGGTGCGGTGATCATGGAGTATCGCTGCGACGGGACGAAGAAGGACAACCAGCTCTGGTGGCTCGACCCCAACGAGCACGGGCACCGCATCCGTAACGTCGTGAGCAACAACATGTGCATGGGTGTGGCGGGCGGCGACGGATCGAAGATCGCGGCTCTGATGCAGTTGCAGACTTGCAGCGACCAGGCGCTCAGCAGCCAGCGCTGGATCGTCAATCAGATCATCTAGGCGCCGACACCACCGAGTCGGTCCGGGTGCGCGGAGCGAAAGCTCCCGCCGCGCACCGCCTGGGACGCCCACCGGGCGCCCCAGGCGGTCGGTGGTTCTCCACACGGCGAACAGCGCCTCGTGCCGTACGCCGCGTGCATCACCTCCGCCCTCGCCCGGCTGCCGTCCGTACCGAGGGCTCCGGGCCCGCTCATCCTGCTGCGGAGGCATCGGTGCCCCCTGACGGCCATCGAGCCGCCTCCCCGCACACCCCCGAATCGCAAGGAGTTCTTGTGCCTCATCCGCACGATCCCCCAGCAGGGGAGACACCGCCGTCCGTCTCTGTCCGTCGTGCGGTGTCCGTGCCGCCTCCGGACCAGGAGCCGGGTGCGGACCTCGGTCCGCGCACCGGGGACTCGGCGGCGCCGGACCCGATATCCGACGGCTCTTCGGGGGCGGGTGCCGCAGAGCGCTCCGCGCCGACGGAACCGGCCGCCGAGCCCTCCGCCCCGACGGAACCGGCCGCCGCGTCCACCCCGTCCACCGCGGACGTTCCGGAGTCGGCCGCGGTCACGTCCGTGCCGTCGTCGGATGCTCCCACCCGTAGGCGGTTGTTCGCTCTGCGCTCGCGCTCCGACGACGCCCGGCCCGCGCCGGAGGCAGCCGCCGATGGGCGGGGGGACGACGCCCGGCCCGAGCAGTCCGCCGCCGCAGAGGAGCCGGACAACGATGGCCGTTCGGGTCTGCTCTTCGCGTCGGATCATGACCGGCCGGACGACCCGGGAGCGGACGGGGCGAGTCCGGGTCGGCCGCGCGGCCCCATGATCGCCGCGGCTGCCTTGGCGGGAGCCGTGCTCATCGGGGTGCCGGTCGTCGTGCTCGGCATGAGTGATGATGACCGCCGCTCGGAGCAGTGGGTCAGTTCCGAGCCGGTCGGTGGTACGCCGCTGGAGCCCAACATGTCCGACGACAAGCCGCCCGCGGATTACGTGGTGGAGTCGCCGTCCCCGAGTGCCGCCCCGACCGCCCCGAAGAAGGTCGCGCCGGAGCCGGCCGTCGAGAAGAAGCCGACACCGGTCGTCGAGGTGCAGAAGGAACCGGTGAAGAAGGAGCCGACGGCACCCGAGAAGAAGGTGAAGAAGTCGGTCGCGATCACACCGCAGCAGCTGGCCGACTCCGTGTCGGTCCCTGTCAACGTGTCGTTGAAGAACAGCAAGAACGGCTTGTGCGTCGATGTTCCCCCGGGGAAGACGGGCGGCAGATTCATGCAGCACACCTGCAAGCCCTCCGCCGAGGACAACCAGATCTTCGACCTGAAGGTGGTGGACAAGGCCGGCGGCCCGCAGGGGTCCAGCCTGTTCCTGATCAAGAACCGCAAGAGCGGCCTCTGCCTCGACGTCGCGTACTTCACGACGGTGAAGCCCGGTTCGCCGATCCAGGAGTACCGCTGCGACGAGACGAGGAAGGACAACCACCTCTGGTGGATCGAACCCAACGAGCACGGGCACCGCATCCGGAACATGGTGAGCAACAACATGTGCATGGGTGTGGCGGGCGGTGACGGATCGAAGATCGCGGCTCTGATGCAGTTGCAGACGTGCAGTGACAAGGCGCTCAGCACCCAGCGCTGGAACGTCAACCAGATGGTCTAGGCACAGCGCCAGCACCAGCACCAGCACCACCGAGGCGGTCCGCGTGCACGGAGCGAAAGCTCCCGCCGCCCACCGCCTGGGACGCCCACCCACCGCCTGGGACGCCCACCGGGCGCCCCAGGCGGCAGGCGGCTCTTCGCACGGCGCGCCGGGACCATCGATCACCGCGCGCCGTGCTTGTGCGTCCGCCCCGCACCTACCGCGCGGTGTCCGGCCCCGGCATGCCCGGGGCCGGCGAGGCTCCCATGCCGGTTTCGTACGTACTTGCGGTTCTGGGGGGCGTTCAGCGGGTAAGGGGGCAGTAGGTCCCCTTGGGGAGGCTGATTCGATGCCGTGGTTCGCGTGGTTGCTGGCCGCCGCGGCGCTGGGCGCCGCGGAGTTCTTCACCCTGACCCTGGTCTTCGGGCTGCTGGCCGGAGCCGCGCTCGTGGCTGCCGTCGTGGCCGGGGTGGGCGTCGGGCTGCTGGGGCAGCTCGTGGCGCTCGGGCTCACGGCGGTCGCGGGGCTCGCCCTGGTCCGTCCGGTCGCGCTGCGGCTCATGGACCAGTCGCCGCTGACCCGGGACGGCAGCGACGCGCTGATCGGCAAGCGGGCCGAGGTCGTGCGGGAGGTCACGGCGACCCAGGGGCTGATCAAGCTCTCCGGCGAGGAGTGGTCCGCTCGCGCCTACGACGAGAGCCAGGTGATCCCGGTGGGAGCGCTGGTGGACGTCATGGAGATCGAGGGCGCCACCGCTGTCGTCTATCCCCGCGAGCTTCTTCCGTGAACGCCGTCACCCCGGTGAGCGGCACACCGCGGAACAGCCGCACACCGCGAAACGGCGGCGCACCGAGGAACAGCCGCCCACCGCGGAACAGCCGCCCACCGCGAAACGGCGGCGCACCGCGAAACAGCCGCACACCGCGGAACAGCCGCCCACCGCGGAACAGCGGCACATCGCGGAACTAGGGAGGAAGCATGGACCCAGTCGTCATCCCGATCCTCGTGGCCGCCATCATCGTCGTCTTCATCGCGGCCGCGGCCGTACGCATCGTTCCGCAGGCCCGCCGGTACAACATCGAGAGGTTCGGCCGGTACCGCCGGACCCTCCAGCCCGGCCTGAACTTCGTCCTGCCCGTGGCCGACCGCGTCAACACCAAGCTCGACGTCCGCGAGCAGGTCTACTCCTCCGACCCCAAACCGGTGATCACCGAGGACAACCTCGTGGTCAACATCGACACCGTCCTCTACTACCAGATCACCGATCCCCGGGCCGCCGCCTACGAGGTCGCCGACTATCTCCAGGCCATCGACCAGCTCACCGTGACCACCTTGCGCAACGTCATCGGCTCCATGGACCTCGAAGGGACCCTCACCTCCCGCGAGGAGATCAACGCCCGCCTGCGTACCGTCCTCGACGACGCCACCGGCAAGTGGGGCATCCGCGTCAACCGCGTCGAGATCAAGGCCATCGACCCGCCCAACACCATCAAGGAGGCGATGGAGAAGCAGATGCGCGCGGAGCGGGACAAGCGCGCCGCCATCCTGCACGCCGAGGGGGAGCGGCAGGCCAAGATCCTCACCGCCGAGGGGACGAAGCAGAAGGACATCCTGGAGGCCCAGGGCACCCAGCAGGCCATGATCCTGCGGGCGGACGGCGAGTCGAAGGCCGTCGAGCTGGTCTTCCAGGCCGTCCACCGCAACAACGCCGATGCCAAGGTCCTCGCCTACAAGTACCTGGAGACCCTGCCGCACCTCGCCAGCAGCGACAACAACACCTTCTGGGTCATCCCCGGTGAGCTGACCGAGGCGATCCGCACCGTCACCACCGCCTTCGGCGACCAGTCTTCCGCCGCCCCCGGTCCGCCCCCGCCCACCGGGCAGGAGGTCGCCGCGGACCAGGCCGCGACTAGCGACAAGGACCACGTCGGGACGCCCGAGATCGAGCCGAACTCCACCCTGGCGCTCGACGCCGTCGCCGCCGCCGACGAGGCCGCGAAGCAGGCCGCCGCCGCGGTCAGCGACGCGAAAGCCGAGGCGGAGGCCGTGGGGGAGGTCCGGCTGCCCGGCCGGAACCGGTCCCGCCCCTCCGACGAGGAGGGGTGAGAGCGGGAACGGGAGCAGGGGCGAGGAGACGAGCCCCGGGCGGTGCGCGGCGGCCGGAACCGGCCCACGGCCCCCGGGGCGGTCCTCAGCGTCCCGCCTCCACCCGGAGCTCCGTCACCCCCGCGGGCTTCTCCGGGTCCTCGGACCGGACCGTCAGCCGGACCTTGCGGGCCGCGTCGCCGGGCAGGTACGGGCGCCAGAAGCGGCCGTCGAGCGAGGTTTCCACCGTGTGGGAGGCGGGCGGTACGTCGCTCCAGCGCGGGCGCACCGCCGCGAGCCGCAGGGGGCGCGGGCCCAGGTCCACCGTCAGGGACCCCGTCGCCCCGTCCGGGGACCAGGCCGTCGCCGGGGCGCCGTCCACCGCCGCCTCCGCGTAGAGGCCCGGGGTCTCGGAGGTCGCCGTCACCGGGCGGCAGCGCGCCACGTCGGCCGTCGGGGTCAGGTCGGGGCGCCGGGTGGGCAGGGTGAGCGTCGAGGTCAGACGGCGCGGGCCGTCCGCCGTGTGCACGGTGAACGGGCCGCCCGCGACCAGGCGGACCGTGCTCGTCCGGGCCCCGATCTCCACCTCGTACACCGCGTCCCGGAAGCGCAGCCCCCTCAGCGTGACGCCCTCGGCCAGCTGGGGCGGCAGCGTCGGGGCCAGCCGCACCCCGTCCTCGCGGAGCCGGAGCCCCGTCAGACCGTGCGTGAACACCTGGAGGAAGCCGCCCTTCTCGGTCAGGAAGTCGTCGGCCGGGAAGCCGGAGAGCGGGTCCTGCGAGCCCGCCTTGGCGCCGCGCGCCTCGGAGAACAGGTCGTAGGGACCCCGCATGAAGGGGCGTACCGCGCGCTGGAGGTAGGTGTACGCCGAGCAGCCCGGCTCACCGGTCTGCGCCGCGTCGATGGCGTGCACCGAGTCCGTCATCGCCGGGCCGTCCGGGTCGGTGCGGGCCGCGTAGTAGTCCAAGGTGGCGGCGGCCGCGCCGGGCTCCATCGGCCACTCCAGCGGGTAGGTCAGCAGCACGGCGTCCGCCTGCTTGATCGTGGATCCGGTGTACCCCGCGTACTGGAGGAACACCTTCTTCTCCGCGTCGTACGGGATACGGAGCCGGTCTGCGATCTCGTTCCAGGCGGCGGGCGGGCGGTGGCCGAGGAGGCGGGCGGCGCGGGTCGCGTTGCGCAGGGCGGTGGCGGCGACCGCGTTGGTGAAGACGCCGTCGTCCACCCCGTTGCTGTACTCGTCGGGCCCGGCCACGTCGTTGACGGAGTAGCTGCCGTCCGGGTTCGCCGTGACACGGGAGCGCCAGAAGTCGGCGATGCCCCGCAACAGCGGCCAGCCGCGCGCCGCCAGCCAGTCGCGGTCGCCGGTGGCGAGGAAGAACTGCCAGACGGCGAGCGAGACATCGCCCTGGAGGTGGTTCTGCGTGAGGCAGTGCGGCGGGTCCACGCTGTGGCACTCGGAGTCCAGCCGCCCCCGGCTCGCGCTGGTCCAGGGGTAGAACAGCCCGTCGTACCCCAGCTTCTCGGCGTTCGCGCGGGCCGCGTCCCGGGTGCGGTAGCGGTAGTCGACGACCGCGCGGGCCAGCTCCGGGCGGGTGGCCAGCAGCCCCGGGAACATCCACGTCTCGGCGTCCCAGAACACCAGCCCCGCGTAGTTGTCGCCGCTCAGACCGGCCGGGGCGATGCTGTCGGCGGACCCCCGCCGGGTGCTGGAGAGCAGCCCGTACTGGGCGGCGCGCAGCCAGCCTTGCAGCTCCGGGCTGCCGGGCGTCAGCACATCGGCGGACCACGCCTCGCGCCAGGCGGCCTCGTTCGCCGCGAAGACCCGGTCCCAGCCGAGGCGCGCCGCGCGGTGGGCCGCCGCGCGGGCGTCAGCGGCCGGGGCGCGCGAGGTGAGCGCGGTGTCGACGCCGACGTACTTCTCGAAGGTGTACGTCCGTCCCGCACGCACCGGCGTACGCCCCGGGGAGGTACGGGCGTCCGCCCCCAGGGTCTCCACCACGCCCGCGCCGCGCCGCATCGTCTGGACGAGCGCCCCCTCGGTCCCCGTGCCGCGGGTCCGGAACGTGCCGTCCTTCCGCAGCGTGATCCGGCGCGCGCCCCGGTCGTCCAGCCGCCCGGTGACGGTCGCGTCGCCGCTCCAGCGCGGGGTGATCCGCAGCCGTACGGCCCCGGTGTGCGCGTCGGCGCGGTTGGCCAGCACCTCGTACACGACATCGGTGGCCCGGCCGTCGGCGGTCGTCCAGCGCAGCGAGGTGCGCACGAGACCGCAGCTGAGGAAGAGCGTCTGCCGGTAGTGCGAGACACGGCCCGCCGGGGTGGCGTCGCCGAGGGTCTCCCCGCCGACCCGGACGTCGATGTTCGTCCAGTTCGGCAGCGCGGCGACCGCCTCCCGGCCCGCGGCGACCGCCGGGTCCGCCGCGTAGAGCCCGGAGACGAACGCCCCGTCGTAGCGGGGGGTGTAGAGCGGCCAGCCGGTCTTCTCACCGGTGGACGCGTAACCGGCGCCGGTGGCGGGGACCCGGTGGCCGAGATAGCCGTTGCCGACGTACGGGTCGTAGCCGTCGGCCTCCCCGAAGCGGGTGGAGGCCGGGGCCCAGGCCGCTCCCGCGTCGTCCCGGCCGCAGGCGGGGACGGTGGACGGGGAGGCGGGCGGCGGGGGAGTGGCGAGCGCGGCGGGCGGCGGGGCGATCAGGGCGGCCGCGAGCAGCGGGGCGAGGAGGGAGATGCGCGAGAGGCTCACGGGACGACGGTAGGGAGCGGCCCGCGCGGCGGCCCGCCACGGCACGCGCGCTCCGACGCAGGGCGTGGACACGCCCACCGGATGGAGCAGATCCGCCCGCGCCCGCCCCACCCCTCACCCCGCTGACGCCCCACCCCCTACGTCCCTGCTCCCCTCACCCCCTACGCCTCACCCTCACCCCATCCCCGTCTTCAGTCCCGCCCCGCACAGCGGCACCACCACTCCGCCCCGCACCAGGTCGTCCCCGCGGTCCCGGTCCCGGACCGCCGCCCAGCAGGCCACGCCCGTCGTCTCGACGTAGAAGCCGTGCCCCGCCAGGTCGCGCTGGGCCTCCCGGACGGCGTCCTCCGGGACCGTCAGGAACGTGCCGCCGGAGGCCCGTACCGCGGCCAGGATCTGGCGGGCGCGGGGCGGGCGGGGGATGGCGATGCCCTCCGCGAGGGTGGGCGCGGCCACCGCCGGCGCGTCGGGCGGCAGGTCCTCCGCACCCGCGTGGAAGGCGGCGGCGAGCGGGGCGACCGCCTCGGCCTGGACGGCGATCAGCCGGGGGCGGGCGGTGATCAGGCCCAGCGCGTCCAGCTCCGCGACGGCGAGGGCCGCGCCCAGCAGCAGGGTGCCGTTGCCGACGGGTACGGCCAGTGCGCCGGGCAGCCGGCCGCCGAGGTCCTCCCACAGCTCGTAGACGTACGTCTTCGTGCCGTGCAGGAAGTACGGGTTGAAGACGTGTGAGGCGTAGAACGTGCCCGGCTCGTCCGCCGCCGCCCGCGCCGCCAGGGCGGTGGCCTCCCGGCCGCCCGCCACCGTCACCAGGCGCGCTCCGTGCGCGCGGATCTGCCCGGTCTTCTTGGCCGACGTGCCCTCGGGGACGTACACCACACAGTCCAGTCCCGCCCGCGCGCAGTACGCGGCGACGGAGGTGCCCGCGTTGCCGGTGCTGTCCGCCACCACCCTCTCCGGGGCCAGCCGCCGGGCCAGCTCCGCGAGCAGCACCGCGCCCCGGTCCTTGAAGGAGAGCGTCGGCATCAGATAGTCCAGCTTCGCGGTGACGGTGTCCGTGAGCGGGACGAGCGGGGTCCGGCCCTCGCCGAGGGAGACCCGGGGCGAGGCGAGCGGCAGCGATTCCTCGTAACGCCACAGTGAATTGACCCGCGCGGAAAGCGCGTTCGGGGTGAGGCCCGGCGCGGGGGTGAAGTCCAGGTCCCAGGGGCCGCGGCAGACCGGACAGCACCAGGTCAGGGCGGTGGTGTCGGACCGGGTCCCGTCCACCGGACAGTGATAGGTCGTCATATCCCTCAGCATGTCAGTCATATGGCAGGTGAATGGCGCGTATATGGCAGGCCGTCAGGCGCCCTTGTGGCTTCTGCGGGGATCGGTCAATCTTTCGCTGTCGGCAGGGCGTGCCGGTCTCGGACGACGCGGAAAGCGGAGCGCCGGACGATAAATTTGTCATGTCCCTGTCGAGAGCCGTACCCCGGCTCCGGCACCACCCCCATCAGAGCACCGCCGATGAGGAGGACCCCTCACATGTCAGTGATGCGTCACACCCCCCACGCACGGCGAAGACTCGCCTCGGCGACCGTCATCGCGACCGCTGCCGCCCTCGCCCTCGGCGCCGCCGCGGCACTCCCGGCGACCGCCGCCGAGCGGGCCCCCGAAGGCGTGGTCCAGAACGCGGGCGCTCCCGGCGCCGTCAGCGACAGCTACATCGTCACCCTCAAGGACTCCGCCAAGTCCGACTCCGCGCAGGGCAGGGCCCTGGCGAAGAAGTACGGCGCGAGCATCGAGCGGACCTACCGCGCCGCCCTCAACGGCTACGCGGTCGAGGCCACCGAGGCCGAGGCGAAGCGGTTCGCCGCCGACCCGGCCGTGGCCTCCGTCTCGCAGAACCGCACCTTCACGGTCGACGCCACCCAGACCAACCCGCCGTCCTGGGGCCTGGACCGCATCGACCAGCGCAACCTGCCGCTGGACCAGCGCTACACCTACCCCGACAAGGCGGGCGAGGGCGTCACCGCCTACGTCATCGACACCGGGGTGCGGATCAGCCACAGCGACTTCGGCGGCCGGGCAGCCAACGGCTACGACGCCATCGACAACGACAACGTCGCCCAGGACGGCCACGGCCACGGCACCCACGTGGCGGGTACCGTCGCGGGCACGGCCTACGGCGTCGCCAAGAAGGCGAAGATCGTCGCCGTCCGGGTGCTCGACAACCAGGGCTCCGGCACCACCGCGCAGGTCGTCGCGGGCATCGACTGGGTGACGGCCAACGCCGTCAAGCCCGCCGTCGCCAACATGAGCCTCGGCGGCGGGGCCGACACGGTCCTCGACGCGGCCGTGCGGCGGTCCATCGCCTCCGGCATCACCTACGCCGTCGCCGCGGGCAACGAGTCGACCAACGCGAGCACCAAGTCCCCCGCGCGCGTCGCCGAGGCGATCACGGTCGGCTCGACGACCAGCACCGACGCCCGGTCCAGCTTCTCCAACTTCGGCGCGGTCGTGGACCTCTTCGCCCCGGGCTCCTCCATCACCTCGGCGTGGAACACCGGCGACACCGCCACCAACACCATCTCCGGTACGTCGATGGCCAGCCCGCACGTGGCCGGCGCGGCCGCGATCCACCTCGCCGACAACCCGGGCTCGACCCCCGCCCAGGTCGCCGCGGGCCTCGTCGGCGCCGCCACCACCGGGGTCGTCGGCAACCCGGGCACCGGTTCGCCCAACCGGCTGCTGTACGTCGGGACGGGCGGCACCACCCCGCCGGACCCGAAGAAGTTCGAGAACACCACCGGCTACCCGGTCAACGACAACGCGACCGTCGAGTCCCCGGTCACCGTCACGGGGATCACCGGCAACGCCCCCGCCGCGCTGAAGGTGCCGGTCGACATCGCGCACACCTACATCGGCGACCTGCGGATCGACCTGGTCGCACCGAACGGCACGGTCTTCAACCTGAAGGCCTTCGGCTCCGGCGGCAGCAGCGACAACGTGGTCACCACGTACACGGTCGACGCCTCCTCCGTCGCCGCCAACGGCACCTGGAAGCTCCGGGTCGCCGACAACGCCAGTGCCGACACCGGACGCGTCAACAGCTGGGGTCTGCACTTCTGACCCGGCGGCGTACGGACGGCACACAGCCGGGGCGGCCGCACTCAGCGGCCGCCCCGGCCCCGTGTCTCCCGCGACCGGCCCTATCGCCGGTTCAGCGCGCGGTGCACGGTGTCGACCAGCTCACCGTCCTCGGTGTCCCCGTCCAGGGACCAGAACATCGCACCGCCCAGCCCCCGGTCCTTGATGTACGCGGACTTGGCGCGCAGCACCCGGGGGTCGTCGTACGTCCACAGCGTCGTCCCGTCGAACAGCCACGCATGGCCGTTGCGGGTGTCCCGGTGGACGGTGAAGGCCCCCGAATCGGCCAGCTTCTTGAGGACCTTGTAGTCCTCGTAGCCGTTGGCCCAGGTGGCGGGGGCCGGGGCGGCGGCCGGCCGGCCGAGCCCGTCGCCGCCGGTCACCCCGGTCCAGCCCTGCCCGTACGTCGGCATGCCGACCACCAGCTTGTGCTTCGGGGCGCCGCGCCGGACCCAGTCCCGGACGGTCCGGTCGACGCTGAAGTCGTTCCTGGCGTACAGCGCCGACTGCTGGGCGGTCTTCTTCTCGCCCGACACGTGGTAGTCGTAGCCCTGGAGGTTGACGAAGTCGAAGTCCCTCATCAGGCGCTTCACGTCGAAGCCCGCGTCGATCGCCGTGGGGTTGGCGGGGACGAACGCCGACAGGTCGTAGTGCCGGGGCTTGTGCCGGTGGTGCCCGTGGCCCTTGCCCTTCCCGCCCTGGGCCCGGCTCCTGGCGTACGCGTCGAGCTGGGTGCGGAACTCGTGGATCAGCGCGGTGAAGTTCTTCTTGTCCTCCGGGCGGTAGACGGTGCCCGGGTCGGCCGGCGAGCCGGGCCACTCCCAGTCGACGTCGATCCCGTCGAAGACGCCCGCCGCGGCTCCCGGCCCGCCGCGCGCCCCGTCCACCGGGAGGTTGCCCTTGATGTACAGGTCGATGCAGGAGGCGACGAGCGCCTTGCGGGAGGCGGCGGTGCGGACCGCGTCGGAGAAGTGGGTGGACCAGCTCCAGCCGCCGAGCGAGATCATGACCTTGAGGCCGGGGTGCTTGGCCTTCAGCTCGCGCAGCTGGTTGAAGTTGCCCGCGAGGCGCTGGGTGTCGGTGTCGGCGACGCCGTCCACCGAGCCGGCCGCGTCGATCGGGCGCGCGTAGTCGGCCCAGGCGTCGGCCTGGCCGGGGATGTTGCCGGTGAAGCACCTGCCCTCGGCGCTGACGTTGCCGAAGGCGTAGTTGATGTGCGTCAGCTTGGCCGCGCTGTCGCTGGTGTCCAGGTCCTTGACCTGGAAGTCGCGTCCGTAGACGCCCCATTGGGTGAAGTAGCCGATGTTCTTGTACGCGGGGCGGTGGTGCCCCCGGGACCGGTCGTCGTCCCCGCGACCGCGGTCGCCGTCGGCCAGGGCGGCCGGGGCCGCGCTCGCGAGGAGGGTGAGGGCGACGCCGGTGATGGTCAGCCGGGACAGGTTTCTTCGACGCATGAGGCTCGTTCCTGTACGGAAGGGGCGGGGGAGAGCCGTGCTGTGCAGAGGGACGTTATTGGTCTGGACCAAAACTGGTCAAGAGGCCGGGAAGGGGCACCGACGGTGTCCATCGGCTCGATCGTGGGCAGAGAGTGTCCGGGAGTGACCTGGTGCCTGGGTCCGGGATATGCGTCGGCCGTTCCCGCTTCATCACATTGAGTGAAACGCTGGCCTATGCTTGCGGGGCACAACCCACGGTTGTCAGGCTGTCGCAGACTGTCAACCTGTTGGGAGTGGCCTGTGGCTTTCGGTGAGCAGCCCGCCTATCTGCGCGTGGCGAGCGATCTGCGGGAGAAGATCGTCAACGGCGCGCTGCCGCCCCATACGCGTCTGCCCTCGCAGGCCCGCATCCGCGAGGAGTACGGCGTCTCGGACACCGTCGCCCTGGAGGCGCGGAAGGTCCTGATGGCGGAGGGGCTGGTCGAGGGGCGTTCCGGCTCCGGTACGTATGTGCGCGAGCGTCCCGTCCCGCGCATGATCGCCCGCTCCGGCTACCGGCCGGACCGGGGGGCCAGCCCCTTCCGCCAGGAGCAGACGGCCGAGGGGGCGCGCGGGACCTGGGAGTCCCGCAGCGAGCAGGAGGGGGCGAGCCCCGAGATCGCCGAGCGGCTGGGCATCGAGCCGGGCGACCGGGTCATGCGCACGCACTACGTCTTCCGGGAGGCGGGCGAACCGATCATGCTCTCCACCTCCTGGGAGCCGCTCGCCGTCACCGGGCGCACCCCGGTGATGCTCCCGGAGGAGGGCCCGTTGGGCGGCTGCGGGGTGGTCGACCGGATGGCCGCGATCGACGTCGTCGTGGACAACGTCGCCGAGGAGGTGGGCGCGCGCCCGGGGCTGGCGGAGGAGCTCCTGGCGCTGGGCGGGGTGCCCGGCCATGTGGTCATCGTCATCGGGCGCACGTACTACGCCTCGGGCCGGGCGGTCGAGACGGCCGATGTCGTGGTGCCCGCGGACCGCTATCGCGTCGCGTACCACCTGCCCGTCCGGTGAGTTGACGCCCCGTCGGCCCCGGACCGGGGCCGACGGGGCGGGGCGGAGGAGACCAAGGGGGCGCGTTCCACGGAACGCGCCCCCTTCGCCGTGGCCCCGATCTGGCCGGATGCGTATCTCTTTGTGCAAAGACGCCTGCGCTGAGTGAAGGTCAGGCGTACGCTCGGGCATATGCGTACAGCGGTTTCCCGGGGATCCTTAGAGACGTGCACGCCGGTGGGGAGAGGGGCGATATGCGGGGGAGCGACACGATGAACGAGAGCGGTGCCGCGCTCCCTTGGCAGGTGATACGGCAGGACGACACCGGCAACCGCTACCGCGTGGGCCGGTACGCCACGCAGGCCGAGGCCCAGAAGGTCGCCGACGGCCTCCATGACCGCCGCCACCGCCAGGTCTACCGGGTGGAGCGCGTGGGGCAGGGCCCCCGGCCGTGACGCCCCCGACCCGGCCCTGACCCCTGCTCCCGCGCCTGGCCGCGCGGCGGGGCTCCGCCGCCGGAGGGTAAGGTCCCGCCCGGCCGGGGGCGCGGGAGCCGCCCGGGTGCGAGACGAGGGCGGAGTCATGGCGGTGCTGATCGACACGGTGGCGTGGGTGCGGATCGAGGGGGGCCGGATCCTCTGCGCGCGCCCCCGGGGCAAGGACGTCTTCTACATCCCGGGCGGCAAGCGCGAGGGGGCGGAGAGCGATCTGCAGACCCTCCTGCGCGAGGTCGAGGAGGAACTGACGGTCGGCCTGATCGAGGAGTCCGTCGTCCACGCCGGCACGTACGAGGCACCTGTCGACGACCGGCCCGACGCCGCCGTGGTGCGGATGAGCTGCTATTACGGCGACTACCGCGGCACCCTCGCGCCGAGCAGCGAGATCGAGGAGGTCGCGTGGTTCTCCTTCGCCGACCGGGCGCTCGTACCCCCCGTCGACCAGTTGCTCTTCGACGACCTCAGGGCGGCCGGTGCGCTGAGCTGATCCGCGTGTTCGGCCGTCTGCACCAAACAGCCGGTTGTGCGGTAGTAACCAACCGATGGTGGGTATGGGCTGATTAGTCCCCAATTCTCTGTGGGGTGCGCCCGTGGTCGTCCCTGGGAAGTGATCGGCGTGATCGATACCGAAGGCGACTGCGCCGAGTGGACCTTCCCGGCCGAACCGGGCTCCGTGCGCGGCGCCCGGCACGCCGTGCGGGACGCCCTGGACCACTGGGGGCTCGACACCGCCGTCGGCGACACGACCGTCCTGCTCGTCAGCGAACTGGTGACCAACGCCCTGCGCTACGCCTCCGGCCCCATCGGCGTACGCCTCGTCCAGCTCCGTCCGCACCCCGCGGACGCCGGGAGGGGCGAGCTGACCGGCGACTTCACCACCGACCTCCGGCTCGGCGGCCGTCCGCCCCGCACCGCCACCGCCCCCTCCGGCACTCCGGCGCTCCTGGTGGAAGTCTCCGATCCGTTCCCCGAGCCACCCACCGAACGCACGGCTGGGCCCGAGGACGAGGGCGGCCGGGGACTCCAGCTCGTGGCCTGTTCCGCACGGCGGTGGGGGACCCGCCGGGGAAAGAGCGGCAAGACGGTGTGGTTCGAGCTGGCCCTCCCTGGTTAGGAGACTGAGGGGACGCACAGCGATCACCGAAGGTCAGGAGAAACCTGGCTGAAAGGGACTGAGACCTTGCTGTGATCGTGAACGCCGTGTCGGTGAGGCCCGTAGTGCTGAATACTGCGGGCAGGACCGGTCCGGTGTGTGAGCTGGAGGGGACGGTCGCGTGAGCGAAATACCTGGGACGACGGGTGAGGTCGGCGCGGCGTCGGGCGACGTCGTGTGGCAGAACAGCCCGCCCGGCTCCATCTACGACTACATCAGGGTCGCCTCCTTCTCGATCGGCGCCGACGGTCTGATCGAGCAGTGGAGCGGCCGGGCCGCGGGTCTGTTCGGCATGGCCGCGGACGAGGCCATCGGCCGCGATCCGGTGGAGGCCTTCATGCCCGCCGAGCTGCGCTCGGAGGGTCACCGGCGGGTCGGCGAGATCCTCGACGGCAAGGAGTGGACGGGCCTCGTCCCGTTCCGTATGCCGGGCGAGGGCGGGGCGCACGGCCTCGCCGAGGTCTATGTGATGCCGAGTCTGACCGGCCGGGGCGAGAAGGCCGCGCTCTGCATCGTGGTGGACGTGCGGGCCCTGCGCCGCATCGAGACGGACCTCGCCGCCTCGCAGGCCATATTCGGCCAATCTCCTTTCGGCTTCGTGCTGTTCGGCACCGACTTCACCGTCGTACGGGCCAACCAGCGCTTCGCGACCGTCTTCGGCGGCGCCGCCGAGGACCACCGGGGCCGCACGGTCGCGGACTATCTCCCCCGGCCCGAGGCCGACCGGCTGTCCGCCACCCTCGAACGCGTCCTGGAGACCGGCGAGTCCGTCACCGACCTCCAGCTCGTCGGCGCCGCCCCCGGCACCGGAGAGCGCCGCCACTGGTCGATGAACCTCTACCGGGTGCACAGCGGCGCGGGCCGCCCCGTCGGCATCGCGGGCCTGGCCACCGACGTCACCCGCCGCCACATCGCCGCCCGCGAGGCCGCCAGCGCCCGCCGCAACCTCGCCCTGCTCAACGAGGCCAGCGCCCGCATCGGCAACTCGCTGGACCTGGAGACCACCGCCCGCGAACTGCTCGACGTCGCCGTCCCCGGCTTCTGCGACCTCGCCGCCGTCGACCTCTACCAGGGGCTCCTCACCGGTGAGGAGGCCGCGCCCGGCTCCTGGGCGCCCCCGCACCGCGAAACCGGCGGCGGCTCCGCCGAACTGCGCCGCGTCGCCCACGCCAGCGCCGTCGCCGACGCCCTGCCCACCGCCGTGGCGGGCGGCGGCACCCCGGGCCCGGACGACGTGCCGCCCGCGCTCGGCGCCGTCCACCGCTTCCCGTTCGGCTCGCCGCGCGCCGCCGCCCTGCGCTCGGGCCGGGCCGAGGACGTGCCCGGCGACGAGATGGGCTTCGTGCAGTCGACGCTCGCCGTGCCGATGGTCGCCCACGACACCGTCGTCGGGCTCGTCCAGTTCTCCCGTACGAAGGGCAGCGAGCCGTTCGGCGAGCGGGACCGGGCGCTCGCCACCGAACTGGCCGCCCGCGCCGCCGTCTGTATCGACAACGCCCGCCTCTACCGCCGCGAGCACGAACGCGCCCTGATCCTCCAGCGCAGCCTGCTGCCCCCCGGCGACCCCGAGGCCGCCGGGCTCGACATCGCCTGCCGCTACCTCCCCGGCAACACCGCCACCGAGGTCGGCGGCGACTGGTTCGACGTCATCGAGCTGCCCGGCCACCGCACCGCCCTGGTCGTCGGCGACGTGATGGGCCGCGGTCTGCGCGCCGCCGTCGCCATGGGTGAACTGCGCACCGCCGTACGGACGCTGGCCCTCCTGGACCTGGAGCCCGCCGAGGTGCTCTCCGCCCTGGACGAGGTCGCCCGCGGCCTCGGCTCCCCGAGCGGCGGCGAGCGCAGCGAGGGGCTCGGCGGCAGCGGGGGAGCCCAGTGGCCCTCCCGCGCCGCGCAGAAGTCCCGCGAGGCGGACCTCTCCGAGGTCTACCTGGCGACCTGCGTGTACGCGGTCTACGACCCGGTCACCCGGCGCTGCACCTTCGCCAACGCCGGGCACCTCCCCCCGGCGGTCGTCGAGCCCGGGATGCCGGGCCGGCTCATCGACGTACCCCCGGGTATGCCGCTGGGGGTGGGCGGCGAGCCGTTCGAGGAGGTCGAGGTGGAGCTGGCCGAGAACGCGCTGCTCACCCTCTACACCGACGGCCTTGTCGAGTCCCGGGACCAGACGCTGGACGAGGGCCTGGAGGCGCTGCGCTCGGTGCTCACCGGTCCGCAGATGGAGCTGGAGGAGGCCTGCGACTTCGTCCTCTCCACCCTGAACACCCGGCACGGCGAGGACGACATCGCCCTGCTGATGGCCCGTATCCAGGGGCTGCCCGCCGAGGCGGTCGGGGACTGGACGCTGCCGCGCGAACCGCGGTCGGTCGGCCGGGCGCGTGAGCTGGCCCGCGGCCAGTTGCTCTCCTGGGACCTCGACGACCTTGTCGACACCACCGAACTCCTCGTCAGCGAGCTGGTCACCAACGCCCTGCGCTACGGCGAGGGCGAGATCCGGCTGCGGCTGCTGCGCGACCGCACCCTGGTCTGCGAGGTGTGGGACGCCGGTCTCGTCCAGCCGCGCCGCCGCCGCGCCCGCGACACCGACGAGGGCGGCCGCGGCCTCCAGCTCGTCGGTCTGCTCAGCGCCGCCTGGGGCTCGCGCCGCACCCCGCGCGGCAAGACCGTCTGGTTCGAACTGGCCCTGCCGGACGGGGCCCCGGCCGCGGAACTCTCGGTGGAGCAACTGCTGAGCATGTACTGACCCCCGCCTCGGTTCCGGCCCCGGCCCAGCGGCCCGGCACGTCGGCGCTCCGGTGGCCTCGGCGCGCCCTCGCGCCGACCTGCCCGTTCCGCGGAACGGGCCTGGGCGGGCCCTCCGTCCCCTCGCCCGCGGCCGCGTCGGCTGTTCGCATGAAAGGCCGCCGCGAAGGAGGGGCCCGCGCGCGTGGGAGAGCGGACGGACGCCGCCCGCCGTCGTCAGATGGGGCGGACGCGGCGCAGGGACCGGAAGCCCGGAGGTGGGGAGTGGCAGGCCTTCAGCTGTCGGTCGTCGTACCGTGCTTCAACGAGGCCGAGGTGGTCGAGGCCTTCCACGCGGCCCTGCTCGCCGTCCTGGACCCGCTCGGCGACGCCTTCGAGGTCTGCTACGTGGACGACGGCAGCAGCGACCAAACCCGCCCGCTCCTGAACGCCATCGCCGCCCGGGACCCCCGCGTCCACTACACCGCCTTCAGCCGGAACTTCGGCAAGGAGGCCGCCATGCTCGCCGGGTTGCGGATGTCCCGGGGGGCGGCCGTGGTGATCATGGACGCCGACCTCCAGCACCCGCCCGAGCTGATCCCGCGCATGCTGGAGCTGTACCGGCACGGCTACGACCAGGTGATCCCGCGCCGCGACCGGACGGGCGAGGGCCTGGTCCGCAGCACGCTCAGCCACACCTACTACGCCCTGGTCCGGCGCTGCATGGACGTCGAACTCATCGACGGCTCGGGGGACTTCCGGCTGCTGTCCCGGCGGGCGGTGGAGAGCGTCCTGTCCCTGCCCGAGAGCAACCGCTTCTCCAAGGGGATCTTCTCCTGGATCGGCTTCGACACGGTCAGCTTCCGCTACCGCAACAGCCGGCGAGCCGCCGGACAGTCGAAGTGGGGCGGCAGACGGCTGCTCAACTACGGCATCGACGGGCTCCTCTCCTTCAACAACCGCCCGCTGCGGCTCGCCATCTACACCGGCTTCTGGATCTTCGTCTCGGCCCTGGCCTACGCGCTGTGGACCGTCCTGCGGGTGGTCCTGTACGGGGTGGAGACCCCCGGATACGCCACCCTGCTCACCGCCGTCGTCGCGCTCAGCGGCATCCAGCTGGTGACGCTCGGCGTCATCGGCGAGTACGTGGGCCGCATCTACCACGAGGCGAAACACCGCCCGCCGTACGTGGTGCGGGAGACCGACGCGACCTGCCGGACCGTGGCGGAGCGCGCCGAACCGCTCCGGCTGACGGGCGGCCCCGGCGGACCGGAAGGCCCCGGCGGCCCCGGCGTGCTCCATGGCTCCCGGGCGGCCGTCCTGGTGGACCGGGGCGGCCCGGACCGCGCTCGGGGCGACCGGGCCGGACGCGGCGAGGCCGTGGCCGAACCGGGCGTACGCGCCGGGGCCACGGACGGGCAGACCCCGCCCGGCGAGGCCCCGGGCCGGGCCCGTACGGCGCGTCAGTTCGTCAGCTTCGTCCTCATCGGCTGCGTCAACACCGCCGTCTACCTCAGCGTCTACGTCACGCTGAACCGCTGGACGCCCTACCTGACCGCTCACGTCATCGGTTACGCCGTCAGCATCGTCTGCTCGTTCCTGCTCAACTCCTACGTCACCTGCCGGACGAAGCCCACCTGGCACGCCTTCCTGCGCTATCCGCTCTCCAGCCTGGTCAACCTGGTGGCGTCCGGGGCGCTGCTCTACGGCGCGGTCAGCGGGCTCGGGATGGACAAGAACCTCGCCGCGCTGGCCGCCGGAGTCCTCGTCACGCCGGTCTCCTTCCTGCTGGCCCGCTGGGCGATCACCTCCGGCCGGACGAAAGCCGCCGAGGCAGCCCAGGCAGCCGAGTCGGCCGAGGCCCCCCAAGCCGTCGGACCCGCCGGAGCCGCCGTCTCCGGACCGGCCCGCGCCGGGCGCCGGGAGAACCCGGCCGGAACGCTGTCCGGGCGCCCGGTGCGCCCCCCGCTGTCCACCCGCCCGACCGAGGACCGGTGAACCCCGATGCCCGAGCACGTTCCCGGAACCACCGCCCCGGAACGGCCTGAGGGTCCACCGGCGGCGGGGCGGGCGGAGGGGGCCCCGGACCGCCCGTGGACCGCGCTGTGGGTGAGCTCCCTCGCGCTGCCGCCGCTGGCCCTGCTCGCCGCGGCGTCCTGGTTCGGCCGCCGGGTGCGGCCCACCGCCGACGACTGGTGCTTCCTGCCCGTGGTCCGGGACGACGGGATCGCCGGGCTCGTCCACAAGTTCTACGTCGACGACAACGGGCGCCTCGCCAACGCGCTGCTGGTCGGCGCGTACGCGAAGTTCCCCGTCGCGGGCCACCAGTGGTTCCCCCTGGTCAGCGGGGTACTGGTGCTCGCGGTGCTGTGGGCGGTGGCCGTCCTGGCGCTGCGCCGGGCCCGGCTGGAGGTCCCGCGCGGGCTGCCGCTGCTGCTCGCCGCCCTGACCACGGCGCTGTTCCTGTTCGTCACGCCGAACACGTACAAGACGTTCTACTGGCCCGCCGCCTCCGTCTCGCACACCCTGCCGCCCGTCCTGGCCTGCGCGGCCCTGATCCCGCTGCTCGCGGCCCGCACCCGCCGGGGCCGGGCCCTCGCCGTGGCCGTGGCGCTCCTGATGGCGGCCTTCCTCGCCACGCTGTCCGAGGAGACGGCGATCGTGGTGGTCATGGTGCTGCTGGCGGCCCTGCTGCTGAGCGGCCGTGTCGTCCCCGCCGCCGAGCGGGCCTTCGTCCGGCTGTGGTGCGCGGCGGGCGTCGCCGGGACCGTGGCCGGGGGGCTCGCGCTCGTCACCTCGCCCGGCTCGGTCAACCGGCGCAGCCGGTTCGGGGCGGAGAGCACCACGTCCCTGTTCGCCTCCGACTCGCTCGCCGCGTCGCTGCGCGGATTCGCCGAGATCACCGTCACCACCGTCACCACCTGGCAGTACGTGGGCGCCCTCGCGGCGGGCGTCCTGCTCGGCCTGTTGTGCGCCCGGACGGACGGCGCCGCCCCCCGGCCGCCCGCGCACTGGCCGCTGCTGACCGCCGCCGGTCTCCTCACGCTCCTGGTCTCCGGCTATCTCTGCACGGTCATCGCCTACCCGGTCTTCCGGGACCGGGTGAGCGACGCGAGCGCCAACCGGCTGTGGAACGACTACCTGCTGCTGTACGTGATCCTCCTCGTCGGCCTGGGCGCGCTGCTGGGCCTCGCCGTACGCGGCCGGGCGCGGCGCACCACCCCGGTGAAGGCCGTGTGCGCCGCGCTGTGCGTGCTGGTCTGCGTCGGCCCGGCGGTCGCGCTGCTCAACCTGGACAGCGCCCTTGGCGCGCGGGCCGTGCGGTGGGACGCCCAGGACCGCCGCCTGCGGGAGGGCGCGGCGGCGGGCCGCCGGGTCCTGCCCTACGAGCGGCTGGTCATCAGCGGCACGCTGGAACCGTTCAGCCAGGGCGGCCGCCGCTACTGGCCGGGCGGGTGCGTGGCGGAGTACTACGGGCTGGACCGCGTCACGGACGGGGCGCGCAACCGGTGAGAACGGACGGGGCGCGCAATCGGTGAGGACCGCGCGGGCACGGGCGGCCGCGGAGCTCAGTACCCGTAGATCATCTTGTACGCGACCTCCGGCAGGAACTGTCCGGCCGCCGAGCCCGCGCCGACCCCGCAGTTCCCGTCGGACTCCCCGGGCGTCTTCAGCCACAGCAGCATCTCGGCCCCGCCGCCGGTCTGGCTGACGGACCCGGTCCGGCGGCCGCCCGGGTTGCACCACGCGCCGTCGGAGCCGTTGCCGTTGCGGCTGGTGTCGATGACGTACGGCTTGGTGTAGCCGTAGGACGCCGACAGCGAAGCGTTGACCGCGTTGCCGTAGGCGGTGTTCTCGCCGGTGCCGTAGTAGTTCGAGATGTTCAGCGAGAAGCCGTGCGCCTGGCGGGCCCCCGCCCCGTCGAGGTGCTGGGCCATGGTGGCCGCGCCGATCCAGGCGGGGTTGCCCGCGTCGAGATAGGTCCAGGTGTGGGGCGCGCGGTCGCGGAACTGGGCCAGCGCGTCCTTGATCATGCCGTTGCGCTCGTCGATCTGGGCCCGGCTCAGGCAGCTGAAGTCGCCCAGCGAGTCCGGCTCGACGACGACGAGCGCGGGGCGCGGGCCGATCGCCGAGGCGAACGCGGAGATCCAGGCGCGGTACGCCGCCGGGGTGCCCGCGCCCCCGCCGGAGTGCCCGCCGCAGGCGTCGCGCCCGGGGATGTTGTACGCGATCAGCACGGGCAGCTTGTCGGCGGCGTCCGCCGCACCCACGTAGGAGCCGACCGCCGCCCCGATGTCCCCGCTCCACGCGCCGAACCAGCGGGCCATCGGCCGGGAGGCGATGTTGTCCCGGATGGCGGCGGCGCGCCCGTCGCCGGGGTTCGCGGCGGCCCAGACGGCCGGGGTCGAGTGCGGATCCGTGTAGAAACCGCTGGTCATGCCGATCGGGTCGGCCTGAACGGCGGTGGTGGTAGCGGTGGTCGTGGCGGCGGCGGTCTGCTGTCCCGAGGTGAGCGGGAGGAGCAGACAGGCGAAGGCCGAGGCGGCGAGAGCGCGCGCCAGGCGTCTGGTGCGTCGGGTGCTTCCGGTACGCGGCATGAGTGCGGCCCTTCTTTGGGAGCGCTCCCAGTGTCCGGCGGCCGAGCTGTGGGGGAGGGAGACGTGGGGTGGTGGGGGAGGACGTACGGCGGACCGGTGGGGCCCGGTCCGCGGCTGCCGCCGTCAGTCGAGACGGTGGCAGCGGGCCGCCACGCTGTCAATGAGTCCGGCAACGGCCCGCCCGCGCGCGGGCGTCGCGCCACCCGGCGGTGTGTTCAGGTCGCGGGGTGCTGGACCCGCACCGGCCCCAGGTCCGGCAGGTCGAGCAGGAAGCGGTGGCCGCGGCCGGTCATGGTCCCGTCGTAGGAGAGGTCGGCCGGCTCGACGTCCAGCCGCCGTACCTCCTCGACCAGCATCCGGGCGGCCGTCGCGGTGGTGGCGGCGATCGCGCGGCCCTGCGTGTCCGCGGGGAAGCGGCGCTGCCAGACCTGACGGGAGAACTCCCAGCCGCTCCCGGTCAGCCGGGCGGGGTCGGCCGCCTCCGGCCGGTGCAGGTGACCGCTGGCCTCGACGACCAGCCCGCCGTCCTGGTTCCAGAACTGGACGAAGCGCCGGGGGTCGCTCGCGGCCCCCAGCCGCCCGATGAACCGGGCGGGGAGGTACGGGGCTCCGTGGACGAGGGACCGCAGGGTCTCCGCCAGGCGCTTCTCCACCCCGTCCCACGTGATGCCGGACGGGTCCGCCGCGCCGGACCCGTCGCGCGCCACCCGGGACGGGCTCGCCGCGCCGGACCCGGCGGCCGGGGACGGGGTGGCCGGTGACGGGGCGGCCCGCCACCGGCCCCGGGCGTGGCCCAGCCCGGCGGCGTCGGCGTCCGCGCCGGGCGGCAGCAGGTCGAGGCTGAGCTGCCCGTCGTCGTGCGCGTGGACGAGGAGACCCGTGCCGGGGCGCCGCCACAGCATCCACGGCCCGCTGTCGTGGCCCCACATCGCGGACGCGCCCACCTCCTCCTCCATGACCCGCCAGGCGGCGCGGGCGCAGCCGACCGCGACGGCCATGTCCTCCTCGGGCAGGTCGATGAGGCGCACGTTCAGCTTGCGCACCCGGCCGGGGTCCGAGGCGTCGCCGATCACCGTGCCGTAACCGGCCCGGGGCCCCTTGCGCGCGGCGAACCGTCGCCAGACCTGCTTCCCGACCTGCCGGGGCTCCCGCAGCTCCCAGCCCAGCGCCGAGGTGGCGTCCTCGAATTCCGGCAGGCTCCACGAGCGCGGGTGCAGCGGGGCGGTCTCGCGCACGAAGAGGCGGAAGTCGTCGGCGCCGAGCCAGTCGCCCCAGGGAATCGCGTTCTCCGTCCGGTTCTCCATCCGGCAGACACTAGGGCTTGCCCCCGGGTTCGTGCGACCAGAGGCGTACCCCTAAATGCCCCATAGTCTGACGTTTCCTCCTTCTTCCCGATCAAGAATGGAAGGGAGCAGGAGAGACGTGCTCATCGTTGAACAGGAGAGAAGATGCGTGGCGTGTTGATAGGGGTCGTGGGAGCCGTGGTCGTGCTCGGAGTCGCGGGCGCGGTGGCCGTACCGGAGGCCAAGGAGTGGTTCGACGGGCGCCACGAGCAGACGTCCTCGTACGCCACGGGCAAGAAGGCCAAGGAGGAGCGCGCGTCCGTGCCCCGCTGGCTGCCGGACGACGCCGCCTCCGTCGAGTACGCCATGCGGACCACCGGCGGCGAACGCATCCTCAAGGCCACCCTCCACGACGCCCGCCTCCCCGCCCGGTGCGAACCGCTCGACGGCAGGAAGGCACCGGCCCCCGAGATCAGCGCGTCCTGGTTCCCCTCGGGCGTCACGGACGGCGCGCAGGGGCGCTGCGGCTCCTACTACGTCTCGCTGGAGAAGGACACGCTGTACGCCTGGCAGACGCACGACGACTGGGTCCGGGACAACCACGACCCCGCGCGCTAGCCGCGACCCGCCCCGGCCCCCCGGCCGACCCGCTCCCCGGGGGCTCCCGCTCCCGTCCCCGCCCGAACCGCGACCGCGCGGCCGACGCACCCCGAGGTCCTTCACGATGGCATTCGTACCGACAGCGGTCTTCCTGCTCTGGTTCTGCTGGGGCGTACGGCAGGACCGCCGCCAGTTCCGCAACGCGGTGCTGCTCGGACTGACCGTGCTGAGCCTGTCGTTCGCCCTGCTGACCCAGGTGGACCGGCTGCCGGACAACCTGGCCGTGCTGGTCTACGCGCTGGTCTTCCTGGTCCCCGTGCTCGCGGTCGTGGTTCTCGGCGGGTTCCTCGTCGTCAACGGCCTCACCATGATCCGCAAGGAGGGGCGCCGCCCCGCCAACCTCCTCTCGGGCCTGGCCGGACTGGCCATCTTCGCCGTGCTGGCCCTGGTGGTCTCGGCCGACTACCTCGGCGGCTCGGACGCGTACCGCTCCTTCATCCTGGCCGTCGTGCTGATCACCGGCTACATCGCGTTCCTCTTCCTCTGCTTCCTCGTCTACGCCTTCCTCTACGGCCGCATCCGGGTGCGCGGCGACGTGGACTTCGTGGTGATGCTGGGCTCGGGTCTCATCGGCGGGGAGCGTGTGCCGCCGCTGCTCGCCTCGCGGCTGCGCTCGGGACTCCGCGTCCAGCGCGAGCAGGTGGCCCGGGGTGGGCCGGCGCCCGTCCTGCTGGTCTCCGGCGGCCAGGGCCCGGACGAGAAGCTGCCGGAGGCCGAGGCGATGGCCCGCTGGCTGGAGGCCGAGGGCGCCGACCCGGATCTGGTCCTGGCGGAGGACCGGTCCCGGACGACGACGGAGAACATGCGCTTCAGCCGCGGCCTGATGGAGGCCGCCGACGAGCGGTACGTCTGTGTGGTGGTGACGAACAACTTCCACGCGTTCCGCGCCGCGATGACCGCCCGCCGGGAGGGCGTACGCGGCCAGGTGATCGGCTCACCGACCGCCGCCTACTTCTGGCCGAGCGCCACGATCCGGGAGTTCGTCGCGGTGTTCTGGGAGAACCGGATCGTCAACGCCGTCCTGTGCGTGCTGCTGGCGGTGCTGGCCGTGGTGGCGGGGATGGGCTGGTAGCTCCGGCGCGCGATATGGGGTGCGCGATACGCCGTGTGCGGTACGAGTACGGGAGCCTCCGGTCCGCCGAGCGGAGGCTCCCGTACGTCATGAGCCCGCTACGGCGTCAGATGCCGCAGCTGGGCGCGGACCAGAAGCGGCCGCTGCCCCCGGCGACGTGGGTGTGGTCGTTGTGGCCCGGGTACCCGGGGCCGAGGATCTCGGTGAAGCCGTGGTTGCGCGCGGCCTGCGCGAGGGCGCAGAAGCCCTGCGCCCCGGCTCCGAGGTCCGCCGCGTGCCCGTACATGTGGCGGCTGTTGGCGGCCCCGCCGACGGCGCTGTTGCAGGACACGCTGCGGAAACCGCCGTTGACGGTGATCGGCCGGTCTCCCATGGCGTGCCGCATGGCCTGGAGCTTCCACATGGTGACCAGGGCGTTGGCGCGCGCGGTGGCGGCGCCGACCTTGCCCCCGGACCAGTCGGAGTTGCAGCGGTTCAGCTCGGCGTAGGTGAAGTTGACGGGGGTGCAGTCGTCGTCCTGCAACTGGTAGATCTTGTTGAAGGTCTGCGTTCCGGCGATCCCGTCGGCCGCCAGGCCGTACGCCGACTGGAAGCGCTGGACGGCCGCCTTCGTGGCCGGGCCGTACGCCCCGTCGATGGAGAGCTGGTTGCCGGTGCCCGGATAGCCCGCCACCCGGATCTGGAGCTGGCGCACCGCTTCACCGCTGGAGCCCTCCCGGAGCGTGCCGCTCCAGGTATAACAGGCGTCGGCCACGCCGACGTCCGAGGCCGCCGCGGAGGTGGAAGCGCCGGAGGAGGGGGCCGCGGAGGCGGTGGTGCCGCCGAACGCGAGCGCCGCGCCCGCCGCTGCCGAGAGGAGGAATCCGATGCTCCGTGATCTCATTGCTGAACCCCTTTGCCGTCGTACGGTCGTCAGGAACACCGAGCCTCGAACACTTGGCGTGCTCGCGTCAAGTGGGCGTCACGGCCCACGAGTTGACCCGTATCCGCAGCGGGACGCGCGTGGACCGTTCCGGCGTACCTCGCGCCGCGGGGGCGATGCTGTCCCACAACGATGCCGACCGTCACGGCCTCTCCTCTCCCCGCGGGAGCGCGCTGAACTTCCCGCGTCATCGAACGGGCCACCGCGACCTGCGTGGCGCTGATCGCCCGCCTGAGCTGCTCCTTCAGCCCGTGCTTGACTGGGGGAGGGGCCCGGAGTATCAGTTGTCCGAAGATGCGGCGCCTCCTTCGGCTCGGTGAATTCGAGGCCTTCGAAGAACTCGGCCGCCCTCTGACAGGATTTCTCGACATGAACTCTCGTAGCAGCCGACCGACCGACGCCGGGACCCTGATCCGAGCGTGGCGGGAGCGGCTCTCGCCGGAGGACGTCGGTATCGACGCGGGCGTCCGGCGGCGCGTCCAGGGCTTGCGGGGGGAGGAACTGGCTCAGCTGGCCGGTATCTCGGTCGACTACCTGATCCGGCTGGAGCAGAGTCGCGCCGACCATCCCTCACCGCTCGTCGTGTCCGCTCTGGCCCGCGCCCTCCTGCTCGACCGGGGCGAGCGCGATCTCCTGTTCCGTTCGGCGAGCCTGCTGCCCCCTGCCGACGGCATGATCAACGAGCACGTGCCACCGGGCGTGCATCGACTCGTTTCCCGGCTCGACCCGTTCCCCGTCGGCGTGTTCACCGCGCACTGGCAACTCGTGACGTGGACCCCCGCATGGCGTGCGCTTCACGGTGACGCCTCGGGCGCCACGGCCGCACAGCGCAACCTCGTCCGCGCCGTGTTCCTCGACTGGTCCGAGGTGCCCGCGTTCCGCGCGGTCCGGTCGGTTGCCGGGCGGTCCGAGCTCCACCGTGCGTTGGTCGCGGACCTTCGCCTCGCTGAGGCGACCTACCCCGACGACTCGGCCGTCGCCGGCCTGGTGCTGGAGCTGCGCGCCCGCAGCGAGCTTTTCGAGAGGCTGTGGTCCACGGGAGCGGCCGCCCCTCATGTGAGCGACACGAAGGCCATCGACCATCCCGCCGTCGGAGAGATCGTCCTCGACTGCGACGTCATGCACGTCCCCGGGGCGGACCTTCGCCTCGTCGTCTACTCGGTGGCGAACGGCACCCCGGACGCCGAGAAGCTGGAGCTGATCCGGCTGGCGGATCCGAGGCCGACAGCTCCCCTCGTCGCAACGTCGGACCGGTGAGTGGTACTGGCGGTCCTACGGTCGGTCAGGGCACTGGTTCACACCCTCTGAGCTGCATAAACTCGATTTATGAACACCACGACAGCCCCCATCATCAGCCGTACCGACAAGACAGTTCCCGTGACCGTCTTCGCCCGTACGACCGCCACCCCCGACCGCGCGTTCGAGATCATCGCTCCCATCGACCTCACCACGGTCTTCAACCCCGTCTTCCCGTTCCCGGGCATCGCCGAGGTCCGGGGCCAGAACGAGTCCTGGGACCACGCGGGCCCCTCGCGCACGCCCACCTTCGACGACGGCTCCCAGGCCAAGGAGCACCTCACCGAGTACGTCGCCGGACAGAGCTTCGCCTATGAGCTCACCGAGTACACCAACGTGCTCGGCCGACTCGCCTCCGCGGTCCGGGGCGAATGGTCCTTCTGCCCCGACGGCACCGGGTGCACCATCCGTTGGACGTATGAGTTCAAGCCGCTGCCCGGCCGCCGACTCATCCTCGCCGGCCCGTTCCGCCCCCTCTGGGCCCGCTACATGCAGGTGGCGCTCGACGCCATGGTCCACGTCGTCGAGAGCACCGGACGCGCACGCGACTGATCCGTGCGCAGGACCGCCCGCCCCGACCGTGTGAGGGCTGACCGGCAGTCGAGCAAGGCTCCGCCAGATCCTCACCTGGGGGGGCGTGGCGCGCGCCGTAGGCTTGACGTCATCGGACGTTCACGGAGCAACGACCTCAGGAAGGGCCGCGACCCATGCTCAAGCACCTCACCATCCCGCGTGGCCCCATCGAACTCGCCGCCGACCTCCATCTGCCCGACCGCACCGACGACAGCGCGCCGCTGCGCGCCGTCGTGCTGTCCACCCCGGGCAGCAGTGTGAAGGAACAGATCGGTGCCACCTACGCCTCCCGCCTCGCGGCCCACGGCATCGCGGCGCTCGTCTTCGACCCGTCCCACCAGGGCCGGAGCGGTGGAGAACCTCGCGACCTCGAAGACCCTTACCGCAGGGGCGAAGACATCTCCTACGCCGTCGACGCACTCACCGTGAACCCCGTCATCGACCCGCAGCGCATCGGTGTCCTGGGAATCTGTGCCGGTGGCGGTTACGCCGTACACACCGCCCGCACCGACCACCGCATCAAGGCGGTCAGCACGGTCGTGCCCGGCAACATGGGCACCTCATTCCGCGGCTTTCAGCTCGACGGCCCGCCCGCCGCTCTCGATGCCCTCGCTGAGGAGCGCATCGAGGAGACCCGCTCAGGCGAGCTGAACCGGGTGAACTGGCTTCCCGACACCTTGCAGGACGCCGCCGCGGCGGGTCTGACCGACATCGACACCACCCAGGCGATCACCTATTACCGCACCGAGCGCGGCTCCCACGAACGATCCACCAACCGACGGCTGTCGCGCGGAGACTCCCTCCTGCTGGGCTACGACGCGTTCCACCTCGCCGACCAGCTCATGACCCAGCCCCTCCAGGTCATCCTCGCCGGACGCATCGGCAACACGGGCTCCTACGACACCGGCATGCGGCTGTGGAAGCTGGCCCCCAACCCCGTCGACCTGATGGTGGTCGACGGGGCCGGCCACTACGAGATGTACGACGAGCCCGAATACGTCGACGCCGCGATCGAGCGGCTCACCACCTTCTACATGAACAACCTGTAGCAGCCTGTCGTTCGACATCCGGCTGCTCACGACAGGCCAGGTCCCGGACGGGGCTCAGACGGGCGGCCAGCTCCGGAGGGCGGCGTCCGCGACCCGTCGCAGCTCCTCGCGGGTCGCTCCGGCGGCCGCCTGGACGGCGATGCCGTTGGCGAGGGTCATGAGATAGCGGGCCAGCGTGTCCGGGTCGGCGTCGGGCGGCAGATCGCCCTCGTCCACGGCCCGGCGGAAGCGGTCGCGCAGGTGGGCCTGGTGGCCGTCGCGCCACCCGTCGAGTGCCTGGTCGGTGACCTCTCCGAGGTGGCCCGCCGCGAGCAGGCCCTGCACGGCCAGGCAGCCCGCCGGGCGGTCGGGCCGGGTGGAGGCGTCCACGGAGCCGGTGAGGTAGACGGCGGCCACCCCGCGGGCGGTGGCCTCGCGCGGGGCGCGGACGGTGTAGGACCCCGGCCCCTCGGCGTACCGCTCCAGAGCCTTGCGGAACAGGTCCTCCTTGTTGCCGAAGGCCGCGTACATGCTGGTCTTGGTGATGCCCATGGCGCGCGTCAGGTCGGTGAGGCTGACCCCGTCGTAGCCGTGCTCCCAGAACACGGCCATGGCCCGTTCCAGCGCCTCGTCGGCGTCGAACCCGCGCGGCCGGCCGAGCGGAGCGCCGCCTGCCCTGCCCGCTGTCTCCGCCCCGCCCTGCCCGGACCCGCTCGTCGCCTCCACCTCTCCATCCTACCTTTCTGTTCCGATCGGAACAGAAGTGCTACGGTTCTTTCTGTACCGACCGGAACAGAAGCGGGAGAGGGCTTTGTCATGGGCGCATTCGAAGGCGGCACACGCAGGCTCGACGGCAGGACGGCCGTCGTCACGGGCGGCGGGACGCGCGGCATCGGCCGCGCTGCGGCCGCGCGGCTGGCGGCGGAGGGGGCGCACGTCTTCATCACCGGGCGGCGCGAGGCCGAGCTGAAGGAGGCGGCCGAGGCCATCGGTCCGTCGGTGACCGCGGTGCGCGGCGACATCACCGACCCGGCCGACCTGGACCGGCTCTACGCTGCGGTGCGCGAGCGCGGACAGGGCCTGGACGTGCTGTTCGCCAACGCGGGCACGGCCTCGTTCGTGACGCTGGAGGAGACCGCCGACGAGGAGTTCGACCGCATCTTCGACGTCAACGTCCGGGGCACGTTCCTGACCGTGCAGAAGGCGCTGCCGCTCCTCAACGAGGGGGCGTCGGTCATCCTCAACGCCTCCACCACCGCCGAGCGGGGCATCCATGCCTTCGGCGCGTACGCGGCGTCCAAGGCCGCCGTCCGGTCGTTCGCGCGAACCTGGGCCAACGAGCTGGTCGGCCGGGGCATCCGCGTCAACGCGATCTCGCCCGGACCGGTCGACACCAACGGTATCGAGGAACTCGTCGGCCCCGAGAAGTCGGACGCGTTCAAGGCGCAGCTCGGCTCCGGCGTGGCGATCGGCCGGATGGGCCGCCCGGAGGAGATCGCCGGGGCGGTGGCCTTCCTGGCGTCGTCGGACAGCAGCTTCATGCTGGGCGCGAACCTGTACGTCGACGGCGGCGAGAACCAGATCTGAGGCGGACCGGGGAGCAGGCGCGAAAGGTCCCGGGCGGGTGGTGCGCGGGATCCGGCCCCAACCCGCCCGGCGCGCAGGCTGTTTATCCTTTCGGCCATGAGCATCCAGCCTCCCGACCCCTCCCCGCGTCCCGCCTCGCCGTCGTCCGGTATCCGCGCCTCCCACGACGACCGCGAAGCGGTGGTGGAGCGGCTGCGTGACGCGGCGGTCGAGGGGCGCATCGACCCCGACGAGCTGGACACGCGCCTGGAGCAGGCGCTGACGTCCAGGACCCAAGGGGAGCTGGCCGCCCTGACCGCCGACCTGCCGAGTCCGGAGCCCGCCGGGGAACATCCGCCGCTGGTGCTCAAGGGCGGCGTCTTCGGGGCGTCCCGGGGCCCCGGGCGCTGGGACGTCCCCCGGAAGGTGACCGCTCACGGCGGCGTCGGGGGAGTGAAGATCGACTTCAGCCGGGTCGAGTGCCGCCTCGCGGAGGTCGAGGTGGAGGCGTACGGGGAGACGTCCGGGGTCACGATCGTCATCCCCGACGGCTGGGCCGCGGACACCGGCGGGATGGACCCCGGCACGGGCGGCCTGCGGGACGGCACCACGTCCGACCGGCTCCCGGGCACCCCGCTGATCCGGCTGACCGGGTCCGGCGGCTCGGGAGGAGTGGTCATCCGCCACCCCGACGACCGGGAGCGGCGCAAGCTGGCGAAGAACCCGAGGCGGGACTAGGAAGGGCCCGGTCGCTTCCGGCCCGGCGGGCCTGACTCGCCCGTAACCCGTGGCAGGCGCACCGGGTGATCATCGCGCGTCACCCCGCCCGCGCACCCGCACGCCCGCACCCTGGGTCCACCAGGATGCGGGCGCGCGGGGCTCGGATCAGGACATGTGCGTCTGGCGCCGCTTCAGGTGGGAACGGACCACCCATACGGCTGCCGCGACGCTGAGGACGAACCAGACGGAAAGCTCAAGCACGGTGAAGCGTGAACCGAATGCCATAAGAACGGCTGCGGAACATACGAGGACCAAAGCCAACTTCCACACCAAAGACGCCATTTCATGCTCCCGATTCAGCTGTCGCGGTCACCCATCACCCTGACACACCGCTGCTGAAACCTGTCTTGCCATTGCCGCGGACCTTCGTCTTGACCCAGGGGTAGGTCGTGGTGTGGCAGCCGAAGTTGATAACGCAGTGGTCGAGTCCTCGTTTCATGTAGGAAGTCGCCGAGGAAGCGGGGACACCGCTCTTCTGGTTGACGGTGCGGCCACCGACCTTGATCCCGGCGGAAATGTTGGTCACGTCGTCCCAGCGATTCCCCCACGCGCGCACCTTTCCGCCCGAATAGTTCAAGCGGGCGTAGTGGCGGTACTTGTAGATGGTTCCGCCGGTATAGCTGCGGTGGGTGTGCGTGACGTGGGTGTCCTTCCACTTTCCGCTCGCCCGGGTCGCCATGCCCCCTTTCGTCCTCCGTCGGTGTGGTGACGGCGTCGTGCGGTGAGGCGTCGGCCGTCGGTGACGGGGCGAACTGGTCGAGGGTTTCCCGCGGAACTTCCTCGCCGTTCGGCATGACCGGTTTCCCCAGGTCATTGAACTCGAATTCCAGCTCGCGGGTGTCGACCTCGGGAGCGACCCTCGGGTCCTCGGTGACGGCCGCGAGCTCAGGGATGGAGCCGATCAGTTCGGCGTCCGCGTTGCTCCAGGCGCCATCTGCCAGGCGCTTGAGCGCGGCGAGCACTTCCGCGTCGCCGGGCCGGCGGCGGCGCCGGCCGGGAGAAGTGTGAGGCAGAGTGCGCCGGAAGCTATTATTCCGGCGATTTTCGCAGTGGTTTTCACTTTACCCCCCGTGCCACGGGCAGATTTTGCCCGTGGGATTGACTGAAATCTATGATCGACGGGGAAGTGGGCCAACCTGCCTTCTAGCCGAAAACATGGCGTGAATGAGCCGGGATGTTATGCGAACCTCGACAGTCAGGCGATCGCCGGTTTCGTGGTTCCCTGCGCCCCGAGGCGCACCGCGCACCCGAGAGGCGCACCGTGCGGCCGATTGCAGCCGACGCGTGCCGTCGGCAGATCCGCGGTCTCCTACACGACTACACGACTACACGACTACACGACCCGGACCACGTACTTGCCCCGGACCCCGCCCGCCTCCAGCGCCCGGTGGGCCGCCGCGGTCTCCTCCAGCGGGAAGACGGTGTCGACGGCGGGGCGCAGCGTCCCCTCGGTCACGTGCCGGGCCAGCTCGTCGAGGTCCGCCCGCAGGGGGTTGCCGCTGAAGAAACGGACCCGGCCACGCCGGTGGACGGCGCTGGCGGCGATGTAGCCGAGCGACGCCGCGGGCCGCTTCGCGTCGAAGGCGATGGCGACCATGCGTCCGCCGGGCGTCAGCAGGCCGCGGAAGGCCCGCTGTTCGGTTCCCACGCAGTCCAGGACGACATCGAAGCGCCCCAGGTCCGTCGGCCGCGTGGCCCGCTGGTCCACGACCTGGTGCGCGCCGAGCCCCCGGACGAAGTCGAGGTTGGCCGTCCGGGCCAGGGCCGTGACCTCGGCGCCGTAGGCGCGTCCGAGCTGCACGGCCGCGCTGCCGACACCGCCCGCCGCCCCCCGCACCAGGAGCCGTTCGCCGGGACGCAGCCGGGCCTTGTCCCGCAGCGCGGTGACGGCGGTGGTGGCCACCGGCAGCGCGGCGGCCTCCACCAGGTCCAGTCCCTCGGGTACGTGCCCGACCCGCTCGGCCGGCACGGCCACGTACTCGGCGGCGCTGCCGAAACCGGAGGTGCGGCCGAGCACGCCCCACACGCGGTCGCCCGGGTCGTATCCGGTGACCCCGGCGCCGGGAGCGGCGACCTCTCCGGCGAAGTCCAGGCCGACCCGTCGGGGAAACCTGCGGCCGGTCAGGAGCCGGATGCGGCCCGAACGGGCGATCGCCTCACCGCCGTTGACGCTGAACGCGTGCACCTTCACCAGCACCTCGCCCGCTTTGGGCGAGGGGACGGGCACCCGCCCCGGGTACAGCACTTCGGGGCCGCCGTAACGGTCGTACAGCACAGCCTTCATCGTGCGGTCGTCCATGGTTCCGCCTCACTCGCCGGGAGTCGTACAGGGAAGGGGACCGACGGTAGGCTGCTAAACGGACGCAATCGTCCGTTTAGCGTCGAAGCGAGAGGGAGTGAGGGTGGAATCCTCTCGGATCACGGCTCAGGACGGGTTGCGGGCCGACGCCCGCCGTAACCGCGAGCGCGTGCTCGCCGCCGCCCGCGCGGTCTTCGCGGACCACGGCATCGACGCCCCGATGGCGACCGTCGCCCGCCGGGCCGGAGTCGGCGTCGCGACGCTGTACCGGCACTTCCCGACCCGGGAGGCGCTGGTACGGGGCGCGTTCGCCCAGCAGATGGAGACCTGCGCGCAGGCCCTCGCCGACGCGCTGGAGGCACCGGACCCCTGGCAGGGCTTCCAGGAACTGATCGTGACGGTCTGCGCGCTGCAACAGCAGGAACGCGGCTTCCCGGCCGCCTTCGTCGCGGCCTTCCCGGAGACCACGTCCGAGCACGCCCGGTCCCGGCAGCAGGCCGAGCGCGACTTCGCCACCCTGGTACGCCGAGCCCAGGCGGCGGGCGGCCTGAGGGCCGACTTCCACCCCTCCGACCTGGCCGTGGTCATGCTGGCCCACTGCGGACTGGCGACCGCCCTGCCCGACGACGACGCGGCCTCCCGCCGCTTGGTCGCCTACCTGCTCCAGTCGTTCCGCGCCGCCCCCGCCCCAGCCAACGGGCCGCTGCCCCCACCGGCCCCGCTGGCGCTACGCAGCCTCCCGATCGCGGCCGAAGGCCGACGGGGGAGACCCGGCGACCGCCGCGGCCGGACGCGCTGAGAGGCGGCCCGTTCGCGACGAAGACCCCCAGGCGCGGGGAAGGGGTGTCAGGTCCCTCTCCCCGCGCCCGGGGGTCTTCGCGTGCCGTTACCGCGCGCCGGGTCGTCGGCGGCGCGCGGGTGATCGGTCCCGGTCAGGCGGCCCCGAGTTCCCCGGCCCGGACGCCCGCGACGAAGGCGCTGAACGCGGTGGCGGGGAGGGTGAGGACCGGTCCGTCGGGGTTCTTGGAGTCGCGTACGGGGACGGTGCCGGTGGTGGATGCGGTGGCGGGGGCCCACTCGACGCAGGACCCGCCGTTGCCGCTGTAGGAGGACTTGACCCACTGCTGGGTCGGATAATCGGTTGCCATCGGTGGGCCGCCCCTTCGTCGCTGTCCGGTCGTGGCTGCGGTCGCTGTTACAGCTCGCCCGAGGTGATACCCGTGATGAACGCGCTGAACGCGGGGGCGGGGAGGGTGAGGACCGGGCCGTCGGGGTTCTTGGAGTCGCGTACGGGGACGGTGCCGGTGGTGGACGCGGTGGCGGGGGCCCACTCGACGCAGGACCCGCCGTTGTTGCTGTGGGAGGATTTGACCCACTGCTGGGTCGCGGATTCGGTCGTCACGGGGTTCCCCTTCGAAGCTGGTGGATCACGTCCACAGTCTCTGACTGCGACAGAGACTCGGCCTGCATCTGATGGTAGGCCCTCACCAGCGGGAGGACAGAGCTGAGTTCACGGTCCAGATACCCCTGTGTTTGCGACTCGACATATGACACCAATGACCGGTCGGGGAGAGTCAGGAGGTTGACCAGCCGATCGAAGGGCCGACGTTCGCCGATGCTGAAAGGAGCAATCTGCAACATGGTGTTGGACTGCCCGGCGAATTCGATCAGGTACTGCAACTGGGCGTCCATGACGGCAGGTCCTCCGATGGGCCGCCGGATGCAGCTCTCGTCCAGAACCGCGATCAGCATGGGCGGTGTCGGACGGTTCAACGCGGCTTGACGATCCAGGAGCAACGAGATCCGTTGCTCTGCCTGCTCCGGCGTGATGACGCCTCGGTTGACCGCGCTGTCGACCAACGCCTGGGCGTACTCACGCGTCTGGAGCGGCCCAGGAACGAGCCCCGACTCGAACAGCCGGATCTCCGCCGCCCGCCCCTCCAGCGACACGTACTCCGGGAAGCCCTGCAACAGCACCCCGTGCTTGATCTTGCGCCACTCGCGCTCGAACGAATCAACGCTGTCCGTATAGCCCATCGCCACGTCAACGGCGATCGAGAACTTGCGAGTTGGGGACTTGTGGCACAATTCCACGCCGGAAACGTGCCGCCCGGTGTAGCCGATGCGCCCGCCGAGGTCGTCCTGCTTCCAGCCGCGCGCCTCACGCTCCCTGCGCAGGCGGGCGCCGAAGGCCGCTTCCGGCCCCCGTCAGGGTTCGTTTCCTTACGGTTGACCAACGTATCCCCCAAGGTCGAAACGTTGAAGAAGGTCCCACGCTAGGCCACGCTGAGTCGCCCCGGTAGTCGTTCGGCTACAGAGAGGAGCGAACGGTGTACGGCGAGAACGTCAGCTCGAATATGGGGCCGCCCCTACGTGTTCCGACGCCCGGGACCCTGCTCGCGGACACCAGTCGCGGTGACCGTGTGGGGGAGTTCCGGGGCGTCGCCGGTCCGTACTGGGCCCTCCGGCCGGTCGGCGGCGGGCGGGAGTGGGAGGTCGAACCGCGTTACGTGCGGCCCGCGTTACTCCTGGAGCAGCTTCGGGCCCGCACCGCACGGCTCAACGCCCGGAGCCGGGGAGAGGTGCTGTGAGGGCGGCGCTGCGGGGCTGCCGTGAGCAGGCCGCGCATCTGACGGCCGCGGACTTCGTCGCGACGGTGACCATGACGGCCGGGACGGGCACCTTCCGGCTGGGCGGGGTCGCGCTGCCGAACCGGCGGCTGGTGCTGCGCTGGCTCCGGCGGCAGGCGCTGCGGCTGGCGGACGGGCACGGTCAGCAGGTGCCGGCGGACCCCGCGTGGCTCGGCGCGAGAGACGTCGCCCGGGTGGTCTTCCACGGGTGTGCCGCTCCGGACGAGCTGCGGGCGTGGGCCGGTGACGAGGGGCGCCAGGAGGAGGCCCTGAGCGCGCTGGAGGCGGGGCGTCCCGCCCGGCTGACCGTGGTCGACGCGGCCGTGGACCTGCGGGTGACGCTGGCCGGTTGGGCCCTGGGCCCGGGACTTCTCCAGCCCGGCGACGCCGTACTGGCCGCGTAGGGATGGGACCCGCCCACGTGCTGCAATGCACCGCCGTGACCCAGGTCCCGTACGCCGAAACGCTGTTGGCGCTCGCGACGATGGAGGGCGGACCCGTGCACCCGCCCGACGTGCTGGACCGGGAGGACTTCCTGCTCTGCGAGCTGGGCGCACACGACGAGACCGCCCAGCACGCCGCACACCTGTGGACGGCGGACACCCCGGACGACCGGGATCTGTGGTTCCTGTGGAGCGGGGCCGAGGCGCACCGCGTCCACGACCTCGACACGCTGCCCCTGTGCCCTGCGGTCCTCCGCCACCTTCCCACCCGTACGGTCACGACTTGCGCGTTCTTCTCCTACCACCCCGGCCCGCACTCGTTCTCCGTGACCGACCCGCTGGGCGACCTGCTCGCCGAGCAGTTGCACGGCGAGGTGCGACGGCTCGGGCCCGGCCAGGCGGAGGACGACGCACCCGACGCCACGCGGTCGGACACCGACGCGCCCCGCACCGACTCGTCCGCCCCGGAACCGCCCGACACCGACGCACCCCGCACCGAACCGTGCGACCCCGACTCGTCCGCCCCGGATCCGCCCGACACCGAAGCGCCTTGACGGCCACCGGAGGTCTTGCCATGAACATCCAGTGCACTGCCGTGGCCCTGCTGCCGCCCCCCGAGTTCCTGGTCCGGCTGACCGCCCCCGGCCGCCGCCCGCCGCAGGCCGGTCATGTCCTCTGCGAGCTGGCCGCGACGCACGAGGGCGACCACGCGATGCTGCTGTGGGAGGACGACGCCCGCCGCGTCGCCGTCTGGGCGCGGTGGGACGGCCGACGCGCGAACCTGGCGGAGCTGGCCTGGTGCGCCGTGACCGACGCCCGTACCGGGGACGCCTGCGGATTGTTCGCCGGTCACCCCGCCGCCCACGACTGGGACGTCACGGACCCCACGCTCGCGGCGGTGGACGCCGTCCTCGCGGGGGAGCGCCCGCACCCGGGCCCGTACGACGGGGGCGGGTGACCTCTCCTGGTCCCCGGGGGCACGTCGTCCGGACGAGCTGGTCCCGTCCGGACGAGCCGGTCCCGTCCGGACGAGCCGGTCCGGGAAGACGGGCGTACGGGGACTCAGGGGGCGAGGAGCAGCCGGGAGCCGAGACAGGGACCGGCGATCCCTGGATAACCGCGGCCTTCATCCGGCCGCCGCACCGCGCGACCGTTGAGAGGCAGGCGGCGGACCGGCCGGTCCGCCCGCACCCGACGGGAACGGAGCCACCACCATGACCCGCATCGCCCTCATCACCGGTGCCAACCGGGGCCTCGGCCGCAGCACCGCCCTGCACCTCGCCGAGGCGGGCACCGACCTGATCCTCACCTACCGCTCGCACGCCGACGAGGCCGAGGCCGTCGTGAAGGAGGCCCGGCGGCTGGGACGTACGGCGGTCGCCCTGCGGCTGGACACCGGGGACACCGCCGCGATCCCCGCCTTCACCGCGCGGGTGCGGGAGATCCTGGCCCGGGAGTGGGACCGCGACGACCTCGACATCCTCGTCAACAACGCCGGGCACGGGGTGCACGCGTCGTTCGCGGAGACCACCGAGGCCGAGTTCGACGGGCTGATGGACGTCCACGTCAAGGGCGTCTTCTTCCTCACCCAGGCCCTGCTGCCGCTGATCAAGGACGGCGGGCGCATCCTCAACGTCTCCACCGGCCTCACTCGCTTCATCGCCGCGCCCACCGCCGCTTACGCCGCGGCCAAGGGCGCCGTGGAGGTCCTCACCCGCTACCTCGCCAAGGAGCTGGGTCCGCGCCGCATCACGGTCAACGCCCTCGCGCCGGGCGCCACCGGCACCGACTTCGGCGGCGGCGGGGTCCGTGACGACCAGGCGATGCGCGACACGCTGAGCGGCCTCATCGCGATGGGCCGCCCCGGGGAGCCCGACGACATCGGCGCGGCCGCCGCCGCACTGCTCACCGAGGGCACGTCCTGGATCACCGGGCAGCGCATCGAGGCGTCGGGCGGCATGCTGCTCTGAGCGGCCCGGACGGGTCCGGCCCGCTGGGGGTCCGGCCCGCTGGGGGTCCGGCCCGCTGGGGGTCCGGCCCGCTGGGGGTCCGGCCCGCTGGGGGTCCGGCCTGCCGGGGGTCCGGCCCGCTCGGAGGCCTGGTCCGCTGAGGGCCCGGCCCGCTAGGGGTCCGGCCTGCCGGGAAGCCCGGCCCGCTGGGGGTGCAGCCCGCCGGGGTCCGGTCCGCCGGGTCCAGCCCGCCGGGGGTCCGGCCCGTACACCGTCGAACGCCGCCAGTACCGCCCGCAGCCACCCCCGCGCGCAGCGGCCACCCCCGCTCGCAGCCACCACCACCGAACCCGCACACCGCCACCGCCGCGCCCCGGATGTCACGTACGGGGGCCACGAGGGAGACTGGAACCGTGGACCGAGCACAACTCGCGGACTTCCTGCGCACCCGCCGCGAAGCTCTGCAACCGGAGGACGTGGGCCTGCCCCGCGGACCGCGCCGCCGCACCCGCGGCCTGCGCCGGGAGGAGGCGGCGGCGCTCAGCGGCATGTCGACCGACTACTACAGCCGACTGGAGCAGCAGCGCGGGCCGCAGCCCTCGGAACCGATGCTCGCCGCCATCGCGCGCGGACTGCGCCTCTCCCTCGCCGAACGCGACCACCTGTTCCGTATCGCCGGACACAACACCCCCTCCCGCCCCGGCAACCTGCGCGCGGACCACATCACGCCGGGCCTGATGCGCATCCTCGGACGGCTGGACGACACCCCCGCGCAGATCGTCAGCGATGTGGCGGAGACCCTCGCCCAGACCCCGGCGGCCACCGCCCTCCTCGGCGACCAGACGGGGTTCACCGGCCCCGAACGCAGCCTCACCTACCGCTGGTTCACCGACCCCGCGGCCCGGCTGCTGTATCCGGAGGAGGACCACCCGCTGCACAGCCGCTTCTTCACCTCCGGCCTGCGGGCCGCCTACTCACGGCAGGGCGCGGGCGGCCGCGCCGAGCACCTGCGCGACCTCCTCCTGGAGCGCAGCACGGAGTTCGCCGCCCTGTGGAGCGCCCACGAGATCGACGCCCCGCGCGTGGACCCCAAGCTGGTACGCCACCCCGAGCTGGGCGTCCTCACCCTCCAGTGCCAGGTCCTGCTCGACCCGGAACAGAACCAGACCCTCCTGGTGTACACAGCCACCCCGGGCTCCCCGGACGACGAGAAACTGAGACTGCTCCCGGTCCTCGGAGCCCGCCCCACAGGCACCTGACAGCTTCCCGCGGCCCCTCGCCTTCCCGGGGCCCCGCCCCGCAAAGCCCGGCGTCTGGAGCGGCGTCCGGGCGTACGGCTCCCGGCCCCCTCGGCCCGGGATGCCGCTGGCGCGGTGGGAGCGTGGCCCACGCCCCCGGGCCTCCCCGGCCCTCACTCCCGCCCGAGCACGCAGAAGTCGTTGCCCTCCGGGTCGGTCAGGACCACCCAGGGGGCCTCTCCCTGGCCCACGTCCGTCCGGGTCGCGCCCAGGGCTTCGAGGCGGGTGACCTCCGCCGCCTGGTCCCCGGCCGGGACGGGCAGGACGTCGAGGTGGACGCGGCTGCGGAGGGCCTGGGCGTTTGGGGTGCGGCGGAACTCCAGCCAGGGGCCGACGCCCTGGGGGGAGCGGAGCAGGGCGCGGTCGTCGGTGAGGTCGTGGACCGTCCAGTCGATCGCCTCGCCCCAGAAGCGGACCATCGCCCGGGGGTCGGCGCAGGTGACGACCACGGTGGCGATGGGGCCGGTGTCCTGGTGGCGCTCCCGGGGGGCGAGGACCGCGAACTCGTTGCCCTCCGGGTCGGCCAGCAGCGTCGCGTCCGCGACGCTCCCTTCGGCGCGGGTCGCCCCCAGGTCCTCCAGGCGGGCGAACAGCTCCGCCCGGTGGGCCTCGGAGGCGGTGGCCAGTTCGAGGTGTACGCGATAGCGGACCGCCTCCCGGTCCGGGACGCGGACCAGGTCGACGCAGACGGCGGACGGGTCCGGCCAGTCGAAGCCGACCGGCTCCAGATTGACGACCCCCGGCGCCTCACTGGCCATGCCCCAGCCGAGCACGTCCGCCCAGAAGCGCCCGAGCGCCACCTCGTCCTCGGCCTTGAAGTTCACCTGCACCAGCTGTGACGTCATGCCGGACACCCTAGGGAGCGGCCGCGGCTCGGATCGAGAGATTTTCCCGCGCCCCGGCCCCCGCGACTCCCGTGCCCCGGCCCCCACGTCTCCCGTGCCCCGGACTCCGCGATTCCCCCGCCCCCGCGACTCCCGCACCCCGGTCCTCTCGATCAGCCCCTCGCGGGACCGGGCCTTCCTCCGGCCGGGTGAGCTTCGGGGCCCCGTCCGCCGTGTCGGCGCGTCCTCGGGCAGTGGGGCGTTTCAGTGGAGTCAGAAACCGGTGTGATCAACTGCAAATGCCACCACACACGCACTATCCGGTCCATTCCGGTACGGGGTGGTCCGGGCCGGCCCCGGAGGTATCAACCATGTCCCACGTCGGCGTCCCGCGCGGGACGGTTCACAAGCGCCGATCGCTCCGCCAGAGCCGATCGCTCGCGCTCCTCACGACGGGGGTGCTCACGATCCCGGTGCTGGCGGGGTGCAGCTCCGACGGCGACGACACCACCCGCGCGGCCCCCCAGGACATCGCGGCCGCCGCTCGCGACACGGTCGCCGACGGCTCGACGGCCAACTGGGGGGTCGACGCGCTGCCCGCCACCTTCAACGCCTTCCAGGCGGACGCCGACAGCGCCACCACCCGGATCACCGGCGCCCTGCTCCCCAGCCTCTTCCCGATGGACGCCAAGGGGCGGCCCCGGCTCAACCCGGACTACCTGGAGTCCGCGAAGGTCATCGAGCGGGAGCCGAAGCAGGTCGTCCTCTACAAGCTCAACCAGCAGGCGGTGTGGAGCGACGGACGGGAGATCGGGGCCCCGGACTTCGTCGCCCAGTGGCGGGCGCTCAGCGGCAAGGACTCCGCGTTCTGGACCGCCCGCAACTCCGGCTACGAGCGGATCGAGAAGATCGAGCGCGGCGCCGACGACCTCCAGGTGCGGGTCACCTTCTCCAAGCCGTACGCCGACTGGCGCTCCCTGTTCTCGCCGCTCTACCCGAAGGAGGTCACCGGCTCGCCGGACGCCTTCAACGACGGGGCACGCACGACGCTCAAGAACACCGCCGGACCCTTCGTCCTGCGCGGCGTCAGCAAGTCCAAGGGCACCGTCACCCTGGCCCGCAACCCCCGCTGGTGGGGCGACAAGGCGAAGCTGGACACCCTGGTCTTCCGCGCGATCGGCAGCAAGGACCGCGCGAAGGCCCTCGCCGGCGGCACGGTGCACATCGCCGACATCGACGCGTCCACCGCCGACCGCATCACCCTCGCCCTGCGGGACCGGGGGAACAACGGGCAGCCGCTCACCCACGGCCCCGGCGCCGAGATCACGCCCGCCGCCGCCCTGCGCTCCTGGGCGCTGGCGTACGGCTCCGACGAGGAGCAGGCGGAGACCGCCCAGGCCGCCCGGGAGAAGAACCGCAAGGCCGTCGCCGCGTACGGGGCCCAGCAGAAGGCCCTGCGCGACTTCGCCGTACGCAAGTCCCTGGAGCCCGCCTACACCCAGCTCGCCCTGAACGGCGAGTCCGGGCCGCTGGCCGACGACCGGGTCCGCCGCGCGGTCGCCCGCGCCCTGGACCGCAAGGAGCTGGCCCAGACGGTCCTCGGCCCGCTGGGCCTGCCCGCGGAGCCGCTCGGCAGCCATCTCGCCCTCTCCGGACAGCCCGGCTACAAGGACGGCAGCGGCGCGCTCGGCGAACAGAACACCAAGGAGGCCCAGGGGCTGCTCGCCGACGCCGGCTGGACCCGGGGCGGCGCGCTGGAGAAGCCCAAGGACACCAAGGCGGGCAGCGAGGCCGAGAAGGCCGAGAAGCAGGACGACAAGGACGACGAGACCCCCGAAAAGGGCGACAAGGACGCCGAGAGCGCCGAGAACGAGAAGAGCGAGAAGAAGAAGGCCGAGAAGGACGAGAAGGACGAGAAGGACGAGAAGGACACCGACAAGGGCGACCAGCAGCGGGACGACGACTCCGAGGACACCGCGGCCTCACGCGACGAGGGTCTCTACATCGTCGGCGACGACAACAAGCCCGGCGCCCCGGCCCCGGCCGCCGCCCCCGCGTCCGCCGCGTCCGCCGTCTCCGCCGTCCATGTGCTCGCCCCCTCCCGTACGGCCGCCGCGCAGAGCGCCGCCCTGCTCCGGCAGGCCGGGTCGCTCGGTGAGGGCGGCGCGGTCGCCGCCCAGGACAAGCACCCGAGCGGAGCGGCCGGAGCGTACGCGCCCGTCGGCACCCCGGCCCCCGCCCCGGCGGCGGCCCAGGGGCGGCTCGGCAAGGACGGCAAGCCGCTGACCCTGCGCTTCGTGCTCCCCGCCGGGCCGGGCTCCCAGTCCCTGCGCAGCGTCGGCGACAAGATCGCGGCGATGCTGGACAGGATCGGGATCGGCACCGAGATCACCAAGGTCTCCGACGAGAGCTATTTCAAGGACCACATCGCCTCGGGCGACTTCGACCTGGCGCTCTACTCCTGGCCCGCCACCGCCTACCCCGCCACCGACGGGCGGCCGATCTACGCCAAGCCCGAGCCCGCCACCGACGGTTCGCTCCTCGTCGAGCAGAACTACACCCGGGTCGGCACCGACCACATCGACCAGCTCTTCGACCGGGCCGCCGCCGAGCTGGACGAGAACACCGCCCGCGACCTGATGCGGCAGGTGGACGCCCGGATCTGGGCCGCCGCCGGATCGATTCCGCTCTTCCAGCGCCCGCAGCTCGTCGCGGTCGACAAGAAGCTGGCGAACGCCGGGGCCTTCGGGTTCGCCGCCCCGCGCTATCAGGACATCGGGTTCAAGAACCGGCAAGCGGCAGGTTCCCCCGCAGACCGTAAGAAGTAGCGGTCAAGCGCCGCACCTCGGCGCCGCCAAGCTCAGATGCACCTCAAAACCCTTGCCCGCCGGTTCGCCCGGCGGGCAGGGTGGTTTCTGCCCTGACCCGGGCCGTTCGTCGCTCCACCACTCCTCACCCCCCCACAGCTCCGTCCGTATCCGGCCGCTCGGCGGCCCGGCGGTTCCTTGACACCGGCTGAATATCGCCTGAATCACACGGGAAGACCGCCTCCGCGGATCGGCCCGTGGAGCCCGGTGCGCGCAGGGCCCGTACCATGGGACGAGCCGTGGCGTGCCGCCCGGCGGGCGTACGAGGACTCGAAGACCGACTGAGACGCCTGATCCCACGATCCGAGAGAAGCGCAAGCCACCCATGCCCACGCGCCACGACATCCGTAACGTCGCCATCGTCGCCCACGTCGACCACGGCAAGACCACCCTGGTCGACGCCATGCTCAAGCAGGCCGGCTCCTTCGCCGCGCACGCCGCCGAGTCGCTCGACGACCGCATGATGGACTCGAACGACCTGGAGCGTGAGAAGGGCATCACGATCCTCGCCAAGAACACGGCGGTGAAGTATCACCCCAAGGACGGCGGGGACCCGATCACGATCAACATCATCGACACCCCCGGCCACGCCGACTTCGGTGGCGAGGTCGAGCGCGGTCTGTCGATGGTGGACGCGGTGGTCCTGCTCGTCGACGCCTCCGAGGGCCCGCTGCCCCAGACCCGCTTCGTGCTGCGCAAGGCGCTGGCGGCGCGGATGCCGGTCATCCTCTGCATCAACAAGACGGACCGGCCCGACTCCCGGATCGCCGAGGTCGTCGACGAGACGTACGACCTCTTCCTGGACCTGGACGCCGACGAGGACCAGATCGAGTTCCCGATCGTCTACGCCTGCGCCCGGGACGGCGTCGCCTCGCTGACCAAGCCCGAGGACGGCACCGTCCCGCAGGACAGTGACAGCCTGGAGCCCTTCTTCTCCACGATCCTCAGCCACGTCCCGGCCCCGGAGTACGACGAGGCCGCGCCGCTCCAGGCCCACGTCACCAACCTGGACGCCGACAACTTCCTCGGCCGTATCGCGCTCTGCCGCGTCGAGCAGGGCGAGCTGCGCAAGGGCCAGACCGTCACCTGGATCAAGCGCGACGGCACCATGTCCAGCGTCCGCATCACCGAGCTGATGATGACCGAGGCGCTCACCCGCAAGCCCGCCGAGAAGGCCGGGCCGGGCGACATCTGCGCCATCGCCGGCATCCCGGACATCATGATCGGCGAGACCCTGGCCGACCCGGAGAACCCGGTCGCGCTGCCGCTGATCACCGTCGACGAGCCCGCCATCTCGATGACCATCGGCACCAACACCTCGCCGCTCGTCGGCAAGGGCGGCAAGGGCCACAAGGTCACCGCCCGCCAGGTGAAGGACCGCCTGGACCGCGAGCTGATCGGTAACGTCTCGCTCCGCGTCCTGGACACCGAGCGCCCCGACGCCTGGGAGGTCCAGGGCCGCGGTGAGCTGGCGCTCGCCATCCTGGTCGAGCAGATGCGCCGTGAGGGCTTCGAGCTGACCGTCGGCAAGCCGGAGGTCGTCACCAAGCAGATCGACGGCAAGACGCACGAGCCGATCGAGCGCATGACGATCGACTCGCCCGAGGAGCACCTCGGCGCCATCACCCAGCTCATGGCGACCCGCAAGGGCCGTATGGAGACCATGACGAACCACGGTTCGGGCTGGGTCCGCATGGAGTGGATCGTCCCCTCCCGCGGCCTCATCGGCTTCCGTACGGAGTTCCTGACCCAGACCCGCGGTACGGGCATCGCGCACTCCATCTTCGAGGGCCACGAGCCGTGGTTCGGTGACCTGCGCACCCGCCACAACGGCTCGCTGGTCGCCGACCGCTCCGGTTCGGTCACGCCGTTCGCGATGGTCAACCTCCAGGAGCGCGGTGTCATCTTCACCGAGGCCGGCACCGAGGTCTACGAGGGCATGATCATCGGCGAGAACTCCCGCGCCGACGACATGGACGTGAACATCACCAAGGAGAAGAAGCTCACCAACATGCGCGCGGCCTCCGCGGACACCACGGAGAACGTGGTCCCGGCCCGCAAGCTGTCGCTGGAGCAGTCCCTGGAGTTCTGCCGCGAGGACGAGTGCATCGAGGTGACCCCGGAGACCGTGCGCATCCGCAAGGTCGTCCTGGACCAGCGCGAGCGCAGCCGCGCCGCCTCGCGCGCCAAGCACGGCTGACCCCCGCCCCCGGAGCGCGGGGCCCCGGAGCTGCCGGAGGCGTACGCTCCGTATGCGCGGGCCCGTCCCCGGGTGTCCCACCCGGTCGGACGGGCCGTCAGCACAGGCATTGACAGAAGGCCCGGCCCCCCGCAGACACTGTGGGGGGCCGGGCCTTCGTCAACCGCTTTTCCTGACCGTGCTGTCCGGATATCGGGGGTCGCTCTCCGGAACATGTGTTAACAGTCCGTTTCGGGCGTGTCTGTCTGGGATCGCTTTGTCCGGATTTCGGGCACACGGGGGGGTCTGATGTTGTCAAACCGAGACCCTTTAAGTGTGGTTTACAGCCCGGCCGTACTCAATAGTTGGCTCCATTGAGCTCGGGTCAATGGGTCACGCACTGTGGGGAGTGCCGACTCACGAGCACACTCGGGGCACTGAACGATCACCGTCAGGGGTGTCGGTGAATCTCTCCAGTGCCCTTCTTGTAGTCAAAAGTGGACTCATGAGGAGGAAACCCATGCGCGGTGCCAAGAGCGCCAAGTGGGTCGCGGGAGCGGCAATCATCGCCCTGGCCGCGACCGCCTGTGGTGGCGGCAGCGGAGACGATGGCAAGAAGAACACCTCGGGCAAGCCCGCGGGCTACGTCTCGATCGACGTCAGCGAGCCCCAGAAGCTCCTGATGCCGGCCGACACCAACGAGAGCAACGGCTCCTACGTCATCCGGTCGCTGTTCACCCAGCTGCTGGACTTCGACGCCAAGGGCGAGATCGTCCTCACGAACGCCGAGTCCCTGGAGACCAAGGACTCGAAGCTCTGGACCGTCAAGCTCAAGAAGGGCTGGAAGTTCCACAACGACGAGGACGTCACCGCCCAGTCCTACGTCGACGCGTGGAACTGGTACGCCAACGTCGAGAACAAGCAGCAGAACGCCTTCTGGTTCTCCGACATCAAGGGCTACGCCGACGTCCACCCCGAGACGGGCGCCCCGAAGGCCGACAAGATGTCGGGTCTGAAGGTCGTGGACGACACCACCTTCACGATCGAGCTGACCGAGAAGGTCCCGTACTTCAACTACAAGCTCGGCTACTCGACGTTCGCGCCGATGCCGAAGGTCTTCTTCGACGACCCGAAGGGCTTCGGCCTCAAGCCGGTCGGCAACGGCCCCTACAGCTTCGAGAAGTGGGACCGCAAGAAGCTCATCCAGGTCAAGGCCTGGGACGGCTACCAGGGCCCGAACAAGGCTGCCAACAAGGGCATCCAGTTCAAGAACTACACCACCGTCGAGGCCGCGTACTCCGACGTGGTCTCCGGCAACCTGGACATCATCAAGCAGGTCGGCCCGCGTGACCTGCCGAAGTACAAGACGGACCTCGGCGACGGCGCGATCGACCAGCCGTACGCGGCCGTCCAGTCGCTCAACCCGGCGTTCTACACGGACACCTTCAAGGACGTCGACCCCAAGGTCCTCCAGGGTCTGTCCATGGCGATCGACCGTGACACGATCACCAAGACCGTCCTCAACGGCACCCGCCAGCCCGCGACGAGCTTCACGCCGCCGCAGGTCAAGGGCAACCAGCAGCTGGACTCGGACTTCCTGAAGTACGACCCGGCCAAGGCCAAGGCCCTCATCAAGGAGGGTGGCGGTGTCCCGGGCAACAAGTTCACCATCCAGTACAACGCCGACGGCGGGCACAAGGAGTGGGTGACCGCGGTCTGCGAGTCCATCCGCAACGCCACCGGTGTCGACTGCACCGGCGACGCCAAGCCCGACTTCGCCACGGACCTGGAGGCCCGTGACAACGACGAGGTCAAGGGCATGTACCGCGGTGGCTGGGTGGCCGACTACCCGGTCAACGTGAACTTCCTCAAGGAGCTGTACCACTCCAAGGCGGAGTCCAACAACGGACGCTTCGCCGACAAGGAGATCGACGACCTGATGGCCAAGGGCGACAAGGCCGACACCCTCGAGGAGTCGGTGGCCGCCTACCAGGAGGTCGAGAAGGCGCTCGTCGACAAGATGCCGGCGATCCCGCTCTGGTACTACCGCATCAACGGCGGCCACGGGAAGGACGTCGACAACGTCAAGGTCGACTTCCACGGCGACGTCGAGCTGACGGACGTCACCACCAAGTAACACGCCGGCGGGTCATTCCCCACTTGGCCGTCATCCGGCCGCGCTGCCCTCAGCGCGCCCGGTGGCTCGGGGGTCGTCTCTGCGAAGAGGCGGCCCCCGCGCCGCAGTTATCCCCACACGGAGGCACCCATGGGGCGCTATGTCGCACGACGACTGCTCCAGATGATCCCGGTCTTCATCGGATCGACCCTGCTGGTCTTCCTGATGATGTACGCGCTGCCCGGCGACCCCGTCAGAGCACTCGCCGGCGAGCAGCACGTAGACGCCACCCAGATCGCGGCCCTGAAGGCCGAGTACGGGCTCGACAAGCCGATCTGGCTTCAGTATCTGAACTACCTGGGCAATCTGTTCCAGGGCGACCTCGGCACACAGATCGGGACCCAGCGCCCGGTGGCCGACGTCATCGCCGACGCCTACCCGATCACCGTCAGACTCGCGATCTTCGCGTTCGTCTTCACGGTCGTCGCCGGGATCTCGCTCGGTATCGTCGCGGGCCTGAAGGCCGAGTCCCTCCGGGACCGCGGTCTGCTCGGTCTGACGCTCGTGCTGATCTCCATGCCCTCCTTCGTCCTGGGCTTCCTCGTTCAGCACCTCTTCGCGTTCCAGCTCGGCATCGCCAAGCCCAACGTGAGCATCGATCCGACCAACAGCGAACTGATCATGCCGGCCATCGTGCTGGCGTCGCTGTCGCTCGCCTACGTGGCCCGGCTGACGCGCACCTCGGTCGCCGAGAACCTGCGCGCCGACTACATGCGCACCGCCGTCGCCAAGGGCCTGCCCCGGCGCCGCGTCGTCGGCGTCCACCTGATGCGCAACTCGCTCATCCCCGTCGTCACCTTCCTCGGCACCGACATCGGCGCCCTGATGGGCGGCGCGATCGTGACCGAGGGCATCTTCAACATCAAGGGCGTCGGACAGCTCGTGTTCGAAGCCCTGGGGAAGCGCGAGGGCGCCACGGTGGTCGGCATCGTGACGCTGCTCGTCATCGTCTACCTCGTCTGCAGCCTGCTCGTCGACCTGCTCTACGCGGTCCTGGACCCGAGGATCCGGTATGCCTGACACCACCGCACTCACCAAGAGCACCGACGTTCCGGCCGCCGACGCGTCGACGCCCGCCGCGACGGACTCCGGGCCCGCGCCCGGCAAGCCCCGCAGTCTCTGGTCCGACGCCTGGCACGACCTGCGCCGGAACCCGCTGTTCCTCATCTCGATGGTGCTGATCCTGCTGCTCACCACCATGGCGATCTTCCCGGGGCTGTTCACCAGCGCCTCGCCGCGCGACGCGGATCTCGCCAAGCACTACCTCCAGCACCCGAACTGGGGGAACTTCTTCGCCCCCGACTGGCTCGGTTACGACGTCCAGGGGCGCTCGATCTACGCGCGTCTTATCTACGGGGCCCGCGCCTCGATCACCGTCGGCGTCGTCGTGACGGTCTCCGTCACCATCCTGGGTCTGGTCATCGGCATGATCGCCGGTTACTTCGGCGGCTGGATCGACACGATCCTCTCGCGCGTCACCGACGTCTTCTTCGGCGTCCCCTTCATCGTCGGCGCCATGGTCATCCTGACCACCTTCGAGGAGCGCTCCGTCTGGGTCGTGATCCTGTCGATGGTCTTCCTCGGCTGGACGCAGATCGCCCGTGTCGCCCGTGGCTCGGTCATCACGATCAAGCAGGCCGACTACGTCGTCGCCGCCAAGGCGCTCGGCGCCTCCACCACCCGGATCCTGACCCGGCACATCCTGCCGAACGCCATCGCTCCGGTGATCGTGGTCGCCACCATCGCGCTCGGCGGGTACATCGCCGCCGAGGCCACGCTGTCGTTCCTCGGCATCGGCCTCGCCGAGCCCACGGTCTCGTGGGGCATCGACGTGTCCTCCGCGAAGGACCAGCTCCGCAACGCCCCGTACGTCCTGATCATCCCCTCGGTGATGGTCTCGGTGACGGTGCTGTCCTTCCTGATGTTCGGCGATGCGGTCCGCAACGCCCTCGACCCCAAGATGCGCTGAGGGAGGCGTTCGTGACCACCATCGACAAGACGGCACCCGTCCCCGCTCCGCGGGAGTCCGTGAGCGGCGACGGCCCGCTGCTGGACGTGCGCGACCTGCACGTGGAGTTCCACACCCGCGACGGTGTGGCCAAGGCGGTCAACGGTGTGAACTACACCGTCAGCGCCGGCGAGACCCTCGCGGTGCTGGGCGAGTCCGGCTCCGGCAAGTCCGTGACCGCGCAGACCATCATGGGCATCCTCGACATGCCGCCCGGGAAGATCACGCGGGGCGAGATCCTCTTCCGCGGCCAGGACATGCTGAAGATGTCCAACGAGGAGCGCCGGAAGATCCGCGGCCGGAAGATCGCGATGATCTTCCAGGACGCGCTGTCCTCGCTGAACCCGGTCCTCACCGTCGGCTACCAGCTCGGCGAGATGTTCCGCGTCCACCAGGGCCTGTCCCGCAAGGCGGCCAAGGCCAAGTCCATCGAGCTGATGGACCAGGTCAAGATCCCGGCCGCCGCGGCCCGGGTGTCGGACTACCCGCACCAGTTCTCCGGCGGTATGCGCCAGCGCATCATGATCGCCATGGCGCTGGCGCTGGAGCCGGACCTGATCATCGCGGACGAGCCGACCACCGCGCTCGACGTGACGGTCCAGGCCCAGGTCATGGACCTGCTGGCCGAGCTCCAGCGCGAGTACAACATGGGCCTGATCCTGATCACCCACGACCTCGGCGTCGTCGCCGACGTGGCGGACAAGATCGCCGTGATGTACGCGGGCCGGATCGTGGAGACGGCCCCGGTCGGCGAGCTGTACAGCCGCCCGGCGCACCCGTACACCAAGGGTCTGCTCGACTCGATCCCGCGCCTGGACCAGAAGGGCCAGGAGCTCTACGCGATCAAGGGCCTGCCGCCCAACCTCACGCGCATCCCCAGCGGCTGCGCCTTCAGTCCGCGCTGCCCCATGGTGCAGGACATCTGCCGTACGGACGTCCCGCCGCTCGCCCCGGTGACCGAGCGGGACGGCCTGGAGCTGGTCGGCCGCGGCAGCGCGTGCCACTTCTGGAAGGAGACGATCCATGGCTGAGCTCGACAAGGGGCCGCTGGACGCCACCCCGAACGTCTCCGACGTCGAGACCGTGGACGCCGCGACCGAGGCGGAGGCCGTAGCCGCCATCGACGCGCCCGTCAGCCAGGGTGAGCCGATCCTCCAGGTGCGCAACCTGGTCAAGCACTTCCCGCTGACCCAGGGCATCCTCTTCAAGCGGCAGATCGGCGCGGTCAAGGCCGTCGACGGGGTCTCCTTCGACCTCTACGCCGGTGAGACGCTGGGCATCGTGGGGGAGTCCGGCTGCGGCAAGTCCACCGTCGCCAAGCTCCTGATGACCCTGGAGCGGGCCACCGCCGGCGAGGTCTTCTACAAGGGCCAGGACATCACCCGGCTGTCCGGCCGGGCGCTGAAGGCGGTCCGCCGCAACATCCAGATGGTGTTCCAGGACCCGTACACCTCGCTGAACCCGCGGATGACGGTCGGCGACATCATCGGGGAGACCTTCGAGATCCACCCCGAGGTGGCCCCGAAGGGCGACCGGCGCCGCCGCGTCCAGGACCTGCTGGACGTCGTCGGGCTCAACCCGGAGTACATCAACCGCTACCCGCACCAGTTCTCCGGCGGCCAGCGCCAGCGCATCGGCATCGCCCGCGGCCTCGCGCTCAACCCGGAGATCATCATCTGCGACGAGCCGGTCTCCGCGCTCGACGTGTCGGTGCAGGCGCAGGTCATCAACCTGATGGAGAAGCTCCAGGACGAGTTCAACCTGTCCTACGTCTTCATCGCGCACGACCTCTCCATCGTCCGGCACATCTCCGACCGGGTCGGCGTGATGTACCTGGGCAAGATGGCCGAGATCGGTACGGACACCCAGATCTACGACCACCCGACGCACCCCTACACCCAGGCGCTGCTGTCGGCGGTCCCGGTGCCCGACCCGGCGTCCCGCGAGGGGCGCGACCGGATCATCCTGACCGGCGACGTCCCGTCCCCGGCCAACCCGCCGTCCGGCTGCCGCTTCCGCACCCGCTGCTGGAAGGCCGAGGACCGCTGCGCCACGGAGGAGCCGCTGCTGGCGATCCCGCAGCGCTTCGTCGAGGGATCGACCCCGGCGGCCCACGAGTCGGCGTGCCACTTCGCCGAGGAGAAGGACGTCGTGCACGCGGCGTGACCCCTTCCCCGCGCTGAACGACGATGCCCGGTCCCCCGCGGGGGACCGGGCATCGTCGCGTCCGCCCCGCGCCCGTACGGGGTAAGCCCGCATGCGAGGTGTGGCGGTATGGGGTGATATGAGGCATTGAGCTACTCGATGACTCATAGGAGGCACTCCATGCGCGGAGCCACACACGTCAGGTGGGCCGCCTGTGCGGTGGCCGTCGCCCTGGCGGCGACAGCCTGCGGCGGCGGGGGCGACGGCGGCGGCAGCGGCGGGGCCGACGGGATCGTCAGCTCCTCCTGGGGCGACCCGCAGAACCCGCTGGAGCCGGCCAACACCAACGAGGTGCAGGGCGGCAAGGTCCTCGACATGGTCTTCCGCGGACTGATCCGCTACGACCCGAAGACCGGCGAGGCGAAGAACATGATCGCCGAGTCCATCGACACGAAGGACTCCCAGAACTTCACGATCAAGCTGAAGGACGGCTGGACCTTCTCCAACGGCGAGAAGGTGACCGCCAAGTCCTTCGTGGACGCCTGGAACTACGGCGCCGCGCTGAAGAACAACCAGAAGAACGCCTACTTCTTCCAGTACATCGAGGGCTACGACAAGGTCCACCCCGAGTCCGGCTCCGCCTCCGCCGAGACCCTGTCCGGCCTCAAGGTCGTCGACGACCTGACCTTCACCACCAAGCTCACCCAGAAGTTCTCCCTGTGGCCCGACACCCTCGGCTACACGGCGTTCGTCCCACTGCCCAAGGCGTTCTACGACAACCGCGACGCCTGGCTCTCCAAGCCCGTGGGCAACGGTCCGTACACCATCGAGTCCTACGCCAAGGGCTCCTCGATGAACCTGCGCCGCTGGAACGACTACCCGGGCGACGACAAGGCGAAGAACGGCGGCGTCGACCTGAAGGTCTTCACCGACAACAACACCGCCTACACCGACCTGACCGCGGGCAACCTCGACCTCGTCGACGACGTGCCCGCCTCCCAGCTCCGCAACGTCGAGGCGGACCTCGGCAACCGCTACATCAACACCCCCGCCGGGATCATCCAGACCATCTCCTTCCCGTTCTACGACAAGGAGTGGGACACCGACAACGCCCGCAAGGTCCGCCAGGGCCTGTCGATGGCGATCAACCGGCCCCAGATCACCAACCAGATCTTCCAGCAGACCCGCACCCCCGCCTCCGACTGGACCTCCCCGGTCCTCGGCGACGACGGCGGCTTCAAGAAGGGCCTGTGCGGCAAGGAGTGCACGTACGACAAGGCCCAGGCCAAGAAGCTGATCGAGGAGGGCGGCGGCATCCCCGGCGGCCAGCTGAAGATCTCGTACAACGCCGACACCGGCTCCCACAAGGAGTGGGTCGACGCCGTCTGCAACAGCATCAACAACGTCCTGGGGAACAACAAGGCCTGCGTCGGCGGCCCGATCGGCACCTTCGCCGACTTCCGCACCCAGGTCTCCACCCAGAAGCTCACCGGACCCTGGCGCGCTGGCTGGCAGATGGACTACCCGCTGATCCAGAACTTCCTCCAGCCGCTCTACTACACCAACGCCCCGTCCAACGACGGCAAGTGGAGCAACAAGCAGTTCGACGACCTGGTCGACAAGGCGAACGCCGAGAGCGACAAGGCGAAGGCCATCACCGCCTTCCAGGACGCGGAGAAGGTCCTGGTGACCGAGATGCCCTCCATCCCGCTGTGGTACCAGAACGGCAGCGCCGGCTACTCGGACCGGATCGACAACGTCGAGCTGAACCCGTTCAGCGTCCCGGTCTACGAAGAGATCACCGTCAAGTGACCCGCTGAGACCGGACGGCCGGGACGCCCGACACGCGTCCCGGCCGTCGGCACACCCCTCGCCGAGTCCGCCCCGACCCCCGGAGCCCCGCATGGGACGTTATGTGATCCGGCGGCTGCTGCAGATGATCCCCGTCTTCTTCGGCACCACGCTGCTGATCTTCCTCATGGTGAACGTGATGGGCGACCCCATCGCGGGTCTCTGCGGCGACCGCCAGTGCGACCCGGCCACCGCCGCCCAGCTGCGCGCCGAGTTCGGCCTCGACAAGCCGGTCTGGCAGCAATACCTGACGTACATGGGCAACGTGTTCACCGGCGACTTCGGCACCGCGTTCAACGGGCAGAAGGTCACCGAGCTGATGGGCACGGCCTTCCCGATCACGATCCGGCTCACCATCGTCGCGATCGTCTTCGAGGTCGTCATCGGCATCAGCCTCGGCGTCGTCACCGGCCTGCGCCGCGGCCGTCCGATCGACACCACCGTGCTCATCCTCACCCTGGTCGTCATCGCCGTCCCCACCTTCGTCACCGGTCTGCTGCTCCAGCTCCTCCTCGGCGTCAAGTGGGGCATCATCAAGCCCTCGGTCTCCCCGGACCCGGCCTTCGACGAACTCCTCGTCCCCGGGCTCGTCCTCGCCTCGGTCTCGCTCGCCTACGTCACCCGGCTCACCCGGACCTCGATCGCCGAGAACGCCCGCGCCGACTACGTACGCACCGCCGTCGCCAAGGGGCTGCCCCGCCGCCGGGTGGTCGTCCGGCACCTGCTGCGCAACTCGCTGATCCCCGTCGTCACCTTCATCGGCACCGACATCGGCGCGCTGATGGGCGGGGCCATCGTCACCGAGCGGATCTTCAACATCCACGGGGTGGGCTACCAGCTCTACCAGGGCATCCTGCGCCAGAACTCCCAGACCGTCGTCGGCTTCGTCACCGTCCTGGTCCTGGTCTTCCTGGCCGCCAACCTGATCGTCGACCTCCTGTACGCCGTACTCGACCCGAGGATCCGCTATGCCTGAGCCGCAGTCACCGGACGGAGCGATCTCCCCGGCGGGGGCCGGCGGCCCCATGGACCTCGCCCTGGAGGAGGGCGCCGGCCTGGGGCAGAGCCCCGGCGGCGCCGACGGCACCGGACCGGCCGGAAAGCCCCGCAGCCTGTGGTCCGACGCCTGGCGCGACCTGCGGCGCAACCCGGTCTTCATCATCTCCTCGCTGGTCATCCTCTTCCTGGTGATCATCTCGATCTGGCCCACGCTGATCGCGAGCGGCGACCCCCTCCAGGCCAACCTGGACGACGCCCAGAAGGGCTCCGAGCCCGGCCACCCCTTCGGCTTCGACCCGCAGGGCCGCGACGTCTACACCCGCGTCGTCCACGGCACCCGCACCTCCGTCACGGTCGGCGTCTGCGCCACCCTCGGCGTCGCGCTCCTCGGCAGCGTGCTGGGCGGACTCGCGGGCTTCTTCGGCGGCTGGTGGGACTCGGTCCTCTCCCGCCTCACCGATGTCTTCTTCGGCATCCCCGTCGTCCTCGGCGGCCTAGTCTTCCTCTCCGTCGTCACCAGCTCCACCGTCTGGCCCGTCGTCGGCTTCATCGTCCTGCTCGGCTGGCCCCAGATCGCCCGCATCGCCCGCGGCTCGGTGATCACCGCCAAGCAGAACGACTACGTCCAGGCGGCCCGCGCGCTCGGCGCCTCCAACTCCCGGATGCTGCTGCGCCACATCACCCCGAACGCCATCGCCCCCGTCATCGTCGTGGCGACCATCGCGCTCGGTACGTACATCTCGCTGGAGGCGACCCTGTCCTTCCTCGGCGTCGGCCTGAAGGACCCGGCCGTCTCCTGGGGAATCGACATCTCCGCCGCCGCCAACTACATCCGCAACGCGCCGCACATGCTGCTCTGGCCCGCCGGAGCCCTGGCGGTCACCGTGCTCGCCTTCATCATGCTCGGCGACGCGGTGCGCGACGCCCTCGACCCCAAGCTGCGCTGAGGAGCCGGTTGCCATGTTGCTCGAAGTGCGCGATCTGCACGTGGAGTTCCACACCCGCGAAGGCGTCGCCCGCGCCGTCAACGGGGTCGACTACTCGGTGGCGGAGGGCGAGACACTGGCCGTCCTCGGCGAGTCCGGCTCCGGGAAGTCCGTGACCGCCCAGGCGATCATGGGCATCCTCGACATGCCGCCCGGCAGGATCGGCGGCGGCGAGATCCTCTTCAAGGGCCAGGACCTGCTGAAGCTCAAGGCGGACGAGCGCCGCAAGATCCGCGGCCAGGAGATGGCCATGATCTTCCAGGACGCCCTGTCCTCCCTCAACCCCGTCCTCACCGTCGGCCAGCAACTCGGCGAGATGTTCGTCGTCCACCGCGGGATGTCCCGCAAGGACGCGCGCGCCAAGGCGGTCGAGCTGATGGACCGGGTCCGCATCCCCGCCGCCAAGGAACGCGTCGGCCAGTACCCGCACCAGTTCTCCGGCGGTATGCGCCAGCGCATCATGATCGCCATGGCGATGGCCCTGGAACCCTCCCTGATCATCGCGGACGAGCCGACCACCGCGCTCGACGTCACGGTCCAGGCCCAGGTCATGGACCTGCTGGCCGACCTCCAGCGCGAGTACAACATGGGCCTGATCCTCATCACCCACGACCTCGGCGTCGTCGCCGACGTGGCGGACAAGATCGCCGTGATGTACGCGGGCCGCATCGTCGAGACGGCGCCCGTGCACGAGATCTACCGGGCCCCCGCCCACCCGTACACCCAGGGCCTGCTCCGCTCGATCCCGCGCCTGGACCAGAAGGGCCAGGAGCTGTACGCGATCAAGGGCCTACCGCCCAACCTCACGCGCATCCCGTCCGGCTGCGCCTTCCACCCGCGCTGCCCGATGGCCCAGGACGTGTGCCGCACCGACGTGCCGCCGCTCTACGAGGTCGACGACGAGCGCGGGAGCGCCTGCCACTTCTGGAAGGAGACGCTCGATGCACGCTGACCGCGAGAGGAGCGAGGGGCCCGGCACGGACGCGAGGCCGGGGACCGGCGCGGGAGCCGGGGGCGGCGCGGCGGGATCCACCCTGCTGTCCAAGGCGGCCGAGGGCGGCACACCGTACGCCGAGGGCGACCCGATCCTCCAGGTACGGGGCCTCGTCAAGCACTACCCGCTCACCCAGGGCATCCTCTTCAAGCGGCAGATCGGCGCGGTCAGGGCCGTCGACGGCGTCGACTTCGACCTGCGCGCGGGCGAGACGCTGGGCATCGTGGGGGAGTCCGGCTGCGGCAAGTCCACCGTCGCCAAGATGCTCGTGCACCTGGAACGTCCCACCGCGGGCGCCATCCACTACAAGGGCGAGGACATCTCCCGGCTGTCCGGGCGGGCGCTGAAGGCGGTGCGCCGCAACATCCAGATGGTGTTCCAGGACCCGTACACCTCGCTGAACCCGCGCATGACGGTCGGCGACATCATCGGGGAGCCGTACGAGATCCACCCCGAGGTCGCCCCCAAGGGCAGCCGTCGGCAGAGGGTCCAGGACCTGCTGGACGTCGTCGGGCTCAACCCGGAGTACATCAACCGCTACCCGCACCAGTTCTCCGGCGGCCAGCGCCAGCGCATCGGCATCGCCCGCGGCCTCGCGCTCAACCCGGAGATCATCGTCGCCGACGAACCGGTCTCCGCGCTCGACGTCTCCGTCCAGGCCCAGGTCGTCAACCTGCTGGACCGGCTCCAGGCCGAGTTCAGCCTGAGCTTCGTCTTCATCGCGCACGACCTCTCCATCGTCCGGCACATCTCCGACCGGGTCGGCGTGATGTACCTGGGCCGGATCGTGGAGATCGGCACCGACGCGGAGATCTACGACCACCCCACCCACCCCTACACCCAGGCGCTGCTCTCCGCCGTGCCCGTGCCCGACCCGGCGGCCCGCGCCCACCGCGAACGGATCATCCTCCACGGGGACGTTCCCTCACCCGCCGACATCCCCTCGGGCTGCCGCTTCCGCACCCGCTGCTGGAAGGCGCAGGAGCGGTGCGAACTGGAGGTGCCGCTGCTGGCGGTCCCCGCCGAGTTCCGGCTCGTCGACTCCCCGGCCCGGCACGACTCGGCCTGTCACTTCGCGGAGGAGAAGCGCGTGGTGCCCCCGGAGGGCGAACTGAACGTCCCCGCCCCGGCGTCGGCGGAAGAGCCGGTGCGGCCCCCGGCTCCCCCGGAGGAGGACGAAACGCCGTGAACCGCCGCCGGGATCGTTAACAAGCAGGCAACTCCACCGTCGCCGCTCCGATATACGAACGCCTCATGCTGAACAACGTACGGCCGTGCGGGTGCCGTGGTCCGGCCGGAGCGTCTCTTCGACGCTCCGGCCGGTCGCCCGCCGCCACCGTCCCGCGTCCCCGCCGCCCCGCCGGTGACCAAGGCGGGCGGGGAACGGCCGGGCGGCTCAGGAACCGCTCAGCCCCAGCGACCGCTTGAGGAAGTCCACCTGGAGCAGCAGAAGGTTCTCCGCGACCTGCTCCTGCGGCGTCATGTGCGTCACCCCGCTCAGCGGCAGCACCTCGTGCGGCCGCCCGGCCGACAGCAGCGCCGAGGACAGCCGCAGGGCGTGCGCGACCACCACGTTGTCGTCGGCCAGGCCGTGCACGATCATCATCGGCCGCACCTCGGAGGCGGGCTCGGACAGTCCGTCGTCGGTGATCAGCGAGTTGCGCGCGTACACCTCCGGCTGCCGGGCCGGGTCGCCGAGGTAGCGCTCGGTGTAGTGGGTGTCGTACAGCCGCAGGTCCGTGACCGGGGCGCCCACCACGGCCGCGTGGAAGACGTCCGGCCGGCGCAGCACCGCCAGGCCGGCCAGGTAGCCGCCGTAGGACCAGCCGCGGATCGCCACCCGGGACAGATCCAGCGGGAACCGCCCGGCGAGCCCCTCCAGCGCCTCGATCTGGTCGTCCAGGGTGAGGGTGAAGTCGTCCCGTACGGCCTTCTCCCAGGCGGGCGAGCGGCCCGGCGCACCCCGCCCGTCCGCCACGATCACCGCGAACCCCTGGTTGGCGAACCACTGCGAGGTCAGGTGCGCGTTGTGGGCGGCGACCACCCGGCGGCCGTGCGGTCCGCCGTACGGATCCAGCAGTACCGGAAGCGGACCATCCGATTCCTGGTAGTCCGCCGGAAGCAGCACGGCGCACGGAATCCGCCGTGCGCCCCCCTCGGTGAGCGTCACCCGGGCATCGATCACCGGTTCCTGGGCGAAGCTCGCGATCCGGACGAGCCGCTTCCCCTCCCGCACCACCCATGCAGCGGCGCCGGGCGTCTCCGGAACGGCCGAGACCAGCACCGTCAGAGCGCCCGAGCGGACGGCGCTGTGCACCCCCACCCCTTCGGAAACGCGCTCGATTCCCAGCTCGTTGACCCGGTACACATGGATCTGCCCGATCTCCGGCTCGACCGCGTCCTCACCGGCCACCGCCGAGATCAGTACGTCCGACTCCCCGATGTCCAGCACCGCCTGGACGTGCAGCTGCGACCCGGTCAGCAGCCGGTCCCCGACCGCCAGGACCCGCGCGCCGCCCTCGTCGGCGATCCGCACCAGCCGCCCGTCCGGCGCCCACGCGGGCACCCCGGGGAAGAGATCCAGCCATACCGGGTCCTCGTCCACATGTACGACTCGGGTGGCGCCGGTCTCGGTGTCCACCGCCAGATACCGCTGACTGCGCTGGTCACGGGCCTGGACGAGCAGCAGCGGGGCGCCCGCGGACGACCAGTGCACCTGGGCCAGGTACGGGAAGGCCGCCCGGTCCCAGACCACCTCCGTACGGGCCCCCGCCAGGTCCACCACGAACAGCCGCACCTCGGCGTTGGGCGTCCCCGCCGCCGGATAGGCGACCTCGGCGGGCCTGCGGTCCGGGTGCGCCGGATCGGCGATCCACCACCGCTGTACGGCACGGTCGTCGGCCCGCGCCACCAGCAGCCGGTCCGACTCCGGCGACCACCAGAAGCCCCGGAAGCGGTGCATCTCCTCGGCCGCGATGAACTCCGCCAGACCGTAGGTGACATGGGGGTCCTCCGGCTCGGCCAGCGCCCGGTCGCCCTCGCCCTGGGCCCCCACGACCCGCAGCGCGCCCTTCGTCACGTACGCGACGTGCCGCCCGTCGGGGGAGGGGCGCGGGTCGATCACCGGTCCGGGCACCGGCAGCGCCCGCGCGGTCCCGGCCCGCAGCTCGGCCACGTACACCTTGCCGGACAGCGCGAAGGCCGCCAACTCCGCGGCTCTGTCCACCGCGTAGGAGACGATGCCCGCCGACCCCTCCCGGGTCCGCTCGCGCCGGGCCCGCTCCTGCGGCGACAGCTTCTCCGCCGAACCGCCCAGCAGGGCCTCGGGGTCGGCGGCGACCCGCTCCTCGCCGGTCGCCGGATCGAGCGACCACAGGCGCGTGTTCCGGTCGGTCCCGGAGGCGGACCGCAGGAAGATCACCCGCGTCTCGTCCGGTGAGACGGTGAAGGAGCGCGGTGCGCCGAGAGCGAACCGCTGGGTCCGTGCGTGCTGGCGGGGAAAGGACAGCTTCTGCGAGGTCATGGCCTCGAACTTAGCCGCGCGCGCGGCTCCGTGCGCCCCTCGTGCTGCTGTGCTCCGATCAATGCGTTGGCACGGATAGTTATGATCCGTAGCGCTCGGTGGGTAAGTACTCGCCGACTTCGCGTACCCCCGTTCCGACCGTCCGAACGTACTGATGGAGGTGAACCGCCGTGGCGCTCTCGATTTCGGCGGTAGTGCTGCTGGCGATCATCGTCTTCCTGCTGATCCGGAAATCCGGACTCAAGGGAGGGCACGCGGTGGTCTGCATACTGCTCGGGTTCTACGTCGCGAGCTCGTCCGTCGCACCGACCATCTCCGACCTGACGACCAACGTGGCGGGGATGATCAGCAGCATCAAGTTCTGACCCGGGCGGCGGGCGCGGAGCCTGGAGGCCCGCGAGCCCGCGAGCGCGGAGCCCGGAGGCACGGGGGGCCTCCGGGCTCGTAGGGTGGTCCCCATGAAGGACCTTCCCGCCCGCCGTCTGCTGCTGGTGCACGCGCACCCGGACGACGAGTCGATCAACAACGGCGCCACCATGGCCAGGTATGCGGCCGAGGGCGCCCACGTCACCCTGGTCACGTGCACCCTCGGCGAGGAGGGCGAGGTCATCCCGCCCGCCCTCGCCCGCCTCACCGCCGACCGGGACGACGTCCTCGGCCCGCACCGGGTCGGCGAGCTGACCGCGGCGGTGGCGGAGCTGGGCGTCACCGACCACCGCTTCCTCGGCGGCGCCGGCCGCTACCGGGACTCCGGGATGATGGGCGCCGAGCAGAACGACCGCCCCGGCTCCTTCTGGTCCACCCCGGTCGACGAGGCGGCGGCCCACCTCGTCGAGGTGATCCGCGAGATCCGCCCCCAGGTCCTGATCACCTACGACCCGGACGGCGGCTACGGCCACCCCGACCACATCCAGGCCCACCGCGTCGCGACGCGCGCCGTCGACCTGGCGGCTGAGCCGTCCTTCGGCATGGACGCCCCGCACACCGTCGCGAAGATCTACTGGAACCGGGTTGAACGGTCCGTGGCCGAGGCCGCCTTCGACCGGCTGCGCGCCACCGCGCCGGACGCCTTCCCGGGGATCGCGGCCGTGGACGACGTCCCCGGAGTGGTCGACGGCGACGAGATCACCGCCGAGATCGACGGAACGGCGTACGCCGGGGCGAAGGCGGCGGCGATGCGCGCCCACGCCACCCAGATCGCGGTCGACGGCCCCTTCTTCGCCCTCTCCAACGACCTGGGCCAGCCGCTGCTGACGACCGAGTGCTACCAACTGGTGCGCGGCACCTCGGGGGAGCCCGGCGGAGCCCGCGAGCGCGACCTGTTCGCGGGTCTGCCCGACGCGGCGGAGTCCACCCCGGGGAGCGGAACGTGAAGGAGACCCCGAGCGGGAGCGGAACCGGCGGCGCGACCGGCCGGAGCGGCCAAGGCGCCCCCACCGGCACCGGCGGTCATCGGAACAGGCGCGGCGGCCCCCGGGCCGACCAGGGCAAGGGGCGCGGCCGGGCGACCGCCTCCTACTCCCCGCGCACCAACGCGCCGCCCAGGGCCCCGGAGCCCACGGGCGGCCCCGTCCGGCCCTCCCCGGCCCGGATCGTCGGCTACGTCGGCCTGGCCCTGCTCGGCGTCCTCGTCGCGCTCGCCGGAGCACTCGTCCAAGCCGCCTGGTTCCCGGGCGGGTTGCTCATCGCCCTGGCGGGCTCCGCGGGCCTCTTCTACGGCGGCCGGGTCCTGACCGGCACCCAGATCGGCGCCCTGGCGCCCGCGGTCGGCTGGTTCGCCACCGTCTTCCTCCTGCTGGGCGGCCGCCCGGAGGGCGACTACGTCTTCGGCGACGAACTCGGCCTCCTGCTCTTCATGCTCGGCGGCACCGCCGTGGCTGTGATGTGCGCCACCACGTCAAGGGTTCCGCAATCAGCCACCCGCAACGCCCGGTCGGGCATCTGAAGTGCCAACTCCGGCCGGGCGAGACCCCCACAGGTGTGATGCAGGGGTGGAGGTTTCCCCCGGTCGCGGAGTGTCCGACGGCAGCGGCCAGTATGGTGGTGCGCGCGCCGAGCCGTCCCCTGGCCTGCGGCATGGGGGAAGTACGGGCGGCGGAGCCAATCGGGAGAACCTGCTTTGAGTCGTGAAACTGACAGTTCGTCCTCCGGGCCCCAGGGGCGCGGCGGAGCCGCGTACCCGTCGGGTACGCCGCCGTACGGATCCCGCCAGTATCCGTCGCTGCACCCGTCGCAGGACGGCTCGGACGGCACCCCGGAATCCGTGGATCCGCCCCGGCCCGAGGAACCGAAGACCGAGACGACGCTGACGACGCGCATCCGGATCAACATCCCCGGGTCGCGCCCCATCCCGCCCGTCGTGATGCGTACCCCGATGGCTGAGAGCGATCTCAGCACGGACCGCCCCGACGCCGAGCGCACCGGCGGCGCACCGCGCCCCGGCACGCCGCCGCCACCCGCACGGGCGGACCACGCGGACCGCCCGTCCGGCGCGGACAGCGCCGCGCCCGCCGACGGGCCCCGCGACGGCGCCCCCGCGGACCGGGCGGCGGCCGGGAGGCCGGCCCGGGAGAAGAGCGGCAGCGACTGGTTCGCCCCCCGCAAGGCACCGACCCCGCCCCAGGGCGTGGCCGTTCCGGGCGCCGGAGCTCCAGCCGGTCCCTCCGCCGGACCGGGCGGCACCGGTGGTCCCGACGGCACGGGCGCGGGCCGCCCGCGCCCGGACCTGCCGTACTTCTCGGACGCCCCGCAGCCGGGCGGCGCTCCCGGCGCCTCCGGCGGCCAGGGCGGTCCCGGCGGTGCGGGGACCCCCGGAGTACCCGGCGGCCCCCACGGCGGCGGCGCGTTCGACGGGTACGGTGCCGGGGCCCCCGGCGGCGGCCCGCGTGCCACCCCGGACCCCGGAGGGCGTACGCCGGGCCCGTCCGGCCCCACCACGGGACCGGTCACCGGCAGCTCCTCGCTGACCCCGAACCTCGACGGCGTCCCGGGCCTCGGCGGCCCCGGACCGATGGTCCCGGGCACCCCCGGTGGCGTACCGCCCCGGATGTCCGACGACACCGCGATCCTCACCCCGCAGGCCCCGGCGCCCGCGCCCGGCCCCGGCGGCAACGTCTCGGGCGACACGCTGACCAGCGGCATCCCCGTGGTGCCCAGCGACTCCCGGTCGCCCTTCCCGGACCGTGAGGGCGGCTTCGGCGGCCCGGCCGGGGGACCGGGAGGGCCCGGGGGACCGGGAGGACCCGGCGCACCCGCGCCCGGTCCCGCCGCCCCCCGTCCGGCGGCCCAGGCCGCGCCCGCCAAGCCCGCGAAGAAGGGCCGCTCCAAGCTGGTCCTGCTGGGCGTGGTGGCGGTCGTGCTGCTCGGCATCGCCTACGGGGCGGGCCTCCTGCTCAACCACGCGGAGGTCCCCAAGGGCACCACGGTGCTCGGCGTCGACATCGGCGGCGGCAGCAAGGAGGACGCGGTCGGCAAGCTCGAATCCGCCCTCGGCGACCGGGCCACGGCGCCGCTCCAGCTGTCGGTGGACGGCAAGGAGGAGAAGCTCGACCCGGCAAAGGCCGGTCTCACCCTGGACAGCCAGGAGACCGTGCGCGGGGCTGCGGGCAGCGACTACAACCCGGTCTCGGTGATCGGTTCGCTGTTCGGCGGGGAGCGCCCCGCCGACCCGGTGATCCCGGTGGACGAGGAGAAGCTGGGCGTGGCCCTGGCCGACCTGGCGGGTACCTCCGGCTCGGCCAACGACGGCACGATCCGCTTCGAGCCGAACAAGGCCGTCGCAGTACCGGGCAAGCCGGGCAAGGCCCTGGACGTCGGCCAGTCGCTGGTCTCGGTCCGCGACGCCTACCGCGCGCAGGTGCAGACCGGGGAGCCCAAGGTGGTCGAACTGCCGGTCGCCACCCGGGAACCCACCATCACCGCCGCCGAACTGAACCGGGCGATGAAGGAGTTCGCGGAGCCCGCGATGTCCGGCCTGATCACGATCAAGGCCGGTGCCAAGCAGATCCAGTTCGGCCCGGCCAGGAGCCTGCCGCAGATCCTCTCGATGAAGCCCGTCGACGGGCGGCTGGTCGACGTCTACGACAAGGAGGCGATCGACACCCTCCTGGACGGCGTCTTCGACGGCATCATGGCGACCAAGGCCGACGGCAAGCAGCGCCAGGTCGGCGCGGACGAGGTGGCCCAGGCCATGAAGACGGCCCTGACCGGCAAGACCCCCGCCGAACGCACGGTCACCATCGACCTCACCGGCCAGGGCTGAGCCGCCCGGAGCCGCGGCGGCCACCGCCGCTGCCCCAGCCCGGAAGCCCGCTGCCTCCGCCCGGAAGAATCCGGGCGGAGGCAGCGGTGTGTGCGGCCCCGTTCGGGGCGTCGCTACGGGAAGTTCACCACCTGGGACGGGATGGTCGACGTCCCCGAGGTGGGGGAGCCGACGTCGTTGATCACGTGCTCGTACTGGCCGTTGCCGCCCAGGGACACCACGATCAGGTGGTGGAACTTCACCCCCGGCTTCACCGGGGCCTTGAAGCCGTGCTCCTGGATGATGGTGGGATCCACGTTGTAGTAGCAGTAGCTGCCCATGCCCCAGCCTTCGTGCTGGTCGACGGAGTCGTCGACGCGGTAGGCGGCGTAGCCCTTGGTGGAGCCGTTCTGGATGGCGGCCTGGTTGGGGGCGTCGTAGGCCTTCTCGTTCTGGAAGAAGATGGTGCGGCCGCGTTCGCCGTACCACTCGACGTCGTACTTGTTGAAGTGTTCGACGAACAGGCCGGTGGCCAGGACGTCGTCGCCGTTGACGCGGACGCCGTAGTCGGCGCGGTTGGTCTCCCAGCCCCAGCCCTCGCCGTGGTCGGCGCGCCAGACCCAGGTGTGGTCGATGATGGTGTCGTCGCTGTTGACGACGATGCTGGTGGTCGCCTTGCCGGGGCCCGCGCCGCCGATGCGTACGAACACGTCCTGGAGCGACGTCGGGTTGGCCGAGTGGTCGGCCGAGGCCCCCTGCGGCCCGACCTCCAGCAGCGTCGGGGAGTTGACCGGACCGGCGTCGACCAGAAGTCCCGCGAGCCGTACGCCGGACACGTCACCGACCTTGATCGCGGTGACCCCGTTGTCCGGGATGATCGTCGCCAGGCCGAGCCCGAGGACCACCGTGTCCGGGCGGTCCACGTCGATGGTCCGGTCGATGTGGTAGACGCCGGGCGTGAAGAGCAGGTGCAGGCCCTGCTCCACGGCCGCGTTGATCGTGGCGGCGTCCGCCCCTTCCTTCACGACGTAGAACCGGTCCAGCGGGATCGACTCCCCGGGCTGGGTTCCCCCGGCCCACGAGACGCCCCGCGCGTTCTCGCGCTTGGCGGGGACGAAGACCTTGTACTCGGTGCCGTCGAGATAGAGGAAGGGCTTCTCGCGGGAGATCGGGGTGGTGTCCAGGGTGGTGTACGGCGGCTCGGGGAAGCTGTTGGGCGGTGCGCCCTCCACGCCCGAGAACGTCATGTTCCAGACGCCGTTGGTCCAGCCGCCCACGGAGCTGTCGCGGGTGTACCACTGCTGCTGGGAGTAGGGGCCGACGGTGCCGTCGATCTTGCTGTCGGCGATGTAGCCGCCGCTGGCCCAGCCGTAGCCGTCGGGGGCGAGGTTGAGTCCGCCCTTGACGTGCATGCGGCGGAAGGGGGCGGCCTGGGAGACCGCCCAGCGGTTGGTGCCGTTCACCGGGTTGAGGGTCAGGTTCTCCGCCGAGCGCCAGAAGTTCTGGGTGGCGTTGCCGTTGAACCAGCCCGCGTCGACGGTCACGTCACCGTTGAAGGTGGTGTCGTTGGGGTGCAGGCCCAGCCCGGCGATCTGGGTGTAGAAGCCGATCTGCGCGTTGAGGTTGTCGTACGTGCCGGGCTTGAACATCAGCGCGTGGCGCCCGCTGCCGAACTGCGCCGACTCCTGCTGCTTGAAGATCGCGTCGACCTTGCCCTGGATGTCGGGCGTGGACGGATCGAAGACATGCACGTTCGGACCGAGATCACCGCCACCCGGGACGGCCGCCGCCCCGGCCTCCTCGCCGAAGGCGGTCTGCGCGGTCGGTACGGACATGAGCATCGCCACGGCGAGCGCGGCCAGACCGAGGGCCCGCCGCCGGCGGCGGGGGCGTGGTGCGGTGGGGGGAGCAGACATGGGGTACGTCTCCTGGGTCGCGGTACGGGGCACGAGGAGCGGACGGGAGAGCCGAGGTGGGGGAGGGATGGGAGAGCGCTCTCTCGTATCAGCGATGTTTCCCCTCTGGGTCTGTACGCGTCAAGACGTGTGCGCGGGGAGCCTGGGGAGGGCGGTGGTGCATCCGGCAACTGGCTTGCGGGGCAACCGACATGGCGGCCCCGGGGTCGCCGGGGCCGATGTGGCTTCGCCGCTCCGGCGTCGTGCCTGGTCATGCCCTGGCGGGGGCCGGTGGTGGACAGGCGCGAGCGATGGGCGGAAGGCACCATGGGGGCATGGGATTCCCCGCCGGACCGGAGCGCCCGCCCGGCGAAACCGATCGGATCAAGATCTGGTTCCGCTGCGCGCCGCACGACGGCTGGCCGCCCGCTGATGACCGGCCGCCCCCTGACGGCCGTCCGTCGCCCTCTGGTGACCAGCCGCCCCGTGACGGCTCGCCTCTCCGGGACAGTTCATCGCTCCGGCGCGGCTCGCCGCCCCAAGACGGCTCACTGCCCCGTGGCGACGGGTGGCCGTCCCACGGCGACGGGTGGCCGCACTGTGACACCGAGGGGCTGTGGGCGACCCGGCTGGGCCCGGACACCGCGCGCGTCGACAACGTGCCCTTCCTGCGGGACGGGGTCGCCGAGGGCGAGATCGTACGGTTCTGGACGGACGAGGACGGGGTGCGGTGGGCGAGCGGCCGGGTGGCGGAGTCGGGCAACTGCACCGTACGCGTCCTGCCCCTGCCGGGCGGTCCGCTCGGCCCCGACGTCCGGGCCGTGCACGAGCGGCTCGCCGGATTCGGGCTGCGGGGCGAGGTGTTCGGCGCCGACGTTCCGCTGGTCGCGCTGACCGTGCCGGGCGGGGCGGATCTGCGCGCGGTCAAGGCGCTCCTCGCCCGTGGCCGGGACGAGGGCTGGTGGCACTACGAGGTCGCGTGCGCCACGCGGGCGTGGCGGTCGGCCTGACCCTGAACGTGGCAGCGCTTGCTGCCGATGGTCGAGCCGAGTCGGAGCCATTGGCAGGCCTTTTGTTCCAGCCTCCTCCGGCGCGATGTCCGACTTCTTTGCAACGATAAAATAGAAAGCGCTTACCCGCCTGTTGCCTTTTCCGCGAGGCCTGCCCTTCACTGTTGTGCGGCAGCCCGTCAGCCACTGGACCGCCGGCTGCCTCGGCCCTCAAGGAGGAAGGCCCATGCGGCGCTTGGCCGTACTCGTCTCAGCCCTGTTCCTCGCCACCCTCGTCCCGGGCCAGGCGGCCGCCGCCCAGCCTCCCGACATACCGCCGCAGGAACCGGGCGTGACCATGCGGGTCTTCGACGTGCAGATGGCGCTGGAGGACTTCTGCACGCTCAAGCCCGGCCAGACGCCCAACGTGGACGAGTTGAAGCCGACGATCGACTGGACCACCGCCGACGACTTCGGGCTGGCCGGGAAGTTCGTCACCGAGGTCACCGCGTACCTGAACGTCGAGTCCGCCGGGAAGCACGACTTCCGCATCACCAGCGACGACGGCTCCCGGCTGATCATCGACGGTACGCAGATCATCGACAACGGGGGCAAGCACGGTGCTCAGCCCAAGGAGGGTTCGGTCGAGCTGACCGAAGGCCACCACGCGCTGCGGATCGACCACTGGGACGGCGAGTACGACCAGCGCCTGCTGCTGGAGTGGCGGCCGCCAGGGGCGAGCGCGTACTCCGTGGTGCCCACCTCGGTGCTGAGCACCGACGCCGACGTCACACGGGTCACCTCCCCGGGGCGCAAACTGTGCGAGGGCATCGACGAGTCGCCCGGCGACGGTCTGCCGCTGGCCGGGGTCCACCCCGACTACACGCTGACCGATCTGCGCCCCGACGGCTTCGAGCCGCAGGTCACCGGCATGGACTGGCTGCCGGACGGCCGCCTGGCCGTCAGCACCTGGGGCGGCAGCCGGGAGAGCGAGCTCGGGCAGGTCTATCTGCTCGACAACGTCACCGGGAACACCGACCCGTCGAAGGTCACGACGAAGCTGATCGCCGAGGACCTGCTGGAGCCGATGGGGCTGAAGTACGTCGACGGCACGATCTACGTCTCCGAGAAGGACGGTCTGACCGCACTGGTCGACAAGGACGGCGACGAGGTCGCCGACGAGTACCGGCAGATCGCGACCTGGCCGTTCGGCGGCAACTACCACGAGTTCGCGTTCGGCCTGCTGTACGAGAAGGGGTACTTCTACGTCAGCACGGGCATCGCCATGGTCCCCGGCGGTGCGACCCAGGACCCGCAGAACGTACCCAACCGCGGCTCCGCCCTGAAGATCGACAAGAAGACCGGCAAGGTGTCGTACGTGGCCGGGGGGCTGCGTACGCCCAACGGTCTGGGCTGGGGGCCGGAGGGCTCCATCTTCGCCACCGACAACCAGGGCGCCTACGTGCCCACGTCGAAGCTGGTCCGGATCAAGCAGGGCGCCTTCTACAACCACCACACCAACCCCGACGGCGTCTACGACGACCAGCCGGTGACCGAGCCCGTCCTGTGGCTGCCGCACGGCGAGATCTCCAACTCGCCCAGTAACCCGCTCCAGTTGCGCGACGGTCCCTTCGCCGGGCAGATGGTCTTCGGTGACGTGACCTACGGCGGGCTCCAGCGGGCCTACCTGGAGAAGGTCGGCGGCGAGTACCAGGGCGCGGTGTTCCGGATGACGCAGGGCCTGGAGGCCGGGGTCAACCGGATCAGCCTCGGCCCGGACGGCGCGATCTACGCGGGCGGCATCGGCGACGCGGGGAACTGGGGCCAGGAGGGCAAGCTGAAGTTCGGCCTCCAGAAGCTGGCGCTCACCGGTGAGGACGCCTTCGACATGAAGGCCATGCGGGCGGTCGACGGCGGCTTCGAGATCGAGTACACCCAGCCGCTCTCCGAGGAGACCGCGGCGAATCTGGCCGCCAAGTACGAGGCCCAGCAGTGGCGTTACGTGGCGACCCCGAGGTACGGCGGCCCGAAGGCCGACGAGAAGGCCCTCGACGTCACCTCCGCCACGCTCTCCACCGACCGCACGACCGTGACGCTGAAGGTGGACGGCCTGCGCCCCGGGCACGTCGTGCACGTGCAGTCCCCGCGCCCGTTCGCCGCGGAGAACGGCCAGGAGCTGTGGAGCACCGAGGCCTGGTACAGCCTCAACACGCTGCCCGACGGCTCGAAGCCGCCGCCGGTGTACGAGGCCGAGTCCGCCTCCCTGTCCGGTGGGACCAAGTTCAACGACAACCACTCCGGCTACTCCGGCACCGGGTTCATCGACAACAACTGGGCGCCGGGCTCCCGCACCACCTTCGCCGTACGCGCCGACAAGAAGGGCAAGCACGACCTGGCCCTGCGGTACGCCAACGGGCAGAACTCCGACCCCGAGCCGAAGCCCCGGTCGATGACCCTGTACGTCAACGGCGAGCGGTGGAAGCAGATCTGGCTGGACTCCACGGTCACCTGGAACACCTGGGCGACCCACGTCGAGTCGGTGCCCCTGCGCAAGGGCGCCAACACGGTCACCTACGCCTACGAACCTGAGGACGAGGGCCATGTGAACCTCGACAACCTCACCGTCACCCCGACCCGGCGCACCGTCCTCTTCGACGGTTCGGACCTGGACGCCTGGGAGTCCGCGAAGGGCGGTCCGGCGACGTGGCCGGTGGCGGACGGCTCCGTGGAGTCGATCGGCGGGGACATCCGCACGAAGGAGAAGTTCGGCGACTTCCGGATGCACGCCGAGTGGTACCAGCCGGACTACCCGCCGGAGGTCACCGGACAGGCCCGGGGCAACAGCGGGGTCTACATCCAGGAGCGGTACGAGATCCAGGTGCTGGAGTCCTTCGGGGTCAAGGTGCCCGCCACCAACGACGCCGGTTCGATCTATCTCCGCAAGGCCCCCGACGTCAACGCGGCGACCGCGCCCGGCACGTGGCAGAGCTACGACATCGACTTCCGGGCGGCGCGCTTCGACAGCGACGGGAAGAAGACGCAGGACGCGCGGGTCAGCCTCCGGTGGAACGGCACGCTGGTGCACGACGACGTGGCCGTCGCCGGACCGACCGGGGCGGGCCGTCCGGAGGGACCGGCTCCGGGGCACATCAAGTTGCAGGACCACGGGGATCCTGGCGAGAACCCGAGGTTCCGCAACATCTGGATCGAACGGCGCTGATCTCCGCCCGCACCGTATCCGTGCGGGAAAAGCGGTGGGGGCCCCCCCCCCGGGCCGGGGGGGGGCCCCCCCCCGGGGGGCCGGGGGGGGCCCCGCCCCCCCGGGCGGCCGGGGGCCGGGGGCGGGCCCCCCCCCGCCCCGGCGCCCGGGGGGGGGGGGGCGC